>NZ_JAEMUW010000029.1 GCF_016598485.1 Micromonospora coerulea | reverse complement strand
ACCTTCGGTGCGCAGGGCGACCACAGCGACGCTGCGGGCGTCGACCGGGTCGGTCTTGCGGCCCTGGCCAGTGGCGAACACGCGGGCCCGGGCGGACAGCTTCGCGGGAACGTCCACGACGGTTTCGCCGTCAGCGACCAGGCGTTGAGCGACGTGCCGGCCGATGCCGTTGCAGCCCTCGACCGCCCACAGGCGGTCCTTGTGTCTGCGACCGGCGCTCAGCATGGCCTGGTAGCCGTCGCGGTCGGTGCCGAACCGGCCCTGCCCGAGCGTCTTCTCCCGCGTGTTGATGATCTCGATGGTGGCGGAACGCTTGTGCGGGTCCACGCCGATGATGACCTGAGCCATCGTGTCCTCCCTCGATCCGACGGTGTTCGTCGACGGGAGGGCAGCGCTACCTTGAGCCGGGCAGTCCCCTCTTGAGCCTCTCACCGCCGCGGTGACCGGCGGGGCGCACGCCAGATGAGAGCCACACCAACCTGCGGTGGGCAGCCGCGATGAGAGCGACCCCACCGGTCACCTCGACCAAGCCTGGCCTGGCTGCGGTCGTACCACCAGCTAACAGGTAGCCGCGATCCGCGCGTGGCGGAGCGTGACGGCGGCCGCTACCGCTCGGCCTCCTGATCTGCCGATGTGCGTGGGTGAGCCGCTGGTTTCAGGTTGCAGTAGACGCTGGCTTCAGACGCTTGCGCTCGACAACGCTTGTTGCTGTCACCACACTCAGCGGCGGCACGTCCTTCGCGACAACGGCGCCCGCGCCGACGACCGAGCCCCGACCGATTGTCACTCCAGGGGTGACCGTGGCTGCGGCGCCGATCCACACATCATCCTCGATGACGATGGGCGCGTGCGTGATGAAGTCGTACCGTTCGTCGAGCTTGACGGGGTGTCCGGCCGTGCTCAGAGTCACTCGGGGACCGATCAGAACGCGGTCACCGATGGTGATGCCCCCGTAGTCGAGGAAAAAGCATCCCTGATTGATGAACACGCGCTCTCCGAACGATGCTCCAAGCCCGTAGTCGCAATAGAACGGGGGCAGGATGGACAGCGAGTCAGGGATGGGTCCACCGAAGATCTCGGTGAGCACCGTCCTGCGCGCGTCGAGGTCGTCAAACGGCAGCACGTTGAGGCGCGAGGTCAGGTTCATGACGAGCTGTACGCGCTCCGCGAAGGCTCGGGACTCGGGCGTCCGTGTTCGTAGGCGTTGCTCGTTGCGCACGAGGCGATCTTGGCACGGCGAGTCAGAAACTGCGTGACGACCCACCGGCAGGGAATTCGTCACTCCGTGATCGTGGGCTCCTCATCGAACGTCCGGATCTGCCGCGAGTCGCGCGCTACGCAACGCTCGGTCGGGTCGGCCTCCGGTCGTGGCACCCCTCTGTGTCAAGAGGCGGCGAGGAGCGGTGTTCTAGGCTGGGGTCGGCGGGTCCGGGAAGTGACTGTTCCGAAGTGTCGATCATGGGGATCGGGTCGGCCGCGCTGGATTGAAGAGTCGCCCCCACGTGTCCTCCCGGGCCCGTCCCGGCCTTCTCGGCGTCTTTGATCATTTGCTTGTAGACGATGTCGGACAGCCGTCGCTTGAGCGCGCGCATGGCCTCCATCGGGTTTTGCCGGCGGCGAGTTTGCGCCGGTAGTAGGCGCGGCCTTCGGTGTCGTGGCGTAGCTGGACGACGGCCATGATGTGCAGGGCCCGGTTGATGCGCCGGTTCCCGGCTCGGGACAGCCGGTGGCGTTGCTGGTCACCGGAGGACGCGTCCAGGGGTGCGGTGCCGTTCCAGGACGCGAAGTGCCCGCGGGTGGCGAAGCGGCTGATGTTCGCGACGTCACCGATCAGGCGGGCGGCGCCGCAGGGGCCGATGCCGTTGAGGTCCTGCAGGCTGCTGCCGGTGGTTGCGACGAGCTCGTTCAGTTCCTTGTCCGCGGCCTTGATCTTCTTGTCGACCTGGACCAGTTCGCTGATCAGCTCGGAGGTGAGCCGGCGGCGGGTGCGTCCGACCAGGTCACGCGGGCGGACGGTATTGAGCAGGGCGCGGGCCTGCGGGGCGGACAGGAACTTCTTCGCCCCGCCGGGCAGCAGTTCCAGCAGCAGTTGGTGGATGCGGTTGAGTAGGTCGGTGCGGGCGTGGCCGAGGCCGTCGCGGCGGTCGGCCAGCAGCCTCAACGCGACGGTGACGTCGTCGACGGTTACCTGCCGCAAACCCTTGGCGCGCAGGGCGGCGACGGCGACGCTGTGGGCGTCGACCGGGTCCGTTTTGCGGCCCTGACCGGTGTCGAACACGCGGGCCCGGGCGGTCAGTTTCGCCGGCACGTCCACCACCGTTTCGCCGTCAGCGACGAGGCGTTGGGCGATGTGCCGGCCGATGCCTCATCTGGCCGGCGTCCGGGTCGGTCTTGCTGGTGACTTGGCCGAGCAGGTTGTACTGCGAGGTCCAGGTGTTGCCGGCGGTGTGCGGTTTACCCGCCGTCGGCTACCCCGCCGCGAGCCGGCCCGCCGCCGCCGTGGCGACCATCCGCGCGTACGGCTCGTCCCGGTCGGGTGAGAACATCACAGTGCCGACCAGGTCGCCGACCCGGACCACCGCGACGAGCGTCACGATCGGATGGGCTGCAAGCGTCTCACCCTCGTAGTTCCACTGCTCCTCGCGGACGAGCAGCGCCTCGTCCCCGGCGAAGCCGGTGCCCACGACGGTGAACCTGCGGGGCGTCGGACTTCCGGGCGCGGTCGACGGTGTCGCCGTGCCGGCGCATGTCGCCAGCACGTGACGTACGTCGTCGAGCGCCCGCGGGCCCCACCCGTCCGCATACCGGTGCAGGTGTTCGTAGACGTACCCAGCCGACCCGGTAGCGTACCCGGTGAAGTCGAGGTCCGCCTGCCGGCGCAGAGACGGGTAGTCGGAGCTGCGGTAGGCCGCGCACAGGTCGGCCCAGCGCCACGTGTCGCCGGAGAACGGCTCGCTGGGCAGCTGCTTCCGCCACGCACCCGGCCCGAGATCCGCTGGCCGGAGCATGAGGGTGCTCAGGTCCGCCGCGCCGGGGTCGGGCCTGCCGCTGCCGTTCGGGCTCGGCGGGGCGCTCGTTGCCGGGGTCGTCGGGCTCGGCGCCACGCTCGGCGACCCGGTGCCGCTCGGCGCCACGGTCGTCCGGCTGGCGCCGGGGGTTGGCGAGCCGTCGCCCGGCCCGAGGTTCGCGGCCCAGCCGGCCCCCGCCCCCGCCACGGCGACGACGGCCAGGCCGGCTACGACCGCCTGGCGCTGCGAGCGCTGCCGTCCGCGACGGCGGACCGCCTCGGGGAACGCGAACGGCGTCGGCGGCTGCTGCCCCCGCAGCGGCGCGAACGTGCTCTCGAATCCGTCAGACATTGTGCGCCTCCGAAGGTGTCGCCTCGAGCAGGTTGGCGAGCGCTCGCCGGCCGCGGGACAGGCGGGCCTTCACGGTGCCCTCGGGCACGTCGGTCTCCCGCGCCACCTCGGCCACCGGCAGACCGACCAGGTGGTGCAGCACCAATGCGGTCCGCTGAGCGGGCGGCAACTGGGCGAGCGCGCCGACCAGCGCGATGCTGTCCGGGTTGGGGCCGGGCACGTCCTGCGGCGGGCCGGCCCGACGGTAGGCATTCAGCGCCGAACGGGCCCGCCGCCAGCGACTCACCGCGATGCGGCGGGCGACCGTCCGTACCCAGGCCTCCGGATCGGCGTACTCGCCGACCGTCGACCACCGCTGCCAGGCCCGGGCGTACGCCTCGTGCACCACGTCCTGCGCCTCGGCGGCGTTGCCCGTGAGGGCGTACAGGCAGTCGTAGAGCCGCTGCCTGCTACCTCGGTAGAACGCGTCAAAGCTCTCCTCGCCTGACATGCGTCCCCTCCCTCCCCGCCTGGTCGTACCCCTAGTCACGCCGCACCCCCGCCAGCGGTTGCCTGCCGGGCAGTGGTTTCGCTCCGGAGCTGGCGGGGGGTACGCAGTGTTCCGGGAGCACGGACACGAAGCTCATCCGGGGTGGCGCGTCGACGGGCAGCGGCCGCGCGGTAACCGCCACGACCGCGTGGTGAAGAGCGGATGAGCCTGCTGATCTACAAGCCGGCGAGCCGCGCCCGCGAAGAGCCACCGACTTGTGGCAGGGGTCAGTGGTGGCGGCACAGCAAGAGACGGAGAGCGGTCGTCGCTTGGGCGGGGACGACGCCGTTGCCGAGGACGCGCAGCGCGGCGGTACGAGGTAGTCCGAGCGTCGGGTCGGTGACCCAGTATTCGGGTAGGCCCATGAGCCATTCCACGAACGGCGGTGCGAGAACCGGTTTGCCGTGCTGGCCGGGTTGGGTGGGCGCGGGAACAGGGCGGCCGATCAGGAGTTGCCAGCGGGCGATGGCGGGGGCGTAGATGCCCCAGGTGGCCTTGTCGAGTGTTCCGAGGCTGCCGTTGGTGAGCTGGGCGACGGTGGTGCGCAGGTCCGAGCCGTCGTCGCCGTGGTGGCCGGGGCCTCGCGCGTCGGAGGCCTGGGGCGTCGGGAGCCGTGGTGGTACACAGCGCGCGGCGGCTGATGGCAGGGTGAGGTCCCCATGGGAGCCGCGTTGTCCGGGGCAGCCTTTCGCTCCGTCCGTCGCTCGAGGCGTGGGATGGAGTACTTGTGGCAGCGGCGGCCGGAGGCCGGTCCCGGCTCGTCTGCCTGGGGTGCAGGTGTGGCTGGCGTGTGGCGTCGGCAGGAGATCGTGTCGGGTGCGGTGCGGTTCGATGATGTCGGGCAGTCCGTACTGGTGGCCGGGTCCTTTGCCGTCACGGGCGCATGGTGTGGGTAGCGTCCGCAGCCTCTCCCCCGCTTCCGGTGCGGGTGGCGAGCAGGAACAGCCGGTCGCGCCGGTGGGCGGCGCCGATTTCGGATGCGCGTAGGCATAGCAAGCTCGTGTCGTACCCGAGCGCGGCCAGGTCGGTATGGACGACGTCGAGTCCGCGTCGGCGGAGGCGGCCACGTTCTCCACGAACACGAGCGGTGGTCGAAGATGGCGAACAGCTGCGGCGATGTCGTGCCAGAGGCTGGAGTAGGGGCCGGTGATGCCGGCGCGTTTGCCGGCGTTGGAGGTGTCCTGGCAGGGGAATCCGGCGGTGAGGACGTCGACGGGGGCGAGGCTGGTCCATTCGACGGTGCGGATGTCGCCGAGGTTGGGCACGCCGGGCCAGTGGTGGGCGAGGACGGTGGCGAAGCGAGCAGCTACCAGTGCGTGGGCTGCCCACCGTGCCCGCCCGCGAATGGGATCGGCTAGTACCTTCACCTGACCACTGCTCGCCGACACCCAGCCCACCATGGCGCAAGACCGCCAGTGACCGTCTACCTGCTGGTCACACGGCACGCAGGAACGCTCGCGTGCCGGTCTTGTCAGGAGCTTCCAGTTCGCGCCGTCCCCGTCGACAACGCCCTGACACCCGGAAGGAGCCCGGTCACCCCTGCCGGCGTACAACTCAACGTGCGCAACGCGGTACGACCGAACATGCCCAACGTTAGACAGAAACGCATGGGTGCTGTGACCCTCGTACTGGTGTTAGGACCTACGCCAGCGGAGCGGCATTCCGCTGGACACGGGAATCAACTACGCGCTGCCGCTGAGGCAGGGCACTTCCACCGGGAGAAGAACATGGCGACGGACGTGTGGGACGTCCTGCTCGAGGCGCATCGGCTCCTGTGGTCGTTCACGCCTTTCGAGCACGTCGGCCCGTTGGAATTCGGCATGACGCACGACCAGGCTCAGGCCGCGGTGCATGACGTCCTCAGTGTTACCGCCTACCAGGGCGACCCGGGCAATGAAGGGTGGGCGGAATTCTGGCTTGAGCGGCGAACTGGCGCGAGGTTCTCCGGGCCGGCGGTTACCGCCTATTACGACGAGTCGGTCGGCTTGGCGGGCATCGCGGTCAACGCGCTGCGTGGCCCGCAGGTGACCCTTGAGGGGATGCGACTGGTGGGGCAGACGCCCTCACGCCTGGAGGATGAGTTCACTGGCTACCTGGTTGCCCACAGCAGGGAATTGCGATACTCGCAGTGCGCCGATCCGTGCTCGCCACAACTCGGGTTGGTGCTGCGGGCACAGCGAGCTGGCGACATTGTGCTGAGCCGCCCAGTGATGGTGGCAAGGGCATGGGCTGACCGCTGCTGGGATACCAGCGAAGGCCGCATTCCGCGACGGGAGTGGAAGACCTTCGAGTGGTGACCACGCCCGACTGCTCGCCAGACCAGGAAGAGAAACGGGATTTCCTCGTCGGGCAGTCGTAGACCGTCCAACCTCCCCAGAGCGGGACAAGAGTCGTCAGGCGCCTGCACCGCAATCCGCAACTGCCGTCGCGGACAAGATCAGGCACACGCAGGCCCGTACCGCTTGAGTGACCGACCTGGATGGGTGATGGGTTGAAATATCAGCTCAGGGAGCTTGCGGTACCTTCTTCACCAACACCGACCAGTGAACAGGTGCAGTCTCTGTCCCATTGCCGGACGTCTTACACGAGGCGACCGGCATATCCACATTGGAGGACACGTTTCGATGAGTTCGTACACCATCACAATCGCCGCAGACGATCCCAGTCGAGCGACCACAACCCTGAAGGTCGAGGTCAGCGACACCATCCCGCGCATCACCGAACTGGTGGTACGGGCCGGGCAGGGGGACGGGCTGACCGCGCACCAGATCCCCGCGGTCGATCTGGACCTGCTCTTGAGGGCCATCGGTCCCGCCGCCAGCGGACGGCAGGCGATAACGACGTCGCCCACTGCCGAATCCGGCGAGGTGCCGGCAGCCGGCGGTATGTCCGTTGACGACGGTGAGCCTACCGCCGAGTCGACGGCGGCTCAGTCCGACGCCCCTACAACGGCTGCCGATGAGCCGGACACGAGTAGCACTGTGGAAGCTGGCGCGGTTGACGTCGTGGTGCCCAAGCAGGTTTCACCGGCGACCACGGCAAGCGATTTGAAGAAGACCAGCCGGGCGTCGGGCGCTGGCGCGACCCGCAGCCGAGCGGGCAAGGCAAAAACCGCAGCGGGCGCCAAGGCCACGCGTACGGCGGGGAAGGCCACGAAGCGGACCTCCGAAGGTGGGGCCTCCGGGGGCGAGGGGCGGGTGTACCGACGCTCACCAGCCGATCTCGAAGCGGTCTACCAGCAGGCCGCGAGTGTGACTGCCGTCGCCGACCACTACAACGTGCCGCGGCACACTGCCCAGGGGTGGATCCGCACGCTGCGTCGCCGGCAAGCCGGACCAGTTACTGAGTAGGGAAACCCGGTACCGGGTCAGAACGGGCCAACAGGGGCGTCGCTTTAAGGGGTGCGGGAAAGAACCCGACCGCGGGGGCCGTCGACGTGCTGCGACAACGCCACCACCTCCCGTGGCCATGCCGACAATCGGCATCATCGCCTCCCTTTCATCGCCCGGTGGTCCGGCGGACACCTCCGACGGACCACCGACCTTGAGACGTCATGGGAGCCGCCCGACCGGCCGATGCTCCGTCGTTGGTGCACGCCGACAGCAGCGCGGTGCAGCCGGCTGATGTTCCCCGGGTTTCGCGGAGCCACCACAGGGATACGACAGGGGATGCACTGACATCGGCCCCGCGCGACCAGCGGCAAATGAGTGTATGACCCAAGCGCGCCATCCGACGCGCACCACCCTGCTCAAGGAGGCGGCGTAACAGTTAGGGTGTCTGCCGCGTCCGGCATCGCCCGGTGCCAACCTGCCCAGGCCCAGCAGGTGCAAGGTGGCGCGCCCGGCACCCGGGGGCCTGCTCCCGCCCGTTGCCGATGCGCGAGAGGCTCAGGCGAAGTCGGGATGGTCGAGGTCGACCGTCACCGAGTTGCCCAGGTTGTTGGTGAACGTGGCCAGTGAGCCACGCACTTCCGCCTTTTCGAACGGGTTGGAGTCGGTCAGCGCCGCGATCCACATCAGGTTCCGGTCCTTGTCCAGTCGGGCGAAGAAGCCTTCAGAGCCGTGGGCTCCGTCGCCGCCGCAGACGTAACCGGAACCATCCGGTAGGGGAACGTCCGCGCCGCGAAGGATGTCGACGTGGCTTACGTAGTCGGGATTCTCGTCCAGCATGGCGTCCAGGTCGAGCGGCGGGCCGAGTTCGAACCAGTCCAGCCTCGCTCCGCCGCTGAGCTCGACGGCGCGGGCAGAGCCGTCCGCCCGGTAGAGGCCGTCCCACCCGGGCGCGAGTCCCTCGGCCCACAGTTGGACGATCTTGATGGTCCTCCCCTGCCGCCCCATGTCTTCAACTCGCCTGCTCGAAGCAGCCCTGCCAGTACAGGCAGCCATTCTCGTCGCGGTCGCGCTTGCTCGGCATCCGTCACTTTCGGGCGCACGCCTCGCGCCACATCCGTGCACCGTTGTGATGCAAAGGACTTCTCGGCGAAGCTGATCCCGGCGCGCTCGGTGGAGCTGAGGGCCTGCCGGGGGACGTGTTGTGGCGGCAACCGGAGGTACTGGGTGTAGCCAACAGCTCGGAGGCGGAGCTCGAAGTTCTGACCCTCAATGTGCCACAACGGATCCGGGCTGCTGTCTGGGGAATCATGTCGGTGAACGTCGGCGAACTCCATGACTTCGTGGAGCGGGCCGAGCCTGCCGTCGATGTTCCACGCCCGTTCGGACACGAGCGTCGCGGGCGCAATCCAGAAGGTGAAATGCGGACTCGTCCTGCAGGTTGCACCCACCGCACGATGTAGTCGAAATCCAGCAGCACCCTGGCGGGCGGAAGGGTGTCATCCGCGTACTCGTCGATGCTCACGGCATGGACCCGGCAGTCATGCCATCCCATGCTCGGGAAGTCGGCGTCGGTCCAGGTCGCCTTGGACAATCCCGACAGGCGGTGCGGCAAGGTGATCACCGGGTCAGTATCCAGCGTCGCCTCGTAGCGCCGATTGCCGAACTCGTCAGACCTCGGTGGCGGCGGGCGGGATGCTCCACCGCAGTACGGCCTTGCCCGCGACGTGCTCCAGAGTCAGCGGGTACACCTGTCCAAACGACCTGCCTGCTTTGAATCGCTGAAGTTCGCTCGGTGCCCAGCCAACACAAAGGATCGGGCAGCCGGCTACCTCGATCACTCCGGCGCCGAGGGGATCCTGCCAGCCGGCTCGCCATCCGAGATGGTGATGGCTGTGTAGGTCGACGGACGCCATGTGCGAAGTGACCCCGCGCGACCGCCCACCGGTTGATCGCCACCGCCCGCTCATGCGCGACTTCGACGGGTAGATCCAACCAGCCGTGCAGGCGGTTGGTGTGGAGCGCCGGAATCGGTTGCGCACCGAAGTGCGTCCAAGCCTCCTCATCGCCTTTGCCCCAGATTCGCAGGTCAGCTAACCCGTCAACAGTGCGCGCCATCGGCAGGAAGCCGAACCATGAGTCAAGCGCGACCGCGTCACCGATGACCATCCCGGACGGG
The DNA here is from genome assembly GCF_016598485.1 of Micromonospora coerulea. GTDB lineage: Bacteria > Actinomycetota > Actinomycetes > Mycobacteriales > Micromonosporaceae > Micromonospora > Micromonospora coerulea. The sequence continues at coordinate 50,663 of NZ_JAEMUW010000029.1, read as the reverse complement.
TCCACGGGCAGATCACCCAGCACCACCGGTTCCCTTCCGGCTGACACCGCCGACCACGGCAGGTTCAGGTCGATGTCGAGCGTGGCTATGGTGTCGATTGCCTCGAATGTACCGGGCCGGGTGCGCGCAGTCACCGCCAACGCTCCGGGTCCGGCCGGCACAGCGACCGCCTCGGCGAGCCAGTCCTGCAGGTGGGCGCCGCCCGTATCCGCCGCCCGCATCGCACGAACCGACAACGGATCCCCAAGGCCAGCCCACTGATCGAGAAACCCGCCGCACGCCAGCACTACCGTCCGCGACGGCACCACCACCCAACCCAGTGCCACGGTCATCGACGCGGAACCATCACTGCTGTTCATCGCTGCGATCATCACACCCCATGGGCTTCTGGGGCATCCGCTCATCGGCAGGACCGGACGGCCTCGGGGCCGCGGTCGCTTACTAAGGTGACGCCCGGTCGGCGGCATAGACAGGGCGTTCGATCAGCAGTACGCCCTGTCCGTCCCGTCAGTTAGCGATCTGCCGTTGACGGCGTTACTGGCTCGCAGGTGCCCGATGCCCGTAGTGGTGCTGGTGTACCAGCGGGTCGGTCGCCCCGACGAAGTCGATCACTTCCCAGAACTCGCTGAGTTTTGGGTGGGCCAGGGCCTCGACTCGAGTGAGCTTGTGACCGTAGAGGGGGCCGTCTGGCGCCACCGAGGCAGCGTCTACCACAGTAGCCCCAGGCAGATCGCTGCCGGCGCCTGGGCCGAAGCGGCAGCCGAAAGTGAGGTGGTCGTCGTAGTCGGTGTCCTGACCCCACGTACCGAATACCACGTCAATCCAGCTTTCGCGTACGCCAGCGTGGTTGTAACAGGCGGCAAAGAACACCGCGTACGGGAGGCTGTCACGAGTCACCATGCACCAGGTGCGGCCGCTGGGTTGCCCGCAGCACTCACAGGTCTTCTCGGCGCCGCCACGGTACGACTCATCGGTCTCCAGCACGGCAAGATCTTCCCAGCCGCGGCGCGGCGCCCGCAACACCATGATCAGATGACCGTTTAAGCAACCTCAACTCGCGACAGCGCAATGCGCCGGCCGGGCCAACGCGCGGTCTGCGCAGTGAGCGGATGGTTGGCGCGCCCGTGTCGGACGCATGCGACGGATAATGGCGGCCAGCCCGGGACACAGAGCCCGTGAACGGGGTGTGGACAGCAACTACCGCGCGGTCGCGTCGACCAGCGTTGTTAGCCCGTGGAGCTCGGCTTTGGCTGCGTTGATCACCGTCGCGGTGGGCCGGTGCATCTCGCCGGTGTAGCGCTGCGCGATCGCGGTAAGCGTGGGGATGGGCGTGGTCGTGCGGTGGATGCCGTCGACGGTCTCGAGGGGGCCGACGCCGTTGGCCAGCAGCCACAGGTAGTCGCCGAGGTTGCTGGCGATCACGTGCAGCTCGCCCTCGGAGCCGATCAACACGATGGGCTGGGTCTCGATCGGGGCATCAGGCACGCGGATCCAGAAGGCCGCCAGACCGCCAGACCCGTCTTGTCCGAAGACTCGGAACGGTACGGTGCCCGCGGTCGGGTTGCCGGTCCAAGACTGCCACCACTCAACCGTTTCGACGGACCACATGAACTCGTCGTACGGGTCGAAGTCGTGACCGTCATGGTCGGCGGAAAAGCCTTCAGCGTGGGCTGCGGCCAGCGCGGCCGGCAACGTACGGTCCTCGTCCTGCACCAACAAAGTCTATGAGGGCCGCCATGTGGCGTCGGGTGGGACTGACCCTCGCGGAGCGACGCATTACCGGAGCTGCGACCAGCGCGGTCAGCGGCAGATGAGCACGGGCCAATGTCGTTCCTGCGGCTCAGTCCCAAGCGTTCGCGTGCCGCCTGCCGTCTCGGTTGCACCTACACCCGCCCTACCCGCGTCGATGACTTGGGTCGCCTAATGTCCCTCGTTATGAGTCGAACGAGGATCTTCGCGAGTATCGCCGGGTGGTGGCCGTGGTGGGTTTGGGCGGTGGTAGTCGCAGTCCTGGCCGTCGTGTCATGCGTATCGGTGCCGCTGCTCGTGTTACGTCCCGGGTCTCGGCTTTCGACGGCGGAGGTGTCATACCCAGCACCAGCAGCAGCCAGTATCGGGGTTGTTGCCCAGCTTCGCGCGTCCCCGCTGATTCTGGACTGTCGTCTGCGCGTCTTCGCGACACAAAACGACGTGTGGGCCGAGCCGCTCACCGCGCCTGACGGTACGGATTCCTACTGGTCCTACCGCCGGTGGCCGGCTGAGGTTGTCGGCATCGTCGCCTTCGGTGCCGCCGACACCGCCCCGGCCGCAGTCGTGGTGAAGTGGTCCGACGGCCTACTCGTGGCGCTGCACGCCGAACGTGGAGATATCGCCTGGACGGCCCGGGTCCAGACCAAAGACAGCGATGAGTACTGGGGGCGACGCACTGGCACCCACACGGTCTACGGCGACGAAACGCTCTTCAGCCTCTACAGCGCCCGGTCCGGCTCGTCCCCTGTGGTAATCAGCTCCGGTGATACCAAGGTCGATGCGTTCGATCCGATCAGCGGCCGTCAGTTGTGGAGCGTCGATCTGCCAACCTGCCATGGCGTTGACTGGACCGGCGAGCAGGTCTTCGCCACGATCTTGTGCTCCAACGGGTTGCACACGATGCACCTCTACGATGCCGGCACCGGTCGCCCCATCGGCACCTGGGTGCCACCGGGCGTTTCCTCCTCATCAGCTCCAGCGGAACGTTCCTGGATTCGCTGGCTGACTACGTGCCGCACCGAGTCCTCGGAATGCCAGGGCTTCCAAGTAGGCCCGGACGAGACATGGCGTATCCAGGCCGAGGGCTCCGTTACCAGGGAACCCGTAGCGTCATCCGACATCGATGACGTCATCGCCGGTGATGTCGTTGTCCGCCGGACACGCGGACAGGTCATCGGCTTACGACGAGATACCGGTGACGAGATGTGGCAGATCGCCCTCGAAAGCCGGGGCAGCGCGATAGCCGCCAGCGCCGATGCGGTTTACCTTTTGACGTCGGCAAACGAGCTCGCCTGTCTCGATGCGAGGACAGGCACGGTGCGAGCGACAGTTCCACTGCCTGGTGGAACCGGGTGGAAGGCCTTCTCCATGTATGCCAACGACGGGTTCGTTGTCATCGAGCGGCTCAAACCCGGTGCGGGCGAGCGCCAGGGCGACAGCGCCTACTACTACGGATCACGGCCGGTCGTGCTGGTCACCTGCTGACCTCCACATCCGCTCAGAGGAGAAGGAAGGATCATCGCGTGTCAACGGCCACGCCATGGACGAGCCAAACGCCCAAACCCCCGGCATGATCGCCGGCCTTCTCGGTGGCCACGAACGCACTCACATCGGCACGACAGGATGCCTACCCCACATGGGCCGGCTACAGGCAGTTACGGTCGCGCCGCCGGGCGGCGCGCACGATCGGCGGCATGAGTGAGAGGACGTTCGACGGCCAACAGCGCGGCACGTCACCGAGGCAATCCGGCCGTCGTCCGCAACCGTCCGTACCATGGCCGGCATGGCCATCGCTCGCTTCCCCAGCATCGTCATCGACTGTCCCGATCCTGGTGCGCTCGCAAGGTTCTACGGCGCGATGTTGGATTGGAAGGTCGACGTCTCCTCCGACTGGGCCGAGGTTCGGGCGGAGTACGGTCAGTGCATCTCCTTCCAGCAGGTAAATGGGTACACGCCGCCGGTGTGGCCAACCCAGGAACTGCCCCAGCAGATGCACCTCGATGTGATCGTTGACGACCTCGATGCCGCCGAGGCGGCAGTGCTCGATCTCGGCGCAACCAAACACCCGCACCAAGCCAGTACGTCTTTCCGGGTCTTCCTCGACCCGGCAGGTCACCCCTTCTGTCTCTGCACGAACTGATCCGGACGGGCAATCCTCAATTGCAATAAGCCCTGGACGGCTCGGCGTGATGTTCGCGCTCATCGGCACGACCGCGCACCGGACACTGTCACTCACTCGTCACGTAGTGTGGCGCCCGGTGGGCGGTAGGAGCGAAGGCCGGCCGCAACCATTCGAGATGGCACATGCTGGGCACCTCAACTTGCGGGCGTTGGCGTCCGTGGGGCCAGCCGCCCTCTGCACGAAGGTTTCATGGCGCTGTCGGCCCAGAACCGTGTGGGTGTCTACCCGCGCTGCGAAGGTTTGACCAGGTCGAGCCAGTGCGCGGCCGTCACGCCGGGCCGGTGTGGCGGTGAGGCCGAGCCAGAACTGCGCGGCGATCCGTTTGACGGAGTGCTCGTACGCGGCGGCCGCGAGGTGGTGGCACTCGTCGATGATGACGTGCCCGTACCCCTGGGTGAGTGTGGCGATGTCGTCGCGTCTGGCCAGGGAGGGCAACAGCGCGATGTCCACTGTGCCGGTGAGCTTGCGCCGGCCGCCGCCGAGTTGGCCGGCCCGGATGCCGAGGAACTGTTCGATGCGGGTGCGCCATTGGTCGGCGAGGGCTTTGCGGTCGACGAGGACCAGGGTGGAGGTGCCGCGCTCGGCGATCACGGCGCACGCCATGACGGTCTTGCCGGATCCGGGTGGGGCGACGAGCACCCCATCGTCGTGGGCGAGAAGCGCGCCGACCGCGGTGCTCTGCTTGTCGGTGAGTTCGGCGGTGAACGCGGTATCGATCTCGCTGCCCGGGTTTCGCCCGTCGGTGACGGCCAACCGCGATCCGGCGTGTTCGACGATCGCGGCGATCGTGTGGCGCAGGCCGCGCGGTAGTACCAGACGGTCGTCGAGGGTGAGGTCGTAGCCGCGGATGAATCGTTGGGGTGTCCCAGGTGGACTTGCGCAGTCGCTGCAGTTCGTAGAACTTCGGGTTGGCCATGGCGGCGGCGTGCTTGAACGTCGCCAGCGCGGCCGGGGTGAGTTGCGCGGCGTCGAGGCTCAGCCCGGCACCGGCTTCCGCGTGCACCACCGGTGGCAGCGCAGGGTTTACTCGAGTCGCATCGGACCGGCTCATCGCGGCGACGTCCGCGCCGGTGGTGGCACGCTTCGCCTGCCGGGCGATGCGTTCCGCGTCGCTGGCGCTGAGCCGGTCCAGCGTCGACAGGAACGCCCACTGGTCGGCGTACGGCTCGAGCGTGCCTAGATCGAGGAACGTCGTTAGCCCGTCCTTGCGGCGCCGGCCCTGCAGCGGCGCGGCGATGAGGTTGCCGAAGCCACCCTCGGGTAGGACATCCTGGTTGGGGAACAGCCGGTCGTACGACCGCAGGTCCATCGACCCGCGCAGCACCATCGCCTCGTGCAGTAGGGCGGTTCCGACGGCCCGCGCCGTCGTCGCCGGGACCACACTGGCGAAAAAGATCCACACGTGGGCGCCGTGACCGGACTGGGAGATCTCCAATGCCGCCGGCACAGCGCTGGCCCGCGCCGCCTTGACGTAGGCGAGGGCGTCGAGCACCGCCGTCGCTCCGTCGAAGTCGGCCACGACGAAGTGGCAGGTGTTGCCGGGCAGCAGCGGGTACAGCCCCATGAACACGTCGCCGACGAGATGAGCGGCGACGACCTCCCCCGTACGGGGCAGGTAAGTAGCGCCGCGCCGGTCCATGCCCTTACGCCAGCCGCCGGCGACGGCGGGCATCCACCCGGCAGCGCCGGTGCGGGTGTTCTCCCACCGCACCGCGTACACGTCGACGCGGGCCCGGAACCGGTCGGCGAACAGCGCCAGCTTGTCCGCCACCGGTGAGGCCATCGTGACCAAACCCGGCGCAGCGGCCGGCGCGGACAGCTGCTCCGGCGCAGGAGCCGTGTCCTGACCGCGCAGTTCGAGCAGCCGTGACAGCCGGGCGTTCTCCGCCCGTAACCGCTGCAGCTCGCGGCGAAGACCCTCGAACTCGTCCACAGAGCCCACCGGACCATCCTCGGGTATCGGGCTTCGAGCATCCCGGGACGGGTCCGCTATCCTGCGCCGATGGCATCGAAGCGGAGTGCGGCGCTCGAGGCGATGATCGAAGGGGCCACCGTCGACGCGTACGGCGACGACGAACAGCTCACCGGCCTGTTCACCATGCTCGAAGAGCATCTGACGGTGCCGTTTACCACCACGTCCTCGGCATGGAGGTAATCGTGCGGAAGGTCGACCTCACCGTCGACGGCATCGTCGCGGTCTGCGCCCGGGGCCGCCACCGGCAGAAGATCGACCTGCTCGACCTGCCGCTGCCCACACCTGCACCGGACGGCGCCGACTGGATCGACGCCTACCGGGCCTGGGCGGGGCGGTAGCCACGGTGAGCGAGTATCAGTACTACGAGTTCACCGCCGTCGACCGGCCCCTCACGGCTCGCGAACAGGCCGTACTGCGGTCGCTGTCCACCCGGGCCGACATCACCGCCACCAGCTTCGTCAACACCTACCAGTGGGGCGACTTCAAGGGTGACCCGCGCAAGCTGATGGAGCGGTACTTCGACGCGCACCTGTACCTGGCGAACTGGGGCACCCGCCAGCTCATGCTGCGGTTGCCGAAGCACGTGCTCGACCCCGCCACCGTCGCGCGCTACTGCGTCGGTGACAGTGCTTCCGCGTGGACCGCCGGTAAGGACCTCATCGTCCATCTCCACCGGGAGGACGAGGACGGCACCGACGAGTGGGACCTCGACGGTCATGGCCTGCTTGCCTCGATCATCCCGGTGCGGGCCGGCCTCGCCGCCGGCGACAGGCGCCTGCTGTACCTGGGCTGGCTGCGCTGTGCGCAGTCGCTGGAACTCGCCGACGAGGAGCCCGAGCCGCCGGTCCCGGCCGGGCTGGGCACGCTCGACGCCTCGCTCACCGCGGTCGCCGAGTTCCTCTGCATCGACCCTGATCTGATCGCGGCCGCGGCAGCCGCTTCGGCGCAGGCCGCCGTCGAGCCGACCGCCGCGCAACTCCGCACCTGGGTCCTCCAACTGCCCACCCGAGACAAAGACGCCATCCTGACCGACCTGATCACGGGCAGCGACGGTCACCTGCGCAGTTGGCTGCTGCGCCGGTACCGCGACGCGCATCCGACGGACGCGTCCGCCACGAAGGCCCCACGCACCGCCGGGAAACTGCTCGCCACCGCCGCACACCTCCGCGCCGAGCGGGAGCGCCGCGACGCCGAGCAGCGCGAACACGACCGGGCCCGCCGGGAACGGTCCGCGGCGGCCGCCCGGCAGCGGCACCTCGACGCCCTCGCCGTTGACCAGCCGAACGCCTGGCAGCAGGTGAGCGAGCTCATCGCCACGAAGAAGCCGCGCGAGTACGACACGGCCGTACAGCTCCTCGTCGACCTACGCGACCTCGGCGAACGCGACGGCGACACTGCGCCGTTCCGGCAGCGGTTGGCCGAGCTACGGACGGTGCACGCGCGCAAGCCCAGCCTGCTCGAGCGCCTTGAACGGGCAGGTCTCGATGTCTGAGACCGTCCGGCCGACCGCCGCGCACGCCCAAAGCAACCTTCACGCCGTGCTGCACCTCGTGGCCGGCGGTCGGCTACGGTGCAGCGAAACGACCCGCCGGCCGGCCGCCGCGACCGTCGCCGCACTCGCCGAGGTGCTCGACGGCGGCGACTTCTACCCCGGCGAGTCGATCGCGGCGTTCGCGTGGCCGCTGCTCCTGCAAGCCGGCGGGCTGGCCGAGCTCGCCGGCGGCCGGCTCCAGCTCACCGACCGCGGACGCGCCGCCCTCGGCAAACCGGCCGCCGCGACGATCCGGCAGCTCTGGCGATCCTGGGTCACCACCACCGTGCTCGACGAGCTCACGCGGGTCGACGAGATCAAAGGCCAGCGTGCCGCGAACGTCCTCACCTCGGTCAAGACCCGCCGCAAGGCCGTCGCCACCGCCCTCGCGGGCTGCCCGCGCGACGAGTGGGTCGCCATCGACGACTTGTTCGCCACCATGCGCCGCACCCGGGAGACCTCTCCGACCGTCGCCCGCAGCGAACGCGCACTGTGGAAGCTGTACCTCGTCGACCCCCAGTACGGCAGCCTCGGCTACAGCGGATTCGCGGACTGGCCGATCCTCGAAGGCCGGTACACCCTCGCCGTGCTGTTCGAATATGCCGCGACCCTGGGCCTCATCGACATCGACTACACCGACCCGGTCGGCGCCCGCACCGACTACCACGACAACTGGGGCGCCGACGACCTCGACTACCTCAGCCGCTACGACGGCCTGCGCGCCATCCGGCTCAACCCGCTCGGCGCCTACTCACTCGGGCTGACCGGCAACTACCAGCCACCGGCCAGCACTGCGGTGCCGGAACGGACCCTGAAGGTCCTGCCAACCCTGGACATCGTCGCCGTCGGCGACCCCACGGCCGCCGACCGGCTCGTCCTCGACGCCCACGCCGAGCACACCAGCGACCGGATCTGGACCGTGCGTGCCGACACGCTGCTCGCCGCAGTCGAAACCGGCCGGCCGCTCGGCCAGTTCGTCACCTTCCTCGCCGACCGGGCAACACACGACCTGCCGGCAGCCATGACCGTCCTCGTCGACGACGTGACCACCCGCGCCGCCAGAGTCCGCGACCGCGGCCTCGTCCGCCTCGTCGAATGCGCCGACGTACCTCTCGCTACCCTCATCGCCCGCGACCCGAAACTGCGCACCCTGTGCACCCTCGTCGGCGACCGTCACCTCGCCGTACCCGTCGAACACGACAAGCAGTTCCGCCGCACGCTGCGCGCCCTCGGTCACACCATCGCCACCTCGACGGGATGAACCAGGCCGCAACGGCCCAGCAACCACTTCCTCGCAGGGCAGATCCCGTCGGCTGGGGGACTCGAGCATGCCGAGCCCGTCCTCGCCGCGGCCATCCCAACACGGCTTCGGCTACTGGACGGTCCAGAGCCCCTGCAAAACAAACAGCCGCTCGGCTTCTGCGGAATCAAGCTGATGAAGCTGCACAGCCGCGCCATCTTGAACCTCTCTACCGCCTCGACCCGCTGGCCTGGGGCAATGGAGTAGCCACCGAAGCCGCCACCACAGTCGTCAACTGGGCAACCGGACAAGCCTCACTGGTACTCCAACGTCACTTGGCTTCAGCGTTGGGCGTGGCGGCGGCATGGGGGCGGCCACCGCCTAGCGGGCCATCATCGGTTGGAGCTGCAGCCGGCCGAGGAACTCCCGGATGTGCCCGGCGATCTCGTCGACGTGGGTCTCCAGGGCGAAATGCCCGGTGTCGAGCAGGTGAATCTCGGCGTCGGGCAGGTCGCGCGCGAAGGCGCGGGCATCGTCGGGGCCGAAGATCTCGTCGTTGGCTCCCCACACCGCGAGCAGCGGCATCTGGGTCTGCCGGAAGCACTCCTGCGCCTGCGGATAGATGTCGAGATTCGTCTTGTAGTCCCGGAACAGCTGAAGCTGGTTCTCGTCGTTGCCCGGCCGGGCGAGTACCTCCATAGCGTGCCGCCAGGCGTCCGGGCTGACCAGGCTGACGTCGGGTACACCGGTCTCGTACTGCCAGCGGACCATCTTCTCGGTGAACGCCTGCCGCGCGGCAGCCTCCGTACTCCGTCCGGGCTCCTTGGCATATGTGAACAGCGGCTTCCAGAACGCCTCTACGAAACCTTCCTGGTACGCGTTCCCGCTCTGGGTGATGATCGCGGAGATGCTCTCGGGGCGGCGCGGCAGCAGCCGCAACGCGATCGGTGCCCCGTAGTCCTGCATGTAGACGGCGTACCGGCGGATGTCGAGCTGGTCCAGCAGGCTGACGGTGACGTCGGTGAGCGCGTCGAAGGTGTACGGGAAGTCGGCCAGCGACGGCACCGAAGAGTAGCCGAACCCGATGTGGTCGGGAGCCACCACGTGGTACTGGTCGGCCAGCGCCGGGATCAGCTCCCGGAACATGTGCGAGCTGGTCGGGAAGCCGTGCAGCAGCACGAGCGGCGGCGCGTCCGGCGGGCCGGCCTCACGGTAGAAGACGTCGAGGCCGTCGACAGTCGCGGTCCGGTGGTGTGTGCCGACAACCATGGATCGCCCTCCGGTTGCCCGCCGACCCGACATGCTCAAGGGCCGGACCAGCCGGCTGCGCGGTCGGACAGCTCATATGCCGTACTTTCCTCATACTGCTCGGTCGGGGGCCGCTCGGGGCGGGTATGACGTACCACCATCCGCGTGGCGACGAGGACCTGAGCGCCGATGACGCCGACCAGGTCGATGACGGCCTCGGCGATGACGCCGGCGGCGTGCACGATCTGGTCACGGGCGGCGTTCAGGGCGGTGGTGAAGCTGGCCCGGTCGGGATCGAGGCCGGGCTGGCTATCGGTGGCGTCGGCCATGGCGGTGCGTAAGAGCTGGTAGACGATGAGCAGGGCGTGGATTTCCTGATCGATGCCGTCGGGGGTGCGGGCGCGTAACACGCGTCCGGCGAGGATCGAGGATTTCAGTTCGAGGTAGGCGGTCTCGATCTCCCAACGTTCGTGGTACATCCGGATCAGCGCGGCGGCGGGATGAGTGTGGGGGTCGAGCAGGGTGGTGATCAGCCGGTAGTCGCCGGCGTGGGTGCCTGCGGCTCTGCCACCGCCATCAACCGGATGACGTCCGGTGCGCGGACGAGCGGTTGCTGGCTGGGACTTCAGCTGAACTTCACGTCGCTGATGTCCATGGCGACCATCAGCAGGTCCAGGATGGGGCGGCGGTCGGGGCCCCGCGTGTAGGCGCGACGCTTCGTCGGCAGACTGATCCCGTCTACGCTCACATGCTCCGAGGTCAGCTGCGCCGCGGGGAACCCACCCGCGATGTTCACCTGGTAGTCGTGGCGGCGCAGCATAAGGCTGTCGTCGAAGAAGAAGTCCTGGACGCGGCTGTGTGTTTCGATCGAGCCGGGGAACCAGGCGCGCAGCACGCGCCACGTCTCGCCGTCCTCCTTCCAGGGCTCGGTTTCCTCGACGTGCACACCGTCCCCGGCCAGCAGGAACGGCGTCGTTAGGTAGGTCCACCTCGCGTAGCCGCTGAAGTAGGCGCGATGCAGCGCGTCCCACGGCGTGTCCATCTGATGGCCGGCGAAGGAGTCTCTCGGCGCGAGGCGTTCCGAGACGACGCTGCCGTCCACCTTCTCGATGGCGATCCGGTCCGGGGTGTACATCGTGCGCTGGTCGGGGGCCCCGTATGGCAGCATGGACCCGCGCTGCTCATGCAGCCACACCGTCACCTGGCGGGGAGTTGTGTCCTGTATCGACCCCTTCAGCGCGAAAAGGCCACCTACGCTGACGAACGACGCCTCTACCTTCTGGTACGCCGTCCAGCGGTCCTATACCGCCATGCGCGTCGATGACCTCGGCTAGCAGCCGGTTCATGTGAGCCTCGCCTTCCTCCACGCCCTCGGCTTACCGCTACCCAGCAACGCTATCCGCTAAGGGACCTCCTGCCATCCCGCTCGCCGTTCACCCGCCCTCCTCGGTGAGCGGGCCGCCGCCGGCCCGCTACGTCAAGGGAACCTTGACGCACGTTTGGACACTGGCGAGTCGGCTTGCTGCGCGACGAGGCCGTGGTGAGGATGCGGCGCGTGCAACCCGGGCAGGCCCCTGGCCTGCCGGCAACGCCGGCCCGAGGGGTCGCAGAGGCTCCAAGGTCAAGGGCGGCCCACCAGGGTCGTCGCGCAGCGACGCGCCGCGCCTTTGACCTTGGAGGGGCGGCCCGCACACTCCGCGCCGCATCCCCACCACGGCCGGCGGTGACTCGCCCTACGGGGCGGCGGTGCGACGGCCGCCGCGCCCCGGCCGGCTGCCGGCCCAACAAGTGCCCACCAAACGGTCTGTCGTTCTGCGGCGGCCCTCCGGGCTCCCCGCTGTCCGCGCCAGCCGCCGGGCACTGGCAGGACGGCCGCAGAGCGACAGCGGCAGCGGCCGGCGCGCGCCCAGGCGGCGGCGCGTGCGGCCCGTTGCGGGCCGCCTTGAAGACGTACAGAAACATAGGAGTCCATCCGGCGGCTTTGGCCGACGAGTGTGGCCTAGCACCGCGGAATCGACGGTCGGATCGGCGTGCGCCCTGGGCCATGACCTGCCGACCGGGCCAGGGTGTAACAGGCACGCGGCGAGCTTCCGCCGGCTTCTACCCCGGCGTCCGTGGTCCGGTGGCTCCGCAAATCCGTCGGGTGATCATTCGTCGTGCAGCGTCAAGGTCGGCGGTACGACGAGCAGCGGGTGCGGCAGCGGCGGCGCTCAACCGCTGCGCCTCATTCAGGGGCAGCGCTCACCCGGCGGCCGGCAGATCGGCGATCCGTGCGCCGAGGTCAAGCTCCAGGGGGCCCCGGGTCTGAAAGCCCTGGCCGAACAACTCCTTCGACCGGTCCTGCACCTCGGGGGCGGCGACCAATTCCTGGAACCGACGGCCGTCGGCGCGTACGGCGTCGACCAGCGGTAGCGTCAGCTCGTTGATCGCCCGCTTCGTGGACTGAATCGCCGCCGAGGGAAAGGACGCGATCCGTCGGGCCAGCGTGGCCACGAACTCATCAAGCTCGGCGTCCGGCAGCGCCCGGTTGATCCACCCATACCGCTCCGCGAGGTCAGCGTCCGCGTCCTGCGCGCCGAGGATCATCTCCATGGCCCGTCCTCGGCCGAGCAGGCGAGCCAGGTGCTGTACACCACCAGCCCCGGGTGCCACGCCGAAACCGCACTCGGGCTGGCCGAGCAGCACGTTCTCCCGTGCCGCGAAGCACATGTCGCAGGCGAGCACGAACTCGCTGCCCGCGCCACGAGCCCGTCCGCGCAGCTTCGCGATCGTGACGACCGGCACCTCGCTCAGCTTGCGTAGCACCATGCCGAGAATGGCGTCCTGCGGACCCCCGCCCGCCTTGGCCGCTTCGGCCGAGTACTCGGCGACCTTGGTCAGATCGACGTGAGAGATGAAGAAGTCCGGGTCGGCGCTGTCGAAGACGACTACCCGCACCTCGGTGGTCCTGCTCAGTTGGCCGAGCAGGGTGACCAGGTCCCGTACTAACTCCGGGCCGATCATGTTGATCGGGGGCGCGTCCAGCGTCGCCGTCAGGACGCGGTCGGTCAGCTCCGTACGCAGGGTCTCGAACGACGCGTTCACCCGCCTGCTCCTCTCCGTCGCGCGACCGGGACCGCGGGCAGCGGCGGTGGGATCCGCGGGGCGACCAGCGCCGGGGGCCCCGGGTCACCGGACGGATCGGCACCCCCGATGGTCGCTGTCGATCGTACGGACTGGCTCCGCCCGGCCGTAGCGCTTCGCCGGATCCCAAGCGCGTACCGCGACCCTGTTCAGGCACTGGTAGAGCCTGTTCGACGCCATCGCGCGACTTACCAGGGTCGGGCGTCGAGCAGGCGGTCGAGGTGCACGGCCGTGCCGATCAGGGAGAGGTGGCTGAACGCCTGCGGGAAGTTGCCGGTCTGCTCGCCGGTGGGTGCGATTTCCTCGGAGTAGAGGCCGAGTGGGTTGCTGTAGGTGAGCATCTTCTCGAAGGTCAGCGTGGCGTCGTCGAGCCGTCCGGACTCGGCGAGGGCCCGGACGTACCAGAAGCTGCACATGGTGAAGGTGCTCTCCTGGCCGGGAAGGCCGTCGGGCGAGGCGCCCGGGTCATACCGGTAGACCAGGCTGTCGGACACGAGCTCCGCGTCCATCGCCCGCAGCGTCGACTGCCACATCGGATCCATCGACGAGATTAATCCGACGCCGGGCATGGCGAGCAGCGACGCGTCCAGGACGTCGGTCGCGTAGTGCTGGACGAAGGCGCCGCGTCCGGGGTGGAAGCCACGGGCCATGATCTGGTGGTAGATCAGGTTTCGGTTACGTACCCACCGGTCGGTGTCGGCCGGTCGTCCGCGTCGGTGCGCGAGGCGGACAGCCCGGTCGAGGGCGACCCACGACATCAGCCGCCCGTAGGTGAAGTCCTGGCGGCCGCCACGGGTTTCCCAGATCCCGTCTTCGGGCTGGTCCCAGTGCTCGCAGACCCAGTCCACCAGTCGCACGGTGTTCAGCCACAACTGGTGAGAGGGCTGCAGATCATGGCTGTCGGCCTCGTGGAGGCCGTTGAGTACCTCGCCGTAGATGTCGAGTTGCAGCTGGTTCGCGGCGCCATTGCCGACCCGCACGGGCGCTGATCCGCGGTAACCTTCGAAGTGGTCGAGCACCTCCTCGAAGAGATCGGGTGAGCCGTCGACGCGGTACATGATCTGCAGCGGCACCTCCCGGTCCCTGGCCTCCCGGACCCGGTCGTCGACCCAGTGCATGTACCGCCACGCTTCGTCGGTGAAGCCCAGCGTGAGCAGGGTGTGCAGGGAGATTGACGCGTCGCGGATCCAGGTGTAGCGGTAGTCCCAGTTGCGTTGGCCGCCGATCTGCTCGGGCAGCCCGGCGGTGGGGGCGGCGATGAGCGCGCCAGTCGGCGCGTATGTCATGAGCTTGAGCGTCATCGCGGACCGCTCGACCATCTCCCGCCAGCGGCCCCGGTAGCGGGAACGGCTCAGCCAACGTCGCCAGAAGTCGCGGGTCTGCTCCAGCAGCTCCTGCACCTCGCCCGACGTGTAGGAGCGCGGCCGGTCGGGCGACACTCCTGTTTCCAGGACCACAGCCCCCGCCTCGCCCTCGCGCAGCGTGGTGATCGACCACAAGCCGCCCTCCTCGCTACGCCGCAGGTCCTGCTGGGAGGGTGTGGTTCCGGGGTATCGAACGATGCTCACGGAGAGGGAGAGCCCGGGGCTGCGGAACACCTGTCCCTCGGGGTACACGTAGAGCTCGTGCGGATCCCGTCCATAGTTGAAGCGGGGCTCACAGGCGACCCGGAACCGCATCGTGCCTCGGACCACCCGCAGCATCCGCACCAGGCGGTGACGGTCAGTGGCCTGGTCCCCCGCGACCGGCATGAAATCCACGAGTTCACCCACGCCGTTCGCGCTGAGGAATCTGGTGATCAGGATCGGCGTGCCGGGCAGGTACAGCTGCTTGCTTACGTATTCGACGCCCTCCGGGGATACCGTGCAGTGCCCACCCTTGCGCCGGTCGAGCAGCCCGCCGAACAGGCTCGGCGAGTCGAACCGAGGGGCACAGAACCAGTCCAGCGTTCCGTCCATCGCCACCAGCGCCGCCGTCTGCAGATCACCAATCAAGCCGTGGGCCTCCACAGCAGGGTACGAATCCACACAGAGCTCCCCCGCTCATCTCAGTATCACTAGACTACCCCTAAAAGGGCGAAACGCTAATTTTGCCTCATAGCTCTCAAGGGCTCATAACTCACCTGTTCCTCGGCGTCGCCTGGCGACGCCAAGGGCTGGTCGTAACGGCGCAGGGGCAGCGTTCTTTCGGCCGGGCATCGCGCTGGTAGGCATGCCGCCAGCCGCTGATTGGCTCTCGGCCCGGAGCGGCGCGCCAGGGAGAGTGGGGACCTGATGCCGTACTCAGGGGAGTTGTGATGCAGGTAGCCGTGGTCACCTTCGACGGGTTCAACGAGCTCGACAGCTTCATCGGTTCCGCGCTGATCAACCGGTGCCGTAAGGACGGCTTGGAGGCCTTCATCACGACGCCGACGCCGGTGGTCTCGTCGATGAACGGCGTCGAGGTGACCGGGCAGCGCCCGATGGAGTTCGTGACCGAAGCCGACGTCGTGCTGATCGGTAGCGGGGTGAAGGCGCGAGAAGTGGTCGCCGACGATCGAATGCTCTCCAGGTTGCCGCTCGACCCGTCACGACAGTTGATCGGTGCGCAGTGCTCCGGCGCGCTGGTGCTCGCCCGGCTCGGGTTGCTGGATGGCATGCCCGCCTGCACGGACATCAAGAGCCGACCTTTTGTCGAAGCCTGCGACGTCACCGTGCTGGACGCGCCGTTCCACGCCGAAGGGAACATCGCTACGGCGGGGGGTTGCCTGGCGTCCCAGTATCTCGCCACGTGGGTGATCACCCGAATGCTCGGGGAGGACGCCGCGCGCGACGTCATCGACTATGTGGCTCCGGTGGGCGAAAATCAGGAGACTGTCGAGCGCGCCATGCGCGCCGTCCACGCGGGCGAGGTTACGCTGCGCTGACGCCCCGCGATCATCCTTTCGCGGCCCCTGCGGTCATGGGTCGACTCCTGAGTTGTCGCATTGAGGACGGGCATTGTCTGTGTAGGCGCGAGCCTGTCCGCCGTGCCCTCGAAGGCTGGGTTGACCCAAGTTCGAAGTCCGGGACACGCGGGCCGTACCGTTGATATGCCTATGGGGTGAGGGAGCGCGCAGACAACGAGCAGTCCGGGGTAGGCGGCGAGGCCCTGCGGAGGATGGTGGGACGGGTCCCGGACGTCGCTGGCGGGTCCCAAGACACTTGCGGAGCACCGGAAAGGCGATCTCGTCCAGTAGCCGTTCTAGGTAGGCCTGATAGCGGGTCTGCTGTTCGACGTCTGGCAGGGGCGCATAGGCGACCTCGTGGAAATCCGCCGGCGGATAGGCGCCGTAGCCGAGGTAGACCTCGCCGTCCTCGCTCGCGAGCAGCCACTCCGTGTCCTGCTGCTGGTACCAGAGATACCCGTGCCAGTGCCGGGAGTCATCCCGCTCATCGTGGATCACAACGGCGGCGCAGGTGCCACAGCATCTGATGTTCTCCCTTGGCGAAGAGGTGCGCCGGTCCACTTATGGGAGGTCGGTGCCGTTTCCGTTTGTCCCCAGCCGGGCGGCCGTGTCGGGTAGCGCCACCTCGTGCCCCTTCGCACACTTCACCACGACGCCGAGCGGACTCCCGCAGCCGACGTGCACGAGTTCGACGCCGCCCTCCCGGCCGAGCCGCTCCCCCCACTGGATCAGGGCCACGAGCACCGGGAAGAGCTCTCGGCCCAGTTCGGTAAGGACGTACTCGTACCTGGTCCGCTTGCCCGGGTCCTGGTAAGGCCGTCGCTGCAGCAGACCGTCGGCGACCAGTTGTTTGAGCCGCTTGGCGGCCACCGCCTCGGTCAGGCCGGTATGCCGGGCCAGTTCGTCGAAGCGTCGGCCGCCGTAGTAGATCTCGCGCATCAGGATCATCGCCGACCGGGTGCCGATCAGCTCCAGCGCGTGCTCGAGGCGGCACCAGCCCTCCGCCTGCCACGCGTCGCGATCGGCGAAGCGACCGGTCAAGGTGATGACGGCGTCGGTGTCGGGCCCGGCCGGCCCGGCTGGCTGTGTCATGGCTACCACACCCATCTGGCTAGGCGTTTGCATAGCCAGGGGTGCTACCGTCCTGGCTATGGTTTCCACTAGCCAGCTTAGCACCGCCGCAGGGCCCCGCCCGGCGCCCACGACCGCGGCACGGCGACGATGGTTCGCCCTCTTCGTCGTCTGCCTGGGCGTGATGATGACCTTCGTCAACGTGTCGTCGACCATCTCGGCGCTGCCGCCGATCCAGGATGACCTGCACATGTCCGCCAGCACGCTGGTCTGGGTGAGCAGTGCTTTCAGCCTCGCCGTGGTGAGCCTGGTCCTCGCCGCCGGCACGCTGAGCGACCTGCTCGGGCGGCGGCGGGTCTTCTGCTACGGCGTCGCTCTCTTCACGCTCGGCAGCGCGCTCGCCTTCGCCGCGCCGAACGCGGGTCTGCTCATCGCGGCCCAGGCCGTGATGGGCGTCGGCGCCGCGGCCGTGTTGCCGTCGAGCCTGTCGATCGTGAGTCACGCCTTCACCGACCACCACGAGCGGGCCGGCGCCATCAGCGTCTGGGCCAGCTGCGCCGGCCTCGGCCTGGCGATCGGGCCGCTGGTGGCAGGCGCGCTCCTGGACCAGGCCTCCTGGCACGCGGTCTACCTCACCAACCTCGCCCTCGGGGTGCTCGCTCTCGTGCTCGCCCCGCTGTTCGTGGCAGAGAGCAAGCACCCGACCCGGCGACTCGATCCCGCCGGCGTGCTGCTGGGCACCATCGCGACCGCGTCGGCGACCTACGCCATCATCCAGGGCGGCGCCAGCGGCTACGGCCGGCCCCCGATCATCGTGGCTTACGTGGTCTTCGCCGTCTCGCTGGTGGCCTTCGTCCGGCTCGAACTCCGCCACCACGACCCCATGCTGGACCTGCGGCTGTTCAAGAGCGCCTCGTTCGCGACCGTGATGACCATCGGCGCCGTCACCATGTTCGGCTTCGTCGGCATCTCGCTGCTCACCGTCCTCTACCTGGAACGGATCGCCCACGCGAGCGCCCTGGAGACCGGAGTGAAGCTGCTCCCCATGTTCGTCCCCTACATCGTCGTCAGCGCACTCGCCGGACGCCTGGCCCGCCGGGTCGGCATCGCCCCCGTGCTCGCCGCGGGGCTCGTCCTCATGGGCGCCGGGGCCCTCGCGCTGCTGATGGTCGGCCCGTTCAGCGGGTACGGGGCGATGTGGCCCGGGCTGTTCGCCGCCGGCGTCGGCTCGGCGCTGCTGGTGGCGCCGGCGACCGCCGCCGCCGTCAACAGCGTGCCGCCGCTGCAGGCCGGCATGGCCGCCGGCTCGGTCAACATGTTCCGCCAGCTGGGCAGCGTGCTCGGCCCGAGCATCCTCGGCACCCTCGCGACGACCCGCTTCCCGAAGTACCTGCACGAGCAGCTCGCGACGGCCGGAGTGCCGTCCGACACGGCCGAAGCGGTCGTCGCGAGAGCCACCCACGGCGGCAGCGTGGGTCAGCTCCCGGCACCGCTGACACACACGCTCTCCCTGGCCGCGCCGCGGGCCTTCACCGACGCCCTTCACCTCGGCTGGCTCGTCGGCGGCGTCGTCCTGCTCGTCATGGTGATCCCGACGGTGCTGTTCGTCCGGCGCCCCGCGACGACTTCCTGATCCACCGATCGCCCCGTCGTCACCGACGATCGAGAGAAGCGTCCCAGCTCAGGCTGGGACGCCCCTCTGCCGCCGATCGAGGCGATTCACGCCACACTGGCCCGGTGATGCGGTCGCACCTGACGTGACCCGCCGCATTGGTCTGGCGGCTCACCACACGGGGCCGGCCCGGTGGGAATCCGGGCCGGCCCCGTGTGGTGAGTGTGTGTGCGTTACGGCGCGGGGACGCCGTCGAGGATGCCCACCGCGTCGGTGCCCGGGGTGACGACGAGCTTGCGGGTGAGGGTGTACGAGCCACCCGCCGGCACGTCGACGTTGAACCTACTCATCACCCAGTTGCCCGCCGCGTAGACGTCGAAGGCGCTGGCCGGCGTGCCGTAGACGAGACCGAAGACCTGCGGGTCGGTCCCGGTCATGCCGATGTACGGCTTGGTCGGGGCGTACGCCGCCGTCGCGCCCGGCGCCACGATGCCGGTGCCCGGGATGACACTGGCCTGGCCGGCCGCGTCGTGGTCCATCGCGTCACCGGTCCACACGCTGAGCGGAGCCGAGCCGGAGTTGCTCAGTTCCGTCGAGACCGTGGCGAAGTTGTCGCCCGGCTTCAGCGTGTACGTCGTCGTCGCCGTCAGACCCGTGAAGCCCTTGACCGGACCGGAGACCCGGACGACGGCCTTGTCGCCGGTCGCCTGCACGATCTGGACGTCGGTCGCCGCGACCGATCGGATGTCCCACGCGCTACCGCCGGTCGGCTGGGTCGCCGAGACGTAGGGCAGGTTCATCCAGTCGAACTGGTCGGCCATGCCCTGAACGGCGATGTCGACCGGCTTGCCGCGGGTGCCACCGGAGAGCTGCGAGTCGTTGTAGGAGTCGGCGATCGCCATCGAGAGCTTGTCGTTCTCGAGCATGACGTCGCCGTAGCCCGCCTCGACCAGACCCGAGCCGATCTGCTTGCCGTAGCTCGCCTCGACCGTGACCGGACTCAGCGCCACCTCGGCGACGCCGCTGCCCACCGCTGGCACGGTGACCGTCCCGGAGGCCGTCCGATAGCCCCGCAGGGACACCCGGACGTCGTACTGACCGGCCGGGGCCTTGACGAGGTACTTGCCCTGGGCGTCGGTGCTCGTGGTCGCGACCACCGTGCCGGCCTTCTCGAGGGCGACCCGGGCACCGGAGACGGCGGCGCCGCCCGCGGTGATCGTGCCGGCCGCGCGAGCGGCGTCCGGGACGGCCGCGTCGTGCAGGTCGATCTCGTCGGCCCAGCTCGCGATGTTGCGGGTGGGGTCGCCACCGGCGGTCGCGTAGTCGGTCAGGTGGTAGAAGCTGAACTGCTTGGTCGCACCGGGCGCCATCGTGGCGTCGTAGTAAAGGCCCTCGACGTAGCCGTACGCACCGACCGCGGCCGGCGTGTCCAGTGCCCACGCGAGACCGTGGGCGGCCTGGCCGTTCGTGGTGGCCGCGTCAGCACCGACGTAGACGTAGTTCCCGGTCCAGCCCGAGGTCTTCAGACCCGGGTTGATGCCGTTGAACCCGGGGATCCGGCCGTTGTCGACCGAGCTGTCGGGGTCGATCATGTAGTTGAAGTAGCCCTGGTAGCCGGTCGTGCCGGTGTTGGTCAGCTTGACCGTCATCTTCACGATCGGAGCGTCGGGCAGGGTCTCGTAGCGGACCTGCGCCTTGATGGCCGGGTTCGCCCGGTACTGACCGTTGCCGAGCACGGCAGCGCCGTCGACCGCGAGGTCGGGCAGGTCGAGCTGGTCGTTCGGCCGGTCCCAGGAGTCGGGCGGCGTGAGGCTCGGACGCAGCAGCATCTCGCCCCAGTCGAGGGTCTCGGCGCCGTTGGCGTCGTTGAGCATGAGGTCCGACAGCGCGCCCTGGCCCAGACCGCCGATGCCGTTGTTGCCGGCGGCGTACGGCGTCACGGACGCCCGGATCTTGTCGTTGGCCAGGTAGTAGTACTCCTTGCCCGTGACGACGTCCGTCCGGGTGCTGCCGTTGCCGTAGTCCGGCGCGTACGTCGACTTGCCGGCGACCGGGTGGGTCACCTTGATCAGCTTGAGGTCGGCCGTCGCGTTGCCGGTGGCGCCGACCGTGACGCTGGCCGCCGAGCGGTCGTCGGCGATCAGGCCGCGCTTTGCCGCCGTGACGTTCCAGGTCGATGCCGGCAGGCCGATGCGGTAGTGGCCCTGGGCGTCGGTGCTGGTCACCGCAGTGTCCTGACCGACGGCGACGGCGGTGACCTTCGCGCCGGCGATCGGAGCGCCCGTCTCCGGGTCGCTGAGCGTGCCGGTCACGGTCGCCCAGCGCTGCGCGGACTCGCCGCCCGGCACGAAGGCGTAGAGGTTGCCGTCCCAGGCACCCGTCACGACGGTGTTGCCGCTGACGGCCGGGCCGGCACCCACCCAGGTGCCGATCTCGTGGCTCCACAGGATCTGGCCGGTGTCGGTGGCCAGCGCGTAGAACTTGCCGTTGTTGGCGCCGACGAAGAGCGTGTCGCCGGCCACGACCGGGCTGGACATGACGCCACCGTGGTAGATGTCGCCGGGTAGCCCTCGCTCCCAGAAGACGTTGCCGGTCTGGGCGTCGAGGGCGACGACGGCGCCGCTCGGGAAGCCCATGTAGACGACGCCGTCCTTGACGGCCGCGGCGCTCGGGGTCGAGCCGCTCGAGACGAGCGAGGAGCGCGAGCTCCGGTAGGTCCACAGCGTCGCGCCGGTCTTGGCGTCACGGGCGGTGATGCCGTTGTTGGCGCCGATGAAGACCTTGCCCTCGGCCGCGGTCGGTACGCCGTCCTGCCAGCTGCCGAGCGACTCGGCTCCGGTCCACCTCCGTGCGCCGGTGGCCAGGTCGTAGGCGAGCACGCGGTCGGCGGTCTCGTTGCCGACGTACACGGTGCCGTCCATGACGGCGGGCGTGCCGTCGCTCATGGTCGCGCCGGACATCGGGGAGGCCCAGATCTGCGCGCCGGTGCGGGTGTCGAGTGCTTTGAGGACGCCCTGGCTGCCAATGCCGAAGCGAGTCTGGTACGGCCAGAGCACGGTGTGGCCGGAGACGGCCGGCGAGTAGTAGCCGTAGGTGCGCTGGTTGTTCGGGGCCGGCGCTTGCTCGGGCACGGCCTTCCAGCGCAGGTTGCCGGTCACCGCGTCCACGGCGTAGAGCTCCGAGCCGAGGGTCGGCGCGAAGATCAGGCCGTCGCCGTAGGCGAGGCTGCCGTGGATCGATTGCGGCACCTCGAAGTTCCACAGCTCCTTGCCGTTCTTGAGCTGGACGGCGTGGATCCGGCTGTTGCCGTCGCCGTTTTCGTCGCGGGTACCCGCGTAGACGACACCGTTGTGGATGACCGGCGACCCGGTGAGGAAGGTGCCGTTGGTGCGGAAGCTCCAGGCCAGGCGGCGGCCGGCCTCCTGCGGCGGCGCGACCCCGGAGTGGGCCTCGTTGCTGTGGTGCTGGTCCCAGTCGCCGCCGGCGACCGGCTCGAGCGCCGGCTCGTCGGTGAGGGTGAAGTCCGCCGACTTGGTCCAGGTCTTGCCCGCCGCGTCCACCACCTTCACGTCGATGCTGTGCTCACCGACCGTCTGCAGGATGTCGGGCAGGTTGCTCTGCCAGGTGAACTCGCCGCTGTGGTGCAGCGGCATCCAGTTCTTGTCGCCGGCGATCCGGTAGCGCGCCGAGACGACCTCGTCGCCGGTGTCGTAGGCGTTGATCTGGATGCCCGGGAACTTCGCGGCCGGCACCTTCGAGCCCGGCGCGGGGCTGACGATGGTGAGGTGTTCGTCCTCGCCGTACATGCGGAACGGATTGTCGAAGCCCGGACCGGCCATGTGGATGTAGCGGAAGCCGCGGGGCGCGTTGTCGATCGTGTAGGAGCTCGACACGGTCTGGATGTGCTTGGCGGTCGAGGCGAACGCCGAGTGGTTCTCGACGTGGTTGGAGTGCTCGTGGCCGACCAGGATCAGCTGCGCCTTGTAGTGCTCGAGCACATCACCGAAGGCGTCGTACGTCGACGGCGAGCCGAAGGGGACGTTCATCGGCTGGTGGGTGAGGACGACGACCTCGATGTCGTTGGTCGGGTCGTCGTCGAGCGGAACGTTCGCGGCGAGGTCGTCCTTGAGCCAGTCCAGCTCCTCGTCGAACGGCGCCGACCCGTTGTTCTCGAGCACCACGAAGTGCCGGTTGCCGTAGTTGAACGAGTACCACTCCGGACCGACGTTCTTGCGATAGTTTTCGATCTTGTCCGCGTACGCCGACCCGCTCGCGTACTCGTGGTTGCCGACGGCCGGCCACACGCCGACGGCCGACTGCTGGGTGCCGCGACGATACGTGTCGAACTGCCCCTGGCTGGCGTCGTTGGTGAGGTCGCCGCTGACCGCGATGAAGCGCAGATCGGTGCCCGTGGAGTTGATCTCGCGGATCTGGTCGGGCAGCTGTGCGTTGACGTGCGGGTCGGCGATGTTGGCCCAGGAGAAGGTGTCGCCGTCGGAGAGGTCGTCACGGACGAGCGCGAAGTCCGCGGTCGGCGTGGCGTCGTCGGCGAGCTGGCCGAGGTTGGCCCAGAACCTCGGCTCCTTGTACTGGTCCAGGCCGAACCGGTAGCCCCGCGGCTGGCCGACCCACACGATGTCCGTCTTGCGACGGTCGATGGAGATCGTCAGCGAGTAGGAGCCGTCGGCGGCGGTCGTGGTGGCGACCTTGCCGTCGGAGACGCGCACGCCGGCCAGCCCGACCTCGTCGGGGTTGCGCTGGCCGTCGCCGTTGGCGTCGACGTACACGACGCCGCTGACGGTGGCCTCCGGCGGGTCGATGGCGGCCGCCGCGTACGACGTGAGCGGGCCCGCCACCACGCTGGCGGCGAGCCCCAGCGTGGTGGCGTACAGGACGACGCGCAGGCGTGCGCGTGTCCAGGTAAACGCGGACATCGGGATCCTTCGGGGTGAGGGGCGGGAGGTGGGTGTCAGGTCAGGAGCGGGGAGCGTTCGACGAACCAGACCAGACCGGCACCGGCGACGGCGACGGTCGCCGCGACGGTGCCGAGCGTGAGGGCGCGAGCGGCGACCGGCGTGGTCTCGGCCCTGCGCAGGAACAGCAGCGCCGGGAAGGCGAGCGCGATGATCGTCAACTGGGCGAGTTCGATGCCGACGTTGAAGGAGACCAGGTCGGCCAGCGTCGAAGCTGACAGCGGCCCGTCGACGCTGAGCGCGCCCGCGAAGCCGAGCCCGTGCAGCAGCCCGAAGCCGAAGACCACGGGCAGCCGGTGGCTCGTCCTCGACGAGAGCAGGTTGTCGAGCGCGACGAACGCGATCGACAGCGCGATGAGCGGCTCGACGATCCACCCGGGCACGCTGACCCAGCCGATCGCGGCCAGCACCAGGGTCACCGAGTGTGCGACCGTGAAGGCCGTGGCGACCTCGACGACGTCGCGCAGCCGCTTCGCGCCCAGCAGCAGCGCCAGCAGGAACAGCACGTGGTCGAGCCCGAAGAGCAGGTGCTCCGCCCCGAGCCGGACGAACCGCGGGATCTCGCTGAGCAGGTCGGTCTGCCCCACCGTGACGCTGGTGCGGGCGGTGTCGAGCAACGCCGAACCGCGGCGGCCGTCGATGTCGTAGGCCACCATCGTGGTGGTGTCGTCGACGACGCCGTCGGAGGCGCGGAAGATGTCGCTGCGGACGGTGAGTGCGCCGGACGCCGGGCAGTCGTAGGCGAGCGCAACCCGCACCGCGCCGGAGTCGGCGAGTTCGGCGCGAGCGTCGTCCTCAGCGGTGCACCCGATCGAGCCGCGGCTCAGCCGCAGCCGCCCGCCGACGTACGCCGCCACGTCGCTCGCGTGCGCGTCCAGCGAACTGCGCCGCACCTCGGTCGGCACTTCGGCGGCCACGCCGTCCACGCCGACCGCGTCCGGGCTCGGGGCACCGTCGAGACGCAGCAGCCGGGCTAGGACGTCGTACTCCACGTCGACGACAGCCGCGACGCCGTCGCCCTGGCTGCGCAGGTCGACCGCGACCGAGGTCGCGCGGACGTGCGCCTGCGCCGGACCGGCGACGAGGAACACGGCAACAAGGGCGGCGAGGAACGCCAGCAGACGCACGGGCAAGCACTTCCGTCGTGGGGGAACGGCGATGGTTCCCCGAACCCTGCAGTGCTCGCTCCACACCCGGCAACCCGAGACGGCCCAATTCACCGAACCTTCCGCAGCCGGTCACCCACCGGCCGAAAGCCGGGTTCGGGGCGTCGAAAGCCGGGTTTGGGCCCGGCTACGAGGCCCGCGTATGAAAGCCGGGTGAGCCCGGCGGCGATCCCGACGCCCAGGGCGCACCCGCACGAGTTGAGCTGACATCGTCGACGTCGGAGGCACGGCTCAACAGCAACTGGCCGATCGTCAAGCTCGTGCGCCAGGTCGGCCAGATGCGCGTCGACCTCGGCCTTCAGCGCGGCGGCCAGCATCCGCCGCGATCCCTGGTGGACGATCTGATCGAGCAGCGAGACGCCGTCGCGCTCGCTGCCGTCCTCGGCAACGACAGTCAGCACGGGCGTGCCTTGCCGATTTCCGCGCCAGGTCGGCCTTGCTCGAGACCTACACAAACTGATCACCGGATAGGCACGCCCCTGCCCGGCCGCCGCCCTTGACCGACGAGCCCTCGGAGTCGGTGATCAGCGCCCGCAGCTGGGGGGTTCGTGTCGGAGGGGAGACGCCGGCTACGAATCCATGATCGTCGTTCATGGCGAACTACAACTCGCGCCCATCTGACCGCATCAGCCGATTGCTGGTGCCGCTGCCCGCTGAGAGTCAGGGGACGGATCGGCCCCTCTGCCCTTCGTCAGAACTTCCTGCGGCATCCGGTCATCACGCGACGCGCCGTTGCTTTCCCTACCGGTGGGTCCGGGTCTGAATGGGGCGCGATGGGGCGGCGCGAGAAAGGGCCCGGGCGGTGACACCACCCGGGCCTTCTCGGTCGGCCGGTACTAGACCTTCTGCAAGTCGGAGTTCAGCGTCGTCGGCTCTCCCTTTTTGATCTTTACAGTCGCCGTCTGTGGCTGATAGCCGTTGTTCGCGCAGATCACCTGCAACGGGCTGTTGCGGACGTCAAGCCACAGTTGGTAATGGCCGCTCGCATCGGTCCTGAACGTGTAGTGCGCGGTCGACGTGTTGATTTGGACCGTTGCGCCAGGCATCGGGCCCGACGGCCCGGCGACCGTGCCGGTGATCTTTCCCCAGGTCTTCGGCGGGTTCACCGTCATCGACACGGGGACGGTCGGCACCCCGTAGGGCGTATCCGTCCCGATCACGGCAGCCGCCGTGTACGTCCCGGGCTGCGTGATGTCCGGAACATTCGCGTCAACGGTCACGGTGACCCTGGCGCTGGCACCCGGTGCGAGCGTGAGCGTCGTCGGGTTCACCGCGAGCCAGCTCACGTGGCTCGTCTCGCCGCAGTCGACCATGCCCGGCAACACCTCGGAGCTGCCCAGGTTCTGGGCGTCCTCGCCACCCGTGTTACCACCGATCTTGTAGAACCCGCACGCGCTACCACTGCGGTAGAGCGTGTTGTTCGAGTTCGGGATGGGCGTCCAGGTATCGCTGACCGGGTCGAAGCCGAAACCCTGGTTGGTGATCACCGAGTTCTGCTCCGTGACACCACCGGAGACCAGCAACCGGCCCGCAGCCGTGGTGTATCCGGACCCCCACAGGTCGATCGGCAGATCGGCCGCCCGCGACCACGAGTCGGCATGCGGGTCGTAGACGTACGTGTGGCGCGTCGCGCCGCCGGAGGTGGACTCGCCGCCGGCGCAGTAAAGCGCGCCGGAGATCGCGCCACACGCCTCCCAGCTCACCGGCTCGGGATAGTCGTCTTCGCCGACAGCCCGCCGTCGCGCAGGCCCTGCTGCCACTCGCGCATCTTCCGCCGGGTGATCTCGGCGATCGGCCGGTCGCCCAGCCGCGGGAAGACGTGCTTCTCCAGCCGCTCCCGGTACTTGCGCACCGTCTCCGGGTGCGGCTTCACCAGCTGGCCCAGCCACTCCTCGGCGTACTCGCGGAACGTCAGCACCTGCTCAGCGGGCTCCGGCGCCGGGGCGGCCACGCCGGCGGGCACCAAGTGGCCGAATCCGTGCTCGATCAGTTGCTCTGGCGGCGGCGTCGTTTGCCCGTTGGCCTCCACGAGCGCCTTGAAGCGTTTCGCGTCGCTGTTCCGCTCGAACTGCCGGCCGTCCCACGGGCCACTGCCGCCAGTCCGCCACTTCACCCGCCAGCGGATCTCCTTGCCGCTCTGGTATGGCCTCTTCTCGATGGTCGCCATTCGCTGTCCTCCACGCGAACAGGCGGCCTGGCCGTCGTCCCGGGCCCGCCGTCCGTAACACCTATATGCGGAACGGTGGGACGGTAGCCGTCGCGGTCAACCCGGCGCAATGCCGAGCTCGATCCCGCTGCTGACGATCACCCGGGAACCCATGTTCCCGAGATGTTCCCGGCGCGGGGTGCGCCCCGGAAACGACGAAGGCCGCCTTGCTGGATTCGCCCAGCTCAGCGGCCTGTTACCGTGGTTCTCAAGATCGTGTCCGAGGGGGGACTTGAACCCCCAACCCGCGGATCAAGAGGGCGCCACGCACGGCTGCTGGGTGCTCCACCGATGCTGGGCGGTGGCGTTGAGGAGCTGCCACCGCCCAGGCCGCTAACCGTGGCGGTGCCCAATGACCCGCACGGTGGTGGTGGCCTTGATCGGTTTGTCCTGCGGACCGCGCAGTTGAGGGTTGATGTAGATCAGTCGGTGCTGGCTCCGACCTGGCCCGTAAGGTTGCCGGCGCCAGTGTCCGCGCACCCACCACCGGTACTCCCGGCTGACGCCGTCGCCGGTGGGTTGCCCGCCGTTTCCGTCGGAGCACGGTGTCCCCCGGCTGCCCCGGATCTGGACCAGGCGCACCTCGGGCTCTTCCCGGCACTGCCGGCGGTAGGCCTTGCGGATGCGATCGTCGACGGGAGCGTGGGAGGTCTGGGCCAATTGCTGGGCGACGAGTAGGAGCGTCGCGCTGAGCGGTCGGGCGGGATTGGTGGGTGCGACGAGCGATCCGTCGGGGATCTGTCTGCACCAGGTGGGTACGAGCCAGCCCACGTGTTCGCGGAGGCGTTGCAGGTCCGGTCCTTGCAGGCCGGCGCCGACGGCGCGGTATCCGACGGCGAGCAGACCGTCGGTTGTACTGGTCCAGCTGACGGCGGCCAGGGTTGCCAGTGGCAGCGCCCAGGCGAGCAGCCCGTGGGGTGCGGGCAGGTCGGTGGACTGGAATGGGGTTTCGGGCAATGCTGATGTGGCGTGGCGGGTCAAGCCGGTGAATTCGGGGTCGACCCAGTAGAGGCGGGCGCCGTCCAACCCTTGGGCGACGGCCTGTCGCAGCTCGGCCGGGAGCAGGTCGATCTGGTCCGGCCCGCGGAGCAGGGCGGAGAGCCGGTCGCGGACTCTCGGCAGCAGCGTCGCGGCGACGGGCGTCGGCTGCCACTGCCCTACGGCGGTGAGGGTTCGGCCGGCCTGCAGGCTGTCGACGATGGTGGCTTGCAGTTGGCGTAGAGCATGCCGGGCGTCGCCGGTGAGGTTGGCGCCGATGGCGGTTTGGGCGCGGCTGGTGAGACCCTCGGCGTCGCGGGCCTCGACGAGCATCGAGCAGGTGATGCACGCGGCCCAGTTGGTGCCGTAGCGGTGTACCTGGTGGTGGTCGTCGGCGATGAAGTGGGCGTCGACGTTGCGGGTGCGGTGGACGTAGATGACTTTCGGGTCTGAGCAGAAGTCGCAGCGGTATTCGGCGGCGACGGTGTCGGCGGGGACGGGCTGCGGGTCGTGGTCGGGTCGGCCGGCGGCGGCGGGGTGCCGCCATGCCCACTCCCCCGTGGCCAGGTCGGTGTACCGGTTGAGCAGTTGCCGGCAGATCCGGCAGGCGGTGGGGTTCACGACTGCACCTGCCGTCGGGTCACCGTCCGGTGGGTCGTGTGGTCGCGTAGCCGTCGGCGACGCTGTGCCGGCGGGGGCATCTGCATTCCTGGGTGGTAGTTGGCGATGTGGTCGCGGCGCTGCTTGGCGTGGTAGAGGGCGATGTCGGCCTGACGCAGGTGGCAGGCGAGGGTGCCGTCGAGGCCGTTGAAGTAGGTGAGGCCGGCGCTGGCGTGCGGCGTGAGGGTGGCGCGGGTGCCGTCGGCGCCGGTGACGGTGACCGGGGGTGTGAGGGCGACGAGGGCGGCGGCGGGCGGGTGGAGGTGGTCGCGGTCGTCGGCGGGCAGGAGCAGCAGGAATTCGTCGCCGGCGAGGCGGGCGGCGACGCCGCCGTGTTGCGCGGCGGTGTGGGACAGGCGGTCGGCGACAGTGACGAGCAGGGCGTCGCCGGCGTCGTGGCCGTAGGTGTCGTTGACGGCTTTGAAGTCGTTGAGGTCGATCAGGGTCACGGTCAGGCTGCGCCCGGCCTCGGCGAACCGGGTGAACAGTTCCGTGGCGAAGGTGCGGTTGGGCAGTCCGGTGAGCGGGTCGTGGTGGGCGTGGTGGATGGCGGCGGCGAGGTCGCGGCGCAGCCGGCGCAGCGTGGTCGCTGCTCCGAGTAGGAAGCCGAGAGCGGCGGTCAGGCCGGCTATGGCGATCGTGGACACTGTGTTCCCTTCTGTGGAAGAGCCCGGGACGCGTGCTGGTGGGCTGGCGTCGCGGGCCCGGGGGATACGAGAAGCGGCCCGCCACGAGGGCGGGCCGGTGCGGGTCGCGGGGTGCGGTGACGGCGCGGTCAGCGGATGCCGGGGCGGCGCCGGTCGGCGATGTCGGCTTGGGCGGCGAGGTCCGGGTAGGTGGCGCGGATGAGGTCCCACACCTGGCCCAGCAACTGCTGACTGCTGTAGACGGGCGACGGGTCGCCGTACCGGTAGGTCATCGTTTCGGTGTCGACGTGTCGGGCGATGTGGCTGCGCGGGTTGGCGGCGTAGGGGGCGGGGCGGCGGCAGCGGGGGTTGGGGCAGTGCGGCGGCGGCTCGGGGGTCCCGGCGGGCTGCCACCGCTGGTACCAATGCGGTCCTCGCCGCGCGTCGACGGCGATGCCGGCGGTGATCCGGCCGCCGTCGGTGGCCATGGTGAACTGGTCGCGGCAGTAGCTGCAGTGGTCGCGCCAGATGAAGCGGACGTCGCCGATGACGGCGGTGTGACCGTCGAGGGTGAGTACGGGAGGTGGCGCGGAGGCGATCTCCGCGGGCAGGTCCGGGTGGTGTTCGGTCACGGTGGTTCCTTCCGGTAGCAAAAAGGGGCGAGCCGGAAACCGGCTCGCCCCTTTGTGGGTGGCTGTTCAGGCGGACAGGAGCGCGAAGGCGCGCTGTTTGATCGCCGCGGCGGTGCCGTCGGAGAGGACCTTGTGGGCGCGGTGGTGGGCGCTTTGGGCGGGTTGCTCGTGGTCGAGCCACTCGGTGATGGCCTGGTAGCCGGCCCAGGCGGTGCCGCGGATGGTTGCTTGCGTGTCGGCTTCATCGAAGAGGTGCCGCAGGCTCCGCTCGCGGGCCATTTTCTTCAGGTAGCCCGATTCGCGGTCGTCGTCGGTGAGGGGCCACAGGTGTTCGGCGATGCAGTGCAGCTGCTCCCAGTCGAGCTGCCTTTCGATCATGTTCTCGGCGGCGGTCTGAAATTGGTCGAGGTAGACCGGGACCAGGCGCAGGGCGTCGCGGACGGCGGCGAGTTTGCCGATCACGTCGCCGCTGTGGCGGAACGTGTAGTCGCCGGTGTTGTTGGCGAAGGCGGCGCGTTGGGTGTTGGCGCAGACGATGCGCACCGGGGTGACGAGGATGCGCCCGAGCCGGGACGCGTCGTGGGAGGTGCACAGGGCCAGGTAGAGGTCGAGCTGGTCGATGCCGGCGATGCGCAGGGTCTCGGGCAGTTTCATGGTGACGAAGACTTCACGGCCGCCGCGGAGGCTGCCGGCGGTTTCGAAGTGGGCGCCGGTGGCGTCGACGATCATGTTGAGCAGGTCGCAGGCCTGTTCGTTCTGCACGACCTTGTAGGTGTTGCCGACGGTGCCAAGGACTTCCCGCTGGCCGGTCTTGGGGTGCCGGCGGGTGGTGGCGAAGCGCCCGGGTACGGCGATGCCGGAGTCGAGGGTGCGCAGCGGCTCTTTGCGGACGTCCCAACCGCCGAGGTAGGCGACGGTCATGACGTCGGCGGCGGTGAGGCAGCTTGTGGTGGTGGTGCCAAGCCGATGCCAGGCGTCCTGGCGGGCGGTGAAGAAGGCGGAGGTGCCGTCGTCGAACTGCTCGATTTCGTGGGCCACGTGGGGCTCCTTTCTGGTGGGTTCGGACACGTCGCGGGATTGCGGCGGGCAGCTGGGGATGAGGGGCAGGCAGCGCCGAGGGCGGGCGGATGCGCCCGCACGGCGTGCAGCTGGTGTGGATGTCGTCAGCGGTGACGGCGGCGGGCAGTGGTGATGACCACCAGTGCCGGGCTGGCTCGTCGGACGTTCACGTGCGGCGACGTCACGAGCCGGGGGCTGCGCCTGGGAGATGCGGACGCTGGGGCGGCGGTCTGCTGTCACGGGCCGACCTGGGTGGGCCTGAGAAGCGGCTGGGCGCCGGCGGGCGTCGGGGAAGGATGCGATGTGTCGTGAACGCTACGACCGGCACCTGACAGGGCCTACCGGGAGGCGGCTCCCTGCGGCCCCCTTAGACCTGACAGGCCCGCGCTCACCCCGACGTCTCACAGAAGCGGTCGCGCGCCGGCGGTGTTGGCCTGCGCGGCGAGGTGGGATGAGCGTCGTCGGGAGACGGGCGGCGGCGCGGCCGCGGGCATCAGGCGGGCGGGCTGGCACTCCAGACTGGGGTTTACCCGTCGACCCTTCTGTTGAAGAGCAGGAGGTCGGCGTGCACCGTCATCCGGTCGGTGGCGGGGGCTTCGACAGCGACGAGGTGCTGCACGTAGGTCAGTCCCGCCGCCCGGGCGGCGCTGATGACGCGCTGATGCACCATGGCGTCGCCGCTGGCGAGGGCGACGACAAGACAACCGGCGCGACGCAGCCGATCAGTGTGCGTGCGCAGCCACCCGGCCGCGGACGGCCGCGGCCACTGCATGACGATCAGCGCGGCCCGCTCGTGGCTCGCGAGACGGCGCCGGATCCGGCGGCCCGCCAAATGCGCGGCTCGCTGAAGGTGTGCGCTGGTGGTGCCGTCGAGGATCAGGTCGCGTTGATGGGTGAAGTTGGCGATCAGGCGCTGGGCCAGCGGAGCCGACACCAGCTCGGTGTCGGTCGGCAGGTTCCACACGGTGATCGGCACGGGCGGTTGCACGGGCACCGGGTGCCCGGTCGGACAGGGTGACGGGCGGCGGTCGGTCATGGGCGTGTGCCCCTGGACCGGTGGCGTACTGACCAACAGGCAGACGCCGCCGGTCAGGCCCGCCGAACCCGGGGGCCGCCCGACAGGGCCTGACAGCGCCAGCGGCGGAACACCTCACTGCCTGACCGCAACTGACAGCGGCGTGTCCTGTCAGCGGGCGGCACTGCAATGGACGCCTCGAACCGCCCGAGCCGAGGAGCGCCCGTGCCCATCTCCGCCATCGCCGCCGCTGACCGGGCTTTCGCCCTGCTGGTCCGCGGTCCGGACCCCTTGCAGCTCGACGGCCGTGACGTGCCGGGGCTGCCCCGGCGTCGCCTGAGCCTCGACACCGTCCGCGACCTGCTGGTCGGCGGTGTCGATACCGGTGTGTCGGACGCGGTGTGGCGGATCCTGTCCGCCCACGCCCGCGCGGACGGCCCGGCGTGGGTGGTCGGCGCTGTCGGAGTGGCCGTGCCCGGCCTGACCCGCATCGCCTCCCGGCTGGCGCACGGCTTCGCCAAGCAGGCCGACGACATCGGCTCCGAGGTCGTCACCGGGTTCCTGCAGGCCCTGCGCGGCGACGACCTCAGCGGACCGCGCGTGTGGCTGCGCCTGTGCTGGGCCGCGTGGCGTGCGGGCCACGGCGCACGCCGCACGGAGACCACGCTGGAACTCCCCCACGATCTGCCGGTCGGCTCCCGCACCCCACGCTTCCCTTACGGGCACCCGGACCTGGTCCTGGCGCGCGCCGTCACCGCCGGCGTCATCACCGCCGAGCAGGCCGAACTGATCGGCGCCACCCGCCTCGGTGGAACCCTCGTCGATCACCTCGCCGCCGAGCTTGAGGTGTCCGCGCCGACGATCCGGATGCGTCGCCGACGCGCCGAGCAGACCCTCGCCGCCGCCATCCACCGCGGCGACCTCGCCGTACGCGCCAACCGCGCACGCCCTCACTGATCGCCTCAACCGATGCGGACAGTCGACCCCTGTCTCGCCCATTCATCCCTGCCGTTTGCAAGGAGAAACGCGTGAGCTTGGAAGCGATCGTGTGGGCGCTTCACTACGCCCCCGACGTGCCGCCATCGTGCCTGGCCGTCCTCCTCGGCCTGGCTAACCACGCCCACAGCGACGGACGGGGTGCCCACCCGTCTCAGGAACGCCTCGCCCATTACGCCCGCAAGTCGGTGCGGTCTGTCCGCAACGACCTGGCCGAACTGCAACGCCGCGGCTTGATCCGCCGCGGCGACCAGCGGCACGCCGCCTTCGTCCCGCTCGACCGCCGCCCGGTCGTCTGGGAGCTGGCAATCGAACGGCGCCGCACCGTGCCGCCTGCCCCTGCACCCGAGATTGCGGTTGAGGCGGAAAGGCCGGAAGCACCCTTCCGGGGGTCCCCCGAACAGCCGGAAGCAGGCTTCCGGTCGTCATCCGAGAAGGCGGAATCTGGCTTCCCCCAGCAACGGCAGCGGCCGGAAGCAGACTTCCCAACGACAGGAAGCGTGCTACCAAACGGCCGGAAGCACGCTTCCTACAAACCGTCCTTAACCATCAAAGAACCACGCGCGCGCCGGCGCCCGAGGCGCTCCGCCGACCGGCACTGCCCCCGCCACCGGGGATCCCCGGCGCACAACTGCGGCCCGTGCCGAAGCGAAGCGCTCGGAGGCCCCAAATGACCGGCCGAAGCCACGCCCAGCCCCAGTATTGCGTCGGCGGCTCTGCGGCTCTGCGGGCCGATGCGATCATCCGCCAAGCGATGAGCAGTTGGACCAGTCCCCGCGAGTTGGACGCCGCCTCTGCCTACATGAGCCGTACCGGAGATCGGAGCGATGACACCTTGGGTGTGAACTGTCGGCGAGCGGGTTGGGTCGGGTTTGATGCGAGGTCAAACGGCCTGCTGACGCGCTTGTCGGCTCGGTTCGGCTGGCACGGTTGCTGTACTTCGCTGCTGTACTGCTGGCGTCGGCGGGTCGGCCGCCCTGACCCATCCGAGGAAGCGGCGGTGCAGGACGCCGGCCGGCGTCCAGGGCATGTCCTCGGCGGCTTGGACGAGGTAGGAGCCGAGGTAGAGGGCCAGCGACACCGGGGCATCCGCGTACTCCGCGCGTAGCTCTCGCCTCCGCGTCGGGCAGGGCCACGGAAGGCCGCAACCTCCGCAGCTCCAGATCGGCATGACCGGGCCGTGGGTCGTCACGCCTGCCCCCTGAGAAAGCGGTTGGTGATCGCCCGGGCCTGCCGGCTGGTCGCCCATTCGATCTGCCAGCACGGGTACGGGGCAAGGCGTGACCACCAGGCACGACAGCCGGTACAGAGGCTGTCGGGCGCTTGGACGTGTGCGAGGATGGCCTGTTCCTGATCGTCTTTCACTTCGTCTCCTCTCCCGGCCAGTGGCCACGGTTGATCGGGATGCGGTGCCGGGCACGGCATTGCAGGTCGGCTCCACAACGGCAGATCCGCCGCCACTTCCGCCGGGACCAGACCGGCCGATGCCGTCGAGCAAGGGTCAGGGCGGTCGCGAGCAGGTATTCGTCGTACGGAACGCTCCGTCGGCCTTGAGCCGGCATGCCACGGCAGCCGGCCTGCACTCGGGTCACCCGTGGCCCCGGGTCCCGTTGCCTGGGTGCTCGCAGTACCGCTGAGTTCTCCGCAACCGCTCTGCCTGGTCGAGCAGCCGCCGCTGCGCTTCCGCCTGCTCGGCCACCTGGTGCCGCTGCCCAGTGCCGGGCGGCGGCGGTGGCTCCGACTGCCGGAACACCCACCGCACCAACATGCACATCTCGGACCAGACCGCCACCTGCTCCGCCCTCCCGTCAAGCGTCGGCAGGCGGCGGCGAAGCCCGTCGGCTCTATCGGGTGTCGAGCCGGAACAGAACCCCGCCGCCGCCAGTGACCAGCACGCTACGAGCGGTCACGAGCAACGGCGGGGAGAGTTTGTACCCGAGGGAGCGCTACCCCATGACCCCGATCGCGAGGGCCAGCTCCCGTGCGTCCTCTCCGACCGTGCCGGGCCGGTTCGACAGCTCAAGGGCGGCGGTGCGGGCGTACGGATGGTGCCGCACCGTATCCACGCTCTCCCGCAGTGCCCGTCCGAGCAGGTGCACCGCCGCGACCTCGCCTCGGCGCAGCACATGTGCCCGAGCGGCCTCGATCAGGGCGGCGGCCCGACGCGTGCACGACGGGAGCGCACGGTAGTCCATGGTGTCGGCCCGTCGGACCGCCTCACCAGCTCGGCACAGGTCAGTCTCGATGGTGACCGCGTACGCCGCGCAGGCGGCCGGCCCGAACATCAGCCACGGGTGGGCGTACCCGCTGCCGAGCCGGCTCGCGGCCTTGTCGGCGGTGTCCCACGCCAGCCATGCCTGCCCGGCACGACCGGCCTTGCTGTGCCCCAGCGCGATGCCGAGTTGGGCCTGCCCCCACCGAGCCAACTGCTCACCCCCGGCTGCCGGGTCGACCAGACCGGCAGCGTCGATGAGCACCTGCTCGGCGGCGTCGAGCTGGTTCGCTCCCCGGTAGACGTGGGCGTAGTACCAGGCGGCTACCGCGATCGCGGCAGGGTCGCCGGCGTCCTGGGCGGCGAGCATCGCCCGGTCGGCGGCGAGCCACACCAGCTCCGGATATGGCTGATGGGCCAGGTACAACTGCGCGAGGTGGTAAACGCGCGCCAGCTCAATGAGCGCCTACCGGCGCGCCAGCCCGTCCAGCCGGCGAGCGCTGCGCTGCGCCTCCACAAGCAGCCCAGGAAGCACCGCGGCGACCGCCGTACGCTCGGCGGTCGATCGGTGCCACAGCGCCCACGCCTGATCGACCAGGCCGCGCAGCACGTCGACCGGCGTCGGGTCGCCGACCAACACGGCAGAGCGCTGCATGACGGCGGCGACATTGTCGACATCGGGGTGGCCGGCACGGGTCACGGACGCTACCGGCAGGGACTGATCGCCGGTCAGGTCCGCCAGGTCGGAGATGTCCAGGACCTCGGCCAGGCGGAGCAGCATGGGCAGGCGGGGCGGGAGAAGGCGGCCGTTCTCCAGGGCCTTGACCCACTCAGCACTGCGACCGACCAACCCACCGAGAACCGGGCGGGTCTTCCCTGCGCGTTCGCGATGAGCGCGTAGGCGCGCACCGAAGGTCGTCAGGTCCGTCATCGGCGTCTCCCAGGTAGCGGTCTGGGCGGCGGGCCGCCGGCCGCTACTCCGGCGGGCCGCCACAGTCGACGGTACTCGCATCGACAGCCTGAACGCGTACCGTCCCAGCCTGGGTGATGCAAGAAGAGCCGCGCGAGGCATCAATCGTCATTAACAGGATCATCGCTACGGGCGGCCCGGCCCCTCGCTTGTGAGCTCTGGGCGCACCGTCCTCGCTTGGGCGACCAACGTTCCATGACCCTCTGACCGATCTCGCTTGGAACGGTCCGGCATATCGCACTGGCAGTGCCGAGCTTCACTACCGCTGTTACCGCAGCTTGCCCACGCATCGCCGTCGGGCAGGCAACGGCACGTCGATCGCGGGACGCCAGCGCGTGACTGTCACCCACCGCAATCTCAAGTCGCTGCTCGAGACCGGCGAGGTCCTCCCGCACGCACCCTGGGAGATGCCCCAGTGACGCATCCTCGGCTGCAACGGGGTCTCGAACTCTTCGGCGCCTCTCTGTTTCATCAAGGGATGGTCCGAGTTGAGGTACCGGTGTCGCGGAGCAGGGTTCGGTAAACGACGTCGGCGAGCCGGCGTTTCAGGCAGCGCAGTGCTTCTCGATGACTCTTGCCAGCTTGTCGTTGTGCTGGAAGCAGATCGGACGCCGACAAGGGGCATCGGATCTTGACCAACAGTGCGGTGTGCCCAGGACCCGAGGTCTCTGAGCGAGAGGCTCGGCAAGACTCAGCTGTCAGGTTCTGTCAGGTCAGTGTCGAGTTCGTTGCGTCTGACAGCCGAGGTATGGGCGGGTGCATGCCGCTGATGGCGTGCCCGCCGCGGCGGCAGCCGCCGGTGGCCGGTCGGGATCCGGTTGGCGTACTGACCACCAACCTTTGATCGCGAGAGGGAGGAGCGCCCCTACCCGGCCGGTCACCGGATGTCACCGCGTCCGGCTCACCGTGAAGGAGCCCACCATGCCTGTGACGTCTCTGCTCACCTCGGTCGTGCTGCTGCCCTACGCCGCACCGGTCAAGACCATCCCCCAGGTCATTGACGGCATCCAGAGCTGGATCATGGGGATCGTCGCCGCGGTGGCCACCCTGTTCCTCGTCATCGGAGGCCTGCGCTACATGACCGCCGGCGGCGATCCGGCGCAGGTGGAGCAGGCCAAGGGGAACCTGAAGTCGGCGCTGATGGGCTACGCCCTGGCGGTGCTGGCGCCGGTGATCCTGCAGGTGCTGCAAGGCATCCTCGGCGGCTGAGGTGACCAGTTGGCTGCTCGACGAGGCGGTCGGCTGGCTCGCGCAGCGGGTGCAGGGCATGCTGTCGGCCCTGGTGTCGCTGCTCGGCGCCAGTTTCTTCACCTCCCCCGACGTGACGGTGTTCCCGCAGGTGCGGATGCTGGCAGACCGGTCGGCGGCGATTGTGGGGGCGGCATTCGCGCTGGCGGTCGTGGTAGCCGGGCTGACCGCGATGGTCCACGGCACGGTGCAGGTCCGTTACGAGGTGAAGGACCTGCTTCCGCGGCTGGTGTTCGGGTTCGTGATGTCCGCGTTCGGGGTGCCGGTGTGCCGGGTGCTGATCGAGGTGGCTAACGCAGTCACTGCCGCGTTTGTCGACGACGCCTCGAGCGGCCCCCGGTCGGTGGAGTTCGTGCGGGCGCATCTGGTCTCCGCGCTGACCGACCCGGCGTCCGCCGTCGTGGCGGTGGTGATCGCAGTGATCATCGTTGTGTTGTTCTACCTCTTGCTGGCCACCTGGCTGGTGCGGATCATCACGTTGATCGTCTTGGCCGGTGTCGCGCCGCTGGCTTTGGCCTGCTACTGCCTGCCGCAGCTGCAGCCGGCGGCGCAGTTGTGGTGGCGTGCGCTGCTGGGCACGCTGGCCACGCCGGTGGCGCAGGCGTTGTGTTTCACCACCGGGGTGCGGCTGCTGCTGGACCCGGACGCCAACATGACCGTGCTGCTGACCCCGGCGGGCAGCACCGACGTGGTGAACCTGTTCATCGCCGCGGGCGTGCTGTGGTTCACCGTGAAGATCCCGTCGCTGATCGGCCGCTACGCCCTGCACAACGGCTCGGGTCGCAGCGGCGCAGGGGTGGTGCTGCGCACGCTGGTGGTGCAGTCGGTGACCCGCCGGCTGCACATCAGACGCTGACCCCGCCACACCGACTGGTCGTTCACCCCAACCTTGGGAGGCAACGGATGGAGCAGTCCTACACGACCCGGGTGCCTGCCGACATCGACACCCCCGACCGCATCGCCTGGGGCCTGTCGTTCCGGCAGTTGGCGATCCTTGCCGGCGTCGGCGCGACCGGCTGGGCGGTCTACTCACAGTTCGGGCCGGCGCTGCCGCTGCCGGTGTGGCTGGCGCTGGCGGTGCCCGTGGCCGCGGTGACGGCGGTGGTCGCGCTGGGCCGCCGCGACGGCCTTCCGCTTGACGTGTGGTTGCGCCACGGCCTCACCTTGCGCCGCACACCCCGGCTGCAGGTCCCCGGGCAGCCGGGCACCGTACCGGTGCTGGACGCCCCTGCGCCGGTGCCCGCCCCGCTGCGCGCCGCCGCGGTCACCATCGCCGCCGACGGCACTGTGCACGTCGACGGGACC
This sequence comes from Micromonospora coerulea, assembly GCF_016598485.1. Taxonomy (GTDB): domain Bacteria; phylum Actinomycetota; class Actinomycetes; order Mycobacteriales; family Micromonosporaceae; genus Micromonospora; species Micromonospora coerulea. The sequence continues at coordinate 11,960 of NZ_JAEMUW010000029.1, read as the reverse complement.
GCCCGCACGCTGGTCGCGTGCGGCACGACGAACGTCGCTCTGCGGACCGTCGACGAGCAGCGGGGGCTGCTCGACGGGTTCGGCCGGTGGCTGAACGCGCTGACCGCACCGGCGCAGATCGTCGTCGCCAGCCATCGCCACCTGCTCGCCCCCTACGCCGACGCCGTGCACGCCGACGCACTGCCGCATCCGGCGCTGCGCGACGCCGCCGCCGACTACGCGGCGTTCCTGCGCGACCTGGACGCCGAGCGGGAACCGCTGCGCCGGCAGGTGACCGTCACCGTCGCCGGCGCCCGCGAGCCGGCGGTCCGTGCCCTGGCGGCCGTCGGTGTCACGGCGCAGGTCCTCGACGGTCCCGCCGTCACGGCTGCGCTGGCGGCGGCCGCCGACCCCTACGACCCGCCGGTGCCCGGTCCCCGCGCGGTTCCCGGCACCCCGATCACCAGGAGCAACCAATGACAGATGAGCTGGCACCGGCGCCTGCCGCGCTGCAGGTCAACCCGGGGCATGTGCGGGTTGGTGACGGCTACGCCGCCACGTTCGCCGTCTGCGGCTATCCCGCCGACGTCGGCCCGGCGTGGCTGGAGCCGCTGCTGTCCTACCCGGCCCGGGTTACCGTCGCGGTGCATATCGACCCGGTCCCGCCGGTCCTCGCGGCGCCGATGCTGCGTAAGCAGCGCGCCCGGTTGGAGTCCAGCCGCCGCCTCGATGCCGACCGGGGCCGCCTCGGCGACCCGGTGGTCGACGCGGCCGCCGGTGACGCCGCCGACCTCGCCGACCGGGTGGCGCGCGGCGCGGCGAAGCTGTTCCGCGTCGGTGTCTACGTCACCGTCCACGCCCGCACCGTCGAGGAGCTCGCCGACGTGTCGGCGGGGGTGCGGGCGGCGGCCGCGGCGGTGCTGCTGGATTTGCAGCCGACCACCTTCCGCCATCACCTCGGCTACGCCACCACCCTGCCGTTGGGTGTCGACGCGGTCGGGATGCGCCGGGTCATGGACACCGACGCTCTGGCCGCGGCGTTTCCGTTCGCCAGCGCCGACCTCGCCGCGCCGCCGCCGGGACAGCTGCCGGAGGTCGGCGGGGTGCTGTACGGGGTGAACACCGACTCGACGGGGGTGCTGATGTGGGACCGGTGGGCGCAGGACAACCACAACATGGTGGTCCTGGCCCGCTCCGGCGCCGGCAAGTCCTACTTCGTCAAGTGCGACCTGCTGCGCCAGCTGTACCAGGGGGTGCACGCCGCGGTCATCGACCCGGAGGACGAGTATGTGGCGCTGGCCGGTCACGTCGGTGGCACGGTGGTGCGGCTCGGCGAGCACGGCGTGCGTGTCAACCCGCTCGACCTGCCCGCCGATGACCGGCCCGACACGCTGACCCGCCGCGGCCTGGCACTGCACTCCATCATCGCCGTCATGCTGGGGACGGGGCCGGGGGCGGGGGCGGGGCTGGACGCGGCGGAGAAGGCTGCCCTGGATGGGGTCATCACCGCCACCTACCGGCAGGCCGGCATCACCGGCGACCCCGCCACATGGGGACGACCCGCGCCGCTGCTGCCCGACCTGGCCGCATGCCTTGCCGACGGCGACGACGTAGCCCGCGGCCTGGCCGCGAGGTTGGCGCCGTGGACGCAAGGCTCGCACTCGCAGATGTTCACCGGTCCCACGACCGTCGATCCGCGCTCCCATCTGACGGTGTGGTCGTTGCGGCATCTGCCCGACGAGTTGCGTACGGTCGGGACGATGTTGGCGCTGGACGCCATCTGGCGGGACGTCGACAACCCGTCGTCGAGCCGGCGCCGGCAGGTGGTGGTTGACGAGGCGTGGCTGCTCATGCGTGACGGCGACGGCGCCCGGTTCCTGGCCCGCATGGCGAAGGCGGCCCGCAAACGGGCGGCGGGCCTGACCGTGGTCACCCAGGACGCCGCGGACCTGCTTGCCACTGAACTGGGCGTGGCGGTGATCTCGAACGCCGCGACGCAGGTGCTGCTGCGCCAGTCCAGTCAGGCCATCGACGCGGTCACCGACGCGTTCCGTCTCACCGCCGGCGAGGCGAGGCTGCTGCTGTCCGCGGACCGCGGGGAAGGTCTGCTCGTCGCCGGCGGGACGCGGGTGCCGTTCCGGGCGGTGGCATCGGTGCGGGAACATGCCCTGGCCGTGACCAGTCCCGCTCGCCCGCCGGCACCGGGTACAGCGTCTGCAAGCCACGCATGACAACGCCCCTCGGCTCGTCTCCAGGCTGCGCCCGTGCGCTTCGGTGGCACGAGTCATGGCTGATGACCGTTCGCACTGACTCGCGAGCCACTCCTCGCCGATGTGGAAATTCTGCCGTGCGAAACGGACACCTCGGACCGACCGCCCGAGGACATTGGGCAGCATGAGCCCCCAGGAGTTTGCGGACCGGCAGCGCCAACTCGCCGACCTCTACGCGGCGTTCAACGGCCGCGACATACCAGCACTTCTCGCCTCCATGGCCTCCAACGTCTTGTGGCCCAATGGCTGGGAGGGCGGCACTGTCCGGGGACACGACCAGGTGCGGGATTACTGGACACGTCAGTGGGCGCAGATCGAACCGACGGTCGTGCCTACCGGCTTCAGTGCCGAAAGCGACGATCACATCGCTGTGAGAGTCCACCAGGTCGTACGTGATTCAGCGGGAACCATCGTCGCGGAGCGGGCCGTCACGCATGTGTACCGCTTCGTCGACGACCTGGTCGCAGAGATGGAGATCCGTGACTGAGGCGGGACACTCACCCGCCGCAATCCGCGCCACCCGCACACCGTCATGCAACTGCAGGTAGCTGAGTCGGCGACCGTGGTGGCGTGCTGTCCAGGGGCGGCCGCTGCGCCAATGTAGGTCGTGACACCGCACGAGGGCCAGGCCACGGCATGCGTCACTGCCTGACATCGAGCACGATCTGTCGTGGCGAGTTGGCGCCGGCCGACCTTCCACCCCCTGATCTCCCAGCGTCGTCACGAATGCGGTACCAGGCCATTATCTGCACGCCATCAGCCAGTGGCTTTGGCCCGGCGTCGAAGCCAGGATCAGGCGGCGCGGATGGTGCTCACTTGACGACGTGAAAATCCCGGTGGGCGTTCCAGGTCGTCATCGCCGCCGCGTCGAGGTAGACGGCGTCCTCGACACGGATGCAGCGCCCTGCGCCGGCCAGGTAGCGGAGCAGGCCTGCGGAGGGCGGGCGGTCGAACTCGACGAACACCCACCCTTCGGTCCGTCGCGCCACGTGCTCAGCCATCCGGGCCAGGGCGGGTCGGCCAGCCAGGTCGCGGACGAAGATGTGCAGCAGAACCTCGCAGCGGATCGTCATCCCGCTGGCCCGCTCGACGAACTGCAGCTCCTCAGGATCGATCTCGAGGTCGGGTGGCTGAACGTCGAAGCCGTAGGGCAGGCCGTCGGCGGAGTACCAAGAGCTCGGGTCGGATTCATACCGGGCCATGCCCTCGGCGAGCATCTCCTGCATCACGACGCGCTCGACACGCTCGGCGGCGTGCGGACTCAGGACGCTCAACGCGGTTCCACCCATGAGCAGGAGTAGACAGCACCCGACTCCCTGCGGCCACACGTTATGGACTCTCAGGGCTTCGTGCCGGTCCGAGCTTGACACGAACGACGCGGCGTACCGCTTCCACCAGCCGCGACGCGTCGGCCCTGGCGGGCACCCCGACGACCCGATCGGCGTCCGCGACTCCCAGCGGCGACGTCGATGACGCCGCGGTGACCCGCAGCAGCGGCCATCCGCCGCGCCGACGTACCAGAAACGCAACCGAGAAAGGCCACCGATGACTGCCCTCGTTCTCCTGGCCCTCGCCATGGTGGCGACCGTGGCCGGCCACGACCTGCTCCTGCGGTGGCGTCACCGCCGACACACCTCAGGCGCCCGGTGGGTGACGGTTGCCGCCCCAGCGGAGGTGGACGCCGAGTCGGCCGCCGCCCTGTGGACCACCATGGCCGGGGTCCTCGCCCCGACATGGCGTTGGTGGCGGCTGCGCGGACACCCGCACGTGACGTGGGAGTACACGTGGACCGGCCGCAGTCTCACCATCCGCCTGTGGGTGCCGGGCACCGTCGCCGACGGCGCCGTCGAAGCCGCCGTCAGCGCCGCGTGGCCGGGCTGCACCGTCACCACCGGCGACGCCGGCCCACCGATTCCCGACCTCGGCGACCAGGACGGCGGTGCGCTGTGGCCGCAGCACACCGACACGCTGCCGCTGCGCACCGAGCACCACAACGACCCACTGCGGGCCCTGCTCGCCGCCGGCGCCGCCATCCGCTCTCGGGAGCATGCCTGCCTGCAGGTCCTCGCCAGACCGGCCCCGACGCGGCGGGTCGCCGCCGCCCGTCGGGCAGCCGCGGCCGGCGCCCGCCCCGACCCGGCGGCGGCCCTGCTGAACGCGGCGGTGACGGTCGCGGTGACACCGCTGCTGTGGCTGGTGGAGTTGGTCACTCCCGGCCCGCCGGCCCGCCTGGCTAGACCCGACACCCGGGCGGCCCGCCGGGACCCCGTCGCCGACGCCCATCACCGCGCGGCGGTCGTCAAGGCCGTCAACGTGCCGCACTTCGAGATCGCAGTCCGCTACGCCGTGGCCGCCGAGCCGAGACCCGACCGGAAGCAGGCACAGCGGCGCCGCCTCGCCGCCTTGGCCCACACCATCTACGCCGCCGCGGCAACCTACACCCGCCCCAACCGGCTGCGCCGCATCCCCACCCGACGCCCGGTTGCGGTCCTCGCCGGCCGGCGGTTGCGCCGCGGCTTCCTCGCCACCGTCGAAGAGCTCGCCGCCCTGGCCGCGATCCCCCGCGATGTGGCGGTGCCCGGCCTTGACCGGGCCCGCGCGAAGGCCGTCCCCGCACCGGTGGCCGTGCCGTCGGGTGGGCGCAGCGTGAAGGTCCTCGGCCGCTCCCAGGTCGGTGGGCACGCCGTCGGCCTGCACGTCGTCGACTCCCGGCAACACGTGCACCTCGTCGGCAAAACCGGTGTCGGCAAGTCCACCCTGCTGTTGAACATGATCCTCGCCGACGTGCACGCCCGCCGCGGCACCGTCGTCATCGACCCCCGCGGTGACCTCGTCACCGACATCCTCGACCGGCTGCCCGCCACCTACGCCGACCGCATCGCCATCATCGACCCCGACCAGCCCAACCCGGCCTGCTTCAACCCCCTCGACGACACCGCCGACGCGCACCTGGCCGTCGACAACCTCGTCGGCATCTTCGCGAAGATCTTCCAACGGCACTGGGGTCCGCGCATCGACGACACCCTGCGGGTGTCCTGCCTGACGTTGATGCGGCACGCCAACCCGACCCTGTCGCTGGTGCCCCCGCTGCTCAACGACCACGGCTTCCGCGCCCGGTTCACCCACGACCTGTCCGACCCGGAGGGCCTCGGCGGGTTCTGGCAGTGGTACGACTCCATGAACGACGGCCTGCGGGCGCAGGTCATCGGCCCCGTCCTCGCCCGGCTGCGCGCTTTCCTGCTGCGCGACTTCGTCAAGGACGTCATCGGCACCGCCCGCTCGTCGTTCCAGATGGCCGACATCCTCGACGGCGGGCTGCTGCTGTGCCGGCTGCCCAAGGGCGTCCTCGGTGAGGAGACCGCCCGGATCCTCGGCTCCCTCATCGTGGCGCGCACGTGGCAGGCCGCCATCGCCCGCGCCACCCAACCGGAAGCGACCCGCCGCGACGCCACCATCTACATCGACGAATGCCAGAACTTCCTGACCCTGCCCGGCTCCGTCGACGACATGCTCGCCGAAGCCCGGGGCTTCCGCCTGGGCCTCGTCCTGGCGCATCAGAACCTGGCACAACTACCGAAGGAAACCCAGGCGGCGGTGTCGGCGAACGCCCGCACGAAGATCTACTTCACCGTCGACCCCTCCGACGCGAAGGACCTTGCCATCCACACCCGCCCCGACATCGATGAGCACGACCTCGCCCACCTCGACGTGCACACCGCGGCCGCACGGCTGCTCGTCGGTAACCGGGAACTGCCCGCGTTCACCTTCACCACCAACCCACCCGCGCCGCCGGTCGGTGAGGCCACCGCGATCCGGCAGGCGTGCGCCGCCGCCCACCCCCGCGGCGGGGAGCCGGCCATCCAGCGCGCCGCCCGCCGGTCCATGGGCCGTCGACGGTGACCGCGCACGGGGGTGCGTTTCCGTGCGCGGATCGGGCCGCGTTTGGGGGTGTCACCGAAACGAGCCCCCACCCGCAGCCATCTGCCGCCGCTGTCAGGCACCCCACCTGCGAGAACGCCTGATTCCGTCTCGGTCGGCCCGCCCGGACTCCCTACCGGGAAGCCCTTCCCCTCGAAGGGGGTGACGTCGCATGCCCACCTACAACCTGCTCCCCATCTACCCGCACCTGACCGACAGGGACCGGTGGCTGCTGCACCTGCTCGACGAGCATCAGGTCCTCACCACCGACCAGATCCACCGGCTCGCGTTCCGCGCCGAGCGCACCTGCCAGATCCGGCTGGCCGAACTGCGCGCCCTGGACCTGCTCGACCGGTTCCGCTTCGCCCGGACCGACGGCGGCAGCCACCCCTGGCACTGGGTCCTCGGGCTCGCTGGCGCCCGCTTCCAGGCGGCCGCCACCCGCCGCCCCTCCCCCACCGAACGCACCCACCGGGAACGGCTGCTGCGCCTGTCCGCCAGCCCCACCCTCGCCCACCTCGTGGCGGTCAACGAGTTCTTCGTGCGCCTGCACCACGCCGCCCGCACCAGCGCTGACACCAGCCTCGACCGCTGGTGGTCCGAGGCCATGGCGGCCCGGCAGTTCCTCACCGTCCACCCCGACGGCCACGGACTCTGGACGACCGCAGCCCGCACGGTGGGGTTCTTCCTCGAGTGCGACCGGGGTACCGAATCCCTGCCACGGTTGGTGGCGAAGCTCGACCGGTACGCAGACCTCGTCCGGCGAGGCGGGCCCCGCTACCCGGTGCTGTTCTGGCTGCCCGCACCAGAGCGCGAGGCCAACCTGCAGCACGCCCTGCGCCGCATGGACCTCCCCATCCCGGTGGCGACCGCCACCCACGACACCGACCCGACCGCCGCGGTGTGGCTGCCGGCCGACGCATGGCGCCGGGTCACCCTCACCGACCTGCCCAGCGACCACGGCCGCGACAACCCCCGCAACCCCAACTGGCGCGACGGTGAGCTCAACCTGCACGGCCACGGCGAGACGAACCCGGCGGCAGCGGCTGAGCCGTCCGGGTAGCTGACCACACACGTTCGCCGGGACGGTTCGGTTGGGGAAAGTTTCGCACGGGTGGTGTTGCTCCGGACGTCGCCGCCGGCCCGCTCCGATCGGAATGTCAGCAGGAACCCCTTTCTCTCCCCCGGGCGGGCAGACGCCGGGTGACCGCCGTCGCGCCACGCGGAACTCGATCACGCCGACGTCGGCCTGACAGCACCTGACAACAGCACATCCCACACGTGACGCTGCAGGTCAGCCGCTTGTCGGGATCGCCGCGCTGACAGGTGCGCCGGCTACGGTCCACCGCACACCTTGTCTCCGCACCCCTGTCACCCGCGTCCCCGCGATCCCCCTCGCCCACCGAATGGTCGGCCCGCGATCGCCTCCCGCGCCCTGTGACGCAACCCGTGCGGATCCCCTCTCCCCTGCAGAAGGGAGCACCCTGTCGTGTCCGACGTCCGACTCGTCATTGTCTGCATGCCCGCCGACACCTGCGCCGGCTGGTTCTCCGCCTCAGAGATCCTCAACCGGCACCGCCTCGCCACCAGCATTCCGGTACCGATGTTTCCCGTCCGCCGCCGGGCGATCAGCGGCGTGATCAGCCGCTGGTCGGCCCGTCACCTCGTCCACCCCGTGCGCCGCCGCGCCGCGGTCGCCCTCGCCGCCGGCGGTCGACTGCGCCGGCTGGACCTGACCGCCGCCGCCACCCTCGCCCACGCTGACGCCGTATACCGGTGGCGGGTGTGGTCCCACGTCGTCGCCCGCATCCCCGCCGCCCGCCCGCCACGCGACTTCCGCGCCGACCACCGGCTCACCGCTGAGCAGGCGGTGCGGCAGTTCGAAGCCCAACCCCGGGTGCTGGCCATGCTCGCCCACAACTGCCACCCCCACGCCCGCGTACCCCTGCACCTGCAGGAGCTCGAGGCCTACCAGGCGGGTGAGATCACCTACAGCGTCCTGCACTGGCAGCGGGCGATCGCCGGCGACGCCATGGTGACCGACGACGGCGGGCTCCTCGAGCCCGCCAGCGACAGCCTCGCCGACCGGCTGCGCTATCTCGCCCACGCCGCCGCGTACCTGCGCGCCCTGCCGCAGGACCGGCACATCGTCGCCGTCCACGCCGCCCCACGCCCCTGACCACCCCGAGGCGTGCGCCGTCGATTGCCTGCCATGACGCAGGCGGCGCCCGCCGCATCCCTACATCGCCCCGCCGGGCGACCCACCAAGGAGGTCCCCGTGTCGTACGACCCTGTCCTCACCGCGATCGCCGTCGCCACCAACGACGTGCTCACCGACCACCTGTGGCGGCACGACACCGCCGCCGGCGATCCCGTCGCCGACATCGCGGTGGCACTGCACCGCGCCGCCTACGACTTCGCCCTCACCGCCCGCCGACTCACCGAAACCCTGCACCGGCTGCGGCAGCACTGCACCCACCAGCTGGACACCCTCACCAGCTACGCCACCCTCACCCGACCGCACAGCCTCGACGCCGACACCCTGCGCCTGCTCCAACTGCTTGAACGGCACGAGGCCGGCCGGGATGCCGTCATCACCGCCTACGCCGCCTGGCGCAAACACCGACCGATCTCCGCCGACCCGCTCATCCGCCACCTACTCCCTGCGCCCTACAACCCGCGGCACGGCATGGTCACCCTCGGCGCCGACGGTGACGGCTGGTTCGTCGTTCCCGACCGGGTCGCCGCCGAAGCGTGGGGCCTGGCCACCTCCGGCACCGTCATCGGCGACATCCGCCCCCACCCGGACGGGTGGCAGCCCACCGCCTACACCGAACCCGCCCACCGGACCCAGCAACCGCACCTGGTGCACCAGCTGCCTACCGCCGCGGACGACGCCGCCGCCTGCGCGTCCCTGCTGCGCTGGTGGGCGGGCCGCGACCGCACCCACTGGCACGACAGGGCCGGGCCCACCGGCGAACACCCGGTCCTGCCCGCCTGACATTCCGCCTCCCCAGCCCGACGCCGCGCCCGGCGTCGGGCTCTTTCGTGGAAAGGACACGCCTTGAGCACACCGACGGCAACCCCGCAGGTCACCCTCCCCGCCGCAGGACACGGCCCGGACAACGGGCATCAGGTGGGTGAGCGCACAGGTCGCCACCCCGCCACCGATCCGGCTTCCCTGTCCACCGCCGGGCACATCACCACGGTTGACGGCGGGGAGGCGGCCGACGGGGCGCCCACCCGGCGACTTACCGATGAGCCACCTTTCGACAGCCGGGCCGAGCGGCCGACCGCCGTGGAGGCAGAACAACCGGTCGACGCGTCCACGGCCGGCACCACCGGGCAGGAGCAGGAGCCGCCGAAGCGGTGTCGGGGCTGCCAGGCACAGATGGCCGCCGTCTGCCCCGGCTGCGGGCAGAAAGCCGCCGCCTACTGCGGCGCGTGCCGCCGCGACCAGCCCCACAGCCGCCAGAGCCAACCGCGGATCCTCGCCAACGGGCTGCCCCGGCTGCGCCCCGGCGAGCTGCCGCAGCTCGTCGCCCAGGTCATGCGGGACAACCTGCTACCTGACCACCTTGGCCTCGCCGGGTGGACCGCCAGGCGCATCGCGGTCTACCTCCCCGGCCGCAGCACCGGCGCCATCGGCGGCGCCCTCGACGCCCTCGCCCGCGCCGGCACCGCACAGCTCATCGGCGGGCAACCCGCCCGCTACCAACTCGCGTCGGCCGATGCCGAGCAGGCCGACAGCGCCGACGACTAACCGCCAGGGCGGCCCTCCCCTACCGCGGGAAGGGCCGCCCTGCTCTCACGCTTCCCCACCTCCGCCGGAAGGACTTGTCATGACACAGCCGACCATGCGCATCCGCGGTGCCGCTGACCTCATCGCCGCCGTCCCCTACCTCCTGGGCTTCCATCCCACCGACAGCCTCACCGTCACCGCCCTGCGCGACGCCCGCGTCACCTTCGCCATGCGCGCCGACCTACCCGCCGCCGGCGCGCCCGTCGACGTCGTCGCCGCGCACGCCGACCAGGTCGTCACCGCCATCACCCGGCAGGACGGCATCACCGGCGTGATCCTCGTCGGCTACGGGCCTGCCGCACGTGTCACCCCCGCCGTCGACGCCACCCGCGACGCGCTCACCGCCGCCGGCTTCGCCGTACGTGACGCGCTGCGGGTCACCGACGGACGCTTCTGGTCCTACACCTGCCATGATCCCGCCTGCTGCCCCGCCGACGGCACACCATGCCACCCGGACAGCAGCGTCCTCGCCGCCGAAGCGACCCTCGCCGGAATGGTCGCCCTGCCCAGCCGGACGGACCTCGCCGCCCAGATAGCCGCCGTCGACGGCGACGACCGCCAGCGCATGAGCGACGCCACCACCAGGGCGCTGTATGAGATGGCGGCGCTCAAGCCCGGCGCAGACCTGACCGAACGCGGGTACGCCGCCGTGCGGCAGGCACACCAGTGCTATGAGGACGGCCGAGCGCTCAGCGACGACGAGGCCGCCTGGCTCACCATCCTCCTGCAGTACCAAGAAGTTCGGGACTACGCCGGCGCCCTCAGCAGCGACCACCCCAGCCGGCTCGCCCTCTGGACCGACATCACCCGGCGCGCCGAACCCGGACTGGTCGCTGCGCCCGCCAGCCTGCTCGCCTACACCGCCTGGCAACACGGCAACGGGGCGCTCGCCCTGCTCGCCGTCGACCGGGCCCTCGACGCCGACCCCACCTACACCCTCGCTCACCTCATCGGGGAGGCACTGCAGCGCAGCATCCCGCCCAGTGCCGTAGGTAGCTGGCCGGCCGAGCGCTCCTGACGCACCGATGGTGTGCCGCCTTCGGGCGGCACACCACCCGCCATTTCTGTTTTCGGCACCAACGCCTGCCGTCAGGCGGAGGGCTGCACCGATACATCGAACTACCGGGGAGGCGCAGTGAAGAGGGTTCTCATCTCCGTCGTCGGGGTGGTATTCGCCGGTTGCCTCGGGCTTCCGGTTCTGCTGTCCGGCCCGATCGGAGGTGGAACAGCCTGCTCCGGCGCCCATGTCCGCGGCGTCGGGCCGTATGACGACGACCAGCTGGAGATAGCCGCCACCATCGTCGACGTCGGTGTGGCGCAGGGCGTGCCGCGGTGGGGCTGGGTCGTCGCCGTGGCTACCGCCCTACAGGAATCGGGCCTGCGCAATCTGCCTCATCTCGGGCACGCCAACGACCACGACTCGGTGGGAGTCTTCCAACAGCGACCCAGCCAGGGGTGGGGTACCCCCGGGCAGTTGACGGATCCGGCGTACCAGGCTCGCGGTTTTTACCAGCGGCTACTTCGAGTGCCTGGCTGGCAGCAGATGCCGCTGACGGAAGCAGCGCAGGCTGTTCAGCGATCCGCCTACCCTGACGCCTACGGCCGTTGGACACACGACGCCGTCACGCTCGTCGACTCGTTCACCGGCGCGCCCGGATCATGCAAGTCCGCCGCCTCGGCCTCACTGCCCGACGGGTTCCGCCTGCCTCCGACAACTCCGGCTCCCGTCGTGGTGGCCATCTCCTGGGCGCTCCAGCAGCTGGGCACCCCCTACTCCTTCGGGGGGGCCTGTACGGATCCGCACGCCGGCAATCCGGAGAGCCAATGCGACTGCTCGTCCCTGGTCCAGCAGGCTTACAGGGCGGCGGGTATCAGGATCCCGCGCGTGACCACCGACCAGGCACGCGTTGGCATCCAAGTGCCTTCTCCGCATCTGCTGGAGCCGGGTGATTTGATCTTCATACCCGGATCGTTAGGAAGCCCACGCAACC
>NZ_JAEMUW010000028.1 GCF_016598485.1 Micromonospora coerulea | reverse complement strand
AACCGGCAGAACAGGTGAGGCAAGGTGGGGGGACCATGCCAGAGCGGCGTAAGCGGGTAGTTCGGCCATGGCTCTTGACGCTCGGCGGCTTGGCTGCGGCGGTCCTCCTCCTGTTCGCTCTGGTCGTGGGCCCGTGGCTGCTGACCCGACACCCGCAGCAGGGGCTCACTGCCGAGCAGGAACTCAAGGCGAAGAACGATGTCCGAACCACGCTGGTGCAAGCCCTCGCCGGGCTCGCGGTGGCGGGCGGCCTAGTGGTCACCTACCGCACGTTCCAGCACAACCGGTTGGAGCAGGACCGCAACTATCGGCTACGCCAGGCGGAACAGGTCAACGAGTTCTATGCCAAGGCTGTCGAGCAACTCGGCCACGAGGAGGCGCCTGTCCGGCTCGGTGCGCTGTACTCGCTTGTGCACTTGGCTCAGGCGAACCCGCACCAGCGCCAGACCGTAGTCGACGTCATGTGCGCCTACTTGCGGATGCCGTACACAGCACCAGACGGGCAGGGACCAAGCCCTTCGAGGCGCGACCCGGCACAGGAGCTTCAAGTCCGCCTGACCGCTCAACGACTCCTCGGGGACCATCTGCGCATTCCGTCGGGTGTTCCGCAAGATGGTGCCCAGGCGCTCTCACCCACGCCAGAAGAGCCGTTCTGGCCATGTATCAAGCTCGATCTGACAGGTGCGACTCTCTGCGACCTTGACCTCAGTGAGACCTCGATCGTTGATGCGAACTTCACCCGGGCAACCTTCGTCGGCCGGACTCAGTTCATCCATGCGGCTTTCGTAGGTGATGCACGCTTCGACGCAGCCTTCTTTGGTTCTGATGTCGTCTTCGACGGATCGATCTTCAGCGGCGAGGCATGGTTCACCTGTGCGAACTTCGACGGGGACGCCTGGTATGAAGACGCGACCTTTGTGGAGTGTTTTCAAGGTGACGAGGCAACCATTTCTGGCGCGGCCTATTTCAGCGCTGCGACGTTCAACGACCTTGCCACATTCTGGAAAGTCACCTTCGGCGGTCAAGCCTGGTTCGGGGGCGTGACCTTCGCTGACGCCGTCTACTTCAACGATGCGAGTTTCGATGAGGGGGGCTACTTCCAGCAGGCACGAGTGCTCGGCCTGGACTCTGCTCTGAGCCGACGCGATCCGGGGATGTACCGCGTCTGGCCGGATGGATGGACTGTAAAGCCCGACGCAGATGATCCGACACGAGGCACGTTGGTGATCGAGGAGCAGACATCTGAGCCACCCCTGGGGGTGTGACCCACTGAGCCGATCTCCCCGACCGCCACGTGATAGCAGCGGAGATCGCGCGCAGCTCTGGGGAGTTTTAGAACTCCACCCCCCAGGGGCCCCAGGCGGCAGCCACCCAGGGCCCACAGGCGACCCCGTCAGCCGTTCCGGCCGCGCATCTGCCGCGCCCACTGGGCGAATCCCCGAGCCATCCGCAGGTACCCGGCCCTCAGGTTGGCATCAAGGTTCGGTTGTTGGGCCGCCTTGAGCCAGCCTTCCGCGTGGTCACGCAGCACTCGGTAGGCGATGCTCTCCTCAGCCACGGTCGACCTCCTCGGAGATGGACTGTTCGATCTCGTCGAGGGTCAGCTCTCGCGGGGCAGGTGGTGGCGGTGGCTCGATAGCCACGCGCAGGCGCAGCCGGTCAGCCGGCGGGATGATCACGCCGCGCAGCAGCCGGTCAACGGTCTCCAGTGCTACGGCACTCTTGCCCTTGGTGCGGCCTCGGCTGGCGTACTCGCCGTTGAGGTAGGCACTCAGCTCGCCGAAGCAGAACTTGGCGTAGGCCCAGTCAACGCCGGTCATGATGCCGGCTTGCGGGGAGTCCATCAGCGCCAACCACATCTCGCGCGCCGTCTGGTGCCACTCGGGGTCGGCGGGTGGGATGAGTACCTGAGTCTCACCTCGAAGGATGAACACGGGGGCAGCGTTCCGCTCTGCTCTGACCTGGTCGCGCTCGCGGCTGTAGTCGTCGGGGTTTCTCACGCGGCCACCTCCTCGGCCTGGTGGATCAGGAGCCAGTAGGCGACGCCCACCAGCGAGAGGCTGTCGCCGACCAGCCGGCGATGCGTGCTGTCGAAGCGGGAGTGACAGCTACGGCACATCGGCAAGTAGTGGTCGGGGTTGGCGCTGTGCGGCCTGCCGGTCTCGCGCCCCTCGCTGTCTGCCCGCTGCCGGAAGTCGGCGTGGCTGTAGGCCCACTGCTCGGCCTGCTTGCCGCAACGGCAGAGGTAGTCCGAGGCGCTGCCTCGCTGGCCCTTCACGCGGTTGTGTGCGCCGTCGTACGTGAGTCGATCCTTGCGCCGGGGGTCGGGGTGGTTGACCCGGTCGGCGCAGTTGGTGGTGACGCCTCGGGCAACGTTGTTGATCTGCAACGCCTTGACGTTGCCGCAGTCGCAGCGGAACAGAGCCCGAGGCTCGCCGCTGCCCTCGATCCGATCAAGCAGGGTCAGCGTGCCGTAGCGGTTGCCCGGCGCGTGCTTCTGCTGGCTCGGCCTGGTCGTGGCCCGAGGGGTCGGCACGTACGTCCGCCGGTGCTTGGCCTTGCTCTGGCAGGTCTGCCCGCAGTAGTCGGGTGCCGGCCCACGCTTGCCGGCAGCCTTGGGCGGGATCGGTCCGCCGCAGTGTCGGCACTCCCGCTGGGCATGTGGTTGCTCGATGGTCTCGCTCACTCGGATCTGTCTCCATACAGGGCTAAGGCGCTCTCCGTAGCCCGCTGAGAGCCACGGAGAGCGCCTGTTGTTGATCAGGGATGGTCGCGTTAAGGGGTGGCGCCTATGGCGTTCTCGCGCCGTTTCAGCCGCTTGTGGCTGGCTCGGCACGCGGCCCGGCAGTAGAGGGAAGCTCGGCCGCTGTTGACCGGCACGGCGTCGCCGCACCAGGCGCACGGCTCCGCCGCGTCCGGCTCTTGGCCCACGCGGAGAACAACGTCCCCGCTGCGCCTCCACCTCATGTAGTGCTTCTTGCAGAGCCCGCGTGCCCAGTGCTGGCCAGGGCAGCCGAGCACCGTGCACTCATGGCGGAAGCTCTTGCGCGTGTTGGAGTGAGTCATGGTGGTGTGCCATGGCGTCGGGGCGGAGCGCTCCGCGGAGCACCCCGCCCGATCGCTGTCAGGCAGCGGCCTTGCTGATCAGGATCAGCTCCGCCGTTACCGCGAGGGCGGGACGCGCGATGGTGCCGCCGCTGATGACGGCTCGTACCTCGGCGTTCACCTTGGCCGGCTCCCGGCTGGTCACCTTGGCCGATTCGACGCGGCCGAGGCCGGCGGAGAAGGTGCCCTTCACGTCTTCGATCGCCCGATCAACGAACGTGGCCAGCTCGGGGAAGTCGATGTTGCGGTCGATGCCGTGCACCGTGAACTGCACTCGCACCTTGCGGCGGACGGTGTCCCCGTCGCGCGCCTGAGAGACCACCTCGCCCGCGTGCTTGCCGGACATGATGGTGTGGGTGTTCGCCATGCGACCGGTGCGCGGGTCGTCGATCCACTGCTTGCTCCGCAAGGCCGCGAGCCCACCGAGCCGCTGAGCCAGCGTGGTTCCGGTGGCGGTGGAGCGCTCGCTGATCACGGGCATGGGCGGCTCAAGGTTCTTCAGGTACACCGAGAGAACGAAGTGATCCGGCTGCATGACCAGGCTGTCGCGCACCTCAGCGTGGCCGGCATGGTGCACCAGCTTGTAGATGCCAGTGGTGCACGCTTCTCGGATGGTGTCCAGACCATCGGCAGGCACGGTCACCAGCAGGTGCGCCGTGCCGGTCATGTGGCCGGTGGTGGTGTCGTAGTCCGCACCCTCGACCTGGTACAGGTACGCCGCCGGGGCGGTCAGCTTCTCCGGCCGCTGCGGCACTACCTCGATGGGTACGCCGAAGAGCCCGAAGTTGAACCGGTGTTCCTCGATGATCGCGCGCAGGTACTCGGCGAGCACGGGGTTGGTCTGCCCCTCGTACAGCTTGACGGCGCGTTCGGCAGCGGGAATCTGCTTACGGGCCATGCTGAGCAGGTGTTCGGTGCGCTTGATCTCCGCTTCAGCGGTGGCCAGGTCGAGCCCGCTCACGGAGGCGTCGCCACGGTCGAGCCGGGCGAACAGCTCGTCGGCAGCTTCCTTGGCCTGCTCGTGCTCAGCCTCCCGCTGGTCAGCCAGGGCCCGAGCCTCGGCCAGCGCGTCGATGGGGTTGGGGGTGGTGTTCTTCTTGGCAGTAGCCACGGTGTTGGAACCTTCTTCCAGATACGAGGAAGGGCGGCCGGTTGGCCGCCCGTGCGATGTGTTGCAAGCCCTGAATCCGCCATGATCAAGGGATGGACATGGGGAACCCGAAGGAAGTCAGGGAAGAGTTCGAGGCGATGATGGTTTCCGCCGAGATGGCGAGCCCGTCGGAGCTTGACTCGCGAGGCCGTGCACGAGTCGGCAAGTTCGCGGCGAACGCCCGCCGGCTGCGCGAGGGCGAGATCACGCCGCAGGAGTTCGACCAGATCATGAGCGAGGACGGTTGACGGCTGCCGGGCTCTCAGCCGGCCAGAGAGGCCGAGGCGGACCAGTGGTGAACAGCGACGCTCAGCCCTCCACCGGACTGGACGCGCGTTGCTCTGTGCTGGCGTAGCTTCAGCTCGACGCCAGGTAGGGCAGTCATCAACTCCGGCAGTACGAAGCCGCTAACGTCGTCGACCAGGTCGAGTGGCGAGAGTGCCAGCGGCGCGCTGTCGCTGAAGGTGACGACCAGGAGGCGACTGACCAGCACCCCGCCTCTGGCGTTGGCTTGCCCTCGCCCGCGTAGCCGGATCGCCGGCCGCGCCTGCGGCGGCAGGATCCCCGCCCGGGGCGGGGTCGGCTCGATGTCGATCCCGTCATAGCGAGCCCTGAACACTTCGGCGACAAGCGCCGGCAGGATGAGATCAAGGCTCACGGGCGAACGTCCCGCCAGGCGATGCGGTGGTAGCGGCTGGCCTGATCGAGCGCAGCTCGGGCATCGGTGACCAGAGCCGTTGCCCGGCTCAGGTTCTCGACGGCGGCGGCGATGAGATCGGGGGCGGCATCCGCCGCCCGCAAGCGGGCGAGATCCGCAGCGGCGGAAGCCTTGGTGTCGAAGGCCAGGGCGTAACGCTGTTCGGCGAGTTGCCGAGCCTTGCGAGCGTCGGCGCGGGAGAGGGTTTCCACTGGTTGATGCTCCTGAGGGCATACGAAGAGAGCCGGCCTCCGGCCGGCTACTGCTGGTGTTGGGTGTGCTGTGAGTGCCGGCCTCCGGCCGGCATCTACTGGCCTTACTGGTGATGGCCCCTCCGGGGCCTCATCTCCTCGCCGCTGCCTGCAAGCCTGCCGCAGGGGTACGCACGGCAGCGGCGCAGTGCGAAGCGGGTGCCGGGCGGTAGTGGCCTACGGCGTTGCCTGCATCGCCACTGCCCACGGGTCTTCATCCTCGGCCGGCGTGAAGTTCTCGACGTTGACGGGGAACTGGCTCGGCTTGGCGAAGATGCCGATGGGCAGAGTAGAAGCAGATGGGGGCAGATAGAGAGCAGATGGTGTCGACGGGGTCGACATGTCATGTCGATCGGGTCGACATGTGATGTCGATGGGGTCGACATGTTGAGTCGACGGCACCGACAACGGCTGGCGCGACATGTCGACGGGGTCGAAATGTTCGGCCGGCTCTTGCCGTAGCCAGAGGTCAACCCGTCGCCGGTTCGGTCGGTCGACCTTGGCGAAGTACCGAGCAACCTGCGGACGCTCGACCAGTTCCGACATGCTGCCTCGGTCGCACTTCGCGGACTCGGCGAGCCGAGACAGGCTGCGCTTCACCTTGAAGCTGGCGTTGTCGGTCCCGATCGCCGCTGCGACCAACACTGCCTTCTCCCGGGTGTCGAGGCTGTCGTCAGCCATGACGCCTCGGATGAAGTCCAGGGGGCGGAACGGGCTCTCCGCTCTCTGCTTGCTCACTGGGTCTTCACTCTCTCTGGGACCGTCATGATCCACACGTTGGGGGCAACCGGGATCAGCCAGCCCTTAGCGATCAGTGCGCCTACGTCCTCGCGCACCTGGTCCACCGTCATGCCCGTGTCTCGCGCCCACTCTTCGAGCGTCATGCGGAACGGAGGGCTGGCGCTTGCCGTCGCCGGCTGCCGGCTCCGCTTGCGCTTGCGGCTCACTGGTCGGTCACCTCCATGGGTCGAGCCCTCCAGAAACCTCTGGCGGTTCGACGGGCTCTCGGCTGCGCTCGACGCACTCGGCTTCACGTGCAGCAAGCACGCGCTCTGCATGCTCGGCTCGCTCGGCTTCCAACGCCTCGGCGATGGCAAGGGCCCGGTTGATGCTGGCGTAGCTCACTGGCTTCCCCAGAGGATCAGGAACAGGGCGAGCGAGGCCGCGCTGAGCAGGTGGCCAAGGACGACAAGCTGGGTGTAGCTGAGCTTGGTCAGTGGATACACGGTTACTGGTCTCCGTTCAGGGTGCCGGCGAAGAGTCCGCGCAGCCTGGCTCGCTGCTCGGGGGTGAGGGGTGGTGCTTCTTGGGCGATGCGTTCGGCGATCCGTCGTAGTTCCTCGGTCAACGGCCCACCGTCCGGGCGTACGCCTCAACCTCGGTCAGCGGGTAGAGCACCCTGCCGAGGTACTTGACGTAGCGCATCGGCGATCGGCGCTCGGTTCGCTGGTTGATCAGGGTGCGTGCGCTGAGCCCAAGGCGCTCGGCAGCCTCGTTGGTGTCTAGGTACTTCCTGCCGTCGATGACGTGCACTGCTGGCCGCCTCCGTTCCGCCCGCATCCGGGCATGAAGAAGGGGGCAGCCGTTGACTGGCTGCCCCCTGGTTGGGTGGGTGATAGGCCCTGACATACCGGCTCAGGGCCAAGAAGAAGCGCCAGGCCAACTGGCCTGGCGCTTGAAGCCTCTACCTATGTATCCCCGTTGATCTTGGAGTCTTGACGACGATCGTGACCGGGCTCACCGGGAAGTCTCGGAGGGGAACCCTCCACCTACGTATCCCCGTTAATCTTCGAGTTTTACAAGCAGACATGACCAGGCTCACTGGCAAGCCTCGGAGGTGAACCCTCTACCTATGTATCCGCGCGGATCAGGCCCGTAGGCACCCTGCCCGTGACCAGGCTCACCGATGGGCCCCAGACAGGACCCTCTACCTATGTATCCCCCCTGATCGGGACGGAAGTTGCGCCGTCGTGACCACGCTCTCACCGGCAAGCGTCCGGGTGAACCCTTCGCCTATGAATCCCCCCTGACTCTGGAGTTTTACCGGGCATCGTGACCACGCTCACGACAAGCCCCAGGGCGAGGCCAACTGCCCGCCACCCTCGGGACCAGGGCGACGGGCAGTTGGTTAACGCCTCGGGCCTAGTTGGTGACCGCTGAGACGACCTTCGGGGGCAGGGCCGTCCTAACCCAGCGCTCGGCCTGGTCTCGGTTGACGGTTGGCAGGGCGGCTCTGACTGCGCCAACAGCCGCGTCATGGTCCGTGTCGGGGTCAACGACGATGACCCCGAGGGAGGGAAGCAGCACAGCGGCAGAGCCGGTGCGCGCTTGGATGATCTTCACTGGCTGATCCTCTCCTCGTTCTTGGCTCCTGCCCAACGGGCAAGGTCTGCTCTCGCGTACAGGTCTGCGTTGCCGCTCTTGCCCCTCGGCGTGGGCACGCTGCCCACCTTGCGCTGTAGACGCTTCTTCGCTGCGTCGAGCTTCCACGGGATCACTCCGGCGTCGATCGCCTCGCGCAGTGTCAGGAAGTCCCCGGCAGGGCTTGATAGGCCGTTGACCTGCGATGTCTCCGAGGACCGGGGACATGCCAGCTCCCGAGCCTCGCTCGCGGTCAGGTAGGCAACCTGCGTCTCGGTGGCCTGCCCACCGATGACCACCTGCCACCGGCCGAGGGTCCGCGAGGCGCGCGGCATGGCCGCCTCGGGTACCAACATCTTCCAGTTGTTCGCGGTGTACCGGGCGAGGCACCGGATGCCGAAGTTCTCCCGCGCCTCGGGTCCGCCGATCGCCCGAGCGGTGAGCATCTGCGCGATGGCCAGCACGTTGACCTTGGCGCTGCGGCCCATGAATAGCAGGTCAGCCAGCGCGGACACGGCGGGGGAGCGCTTGGGGTCACCCTTGCCGCGCGCCTCAGCCCAGAAGTTGACGAGCTGCCCGATGGTGGCGTTCAACTCCTCGGCGATGACCAGCACGCGGGGACCGGGGTCCCAGTCTTCGGCCTCGTGCATGGCCAACGTGTTCCGCTCGTCGGCGAGGGAGGCCAGGCGCACGAGGGCTTCATGCATCTGCGCCGGGCGGGTGCAGTAGTCGACGCCAGCCAGACCGAGGGCCCAACGGTGCGAGCCCTTGCGGTCGAGGATGACCACCCGGCCACCTCGGGCGAGCACCTGCACGGCGACCAGCTCGGCGAGCACGCTCTTACCGGCGCCGGTCCCGGCGCTCACGGCGATGTGCGGGGAGTCGTCCCGCAGGGACAGGGTGACCGGCCGATCCCCGGCACCCTGCCCGATGTAGAACTCCCACTCAGCCAGCCGGGGCAGGTGCTCGACGACCTGGTCGACACCAACCCGAGCCGGAGGACGTTTACGCACCGTCCACGTAGCGGTTACCCGCGGACCGACCTGGTGCCAGGACTCGACCAGGTCAGACACGGGGATCTTGCTGCCGATGATCGCCGACACCAACTGCCGCTGTTCCTTGGTGAGGTACGGGGTGTCGGCGACCAGCTCGATACGGGGACCCTGGTCGGAATCGACCGGCCGGCGGAACACAGCCAGCCTCGACGCGACCGGCTCTGCTCTGCGCTGGATCGCCCACGCTGCCCGCTGAGCCTGGTCGGGCAGCCAACGGATGACCGGCTCTACCCGCTCGCCGTACCAGGTGCGTACGGCCACCTCAGCCGGCGACAGAGGCTTGGCCAGCCGAGGGGTGAGGTTGCCCAACGTCGGGTCGACGTGGAGGCGCACGCCGGTCTGTAGACCCATCGCCGGCGCAAGGGCAGCCAGCGTCGGGGTGACGTACTCGCGGTTGAACCGGCGCATGGTGAACCGGCGACGCACTCGCCAGCCGGCGACCAGCGCAGCCGAGCCGACCAGTGAGCCGACCTGCTCGGGCTGAGCCGCTGCCAGTGCAGCCGTAGCGGGCACGCTGAGCCGGATCACCTGACGCTGCCAGCCGGTGAGCCGACCAGCACCCCGGCTTAGGTATGGGTAGCCGGTCTTGCCGCTGAGCGGCCTACCGGAGACGTACCGGTAGGCCACCCGCGACACGGTGTGCTTGCGCCGCAGCTTGCGGATAGCCCGCTCAAGCTCGGTCACGCCGCCACCCCCGCAAGCTCAGGCGTACGACCGTTGGCAGCAGTCTCCGCAGGCTGCGAGGTGGACGGCGAGCCAGCCGAGCGGGTAGGCCGGTACCGCTTCACCGTCGCCAGGGACACCCCGGCAAGCTCAGCGATCCGGGCGTGCGTCGCCTCGGGCTCGGCGAGGTGAGCCGACATGATCCGGTCAGCCGAGGTGAGCGAGCGGGGGACAGGCTTGGTGCTCGGCTGGCTGGTCCGCTTGACCGGCTGAGCCTTGACCGGCTCGACGGCAACCGGCTCAGGCTTGCTCGGCTCAACGGTCGGCAGAGCGGTCGGCAGGCTCACCGGCTCAGGCTTGCTCGGCGCGATGGTCGGGCGGCTCACCGGCTCAGGCTGGTTGATCAGCTTGCCTCGCCGAGACAGCACCTCGACGGCGAGCAGGAAGGCGACCGGCGGAACGGCGGCAACGGCACGGGCAGTCCACGTCGGGTGAGCCGACGCGATGTTGGCAGCCAGCGTGGCGACGATGCCGAACGCCACAGCCAGCCGAGCGGACAGGCGAGGCTTCCGGCCGCTGTGCTTGTCGTCGAGCATCGCCAGCGTGCCGACCAGGATGAGTCCGTCGATGGACAGGGGGAGCACCGACGCAACCGAGACGTGCTCGCCAGCCTGCCGGGCGACCTTGAAGATGTGCGAGAACGAGGCGTAGCCGGCGACCAGGGCGACCAGGCCGGTGGTGAGCCGAGAGGTGATGGCAGTACGGGACACGGCGAGGCTCCTCAGAAGCGGGTGGGGACGTTGGGAACGTCCGAGAGGTGGGCGATGTCGTCGGCGACCTGCTCTGCGTGCCGCTCAGCCAGTCGGCGAGCGATGACGAACGGCGCGAGCATCGCGACGGGTCCGCCGATCAGGACCAGGACCAGGGCGTAGGCGGCAGTGGCGTTCACCGGTCACCCGCCAGTGCCTCGCTGCGGCACGGGCCGCAGTTGTGGGCGAGCGATCCCCGGTGACGCGGGCACTGCTCGGTGCCGGTGACGGGCGGCAGCGCCGCCCCTCGACGCTCCGGGTACGGGTAGCCGCTCGGGCGGGGGGTGGTGTTGTTCTTGTTCTTGGGAAGGAAGCGACGCCAGTCCCGCGCGCCAGCGCGGTTCTTCAACTTCCCTTGGTCTTCAACACTTCGGGTGTCACCCTGGCTGTCACCCCCGGTGCCCTGATCTGTCACCCCGGCCGGCTGGTTCGTCACCCCTTGCGAAGCGGATGACACCCCCTGACCGAGGACCAGGCGGTAGACGCGGGTGGCGATGCCGGCAACCTTGGTGACGACCAGGCGACCGAGCTGCACCAGCTTGGCGAGCGCCCGCTGTACCGTCCGCTCGGAACAGCCGGCGTACTCGGCGAGGGTGGCGACAGACGGCCAGGCGTTGCCGTCGTGGTTGGCGTGAGCAGCGATGGCGATAGCCACGGCACGCTCGTTCTTCCCGAGATCACGGGTCGCGAGCAGGGCTTGCTTGACAGCTACACTCATGGGTGGGCGGACCTCCGTTGTCCGTCAAGGCCCCGGATTACAGGTGTTGGCGCACCTGCCGGGGCCGTTCTTGTACTCACCTCCCTGTCGGACGTTCTCCGGCTCGAACGTCGCCATCGTCGTCGGTGCGGTGCTGCTGCTCGCCCGCTGGGCCCGGGCCGGTCCGCGGACCGCCGCGGCGCTGTGCGGGCTGGCCATGATCGGCTTCGTCGTCCTGGTCCGACCGTCCCCGAGCGTGGTCCGGGCCGCCACGATGGGGGCGATCGGGCTGGCCGCGCTCGCCGCCGGCCGATCCCGGGCCGCGCTGCCCGCGCTCTGTGCCGCGGTGACCGTGTTGGTGCTGCTCGACGCGGAGCTGGCCGGTGACGCCGGCTTCACGCTGTCCGTGCTCGCCACCGCCGGGCTGCTGCTGGTCGCTCCCGGCTGGCGGGACGCGCTGCGCCGTCGGGGCGTACCGGTGGGGCTGGCCGAGGCGCTGGCGGTGCCGGCGGCCGCCCAGCTCACCTGCGGCCCGGTGGTCGCCGGCCTCTCCGGCACGGTCAGCCTGGTCGCCGTGCCCGCCAACCTGCTGGCCGTGCCGGCCATCGCACCGGCGACGGTGCTCGGCGTCGTCGCCGCCGTGATCTCGCCGGTGTGGCCGGCCGGCGCCGAGTTCGCCGCCTGGCTGGCGAGCTGGCCGGCCCGCTGGCTGGTGGCGGTGGCCCGGCACGGGGCGGGGCTGCCGGCCGGGACGCTGCCCTGGCCCGGCGGGGTGACCGGGGCGCTGCTGCTGGCCGGGCTCACCGTGGCGCTGCTGCTCGCCACTCGGCGCCCGCTGGTCCGGCGACTCGTCGCGGTGGGCGCCGTCGCGGTGGTGCTGGGCACACTGCCGGTCCGGCTGCTGGCCGGCGGCTGGCCCCCGCCCGGCTGGGTGGTGGTGGCCTGCGCGGTGGGTCAGGGGGACGCGCTGGTGCTTTCGGTCGCCGCCGGTCGGGCGGTGGTCGTCGACGCCGGCCCCGATCCGGCCGGCGTGGACGGTTGTCTGCGCCGGCTCGGCGTACGCGAGGTGCCGCTGCTGGTGGTCAGCCACTTCCACGCCGACCACGTCGCCGGGGTCACCGGGGTGTTCCGGGGCCGCCGGGTGGCGGCCGTGCTGATCCCGCAGTGGTCCGAGCCGGCGCTCGGCGCTGCCCAGGTACGTGCCGCCGCGCTGGCCGGCTCCGCGGCTCCGGGTACCGCGGGGATGGGCTGGAGCTGGCGGGCCGGGGGAGTGGAGCTGGTCGCGCTCGGCCCGCCGTACCCGATGCGGGGCAGCCGGTCGGACCCGAACAACAACTCCCTGGTGCTCGCCGCCACCGTGGCCGGGGTGCGGATCCTGCTGCCGGGCGACGCCGAGACGGAGGAGCAGCGGGCGTTGCTGGAGGCGCTACCGTCGGGCGCCTTCCGGGCCGACGTGTTGAAGGTCGCCCACCACGGCTCGGCGTACCAGGATCCGGAGTTCCTCGACGCGGTCCGGCCGTCGGTCGCGCTGGTGTCGGTGGGGGTCAGCAACGACTACGGGCACCCCAACCCCGGTCTGCTGGCCCGGCTCTCCCGGGCCGGCGCGCGGGTGCTGCGGACCGACACCGACGGGGACGTGGCCGTGGTCCGGGACCGGCACGGGCTGGCGGTGGTGGCCCGGGGTATCCGACCGGGGCGGCAGCCCTGACGCCTCGAGTCGATCCATGGTCCGGAAGCTGTACGGCAGCGCAGAGCTACAGGAACGCCTCCAGGTGTCCCGTGCCCGGGTCGTGCAGATCACGAGCCGGCCCGACTTCCCGGAGCCGTTCGATCGGCTGGCCGGGGGAGCGGTGTGGCTCGTGGAGGACGTGGAAGCGTGGATCACGGAGCACCGGCCGCACCAGGCGCGAGGCGCTGACCCGGACGCGCAGTGAAACGGCCCGGACCCCTCCGCAGGGTCCGGGCCGTTCGTCCAGGTGGCTCAGGCTTTCTGAGCCGTCTTCACCTTGCTGGCCTTCGCCGCGTGCCGCTCCAGCCCGGCCAGCGCCGTGGCCGCGCGCTCCCGGCTCCGCCGGACCGCCTCCACGGCGTTACCGACGATCATGGATCCGGCGGAGAACAGGCGGCCGGAGTTGGCCTGCTCCACGGTTTGCCGCACCCGATCGATCTCTGCCAGGTTCTCCACCGCAGCCTCCAGCTCCGCCACCACAAGGTCCAGGCGCGCCAGCCCGGCCGCGGCCTGGCCGTGGAGGTAGGTCAGCCACTCGTCCCGGCGCTCCGCGATCCCGGCAGCCACCTCGCGGCGCACCTTGTCCACCGCGTCCCGGGTGCCGTCCGCCTCCGCCTGCGCGGCTTCCGCCGCTTCCTGCCGCTCGCGGACCATCCGGGTCACCTCCGCCGCGTCCAGCGCCTTGCCAGACATGGCAGCCTCCGTCGCGAGCCGCCGGACCTCCATGGGTCCCTGTGCCGCTGCGGCCTGCGCCTTGCGCGCCTTGCTGCCGAGCCGGGTGGCCTCCGTCGCGAGCGTGCCAAGCCTGGCCAGGTCCGCCCGGGTGGCCGGGTGGACGTGCCGGTCCGGGATCACACCCACCCCGGGCACGGACATCGGCTCACCCTGCCACGCGGCCGGAGCCTTGCTACTCGGCGTGGCGGCCGGCAGGAGGGTGCCCGGCGCGGCCGGGAACGGCTCTGTCAGGTCCCACAGCTCATCCCACTGGCCGGCGCGCGCCAGCGCTTTGGCGCGCCGCTCTCCGTCCCCGCTCGCGTGTGGGCACTGGTGCGCGTTGCCCTGCTCCCTTGCCACGCCGTACTCCGGCACGGTGCCGTGTCCGTACATGGCGATCCCACCCTGCTGGCCGAGCCGGTGGACTCGCGCTGTGCTGGCGGTCACCCCGTTCATGGGGGAGACGCTGAAGGACTCCGGCGCGCAGGTGCACCCCTCCGGCATGTCCCCGGACTCGGTGGCGTGGACCGTCATGGCGGCCAAAAGTTGATCCGCGCCCACCGTGTGGCTTTCCTGCGTGTCCACGATCCAGACGGCCAGGGATGGGGCGTACCGCACGCGCTTATCGGTCGGGTGGATGGTCATCGGGAAGCCTCCATGAGTCGGGTCCAGGCGGCTCCCGCCGCGTCGGTGGCGCAGTCTCCGGTCAGTAGCCCCCGGGGCTGCGCCCTTCGCTTGCCACGGGCCCGGCTCCGGGGCCGGCTCGCCCATCTGCTCCAGGTGCTCGCGAGCCTGTTTCTCCGCCTTGTCCAACGCCGCGCGCTCCGCGTCGGTCACCCGCGACGGGAGCAGGTTGCGGCGGTGGGGGCGGCACCGGCCGAGCGCGCCGTGGTCCGGGACCGGCACGGGCTGGCGGTGGTGACCCGCGGCACCACGCCGGGGCGGCAGCCGTGACGCCAATCGATCCAGCTTGTTGCGGTAGCAGGTGGGTCGAGTTGAATGTCTGGATTCGCGCTGCGTGCGGGCTGTGCCGTCACAGTCGCCGATGACCAGGCACGGTCCGGTCCAGGGCCGTGCGAATATGGGCGGCGTGACCCCCGCCAGCCTGCCCCCCATTCTGCTCGTCCTCGGCGACGAGGAGCTGCTCGCCACGCGCGCGGTCAGCGAAGCCGTCGCGACGGCGCGCGCCGTCGACCCGGATGTGGACGTCCGGGAGTACCAGGCCAGCGCCGTGGCGGTGGGGGAGATCGCGGAGATGCTGAGCCCGTCGCTCTTCGGCGGCCGGCGGGTGCTCGTGCTCCACGCCGGGCAGGACGCCCGGAAGGACCTGGTCACCGCGCTGCTGGCGTACGCGAAGAATCCCGATCCCGAGGTTCAGCTCGTGGTGCTGCACCTCGGCGCCGCCAAGGGGAAGGCCTTCGCCGACGGGCTGCGCGCGGCGGGTGCGACCGTGGTGCCGGCGGCCAAGCTCAAGGGGCACCGGGAGCGGGTCGCCTTCGTCCGGGGCGAAATCCGCCGGGCCGGGGGGAGGTGCACCGACGACGCCGCCGAGGCGCTCATCGCCGCCGTCGGCAACGACCTGCGCGAGCTGGCCGCGGCGTGCTCGCAGCTCATCGCCGACACCGACGGCCGGATCGGGGCCGACACGGTGGCCCGGTACTACCGGGGTCGGGTCGAGGTGACCGGCTTCACCGTCGCCGACGCGACCATGGTCGGCGACGTTCCCGCCGCGCTGGAGGCGCTGCGCTGGGCGTTGCACGTCGGCGTCGATCCGGTGCCGATCGCCGACGCGCTCGCCGACGGGGTCCGCACGGTGGCCCGGGTGGCCTCCGCCGGGCGGGGCAGCCCGTATCAGCTGGCCAGCAGCCTCGGCATGCCCGCGTGGAAGATCGAGCGGGCCCAGCGGCAGGCGCGGGGCTGGACACCGGAGGGCCTGGTGCGGGCGATGCGGGCCGCCGCCGAGTGCAACGCGGCCGTCAAGGGTGGCGCCGACGACCGGGCGTACGCGCTGGAGCGGGCGGTCTTCTCGGTCGCCGCCGCTCGGGAGGGCGGCGCCCGGTGACCCGATCCCCCCGCGCGTCCTGGGCGACCGTGCCGACGGACCAGGAGCGGTACCGGCCGCTCTACGCCCGGATCCTCGGGCTGCGCTTCGTCAACCCGGGCGGGGTGCTGTGCTTCCTCTTCTTCGAGGGCTCGGTCGCGCTCGCCGCGCTGCTCGCCCTCGCGGAGCTGGTCAGCTGGTGGGCGGTGCTGGTGCTGCCGATCGCGGTGGCGGCGATGGTGAAGCTCAACGACGTGGTCGCCGAGCTGGTGGTCCGCACCGCGGCGCTGGTGCCGGAGCAGGAGCGGGACCGGTTCCGGCGGCAGATGGAGCCGGTGGTCGGCCGGGCCCGGGTGCCGACGGCGTCGCACACGCTTCCCGGCGTGGTCCTCGCCTCCGACCCCACGCTGCGCGCCGCCCGTCCCGGCGACCAGATCACCCGCCCCGACGACGGAACCCGGCCCGACGACGGCGTGTCGTGGTCGGACCCGCTGCGGCACGACCCGCTGCGCTGATCCGGCCGGGCGCTGACCGGTGCGGCACCGGCTCAGCGGCGCCCGTCCGATACGCAGACAGCCGGAAGCCCCGGGTCGATGCCCGGGGCTTCCGGCAGATCTACCGGCTTGTCAGGCCGAGAACGAGGCGACGCGCTTGGCGATCGCCGACTTCCGGTTCGCCGCCTGGTTGGCGTGGATGACGCCCTTGCTGGCGGCCTTGTCCAGCTTGCGGGCGGCGTCACGCATCAGGACGGCGGCCTTCTCGGCGTCACCGGCCTCCGCAGCCTCGTTGAACTTGCGGATGGCGGTCTTCAGCGACGACTTGACCGACTTGTTACGCAGCCGGCGCTTCTCGTTCTGCCGGTTGCGCTTGATCTGGGACTTGATGTTCGCCACGCGACAGCCTCGTCTTGATAGCTCGGTTTGGTCTGCTTCTCACGCGCGACGACGAGCATGCGTCATCGCTGCGCGAAGAGCCAGGTTACCAGGTCGGCCGGGACGAGCCAAAACGGCTCAGCCCCAGCTCCGCCGGGCGGCGAGCCAGCCCAGCGCCTGCTCGCCGCTCCACCGCTGGTGGGCGCGGATGTGTGGCGACGCCGACGACGGGCCGGCGGCCGCGCTGGTGAGCAGGTATCCGGCCAGCGCGGCCAGGGTCACGTCGAGCGCGTCCGGCGGCGCGCCGGCCGCCGCCGGGTGGCTGGCGAACGCCGCGTCCGCGTCCAGGCCGCTGGCGTACGCGGTGATCAGCAGGCTGGCCAGGTCGAACCAGGCCGGCCCGTGGCAGAGCCAGTTCCAGTCGCAGATCCAGGCCCGGCCGGCGGTGTCGATCAGCACGTTGTCCACCCGCAGGTCGCAGTGGATCAACCCGGTCGCCGGCCGGTCCGACCCGGCGGGCGGGGCGTCCGCGTACGCGGGGAGGCGGGACTCCAGGGCGACCAGCTCCGGCAGCCGGCTCCGGGCCCGGTCCGGCAGCTCCGGTGCCGGTTCCCGGCCGGCGGCCACCTCGCCCCACCAGAGAATGTCGTCGCGGGCCAGGTCGGACAGGCGGGGCAGCCCGAGCCCGACCAGCTCGCCGGGCGGGTCGGCGAGGGCGGCGGCGACCTGCGCGTACGCGGTGAGGGTGGCGGCCAGCTCGTCCGGTTTCCACGGCAGCCGGGGCGGGGCGCCGTCGACAGCGTCGAGGCAGAGCGCGTACCAACCGGCCGCGGTCAGCGCCCACCGGGGCCGGGGGACCGGCAGGCCCGCCGGGAGCCGGGCCAGCACGAGCGCCTCGTGGGCGTACCAGTCGACCAGGTGCCGCTGCTGCGCCAGCGACGCCGCCTTCACGAAGGTGCGCGCGCCGTCGGCGGTCTCCAGCACGGCGGCGAAGCCCCCGGTGAAGCCGGCGCCGGCCACCCGGACCGCGACCGGCGGGGCGCCGAGCCGCGCCACGACCGCGTCCCGCAGGCCCGTCGGCAGCGCGGCCCAATCGGGGCGGACCGCGGTCGCGTCGTACGGCACCGGGGGGAGTGAGATCGCGGGCACCCGCCCATGTTGCCCGACCCGCACCGGCCCGGCGGTGCCGGCGGCCGGGTGTCGGTCGGCTCTGCCAGACTGCGAGCCATGCGGACCGAGGACTTCTGGCAGCTGATCGACCGGGCCCGGGAGGGCGGCGGGGGAGAGTCCGACGCGGTCGCCGCCCGGGCGGTCGCCCTGCTGGCCGAGCGGGACCCGGACGAGATCGTCGGGTACGCCCACCACCAGCAGCGGGTGCTCGCGGCCTCCTACCGGGTGGATCTCTGGGGCGCGGCCTACCTGATCAACGGGGGCGCCTCCGCCGACGGCTTCGAGTACTTTCGCGGCTGGCTGATGACCCAGGGCCGGGCGGTGTTCGCCAGGGCGGTCGCCGACCCCGACTCCCTTGCCGAGTTGCCGCGGGTCCGGGCCGCCTCGCTCAGCGGCGAGGAGTTCCAGTGCGAGGCCATGCTCGTGGTGCCCTGGGAGGCGTACCGGAAGGCGACTGCGGCCGAGCTGCCGGCGGACCGCGACCCGGTGCCGGTGCCGGACCTCAACGACTTCTGGGACTTCGACGACGAGGAGGAGGCCCGCCGCCGGCTGCCCCGCCTGGCCGCCCTCTTCGTCGAGCCGCCCGCCGAGTGAGGTGCCGCCCGCCGGGTGAGGTGCCGCCGGGTGAGGGTGCCGCCGGGTGAGCCGGCGGGCACCCGAGGAGTGATCGGACCGCGTCCGGGGCGACGTGGGAGCATAGAGGGGGCCGGCGTGTGCCGGCCCGCTCACGTCAGCCGACCAGAACGGACCGCTGTGCCACCGAAGCTCGATCCCGGCGCGAATGCTCCTGGTGCCACCGACCCCGGTCGCATCCGGAACTTCGGCATCATCGCCCACATCGATCACGGGAAGTCGACCCTGGCCGACCGGATGTTGCAGCTCACCGGCGTGGTCGACCCCCGGCAGATGCGTGCCCAGTACCTGGACCGGATGGACATCGAGCGCGAGCGCGGCATCACCATCAAGAGCCAGGCCGTCCGGATGCCGTGGACCATCCGCGAGGGTGAGCGGGCCGGTGAGCACGCGGTGCTCAACATGATCGACACCCCGGGGCACGTCGACTTCACGTACGAGGTGTCCCGGTCGCTGGCCGCCTGCGAGGGGGCCGTCCTGCTGGTCGACGCCGCGCAGGGCATCGAGGCGCAGACCCTGGCCAACCTCTACCTGGCGCTCGAGAACGACCTGCGCATCATCCCGGTGCTCAACAAGATCGACCTGCCGGCCGCCCAGCCGGAGAAGTACGCCGAGGAGCTCGCCCACCTGATCGGTGGCGACCCGGCGGACTGCATCAGGGTCTCCGGCAAGACCGGCGAGGGCGTGCCGTACCTGCTGGACGAGATCGTCCGGCAGTTCCAGCCCCCGGTCGGCGACGCCGACGCCCCGGCCCGGGCGATGATCTTCGACTCGGTGTACGACGTCTACCGGGGCGTGGTCACCTACGTCCGGGTGATCGACGGGCGGATCAGCGCCCGCGACCGGATCAAGATGATGTCCACCGCCGCGGTGCACGAGCTGCTGGAGATCGGCGTCATTTCGCCGGAGATGGTGAAGGCCGACGCGCTCGGCGTCGGCGAGGTGGGTTACCTGATCACCGGCGTGAAGGACGTCCGCCAGTCCCGGGTCGGTGACACCGTCACCATCAACTCGCGGCCGGCGACCCAGGCCCTCGGCGGCTACAAGGACCCGAAGCCGATGGTCTACTCCGGCCTCTACCCGATCGACGGGTCGGACTACCCGAACCTGCGCGAGGCGCTGGACAAGCTCAAGCTCAACGACGCCGCGCTCGACTACGAGCCGGAGACGTCGGGGGCGCTGGGCTTCGGCTTCCGCTGCGGCTTCCTCGGCCTGCTGCACCTGGAGATCATCCGGGAGCGGCTGGAGCGGGAGTACAACCTCGATCTGATCTCCACCGCGCCGAACGTGGTCTACCGGGCCATCACGGAGGACGGCCAGGAGATCGTGGTGACCAACCCGAGCGAGTACCCGACCGGCAAGATCGCCGAGGTGTACGAGCCCGTCGTCCGGGCCACCGTGCTCACCCCGAACGACTACGTCGGCGCCGTCATGGAACTGTGCCAGGGTCGCCGGGGCAGCCTGCTCGGCATGGACTACCTCTCCGCGGACCGGGTGGAGCTGCGCTACACGCTGCCCCTCGCGGAGATCATCTTCGACTTCTTCGACCAGCTCAAGAGCCGCACCAAGGGCTACGCCTCGCTGGACTACGAGCCCTCCGCCGAGCAGGCGTCCGAGCTGGTGAAGGTCGACATCCTGCTGCACGGCGAGCCGGTGGACGCGTTCAGCGCGATCGTGCACAAGGATAAGGCGTACAACTACGGCGTCACGATCGCCGCGAAGCTGCGCAACCTGATCCCGCGCCAGCAGTTCGAGGTGCCGATCCAGGCCGCGATCGGCAGCCGGGTGATCGCCCGCGAGACCATCCGGGCGATCCGCAAGGACGTGCTGGCCAAGTGCTACGGCGGTGACATCAGCCGGAAGCGCAAGCTGCTGGAGAAGCAGAAGGAAGGCAAGAAGCGGATGAAGATGGTCGGCCGGGTGGAGGTGCCGCAGGAGGCCTTCATCGCCGCCCTCTCCTCCGACTCGGGAGACGGCAAGCCCCCCGGCAAGAAGTAGCTCCGCCGCAGCGATCCGGTGCCCCGCCGGAGCGACCCGCACCGGGTCCTCCGCGCGGGGCGCCGGCGTTCACGGGCGTACCTGTCGATGAATTTTCCGCCGCCGGCGGGCCCGGTCCCGGACCCGCCGGCACCGGGCGCCACCTGCGGGATCGTGCTTCCCGGCCGAACCGACGCGCGGCCCGGAAATCGACGTGGCGCGACCTGTCGGCGGTTGAGTCGGTTTGGGTTTCGCGCCGGTCGGGCACTTAGCGGTCACCACAGGAACCACCGACCGTGTGGAAACTTCTTGAGAAGGAGGGCGACCGTGGAGCTCACCGTGTGGGGCATCATCACCGCCATCGTTGTTGGTCTCATCGTCGGCGCTCTGGGCCGCCTGGTCGTTCCGGGTCGCCAGAACATGCCGATCTGGCTGCACATGCTGATCGGTATCGGCGCCGCGCTGCTCGGTACGGTCCTCGCCCGCGCGCTGGGCATCGCCACCGAGACCGCCGGGATCGACTGGATGGAACTGCTGGTCCAGGTCGTGCTGGCCGCCATCGCCGTGGCCCTGGTGGCCGGCGTGGGCCGTCGCCGCAGCGTCTCGCGGTACTGACACCCCGAACTGCCGAACCGGGCGTCCGACCGAAAGGTCGGGCGCCCGGTTCGCGTCGTGCCCCGGGATCCGAGGGAAAGTCCTGTTCAGGGGGCTTGTCGCGCAGTTTGTCACCGAAGTCGGTTTGGGATTTTGGCGGGTCGGGCACTTAGCGGTCACGACAGGAACCACACGACCTCGTGTGACTCGATTACTGAAGGAGGAGCGACCGTGGAGCTCACCGTCTGGGGCATCATCACCGCGCTCATCGTTGGTCTCATCGTCGGCGCTCTGGGCCGCCTGGTCGTTCCGGGCCGCCAGAACATGCCGATGTGGCTGCACATGCTGATCGGCGTCGGCGCCGCGCTGCTCGGCACGATCGTCGCCCGGGCGTCCGGCTTCGCCAACACGGCCGGCATCGACTGGCGGGAGCTGCTGCTGCAGGTCCTGTTCGCCGCCATCGCCGTGGCCCTGGTGGCCGGCGTCGGCCGTCGCCGGAGCGTCTCCCGGTACTGACGCACCGAACTGCTGAAGCGGGCGCCCGACCGGAAGGTCGGGCGCCCGCTCGCATACGCGCTTCCGCCCGCGACGCCGGCCTTGCCCCCGCTCCCACCACCTGCGATACGGTCGCCAACGCCCAACCTCGCGACTGCCCCCTGTCGTAAAGGAATTTTTCCTACTAAGGTGCGGCGGAGAAGGTTAGTGCCAAACGGCGCGAGGGAGATATGGGCGTGAACAGGTGGAAGCGGCTTGCGCCGGTCACCGCCATCGTGGCCTCGGCCGCGATGGTGCTCGCCGGCTGCGGTGGTTCGGGTGACGACGACAAGGCAGCGGACAACAGCAAGCTGACGGTCTGGATGATGGGCGAGGGCGGCGACGCCCAGACGAAGTTCCTCGACGGCGTCGAGGCCGAGTTCAAGAAGAAGCACCCCGAGACCGACGTGGTCGTCCAGTACATCCCCTGGCTGGAAGCGCCGAAGAAGTTCCAGGCGGCGCTCGCCGGTGGGGAGGGACCGGACCTCACCGAGCTCGGCAACACCGAGACCCAGGGCTGGGCGGCGCAGGAGGCCCTCGCCGACGTCACCGAGCGGTTCGGCAGCTGGTCCGAGGGCAAGGACATCCTTCCCGGCCTGGTCCAGAACGCCCAGCTCGACGGCAAGCAGTACGGCGTGCCGTGGTACGCCGGGGTGCGCGCCATCTACTACCGCACCGACTGGTTCGCCGAGGCCGGCGTGAAGCCGCCGACGAGCTGGGACGAGCTGGTCGCCGCCGCGAAGACCGTCCAGGCCAAGAAGCCGGGCACCTACGGCATCGCCCTGCCGGGCAACTCCGAGCTGCCCTTCTACTCCTTCCTCTGGGCCGCCGGCGCCGAGATCGCCACCAAGGACGGCGACAGCTGGAAGTCCGGCTACCGCACGCCGGAGGCGCAGAAGGCGGTCAAGTTCTGGACCGACCTGGTCACCGTGCACAAGGTCGCCCCGCCGGCCGCCGCCGGCTGGAACGAGGTCGACGCCCGTACCCAGTTCGCCACCGGCCGGGCGGCGATGGCGTTCGCCGGCAGCTGGCAGGGCGGCGCGATGAAGAAGGACAACCCGGAGATCGAGAAGGTGTGGGGCACGTTCCCCATCCCAGGCCCGGACGGCAAGCCGGCCCCCGCCTTCGCCGGTGGCTCCGACATCGCCCTGTGGAAGGACAGCAAGCGGCAGGACCTGGCCTGGGACTACCTGACCGTGCTGCTGAGCAAGCAGAAGGACCAGGAGTTCGCCAGCAGCCTCAACTTCTTCCCGGTCTACCAGGACCTGGTGGGTGGCGGTAACTACGCCAACGACAAGGTGATGGCCGCGTTCGCGACCACCATGCAGAACACCAAGCTGACGCCGCTCACCCCCAAATGGGTCGAGGTCAGCCGGACCAAGACGGTGACCCAGGCGATGAACAGCTCGGTCATCAAGGGCCAGAAGACGGTCGAGAAGGCCACCGCCGACGCGGCCACCGAGATGGAAAGCATCCTCAACGCCAAGTGAGCACCCTGATCGAGGCCCCCGGGACGGCCGCCGCGCGGGAGACCCCCGCGCGGCGGCGGCCCCGGGTGGACCACCTGCCGTACCTGCTGCTGCTGCCCTGCCTGGTGATCATCGGGGTGCTGCTGCTCTGGCCCCTGGGCCAGGTGGTGGCGATGTCCTTCTACAAGCTGGACAGCGTCCGGCAGCTGCGCGGCGACCGCGAGTGGCCCTGGGTGGGCCTGGCCAACTACGCCCAGATCCTCGGCGACCCGTTCTTCCGTACGGTGCTGCGCAACACGGTGCTCTTCGCCGCGGCCAACGTGCTGCTCACGATGGTCCTCGGCACCCTGGTCGGGCTGCTGCTCAACCGGCTGGGCAAGCGGATGGCCACCTTCGTCGGCAGTTGCGTGATGCTGGCCTGGGCCACCCCGGCGCTGACCGGCACCATCGTCTGGAAGTGGATCTTCGACGACACCAGCGGCCTGGTCACCTGGCTCTTCAACGCCCTGCCCGACGGGCTGTCCAGCGCGCTCTTCGGACGCAGCGACTGGACCGGCTACGGCTGGTTCAACGACCCGCTGCTGTTCTTCTCGATCCTCACCCTGGTGGTGGTCTGGCACTCGTTCCCGTTCATCGCGGTCAGCGTGCTGGCCGGGCTGAAGAGCGTGCCGGGTGAGCTGCAGGAGGCGGCCCGGGTCGACGGGGCGGGGCCGTGGCGGGTCTTCTGGTCGGTCACCTTCCCGAGCCTGCGACCGGTCTTCGGCATCCTGGTGGTGCTTTCCACGATCTGGGACTTCAAGGTCTTCACCCAGCAGTTCGTGCTGGCCGGCGGCACCCAGGACCGGTCGACGTTCATGCTCTCCATCTACTCGTACGCGGAGGCGTTCTCGCCGCCGCCCAAGTACGGCCTCGGCGCCTCGATCGCGGTCATCCTCACCCTGATCCTGCTCGTGGTGACCGGTGTCTACGTCCGGATGGTGCTGCGGCAGGAGGACGAGTCGTGAAGAAGATCGCCCTCAACGGCGCCGGCCTGCTGGTCGCGCTCTTCGCGGCCTTCCCGGTCTACTGGATGATCGCCACCTCGCTGAAGCCGAACCGGGAGATCTTCTCGGCCACGCCGCGCCCGGTGCCGGCGGAGCCCACCCTGGAGCACTACCGGGAGATCCTCACCGGCAACCTGATCCCCGGCGTGACGTTCGCCGACTTCTTCCTCAACAGCGCCCTGGTCGCGCTGGCGACGGTGCTGCTCAGCGGCCTGGTCGCGCTGCTCGCGGCGACCGCGGTGGCCCGGTTCCGGTTCCGGCTGCGCACCACGTTCCTGATCCTGCTGCTGGTGGTGCAGATGATCCCGCTGGAGGCGCTGGTCATCCCGCTCTTCCTGATGATCCAGCGGCTCGGGCTCTACAACACCCTGCCCAGCCTGATCCTGACCTACCTCGGCTTCTCCCTGCCGTTCGCGGTGTGGATGCTGCGCGGCTTCGTGGCGGCGGTGCCGAAGGAACTGGAGGAGGCCGCGGCCATCGACGGCGCCAACCGGTTCCAGACCTTCCGGCGGATCCTCTTCCCGCTGGTCGCGCCGGGGCTGGTGGCCACCAGCATCTTCTCCTTCATCACCGCCTGGAACGAATTGATCTTCGCGTTGACCTTCATCAACGACCAGGACCGGTACACCCTGCCGGTGGCGATGACCTTCTTCTTCGGCCGGGACGACACCGCCTGGGGCTCGGTGATGGCCGCCTCGACGCTGTTCACCCTGCCGGTGATCGTCTTCTTCCTGCTGGTGCAGCGCCGGATGGTCTCCGGCCTGGTGGCGGGCGCCGTCAAGGGCTGATCACCGGGTGTCCCGCCGGTCCGTCCCGCACTAGGCTCACGGCCATGACGGGCAGGCTGGCGGCGGTGAACCTCGGCGTGGTGACCGAGGCGGAATGGGCGGGCGACGCGAGCGGCCGCAGCGGCATCGACAAGCGGCCGGTCGACGGGCCGGTGCTGCTGCGCGCCGACGGGGTGGCCGGCGACTTCATCGGCGAGCGGGCCCACCACGGCGGCCCCGACCAGGCCGTCTACGCGTACGCCACGGAGGACGCCGACTGGTGGGCGGCCGAGTTGGGTCGGGGCATCCGGCCCGGCGGTTTCGGCGAGAACCTCACCACCTACGCGGTGGACGTCACCGGCGCGGTGATCGGCGAGGAGTGGGCGATCGGGGACGCGCTGCTCCAGGTGACCAAGCCGCGCACGCCGTGTGCCACCTTCGCCGGCTTCTGGGGGATGCCCGACCTGATCAAGCGGTTCACCGCGCGGGCCGCGCCCGGGGCGTACCTGCGGGTGCTGCGAGAGGGCACGGTCGGCGCCGGTGACCCGGTCGAGGTGGTGGCACGACCGGCGCACGGGGTGACCATCGGCGAGGTGTTCCGGGCGACGAGCCTGGAGCCGGAGCTGCTGCCCCGGCTGCTCGACGTCCCGGAACTGCCCGAGTCGATCCGGGAGAAGGTCCGCCGCCGGGTCGCCGGCAGCCGCCCCTGACCCCCGCCCGGCACGCCGTCGGGCCTACGTGTCGGCGAAGACCTCCGCCAGCACCTGCGTCGGCGCCGCCCGGCCGTCGGCCACCCGCGCCCAGGTGCCCTGCTCGGCGGTCCACTCCAGGTCGCCGAAGCGGACCCGCTTCACGCCGTGGTCGTCGGCGTGTGACACCAGCCAGTGCGCGTACCGCCAGCCGTTGCGGCTGTCCGTCGCCGACACCGCCAGCCCGGTCAGGTCGGTCGGCGCGGCGACGCCCGGCAGCCCCCAGTCCAGGGTCAGCCCCTGGATCAGCGCGGCCGCCGCGGCCTGGCCGCGCATCGCCGGCGTCGGCCCCACCGTGCAGGCCACCGCGCCGGTCGCATGGCCGAGCAGCGCGCGGGTGAGGACCTGGGACTCGTCCGCCCACTTCTGGTACGCCTCGGGATAGGCCGACCGCTGCACCCGCTGGGCGGCCTCGGTGACCCGCAGCTCCTGCCAGCCCTTGACCTTCTTCAGGGCCGCGTAGAACCGGTTCGCCGCGTACCGCGGGTCCCGGATCTGCTCCGCGGTGCCCCAACCCTGGCTCGGGCGCTGCTGGAACAGGCCCAGCGAGTCCCGGTCGCCGTGCGCCAGGTTCTTCAGGTGCGACTCCTGGTACGCGGTCGCCAGGGCCACCACCACGGCCCGCTCGGGCATCTGCCGCTGCGCCCCGATCGCCGCGATGGTGGCCGCGTTGGCCATCTGGTCGGCGCCGAGCACGACCCGACCGTCCGCGGAGACGGTGCAGGTGCGGCTGGCCGTCGGCAGACGAAGCTCGCGCCCGAACTGCTTCGCCACGAACCAGATCCCGAGGAGGGCGACGACGGCCACCACCACACCGGCTGCCACGATTGCCCGAGTTCGCACCCGCACCCCCTGTTCGACAGTCCGCCAAGCGTACGTCCCCCGTCGCGCCGGTCGGGTCGTCCGACCGGTTGCCTCCCGTTCCGTCACCGAGTGACCACGGGGAGCGTCCGGCCGCGGCCCGTCCTAGCTCGCGCTCTCTGCCGGACCGCCGTTCAGAGCGGCCACCCAGCCGGGCAGTCTCTTCTCGCGGAAGGCGAGCACGCCCTCCCGGCCCTCAGCGGAGAGGAAGTATGCGGTGGAGAGCGCGGCCAACTCGGCGATCTCGCCGCGCAGGTTGGTGGCGGCCGGCCGGCGCAGCAGTTCCTTGGCGCCGGCGAGGGCCCGCGGCGCGCCCCGGACCAGGGAGTCGCAGTACCGGGCCACCGCCGCGTCCAGCCCGTCCGCCGGCACCGCCGCGGTGACCAGGCCGATCTCCGCGGCCCGGCGGCCGTCGAAGGTGTCCCCGGTCAGGTAGAGCTCGGCGGCGGCCCGGGGGTGCAGCCGGGGCAGCACGGTCGCCGAGATGACCGCCGGGATCACCCCGATCCGCACCTCGGTGAAGGCGAACGTCGCCTCCTCGGCGCAGACCGCCAGGTCGGCCGCGGCGATCAGGCCCAGCCCGCCGGCCCGCGCCGGCCCGGCGACCTTCGCCAGCACCGGCTTCGGGCACTCCCGCACCGCCACCAGCACGTCGCCGAGCATCCCGGCCGGCACGGTCCCGCTGGCGTACGCGGCGGCGGTCTCCTTCAGGTCCGCGCCGGAGCAGAAGACCGGGCCGCTGTGGTCGAGCACGACCGCCCGGACGGTGTCGTCGGCGACCGCCGCGGCCAGCCCGGCCAGCAGCTCGGTCATCAGCGGGGTGGAGAGCGCGTTGCGGTTGTGCGGGCTGTCCAGGGTGAGGGTGGTCACCCCACGGGCCGTGGCGACCCGCACGAGAGCGTCCGGAGAGGTCATGCCGGGCACACTAGTTGCCATGCCCGGCGCTCTTCCAGAAGGCGAATCCGTCCCGCGCGACGGATCGCTGCCCGCTGCCGCCACCCGCGCGGTCGGCGCGCGCGGTTTCGGCGTGTACGTGCACGTCCCGTTCTGCGCCAGCCGCTGCGGGTACTGCGACTTCAACACCTACACGGCGGCCGAGCTGGGTGGTGGGGCCAGCCGTGAGTCGTACGCCGACACCGTGCTGGCCGAGCTGGCCCTCGCGCGCCGGGTGCTGGGCGACACCCCGCCGCGGCGGGTGGACACCGTCTTCGTCGGCGGCGGCACGCCGACCCTGCTTCCCGCCGACGACCTGGCCCGGATCCTCGACGGGATCGACCGCACCTGGGGGTTGGCCGCCGACGCCGAGGTGAGCACCGAGGCCAACCCCGAGTCCGTCACCCCGGAATCGCTGAAGACGCTGCGGGCCGCCGGCTACACCCGGATCTCGCTGGGCATGCAGTCCGCCGCGCCCGGGGTGCTGGCGATCCTCGACCGCACGCACAGCGCCGGTCGGGCCACCGCCGCCGCCGCAGAGGCGCGCGACGCCGGGTTCGACCACGTGAACCTGGACCTGATCTACGGCACGCCGGGGGAGCGCGCCGAGGACTTCGCCGCCTCGCTGGACCAGGTCGTCGCGGCGGGCGTGGACCACGTCAGCGCGTACGCCCTGATCGTCGAGGACGGCACCCGGCTGGCGGCGCGGATGCGGCGCGGCGAGCTGGCGTACCCGAGCGACGACGTGGCGGCGGACCGCTACCTGGCCGCGGAGGCCGCCCTCGACGCGGCCGGTTTCTCCTGGTACGAGGTTTCCAACTGGGCCCGGTCGGAGGCGGCCCGGTGCCGGCACAACCTGCTCTACTGGACCGGCGCGGACTGGTGGGGCCTCGGCCCGGGGGCGCACAGCCACGTCGGCGGGGTGCGCTGGTGGAACGTCAAGCACCCCACCACGTACGCGCAGCGGCTGGCCGCCGGGGAGTCGCCCGGTCTGGCCCGGGAGCTGCTCACGCCCGACGAGGCGCACATGGAGGACGTGATGCTGCGGCTGCGGCTCGCCGCCGGGCTGCCGCTGGACGTGCTCGACGATGCCGGCCGGGCCGGGGCGGAGCGGGCGCTGGCCGGCGGCCTGCTGGCCGCGCCGGAGTACGCGGCCGGCCGGGCGGTGCTCACCCTGCGCGGCCGGCTGCTGGCCGACGCGGTGGTCCGCGACCTGCTGCCCTGACCACCGGGCACCCGGCCGACCCGTGGGCCGGCCGGGTGGGGCGTCACTTCACCAGGCTGAAGCTCATCGGATAGCGGTAGAGCTGGCCCTCGTTGGCCTTGACGCCGGCGAGGACGCCGAACACCACGCCGAGGATCACCGCCGCGGCGATCGCGACGAACCCGATCGCGATGCAGGCCAGGATCCAGCCGACCAGGCCGACGATCGACCAGAGCAGCTGGAAGTTGAGCGCCGCGACCGCGTGCTGGCGCACCGTCGGCGACTGGTTGCCCCGGGCCAGCATGGCGACCAGCGGCGGCAGCCAACCCAGCACGCCGCCGCTGACGAACATCGCCGCCGCGCCGCCGAAGTGCGCGATCAGCGCCCAGGTCTTGTCCTCGTTGTTGGCCCAGCCGCCGCTCGGGGCGCCGTACGCGCCGCCGGTCGGATAGCCGCCACCCGGCGGCGGGTAGCCGCCCGGCGGCGGGTAGCCGCCCGACGGCGGGTAGCCGCCCGACGGCGGCTGACCGCCGGAGGGGGGCGGATAGCCACCGGGCGGGGGATACCCGCCCGCGCCCGGTGCCCCGGACAGTGGTGCGGTGGGCGGCTCGTCCGCCGACGAGCCGTACGGTGCCGACGGCGGGGTCGGGTCCGGCGGCTGGGCGCCGGCGTCCCCCGCTCCGGGAGGGCGAGGTGGTTCAGTCATGAACGTCACGGTAGGGGTTGCCCGCAACGCGGCACCAGAGCGACTCCGCCCGGGATGTCCGACTGAACGGCCCTGGCGCGGAGCGGGTGTGGCGGGGCCATCCGTGGTCCGTCGCTGATCATCGCGCCCGGGGTGCCGCCGACGTAGACTGGCACTCGCTACAGTCGAGTGCCAGGTGCCCGGCCGGTGCCGGACCGCCGGTGGGTCGAGGTGCTTCAGGAGGTGGGGAGATGGGTCTCGACGACCGCAAGCTCGCCGTGCTGCGCGCGATCGTCGAGGACTACGTCGCCACGCAGGAGCCGGTGGGGAGCAAGGCCCTGGTCGAGCGGCACCAGCTGGGCGTTTCCCCGGCCACCGTGCGCAACGACATGGCGGTGCTGGAGGAGGAGGGCTACATCCGGCAGCCGCACACCAGCGCGGGCCGGGTGCCCACCGACCGCGGCTACCGGCTCTTCGTGGACCGGCTCTCCCGGGTCAAGCCGCTCAGCCCGGCCGAGCGCCGGGCCATCGAGCGCTTCCTGGTCGGCGCGGTCGATCTGGACGACGTGGTGCACCGCACGGTGCGGCTGCTGGCCCAGCTGACCCGGCAGGTCGCCGTGGTGCAGTACCCGTCGCTGGCCCGCTCCACGGTCCGCCACCTGGAACTGGTGCCGATCTCCACCACCCGGCTGATGCTGGTCATGATCGCCGACACCGGGCGGGTCGAGCAGCGGCTGGTCGAGCTGCCCGCGCCGATCCCGGCCGACGATGTCACCGACCTGCGCCGGCTGGTCAACGAGAAGCTGGTCGGCAGCCGGCTCTCGGAGACCCCGCCGCTGGTCCAGGCGCTGGTCGACGAGGCCGCGCCGCACCTGCGCGGCGCCATGACCACGCTCTCCACCGTGCTGCTGGAGACCCTGGTGGAGCGGCACGAGGAGCGGATCGCGCTGGCCGGCACCGCCAACCTGACCCGCGGCGGACTGCTCGACTTCCAGGGCTCGCTGCGCCCCATCCTGGAGGCGCTCGAGGAGGAGGTCGTGCTGCTCAAGCTCATCGGCGAGGCCGAGCCGAGCACCACCCGGGTGCTGATCGGCGACGAGAACGAGATCGACAATCTCCGGGCCGCCTCCGTGGTCAGCACCGGGTACGGCCCGGGCGCCACCATCGTCGGCGGCCTCGGGGTGCTCGGGCCGACCCGAATGGACTACCCCGGCACCATCGCCACGGTGCGAGCCGTGGCACGCTACGTGGGCGAGCTGCTGGCCCAGAACTGACCAGTCAGGGCCGACGGCCGGCTCCGGCCGCCGACCGGCGCAACGCGAGACGAACATGAGGACACGGAACGCAGTGGCCAGGGACTACTACGGCATTCTCGGTGTGAGCCGGGAGGCCTCCGACGATGAGATCAAGCGCGCCTACCGCAAGCTGGCGCGACAGTTCCACCCGGACGTCAATCCGGACCCGGAGGCACAGGAGAAGTTCAAGGACATCAACGCCGCGTACGAGGTCCTCTCGGACGACCGGAAACGGCAGATCGTCGACCTGGGCGGCGACCCGCTCGCGCCGGGCGGCGGGGGCGCCGGCGGTCCGGGTGGCCCCGGCGGGGCCGGCCCGTTCGTCGGCTTCCAGGACATCATGGACGCCTTCTTCGGCGGCGCGGCCGGCGGTGCCCGGGGCCCGCGCCCGCGGACCCGGCCGGGCGCGGACGCGATCCTGCGCCTGGAGCTGGACCTGCACGAGACCGCGTTCGGCGTCGAGGCGCCGATCACCGTCGACACCGCCGTGCTCTGCACCACCTGTGCCGGCGCCGGCACCGCGGCCGGCACCCACCTGGCCACCTGCGAGGCGTGCGGCGGTCGCGGCGAGGTCCAGTCGGTGCAGCGGACCTTCCTCGGCCAGGTGGTCTCCGCCCGGCCGTGCACCGTCTGCCAGGGCTATGGCACCACGATCCCGCACCCCTGCCCGACCTGCGCCGGCGACGGCCGGGTGCGGACCCGCCGCTCGCTGACCGTCAAGATCCCGGCCGGCGTCGAGGACGGCATGCGGATCCGGCTGGCCCAGCAGGGCGAGGTCGGCCCGGGTGGCGGCACCGCCGGTGACCTCTACGTGGAAATCCACGAGCGGCCGCACGACGTCTACTCCCGCAAGGGCGACGACCTGCACTGCCGGGTCACCGTGCCGATGACCGCCGCCGCGCTGGGCACCCGGCTGAGCATCAAGACCCTCGACAGCGAGGAGACGGTCGACGTCAAGGCCGGCACCCAGCCGGGCAGCACGCTGCGGCTGCGCGCCCGGGGCGTACCGCACCTGCGCGGCACCGGCCGGGGTGACCTCTACGTCCACCTGGACGTGCGTACCCCGACCAAGCTCGACGCCGACCAGGAGAAGATGCTGCGGGACTTCGCCAAGACCCGGGGCGAGGAGGTCGCCGAGCTGACCAAGCAGGGCGGCTTCTTCTCCCGGATGCGCGACGCCTTCAACGGGCACGCCTGAGGTGTCCGCCCCGCTGTTCCTGGTCGAGGCGCTGCCCACCGGTGACACGCTGATCCTGGACGGCCCGGAGGGGCACCACGCCGCGACGGTGCAGCGGCTGCGGCTCGGCGAGGAACTGCTGCTCGCCGACGGCCGCGGGGGCACGGCCGCCGCCGTGGTCACCGCCGTCGGCAGGGGCACCCTCGATCTCCGGATCACCTCCCGGGGGTACGTCGACGCGTCCGTCCCGCGGCTCGTGGTGGTGCAGGGCATCGCCAAGGGCGAGCGGGGCGAGCTGGCCGTGCAGGCGATGACGGAGGTCGGGGTGGACGAGATCGTCCCCTGGGCGGCGTCCCGCTCGGTGGCCCAGTGGCGCGGCGACCGGGGCGTACGGGCCCGGGAGAAGTGGGCGGCGACCGCCCGGGAGGCGGCCAAGCAGGCCCGCCGGGCGTGGCTGCCGGTGGTGGCCGGCTCCCCGGACGAGTCCACCCAGACGGTGGTCCGGCGGATCGCCGGCGCCGCCGCCGCGTTCGTCCTGCACGAGGAGGCCGAGGAGCGGCTGACCGCCGCCGAGCTGCCGAGTGCTGGCGAGATCGTGCTGGTGGTCGGCCCGGAGGGCGGCATCGCCCCGGCCGAGCTGTCGGCCTTCCGCGAGGCCGGGGCCCGCCCGGTCCGGCTGGGCTCTTCGGTGCTGCGCACCTCCACGGCCGGCGTGGCGGCCCTCAGCGTCCTCTCCACCCGCCTCGACCGCTGGTAGCCGCCAGCTCGCCGGGCGCCGGTAGCTCGGCCGAGTCGTGGCGCCCGCCGGGGAGGGCTCGTGGCGCCGAGCCGCTGCTCGGCCGGCGACGGTCGGGGCGGGATCAGGTGCGGAGGTAGGAGGCGCCGTTGAGGTCGACGATGGTGCCGGAGGCCCATTCGGCCGCGGGGCTGGCCAGCCAGTGGACGGCGGCGGCGATCTCCTCCGGACGGGCGACCCGGTTGAACGGGCTCTGGGCGCGGATGGCGTCGCCGCGCTCGCCGGTGAGGTGCTCGGTGGTCATGTCCGTCTCGACGAAGCCGGGGGCCACCGTGGCCACCGCGATGCCGTACGGGGCCAGGGCCAGCGCGAGCGACTGACCGAGCGCGTTCAGCCCCGCCTTGCTCGCCCCGTACGCGGGCT
Source organism: Micromonospora coerulea (assembly GCF_016598485.1). Classification (GTDB taxonomy): domain Bacteria; phylum Actinomycetota; class Actinomycetes; order Mycobacteriales; family Micromonosporaceae; genus Micromonospora; species Micromonospora coerulea. The sequence continues at coordinate 31,876 of NZ_JAEMUW010000028.1, read as the reverse complement.
GCTGCGGCTCGCCCCGGAACGCGCCCCGGGAGGAGACGTTGACGATCCGGCCGCCCCGCTCCCGCATGTGCTGGGCGGCGCACCAGGTCACGTTGGCCGCGCCGGTCAGATTGGTCTCCAGCACCAGCCGCCACTGCGCGCGCCACTGCGCGTACGTGTTGCCGAAGACCGGGTGGGGCAGGTCCCGCGGCCCGTACACCCCGGCGTTGTTGACCAGGACGTCCAGCCCGCCGAGACGCTCCGCGGCCGCGTCCACCATCGCCCGGACCGCGTCCGGGTCGGCCAGGTCGGCGCGGACCACCACGTGGCCGTCGCCGGGCAGCTCGGCACGGAGCTGTTCGGCCAGCTCCGCCGAGTCCCGGTGGTGGATCGCCACCCGGTCCCCGCCCGCCGCGAACGCTCGCGCCACGGCGCGGCCGATGCCGCGCGAGGCCCCCGTCACCAGTACCGCCCGAGAAGTCACGCCGGACATCATGCCCGGCCCGGGCGGTGGCGGCGCGGCGCGGTCCGGCTCAGCGCTTAGCATGCCCGAATGGGAACCGACTGCCTGTTCTGCCGGATCGTCGCCGGGGAGATCCCGGCCACCATCGTGCGGGAGACCGCCACCACCGTCGCCTTCCGGGACATCGACCCCAAGGCGCCCGTCCACGTGCTGGTCATCCCGAAGGAGCACTACGCGGATGTGGCCACGCTCGCGCAGGGCGACCCCGGACTGGCCGGGGAGTTGCTGGCCACGGCCGCCGTCGTGGCCGAGGAGGAGGGGCTGCTCGCCGACGGCTTCCGGCTGATGTTCAACACCGGGCCGTACGCGGGCCAGGAGGTCTTCCACGTGCATGCGCACCTGTTCGGCGGCGCCCCGCTCGGCCCGATGCTCTGCCGCTGACCGATCTCTAGACTGCACCCATGATCACGGTGAACGACCGGCTGGGCCGGATGGTGCGGCAGGCCCAGGCCGGAGGTCGGGTCCCGGCGGTCTCGGCCGCCCTGCACCGGGCCGACCGCCCGCTCTGGAGCTGCACGGTGGGCGACACGGGCAACGACACCCCGCTCGGTCCGGAGACCGTGTTCCGGATCGGCTCGGTCACCAAGACCTTCACCGCCGTGCTGGTGATGCAGTGCCGGGACGACGGCCTGCTTGACCTGGACGACCCGATCGGGCGGCACCTCGACCTGCCGGCACACGGGGAGCTGACCATCCGCCGGCTGCTGTCGCACACCGCCGGCCTGCAGCGGGAGCCGCACGGCGATGTGTGGGACAGCCTGCGGGCCCCCGGCGTGGCGGAGCTCCTCGCCGACCTGGACCGGGTCGAGCGGGTGCTGCCGACCGGCCGCCGCTACCACTACTCCAACCTCGGCATGGCGCTCCTCGGTGAGCTGGTCGCCCGGCTGCGCGGCGGCAGCTGGGCGGAGGTGCTGGCGGAGCGGGTGCTGGCCCCGTTGGGGCTGACCGCCACCGGCCCGACGCCGGGCGACCGGGCGGCGACCGGCTTCCTGGTCGACGCGTACTCCGACGAGGCCCACCCGGAGCCGCCGACCGACTTCGGCGCGGTGGCCCCGGCGGCTCAGCTCTGGAGCACCGCGTCGGACATGGCCCGCTGGGCGGCCTTCCTGGCCGACCCGGTGGCGCTCGATCCGACCGGCGCGGTGCTCGCCCCGGCCACCCTGGACGAGATGCGCTGGCCGCTGACCACCACCGACGAGACCCTGTGGGCGGCGGGGTTCGGGCTCGGCCTGATCCTCGTGCCGCAGCCGCAGCCGCAGCCGCAGCGGGTGCTGCACGTCGGGCACGACGGCGCGATGCCCGGTTTCCTGGCCGCCGTGTACGGCCGGCGGGGCGGGGACGGCACCGCGGGCGCGATGGGGTGCGCGGTGCTGGGCTCGTCCGGCACCGGCGTGCCGGTCTTCGAGCTGTCGCACCAGCTGCTCGCCGCCGCGGCCGAGCACGACCCGGCCGACGTCGAGCCGTGGCGGCCCGGCCCGCCCGCCCCGGACCACCTGCGCGGGGTGCTGGGCCGCTGGTGGGGCGAGGGCTTCGAGTACGTCTTCTCCTGGCACGACGGCGCGCTGCGGGCCCGCGGGGCGGACGACCCGGCGGGCCGGCCGCCGGCCGTCTTCGCGCCGCTGGCCGAGCGGCCGGACGTGTTCCGGACGGTCGCCGGTCGGGAGGTGGGGGAGCTGCTGCGGCTCACCCGGGACGAGCGCGGCGTGGTGGTCCGGATGCACTGGGCCACCTACCGCTTCACCCGCGCCCAGGAGACCTTCGACCGGTACGACTTTCGCGCCGGGAGTTGATCTCTCAGCAGCGGAAATGGGCGGGGTGCGGGCGGTGTTGACCCGATACGATGGGTAGAACGTCCAGCCGCCGCGCCACCAGGGCCCGGCGCCGAGATCGAGAGCAGGTGGCGCAGGGCCCGACGGGCCCGATCTATGACCGGCACCCCACCTCCCGGCCTGCCCCGGGTGCAGACCAGGATCACGGTCCCTGACCCGAAGATCATGGTGAACCTGCTCGGCGCGGGCGACGAGATCCTGCGACTCGTCGAACGCTCGGTCAACAGCGACGTCCACGTGCGTGGCAACGAGATCACCATCACCGGCGCCCCCGCGGACAACGCTCTCGCCGAGCGCCTCTTCAGCGAACTCCTCGAACTGGTCGAGAAAGGCGAGACCCTGACCACTGACGCCGTCCGGCGTACCGTCGGCATGCTCGAGCAGGGCAGCGCGGAGCGGCCCGCCGAGGTCCTGACCCTCAACATCCTCTCCCGGCGCGGGCGCACCATCCGTCCCAAGACGCTCGGGCAGAAGCGCTACGTCGACGCCATCGACGCGCACACCATCGTCTTCGGCATCGGCCCCGCCGGTACCGGTAAGACCTACCTGGCCATGGCCAAGGCCGTCCAGGCGTTGCAGGCCAAGCAGGTCAACCGGATCATCCTGACCCGGCCGGCGGTCGAGGCGGGGGAGCGGCTGGGCTTCCTGCCCGGGACGCTGAACGAGAAGATTGACCCGTACCTGCGCCCGCTCTACGACGCGCTGCACGACATGCTCGACCCGGAGACCATCCCGAAGCTGATGGCGGCCGGCACCATCGAGGTGGCGCCGCTGGCGTACATGCGGGGTCGTACGCTCAACGACGCGTTCATCATCCTGGACGAGGCGCAGAACACCACGCCCGAGCAGATGAAGATGTTCCTCACCCGGCTCGGCTTCAATTCCAAGATCGTGGTCACCGGCGACATCACCCAGGTGGACCTGCCCGGCGGGACGACCAGCGGCCTGCGGGTGGTCCGGGACATCCTGGAGAACGTCGAGGACGTGCACTTCGCCCAGCTCTCCAGCTCGGACGTGGTCCGCCACCGGCTGGTGGGGGAGATCGTCGACGCGTACGCCCGCTGGGACGCCGAGCGGGAGAACCAGCAGGCGCAGAGCGTGCACGCCGTGCCCGGGCGGACCGCCCAGGGCGGTCGCGCCGGCCGGCGCCGCTAACTCATCAAGGGAAGACAGTTGTCCATCGAGATCGCCAACGAGTCCGGTGTCGAGGTCGACACCGACGCCGTGCTCGCCGTCGCCCGGCACGCCCTCGACGAGATGGGGGTCAACCCCCTCGCCGAGCTCTCCGTGCTGCTGGTCGACGTCGACTACATGACCGAGCTGAACCATCGCTGGATGGGCGGCGACGGTCCCACCGACGTGCTCGCCTTCCCCATGGACGAGGGCAGCGTCGACCACGGCCCGGGCGAGACCGCCCCGGCCGGTGGCGAGCCGGCCCTGCTCGGCGACATCGTGCTCTGCCCGGAGGTGGCGGCCAAGCAGGCGGCCACCGCCGGGCACTCGCCCGCCGACGAGCTGCACCTGCTCACCGTGCACGGCGTGCTGCACCTGCTCGGGTACGACCATGCCGAGCCGGAGGAGGAGCGGGAGATGTTCGCGCTCCAGGCCCGACTGCTGGCCAGCTGGCGGTCGACCCGGTCCAAGTGATGACCACCCTGGCCGCGAGCCCAGCCGCCGGCCTCCCCGATCTTCAGCTCATCGTCTTCGCGGCGGGGCTGGTGGTGCTCGCCGGTCTCATCGCGATGACCGAGGCGGCGCTGGCCGCCGTCTCGCCGGCCCGGGCCGCCGAGCTGGGCCGGGACGGGGCACGTGGTGCCCGCGCCCTCCAGGCGGTCGCCGGCGACGTGGTCCGCCACCTCAATCTCCTGCTCCTGCTCCGGCTGCTGGCCGAGCTGACCGCCACCACCCTGGTGGCGCTGGTCGCGGTGGACACCTTCGGCGCCGGCTGGCGCGCCGCCCTGGTCACCGCCGGCGCGATGACCGTGGTCAGCTTCGTGGTGGTCGGTGTCGCGCCGCGGACCCTCGGCCGGCAGCACGCGTACGCGGTGGGGCGCGCGGTCGCGCCGCTGGTGCGCTGGCTGGGCCGGGCGCTCAACCCGCTCGCCTCGCTGCTGATCCTGATCGGCAACGCGGTCACCCCGGGGCGCGGCTTCCGGGAGGGGCCGTTCGCCACCCAGGTGGAGCTGCGCGAGCTGGTCGACCTGGCCGAGCAGCGCGGGGTGGTGGAGCACGGCGAGCGGCAGATGATCCACTCGGTCTTCGCCCTGGGTGACACCATCGCCCGCGAGGTGATGGTTCCGCGCACCGAGATGGTCTGGATAGAGGAGGGCAAGACGCTCTCCCAGGCGCTGGCGCTCTTCCTCCGCTCCGGCTTCTCCCGGATCCCGGTGATCGGGGAGAGCGTCGACGACGTGCTGGGCGTGCTCTACCTGAAGGACCTGATCCGGCGTACCCAGGGTGGCGACCCGCGCGCCGAGGAGCTGCCGGTGTCGGAGCTGATGCGCCCGGCGACCTTCGTGCCGGAGTCCAAGCCGGTCGACGACCTGCTGTCGGAGATGCAGGCCGCGCGCAACCACCTGGTCATCGTCGTCGACGAGTACGGCGGCACCGGCGGCCTGGTCACCATCGAGGACATCCTCGAGGAGATCGTCGGCGAGATCACCGACGAGTACGATGTCGAGCGCCCGCCGGTCGAACGCCTGGACGACGGGGCCGTGCGGGTCGCCGCCCGCCTCCCGGTGGAGAATCTGGGCGAGCTGTTCGACACCGAGCTCCCCACCGACGAGGTGGAGACCGTCGGTGGCCTGCTCGCCCAGTCGCTCGGCCGGGTCCCGATCCCCGGGGCGGAGGCCGAGGTGTCCGGGCTCCGGCTGATCGCCGAGGGCACCACCGGGCGGCGCAACCGGATCGACACCGTACTGGTGAGCCGGATGGCGCCGACCGACGCGCAGGACAACGGGGGACGCGGCGACCACGCCGAGTCCCGCGGCAACCAGAACCGATCCGAGGAGAGGCAACCCGCCGATGCCTGAGTCACCCGCCGTGCCGGCGGCCCGGCCCACCCCGTCCGACCCGGCCGAGCTGACCGCCGAGGACGGCAAGCTGATCATCCTGGCCCGGGGCGCGCGCGGCCGGGTCGGCGCCGTGGAGGGCGCGGCGGTCCGCGACCAGGACGGCCGGACGTACGCCGCGGCCAGCGTCTCGCTGCCGTCGCTGACGCTGACCGCGCTCCAGCTGGCGGTCGCCTCGGCGGTGGCCGCCGGCGCCAGCCGGCTGGAGGCCGCCGTCGTGGTGACCGAGGCCTCGACGCTGGACGGCGCCGGGCACGCCGCAGTCCGCGACCTCTCCGCCGACGCGCCGGTCCACGTGGCCGCCCCCGACGGCACGATCCTCGGCACGGTGGTCGAGTGACCAGCGTTCCGGACCCCGAGCAGTCGCGTCCGTACCGGGCCGGGTTCGCCTGTTTCGTCGGGCGGCCGAACGCCGGCAAGTCGACGCTGACCAACGCGATCGTCGGTACGAAGATCGCGATCACCTCGAACAAGCCGCAGACCACCCGGCACATCATCCGCGCCGTGCTGCACCGTCCCGACTCGCAGCTCGTGCTGGTCGACACTCCCGGCCTGCACCGCCCCCGGACGCTGCTCGGTGAGCGCCTGAACGATCTGGTCCGCTCCACCTGGAGCGAGGTCGACGTGATCGGTCTCTGCATCCCGGCGGACGAGCCGGTCGGCCGCGGTGACCGGTTCATCACCGGCGAGCTGGCGGAGCTGAAGGCGACCGTGCTGGCCGTGGTCACCAAGACCGACCTGGTGGACAAGAAGCGGCTGGCCGAGCAGTTGCTCGCGGTGAGCGAGATGGGCGAGTTCGCCGACGTGGTGCCGGTGAGCGCGGTTTCCGGGCACCAGGTGGACATCCTGGTGGACGTGATGACCGGCTACCTGCCCGAGTCGCCGCAGCTCTACCCGGACGACATGCTCACCGACGATCCGGAGCAGGTGCTGGTCGCCGAGCTGATCCGGGAGGCGGCTCTGGAGGGGGTCCGCGAGGAGCTGCCGCACTCCATCGCGGTCGTGGTGGAGGAGATGATCCCCGAGGGCCAGGTCATGAAGATCTACGCCGACCTCTACGTCGAGCGGCCCAGCCAGAAGGCGATCGTCATCGGCCACCGGGCCAGCCGGCTGAAGGCGGTCGGCACCGCCGCCCGCAAGCAGATCGAAGAGCTGCTCGGCAGCCGGGTCTACCTGGACCTGCACGTCCGGGTGGCGAAGGACTGGCAGCGCGACCCGAAGCAGCTGCGCAAGCTCGGCTTCTGACCGTACGTCCGGCCGCCGGCTCCCGGATGGGGGCCGGCGGCCGCGCGTATCGGCGGGAATGGTCCGGATCGGTCGGGTGTATGGCAAGTCTCACTTTTCGCCCCGCCCGCCCGCCGTTTCCTGACGACGGGTCGGAGGGTAGGGGACGGTTGCCCCCGCCCCCGACATAGATGCAGGCTGATGCGAAATCGATACCTCGACCTGCTCCGCTCCCTGGCCATCGTCCGCGTCGTCGTCTACCACGTCACCGGTTGGGCGACGCTCACCCTGATCTTTCCCGCGATGTCGGTGATGTTCGCGCTCGCCGGCTCGCTGCTGGCCGCCTCGCTGGACCGGAGCGGCCCGACCGCCGTCCTGCGCCGGCTGCGTCGCCTGCTGCCCTCGCTCTGGGTCCTCGCGGCGGTGTTCGTGCCGGCGATGCTGCTCACCGGGCTGCCGCTGACCCCGAAGGTGCTGCTCTGGCTCTTCCCGGTCAGTGACCCGCCGGCCAACGGCTGGGGAGCGCTGGCGTTGAGCGTGATCTGGTACCTCCGGGACTACCTGTGGTTCGTGCTCGCCTCGCCGCTGGCCCTGTGGCTGTTCCGCCGGGCCCCGCTGCCCACCCTCCTGGCCCCGTACGCCCTGCTCGGGGCGATCGAGTTCGGCGTCCTGCCGGACGCGCCGACCGTGCTGCGCGAGTTCGGCCTCTACTTCGGCGCCTGGCTGCTCGGTTTCGCCCACCACGACGGCCGGCTGCGCCGGCTGGGCGCCCGGGTCCTGACGCCGGCCGCGCTCGTCCTCGGCGCCGCCGGGCTGGCCTGGATCCGCACCCATCCCGGCCCGCGCGGCTACGACCTCAACGACATCCACCTCGGCAACGCCCTCTGGTCGGCGGCGTTCATCCTGGTGGCGATCGGCTGCGCGCCGGCGCGAGCCGCGCGGGCGGACCGTGCCGCCCTCCCCGGCCGGGTGATCACCCTGCTGAACCGGCGGGCGCTCACCATCTACCTCTGGCACATGCCGTTCGTGGTGGCGCTCACCCCGCTGGTGGACGTGGTCGGCTGGTCCCACCGGGACCCGGTCGGCCTGGCGATCCGGGTGGTGCTGGTCTTCGCCCTGGTGGGCCTGGTCACCGTGCTGGTCGGCTGGGTCGAGGACGTGGCCGCCCGGCGCGGGCCGGAGCTGCTGCCCGGCGGCCGGCCCCGGACCGTGGCCGCCCGGGCAGCGGCGGCCCCCGCCAGCCCGGCGCCGGCCGGCGCCGCCGGAGGGCCGAGCCGGATCGGCCGCGAGCCGGTCGGGGCGGGCGTCGGCTCGGCGCGGCCCGCCGGGGCGGCGGGCCGGCTGCCGGCCCCGCGTCGCCCGGCCGGTTCAACCAGGCCGGGCGGGCCCGCCGGGAACGGCGTCGAGCAGGTCGCGACCGTCGAGCTCAGCGCTGAGCGACCCTGACGTTGCCGCTGCCGGTGCTCACATCGATCACCAGCGTCGCGGCGGGGTCGTCGGGCACGGCGAGGTTGGCGTCGCCGGAGCCGGTGTGCGACCGGACCCGGTAGCGCGCCGCGGGCACCAGCAGCGTGACGTCGCCGCTGCCGGCGTGGACGCGGGCCGACGCCGGCTCGTCCAGCTCGACGGTGACGTTGCCCGAGCTGGTTTCCGCGTCCACCTGGCCGGTCAGCCGGCGGGCCCGGACGTCGCCGGAGGCGGCCCGCAGGGTGGCCTTACCGGTCACGTCGGTCACCTCGATGTTGCCGGAGCCGGTCTCCGCGCCGACGTCGCCGGTCGCCCGGGAGACCGTGACGTCGCCGGAGCCGAGCCGGATGTCCACCGTCCCGACCCGAATCAGCTCGATGTTGCCGGAGCCGGTCTCGCCCCGCACGGTCACGCCCTGCGGGGCCGTCACCTCGTACGAGACGCTGCACCGGCTGCCGCAGTCCGTCTTCAGCACCAGTTCGTCGCCCTTGACCTCGTACCGTGCCTCCGGCTGGCCGCCCTGGTAGCGCACCGTACGCTTGATCCGTACCTCGGCCGCCGTGCCGGAGCCGCGCACGGTCACGTCGCCGGCGCCCGGCAGTACGGTGACCGTGTTGATCTTCACCGCCTCGGTGTTGTCGTAGTCGAGCCGGCGGAACGACAGGGTGTCACACCCGGCGAGCAGGATGAGGGCGGTGGCCGCGGCGGCGGCGGCCCCCGTCCGCCAGACGGGTCCGGTGGTGGCGGTGGTCCGGTGCAGAGCCATGGCCAGCACGCTACGACCGGGGCGGGCCGGCGCACATCCGGGTTCCTCCGCCCCGCCACCCCGAACCGACCCTGAGATCCCACCCCGAGGAGAATGACCGGATGGCCGGGTACCGCCGACAGCTCTACCGCGACGACGCGGTGGTGCTGCGCGTGCAGAAGCTCGGCGAGTCCGACCGGATCATCACCCTGCTCACCCGGCGGCACGGCCGGCTGCGCGCGGTGGCCCGGGGGATCCGGCGCACCACCAGCAAGTTCGGCGCCCGGCTGGAGCCGTTCGGCCACGTCGACCTGCAACTGGCCGGCGACCCGAAGGGCGAGCACGGCAGCTCGCTGCACAGCGTCAGCCAGGTCGAGGGGATCGACCTGTACGGCAAGCGGTTCCTCGGCGACTACCCCCGCTACACGGCGGCCAGCGCGATCGCGGAGACCGCCGAGCGGCTCACCCCGGTCGAGCGAGAGCCGTCGCTGCGGCTGTTCCAGCTCACCCTCGGCGCGATGAAGTCGCTCGCGCGCGGCGAGCACGCCACCACGCTGGTGCTCGACGCGTACCTGCTGCGCGGGATGGCCCTCGCGGGCTGGGCGCCGGCCCTGACCGCCTGCGCGGTCTGCGGCACGCCGGGGCGGCACCGGGCGTTCTCCGTACCGGCCGGGGGCGCGGTCTGCCCGGACTGCCGGCCACCCGGCGCGGCCCACCCCGCGCCGGCCACCGTCGACCTGATGTCCGCGCTGACCACCGGCGACTGGGTGCTCGCCGACGCCACCGAGGCCGCCGTACGCCGGGAGTGCAGTGGCCTGGTCGCGGCGCACCTGCAGTGGCACCTGGAGCGCGCGCTACGCTCGCTGCCGCTGGTCGACCGGGGTGCCCCGGCGACCACCGCGGTCCCGCCGCCGGTCGGCGGCGGCCCGCGCGCGGACGGTGTGAACAGGGAGAAGACCGAGTGATCCGATCGACCAGGGCTGGCCGGCGCGCGCCGATGCCACCGACTCCGCACCCGTCGGGTGCCCGGCCCCCGGCGCTGCCCGCCGACGCGGTGCCGAAGCACGTCGCGGTGGTGATGGACGGCAACGGCCGATGGGCCAAGGAGCGCGGCCTGCCCCGCACCAAGGGTCACGAACAGGGCGAGCACAGCCTCTTCGACACCATCGAGGGCGCGATCGAGCTGGGCATCCCCTACCTGTCGGCGTACGCCTTCTCCACCGAGAACTGGCGGCGCTCGCCGGACGAGGTCCGCTTCCTGATGGGCTTCAACCGGGACGTCATCCGGCGCCGCCGGGACCAGCTGGTCGACCTCGGCGTCCGGGTGGTCTGGTCGGGCCGGGCCGGCCGGCTGTGGAAGAGCGTCATCTCCGAGCTGCAGACCGCCGAGGAGATGTCCCGTGGCAACTCGACGCTGACCCTCCAGTTCTGCGTCAACTACGGCGGCCAGGCGGAGATCGCCGACGCCGCCGCCGCGATCGCCCGCGACGTGGCCGCCGGCCGGCTCGACCCGGGCAAGGTCACCGAGAAGACCATCGGGAAGTACCTCTACCACCCGGAGGTCCCCGAGGTGGACCTCTTCCTGCGCCCCTCCGGCGAGCAGCGCACCTCCAACTTCCTGCTCTGGCAGAGCGCGTACGCCGAGCTGGTCTTCCTGGACACGCTCTGGCCGGACTTCGACCGCCGTCACCTCTGGTACGCCTGCGAGTTGTACGCACAGCGGGACCGCCGGTTCGGCGGCGCGCTGCCCAACCCGGTCGCGCCGGGGCGCTGAGGCACGCTTACCGACGCGGCGGGCTGGGTACCAATCCGGACAACAGCCAATCGCGGAGGTGAACCCACATGATTCAGAAGCGGATTGCCCAGTGGGCGGTCATGGCGGTCGCCGTGCCGCTGGCGGCGGCCGGTGCCCGGCGGCTCAGCCACTCTCTCGAGGCCCGGCGCGGGCCGACCGGGGTGAGCCGGCTGCTCACCAAGGGCGCGGACATGCTGCGGCCGCAGAAGGCCAAGCGTCGTCGGTTCTTCTGACGTCGACGGTCGGCGCCGCAGCGTCGCGGCGCGGACCGGGCCGCGGACCGCGCCCCGCATCCGGCTTTCCGGCCGGCGTGCGGGGCGCCCGCGCGTACGATCGGCGCAGGGAGCGCCGTTCCGACACGGGGGTGGGGATGCGGGATCTCCGGTACAAGATGATCATGGCGTTGAACGCGGCCGACCTCGGCAGCCCGATCTGTGAGCAGGTCGCCGGGATCTGCGCGGAGATCGCCGAGCAGCACTGCGCCGAGTTCGGGCACACGCCGAGCGTGCGCTCCGGCGAGATCGCCGAGCTGGCCACCGGCGAGCCGGCGCTGACCTGGGCGCCCACCGAGACCGGGCAGCGTGCCTGGTGACCGCCGTCGCACCGACGCCGGCGGTGGACGTCCGCCGGGCCGCCGACCGGTTCGCCACCAAGCTGTCCTGGCTCGACTCGAAACACTCCTTCTCGTTCTCCCGGCACTACGACCCGGCGAACATCCACCACGGGTTGCTGCTGGTCAACAACGACGACGTGGTGCACCCGGGCACCGGCTTCGAGACGCATCCGCACCGGGACATGGAGATCGTCACCTGGGTGCTGCGCGGCTCGCTGGTGCACCAGGACTCCACCGGCCACTCCGGCGTCATCTACCCCGGCCTGGCTCAGCGGATGAGCGCCGGCACCGGCATCCTGCACTCGGAGAAGAACGACTCCTGGCGGCTGTCCGGCACCACCCCGCACACCGACCCGGTGCACTTCGTCCAGATGTGGGTGCTGCCCGATGAGGAGGGGGTGGACCCCGGGTACGAGCAGCTGGAGATCGGCGACGAGCTGCTCCGCGGCGGCCTCGTCCCGGTCGCCTCCGGGATGGACCGGCACGACGGCGCCTCGGCCATCCGGATCCGCAACCGGTACGCCGCCCTGCACGCCGCCCGGCTCGCCCCCGGTGACGAGGTGACCCTGCCCGACGCGCCGTTCCTGCACCTGTACGTGCCGACCGGCGCGGTCACCCTGGAGGGCACCGGCCGGCTCGGCGAGGGCGACGCGGCCCGGATCACGATGACCGGTGGCCAACGGGTGGCCGCCGCCGAGCCGGCCGAGATCCTGGTCTGGGAGATGCACGCCACCCTCGCCTGAGGACGCCGGCACCGGGGGTGGCCGCGCTCTGCGCGCCACCGGCCTGGGCGCGCGCCCGGCCGGCCTGCTGGCGGACTGAGCCGCCTCACGCCTCCACTTCGGAGCGGTCGCCGGCCCAGACGGTGTGGAAGGTGCCCTGACGGTCGACCCGGTGGTAGGTGTGCGCGCCGAAGTTGTCCCGCAGGCCCTGGATCAGCGCGGCCGGCAGCCGCTCCGCACGCAGCGCGTCGAAGTAGGCCAGCGACGAGGAGAACCCCGGGGTGGGTACGCCGGCCCGAGCCGCGTCGGCCACCACCCGCCGCCAGCCGGGCACCCCGTCGCGCACCCGGTCGGCGAACCACGGCGCCACCAGCAGCGTCGACAGGTCCGGCTCGGCGTCGTACGCCTCCCGGATCCGGTCCAGGAAGCGGGCCCGGATGATGCAGCCGCCCCGCCAGATGGTGGCGGTACCACCCAGGTCGATGTCCCAGTCGTACTCCCGGCTGCCCGCCCGGATGTGGTCGAAGCCCTGCGCGTACGCGACGATCTTGCTGGCCAGCAGCGCGCGCCGGACGTCCTCGACGAACGTCTCCCGGTCGTCGACCTGCCACTTCTCGCCCGCGTCGGCGAAGGCGCGGCGGGCGGCCTCGCGCTGGTCGGCGTGGCCGGACAGCGACCGGGCGAAGGTCGCCTCGGCGATGCCGGTGATCGGGATGCCCAGGTCGAGGGCGCTCTGCACGGTCCAGCGACCGGTGCCCTTCTGCTCGGCCTGGTCGAGCACCACGTCCACGAACGGCTTGCCGGTGGCCGCGTCGGTGTGTGCCAGCACGTCGGCGGTGATCTCGATGAGGAACGACTCCAGTTCGCCGCCGTTCCACTCCCGGAAGATCTCCGCGATCTCCGCCGGGCCCGCCGACAGCCCGGCCCGCAACAGGTCGTACGCCTCGGCGATGAGCTGCATGTCGGCGTACTCGATGCCGTTGTGGACCATCTTGACGAAGTGGCCGGCGCCGTCCGGGCCGATGTGCCGGCAGCACGGGGTGCCCTCGACCTGCGCGGCGATCTTCTCGAACATCGGGCCGAGCTTCTGATAGGACTCGGCCGAGCCCCCCGGCATGATGCTCGGGCCGCGCAGCGCGCCCTCCTCGCCGCCGGAGACGCCGGTGCCGACGAAGTGCAGGCCGTGTCCGCGCAGCGCCTCCTCCCGGCGGCGGGTGTCGGCGAAGTGGGCGTTGCCGCAGTCGACGACGATGTCGCCGGCCTCGAGCAGCGGCACCAGCTCGTCGATCACCGCGTCGGTGGGCGCGCCCGCCTTCACCATGACGATCACCGCGCGGGGCCGCTCCAGCGAGGCGACGAAGTCGGCGACGGACTCGGACGGCACGAACGCGCCCTCGTCGCCGTGCTCGGCCATCAGGCTGCGGGTGCGCTCCGGCGAGCGGTTGTGCACCGCCACGGTGAAGCCGTTGCGGGCCAGGTTCCGGGCCAGGTTGCGGCCCATCACCGCCAGCCCGGTCACGCCGATCTGCGCCGTCGCCTGCTGTGCCATCCGTACCGCCACCTCTCGTCGGCTGCCCGTCCTGCGACCGTATCGCGGTCGGGGGCGGGCCGGGCCGGGTCGTCGACGCCGGGTGAGCGGGCTACCGCACGTCGTGGTGGCGGGCCGCGCGTCGCGCGGGCGCTGACCGATCCGGTCGGCGCCCGGGTCCGGCGGGGCGGCGGCGCGGCTGGGCCACCGGGCGGTCAGCCCTCGGCGAGGCGGGCCTCGACGTGGGCGACCTTCGCGGTCATCGCGTCGGTGACCCCGGGTCGCAGGTCGGCCTTGAGCACCAGGCTGACCCGGGGCGCGCGGGCGGCGACGGTGTCGACGGCCGCCTTCACCACCGCCATCACCTCGTCCCACTCGCCCTCCACCGTGGTGAACATGGCGTCGGTCCGGTTGGGCAGTCCGGACTCCCGGACCACCCGGACGGCGTCGGCGACCAGGTCGCCGACGGACTCACCCACGCCGAGCGGGGTGATCGAGAACGCGATCAGCATGTCGCCGATCGTGCCAGTAAATCGGGTGCGGGTCGGCCCACCGGTCGGTTAGCGTGCGGGCATGCGTAACTGACGCCCCAGCGAAGAGCCTGGTCCGCCGCCTCCGGCCGCGGGCCTGTCCGCTCCCGGGTGTCCGCCTTCTCCCGCCGCCGCAACCGCGGCGCCCCTTCCTGGCCGGACCCGTCGCCCGAGCGGACCCGTTTCGGTGCTCGTCCGACCGGATCGCGGTGCCGCGGCCGGTCCCCAGCAGCCGGTCCCCGGCCGAAGGAGGCAGCGTATGCCCGCCAAGCGCAGTCCCAAGAAGTCCCGTAAGCCCACGGCGCGGCCGTCCACCGTGGCGGCGGCCCCGCCCGACCTCGACACCCTCGAGCCGGGCCCGCCCGACCTCGACACCCTCGGGGTCGCCCCGGTCGCCCCGCCGGTGCTCCCGGTGGTCGAGACCCCGCCGCCGCCGAAGGCCGGCCCGCCGCCGGGCCGCGACCCGCGGTTCGCCGGCCGTTCCCAGCGCGCGGGCCAGACCCGCCGGTACGCCTTCCGCCGGAGCTGACCAGACCGGTGCGGTTGTCGTCGCTGGCGCGACGACAACCGCACCCGAAGGCGGGGGTCTGTTCGACAGAGCCCTCGATCGGGCCGGGGTCTCAGCCGATCAGCGGGCGGAAGGTGCCCAGCAGGATGCTGGCCGCCAGCGCGCCGCCGCCCAGCACCGCGGCCCCCGCGATCAGCAGCGCATCGGCGGTGGTGAAGCGCTGCCGGCGGGCGGTGGTCCGGGGGGTGCCCGCGTCGAAGCCGCGGGCGTCCATCGCCACCGCCAACCGGGTGCCTCGGCGGATCGCGCCGACCAGCAGCGCGAACGCGGTCGAGACGAAGAGCCGCAGCTTGGCCAGCGGGTTCCGGCCGGCGTCCACGCCCCGGGCCCGGCGGGCCATGCTGATCATCTGCCACTCCTGACCGAGCAGCGGGACCAGCCGGAACGCGGCCAGCGCGCCGATGGCGAAGCGGGCCGGTGCCCTGGCGTTCTGGATCAGCGCGTCGGCCAGGTCGGTCGGGTCGGTGGTGGCGAAGACGATCACGCCGGGCAGCGCCACTGCGATCGTCCGGAGCACCAGGCCCAGGGCGGTGAGCAGCACCCCGGAGGTGACCAGCACCGGCCCGGCCTCGACCAGCACCCGACCGGACCGGTCGGCGGCGAAGAGCACCAGGGTGATCAGGATGCCGGCGGCGCTGGCCAGCAGCGGCCAGGCCCGCCGGGCCAGCACCCGGTACCGGATGCCGAACAGTGGCAGCACGGCCAGCTCGACCGCGATCGCCAGCGCCGGCGCCACCGGGTCGAGGGTGGCGATCAGGGCGAGCGAGAAGACCAACGCGGCGACCAGCTTCGCCACCGGGTTGCGCCGGGCCAGCGGGGCGCCGGACGCCGCGACCGGCTCCACCACGATCACGGGCGCTCCCGGGTGCCGGTGTGGTCGGTGCCGGTCCGGGGTGCGGCGCTGGCGGTCACGGGCGCTCCAGGCTGAGCGTGCGGTCGGCGAGCGCGGCGACGAAGTCCGGGTCGTGGGTGACCGTGACGACGCCGTGGCCGGCGTCGCGCACCTCGGCGAAGAGGTCGACCAGCTCCCGCCAGGTCCGCCGGTCCTGGCCGAAGGTGGGTTCGTCGCAGATCAGCAGGCGGGGCGCGGTGGCCAGGGCGGTCGCCACGCTCAGCCGCCGCGCCTCGCCCCCGGAGAGGGTGTACGGGTTCGCGCCGGCCAGCTTCGCCAGCCGGAGCCGGTCGAGCAGCGCGTCCACGGTGGTCTTGACCGCCGCCTCCGACTGGCCCGTCCGGCGCGGACCGAGGGCCAGCTCGTCGAAGACGGTGCCGGTGACGAACTGGTGTTCCGGGTCCTGAAAGACCGAGCCGATCCGGCGGGCCAGGGCGGGCGCCCGCCAGCGGTGCGGGGGAGTGCCCGAGTCCCGGCCGGCCAGGATGGTGCTGGCGGTGACCGTGCCGGTGCCGGGGCGGAGCAGCCCGCCGAGGAGCAGGGCGAGGGTGGACTTGCCGGCGCCGTTCGGGCCGAGGACGGCGAGCGCCTCGCCGGCGCGTACGGACAGGTCCGTGGGGGCCGACCGGGGTGGCAGGCCGAGCCGGTCGGCGGTGAGCAGCAGGTCGCCGGCCGGCGCGGTCGCGTGCCGGGGCGGCACGGTGCGGCCCGGCACCCAGACCCCGTCCGCGGCGAGGGCGTCGCCGTGCGCGGCGAAGACCGCGGCGGGCGGGCCGTCCGCGCGCACGCCGCCGCCCGGTTCGAGGACGACCACCCGGTCGACCAGCGGCAGCGCCTCGGCGACCCGGTGCTCGACCAGGATCAGCGTGGTGTCGGCGTCCAGGGCGCCCGCGACGGCTTGCCGGACCAGCGTCGCGCCGGCCGGGTCGAGGTTGGCGGTGGGCTCGTCGAGCAGCAGCAGCGCCGGCCGCAGGGCCAGCGCCCCGGCCAGGGCGAGGCGCTGCTGCTCGCCGCCGGAGAGCGCGGCGGTGGGGCGGTCCCGGTGGTACGGGAACCCGACCCGGTGCAGCGCCTCGTCCACCCGGGGCCAGATCTCGTCGGCCGGTACGCCGCGGTTCTCCAGCCCGAACGCGACGTCGTCGCCGCAACGCGCCATCACCAGCTGGGTCTCGGGGTCCTGGAAGACGATGCCGACCCGTTCCCGGGCCTTGCGCGGGTCGAGCCCGTCGATCTCGACGGTGCCCTCCTGCTCGCCGGAGTCCCCGGGCAGCAGCCCGGCCAGCGCCGCCAGCAGGGTGCTCTTCCCCGCCCCGGAGGCCCCGAGCAGCAGCACCCGCTCGCCGGCCTCGACGCGCAGGTCCACCCCCCGCACCGCCCAGGCTTTCCGCCCGGCGTGCCGCCACCCGAACCCCCGCAGCGTCACGGCACCCACCGGCCCTCACCCCCTCCCGGTTCATCGATCATGAAGTTGTTGTCGCGGCACGCCGCGCCGGACGACAACACCTTCATGATCAACGCGGAATCCGGGTGCGCGGTGGCGGTCAGACGGTGGCGCGTTCGCGGCCGGCGGGGAAGCGGTCGAGAACGCCGGTGCCCGCGAGGGCGCGGGTGAGGGCGACGCTGCCGAGGCCGGCCACGAGCAGGGAGCTGACGGCGGTGATCAGGATGTAGGGGAGCCGGAAGCTGCCCCACGCGGTGCCCGGGTACCAGATGAAGACGTCGTAGATCGACGCGGCGAGGCCGGCGAGCGTGCCGGCCAGCAGCGCCACCGGCAGCCGGAAGTTGCGGTACCCGAACGCCGCGAAGGCGAGTTCCGCCGCCGCCGCCTCCAGCGGGCCCTGCACCACCAGCGTCCAGCCCCAGCTGCTGCCGAGCGCCACGGAGACCAGGGCGGCGAAGGTGAGCGTGAAGAACGCGGCGCCGGGCTTGCGGATGATCAGCGCGCCAAGCACGGCCGGCACCAGCCAGACGCCGTACAGGACGGCCCGGCCGGGCAGCGGGATGGCGTCCGCCGGCCCGTTCCACAGCAGGCCCCAGGCCCAGAAGATGACGCCGAAGGCCACCCCGAGCACGGAGGCGATGACGATGTCGATGGTGCGCCACCGGTTGGCGGTGTTGTCCATGGTTGCTCCCAGTCCAGTGCGAACCAGGAGAAGACGCACGCCGCGCCCGGTGTCACCGGACGGCGGCGCGGCTGGAGGTCGACCGAACTCCCTGCGCTGGCATTACCCAGATCAGGTTCGAGGGTCTGCGGGCGGTGCCCGCACTCTCAGCGCTGTGCGCTCCCCTGTCGGATGTGAAGTTGTCTCGGCAGACGCTAGCACCACCCGGGCCCCCGGCCCAGCAGGCGGTCGCCGTCCCGGCGGCTGGGTAGGGTGACGATCATGCGGGTCGACGCGCGAGGTCTGACGTTCGAGGTACGCACCGGCGGTCCGGCGGACGGCGTGCCCGTCCTGCTGCTGCACGGGTTCCCTCAGCACGCCGGCGAGTGGGACGACGTGGTGCCCGCGCTGCACGCCGCCGGGCTGCGCACGTACGCGCTGGACCAGCGGGGATACTCGCCCGGCGCGCGGCCGGCGGCGGTCGAGGCGTACCGGATCCCGGAGCTGGTGGCCGACGCGGCCGGCGTGCTCGACGCGCTGGGGGTGGCGTCCGCCCACGTGGTGGGGCACGACTGGGGGTCGATCGTGGCGTGGGGTCTGGCCGCCGCGCACCCGGAGCGGGTGCGCACCCTCACCGCGGTCTCGGTGCCGCACCCGGCCGCGATGGGGCACGCGCTCGCCACCGACCCCCGGCAGAAGGCCCGGTCGTCCTACATCGCGCTGTTCCGCAAGCCCGGCAAGGCCGAGAAGGTGCTGCTCGCCCTCAACGCCGCCGCGCTGCGCAAGCTGCTCGGTGGGGTGGGCGACGCGGCGCGGGTGGCCCGCTACGCCGACCCGATGCGCGAGCCGGGCGCGCTGACCGCCGCGCTGAACTGGTACCGGGCGATGTCGGGGGGCGACATGAAGGCCGTCGGCCCGGTCGGCGTGCCGACCACCTTCGTCTGGAGCGAGAAGGACGTCGCGATCGGCCGGCCCGCCGCCGAGGCGTGCGCGGCCCACGTCAGCGGCGAGTACCGCTTCGTCGCGCTCCCCGGCGTCACCCATTGGATCCCCGACGAGGCACCCGCCCCGCTGGCCGAGGCCATCCTGGCCTGGGTCGGCGGGTGATCGCGACGCCCGCGACGCCCCGGCCACACACCCGCGCGTCGCTCGCCGCGCAGCTCCGCGACCTCGGCGTACGCCCCGGCGGGGTGGTCCTGGTGCACGCGGCGCTGCGCCCGTTGGGCTTCCTCTGCGGCGGCCCGGAGGCGGTGGTGCTGGCCCTGCGCGACGTGCTCGGGCCGGACGGGACGGTCGTCGTGCCCACCCACACCCCGGAGAACAGCGACCCGGCCGGCTGGAACAACCCGCCGGTGCCGGCGGACTGGTGGCCGGTGATCCGGGCGGAGCTGCCCGGCTTCGACCCGGCGCGGACGCCGAGCCGGTTCATGGGCGCGCTGGCCGAGCAGGTGCGCACCTGGCCCGGGGCGCGGCGCAGCGACCACCCGCAGCTCTCCTTCGCCGCGCTCGGCCCGGCCGCCGACCGCGTCGTCGCCGACCATGCCCTGACCGACATGCTGGGCGAGACCTCTCCGCTGGCCCGGCTGTACGACCTCGACGCCGACGTGCTGCTGCTCGGCATCGACCACGGCTCGAACACCTCGCTGCACCTGGCCGAGTACCGGCAGCCGGCGCCGCCCCGGCAGCGCTGCGGCGCGGCCGTGCTGACCGGTGACGGCGGCCGGGACTGGGTGTGGTGGGACGACGTGGACCTGGACGAGACCGACCTGGCCCGGCTCGGCGACGACCTCGAGGCCACCGGCGCGGTGCGGCAGGGGCCGGTCGGCGACGGCACGGGCCGGTTGATGAGGCAGCGGGCGGCGGTCGACTTCGCGGTGGACTGGCTGGCCCGTAACCGACGGACGGAGGAAGCATGACGGTGAGCGCCGAGGCGTACCTGGCGGTGGTGACCGAGGCGATCGGCCGGGTGGCCGCCACCCAGCGCGAGGTGGTGGGGCGGGCCGCGGACCTGATCGCCGGGTCGTTGCGCGCCGACGGGGTAATCCACGCGTTCGGCACCGGGCACTCCGAGGCCCTCGCGATGGAGATCGCCGGGCGGGCCGGCGGGCTGGTGCCGACCAACCGGATCGCGCTGCGCGACCTGGTGCTGCACGGCGGCGCGCCGGTCGACGTCCTCGGCCCGAAGCTGGAACGCGAGCCGGCGGTGGCGCACCGCCTCTACGAGCTGGCCCCGGTACGCCCGCAGGACGTCTTCGTGCTCGCCTCCAACTCGGGCGTGAACGGGGCGATGGTCGAGTTCGCCGCCCTGGCCAAGGAGCACGGGCACGGCCTGGTGGCGATCACCTCGGCGGAACATTCGGGGCGGATGACCTCCCGCCACCCGTCCGGGCGCAAGCTCGCCGACTTCGCCGACGTGGTGCTCGACAACGGTGCCCCGTACGGCGACGCCACCCTGCCGCTGCCCGGCGGCGGCGCGGTCGGCGCGGTCTCCTCGATCACCGCCGCGCTGCTGGCCCAGCAGATCGTGGCGGAGGTGGTGGCCCGGCTGCTGGCGGCGGGGGAGCGGCCCCCGGTCTACCTGTCGGCCAACATCGCCGGCGGCGACGAGCACAACGCCGAGCTGGAGGCCCGGTACGCCGGCCGGATCCGCCGGGGGGCGTGAGGCGGTTTCGCGCTCACCCACCTCGGGCACTGGCGTTGCTGCCGACGGGCGCTGCCCGCCGGCAGTAGCGTCTCATCCGGAGGTAGCCGCGTGTCGAAGGAAACCGAGAAGCAGCGCTGGCAGCGCAACTTCGCCGATCTGCTCCAGGAGCTGCGGGTGGCGCAGACGGGAGTGCAGATCCTCTTCGCCTTCCTGCTCACCCTGCCCTTCAGCAACGGTTTCACCCGGACCACGGAGTTCCAGAAGGACGTCTACATCGTGGCGCTGCTGTCGGCGGCCGCCGCCACCGCGATGATCATCTCGCCGGTCGCCTTCCACCGGGCGTTGTTCCGGCAGGGGCGCAAGCCGGAGCTGGTCCGGTTCGCCCACCGGATGGCCAGCGGCGGTCTGGCCTTCATGCTGATCTCGATGGTCAGCGCCGTGCTGTTGATCACCGACTTCGTGCTCAGCCGGGCGATGGCCATCGTGCTCACCGCGCTGACCGCGCTCTGGTTCCTCGTGTTCTGGGTGATCCTGCCGTTCGTCCGGCGCAACTGGGGCGAGGACGAGATCGACGACGATGACGACGACCCGCGGGTGCTGACCGGCGACTGACCCACTGGCGTCCCGCCAAATCGGACGTGCGAAGAAGGCTACCCCTGGGTAACACCCGGGGGTAGCGTCGTATCCGTCGCGCACGTTGACGCAGCCGGACCGAGGTTCGAGGGGGCAGCCGTGACCACGACACAGAACAGCCGACCCGACGGAACGGGCGCCGCCGGAGCGGGCGGCCCCACCGGCCGGGAGGCGCCGATCGACGACCCCGACACCGGGCCCGCCGCGGCTGCCGGCGAGGCGGCCGGTACGGCGGCCGCGATCGGCGAGGCGGGTGGCGCGGCGCCGCTGGTCGCCGAGGCGGGGCAGGTCTCGGAGAAGGAGGCGCGCCAGGTCGCCGAGGCGGCCCGGGAATCGGCCTGGGACCGGCCCAGCTTCGGCAAGGAGCTGTTCCTCGGCCGGTTCCGGCTCGACCTGATCAATCCCTGGCCCCGATCCGACCCGGACGACGTCGCGCGGGCCGAGGAGTTCCTCGGCGCGTTCGGGGCGTACCTGGACTCCGAGGTGGACGGCGCGGCCATCGAGCGCGACGCGTCCATCCCGGACGAGGTCTTCCACGGCCTGGCCCGGCTCGGCGCCTTCGGCATGAAGATCGACCGGAAGTACGGCGGGCTGGGGCTGAGCAACCTGCACTACTGCCGGGCGCTGATGCGGGCCGGCTCGATCAGCCCGGCCATCGGGGCGCTGCTCTCCGCCCACCAGTCGATCGGCGTGCCGCAGCCGCTCAAGATGTTCGGCACCGCCGAGCAGAAGCAACGGTTCCTGCCCCGGCTCGCGGGCGGGGAGGTCTCCGCGTTCCTGCTCACCGAGCCGGACGTCGGCTCCGACCCGGCCCGGCTGGCCACCACCGCCGAGCCCACCCCCGACGGCACGGGCTACCGGCTCAACGGCGTGAAGCTCTGGGCCACCAACGGCACCGTCGCCACCCTGCTGGTGGTGATGGCCCGGGTGCCGGCGGCCGAGGGTCGGCGCGGCGGGATCACGGCCTTCGTGGTGGAGGGCGACAGCGACGGCATCACCGTCGAACGCCGCAACGCCTTCGTCGGCCTGCGCGGCCTGGAGAACAGCCTGACCCGGTTCCACGACGTCTTCGTGCCGAAGGCGAACGTGATCGGCGGCGAGGGCAAGGGGCTGAAGATCGCCCTGACCACGCTGAACACCGGACGGCTGTCGCTGCCGGCCATGTGCGTCGGGGCGGGCAAGTGGTCGCTCAACGTGGCCCGCGAGTGGGCCGCCGACCGGGTCCAGTGGGGCCGGCCGGTCGGCGAGCACGAGGCGGTCGCGAAGAAGCTCGCCTTCATCGCCGCCACCACGTACGGCATGGAGAGCATGCTCGACCTCTGCTGCCTGCTCGCCGACGACGACCGCAACGACATCCGGATCGAGGCGGCGCTGGTCAAGCTCTACGCCAGCGAGATGGCCTGGAAGATCGTCGACGAGCTGATCCAGATTCGGGGCGGCCGGGGCTACGAGACCGCCGACTCCCTCGCCGCCCGGGGCGAGCGCCCCGCCGCGGCCGAGCAGATCCTGCGCGACCTGCGCATCAACCGGATCTTCGAGGGCTCCACCGAGATCATGCACCTGCTGATCGCCCGCGAGGCCGTCGACGCGCACCTCTCGGTGGCCGGCGACATCATCGACCCGGACGCCGGGCTCGGCCGCAAGGCGAAGGCCGGGGTGCGAGCCGGCGCCTTCTACGCGCGGTGGCTGCCCACCCTTGCCGTCGGCAAGGGCCAGGCCCCCGGGGCGTACGCCGAGTTCGGCCCGCTCGCCGGGCACCTGCGGCACGTCGAGCGGACCTCGCGCAAGCTGGCCCGGTCGACGTTCTACGCGATGTCCCGCTGGCAGGGCAAGATGGAGCGCAAGCAGGCGTTCCTGGGTCGTGTGGTGGACATCGGCGCGGAATTGTTCGCGATGTCCGCGGTCTGCGTCCGGGCGTACGCCGAGCGGGACACCCGCCCGGAGAACGTGGAGCTGGCCGACCTGTTCTGCCGGCAGGCCCGGCTGCGGGTGGAGGAGCTGTTCACCGGGCTCTGGTCCAACACCGACTCGGTCGACGTGGCGGCGGCGAAGCGGATCCTCGCCGGCCGGTACGCCGCCGTCGAGGAGGGCGTGGCCACCCCGCCGGCGGACGCTCCGTGGGTGGCCCGCTGGACCCCCGGCCCGTCCACTGAGCCGGACGTCCGCCGCCGCATCCCGCCGGCGCACTGATCTCGGCGCGCTGATCCGCCGGACTCCCGGCGACAGCTGGCACCGGCCCGCGGCGGGCGTGTCCCGCCGTGGGCCGTCCGCCGCCGCCTGCCCCGACGAGCCACCGGCCCCGCCGCCCGCCGCCGTCCGCGCCGCCCGCCGCCGTCCGCGCCGCCCGCCACCGCGGCCCGCTGCCTACTGGTCCCCGGCGCCGCCCGCTGCTCCCCGTCGCCGGCCGCTACCCGCTACCCCTTACTGCTTCCCGCCGCCGGCTGCTGCCTACTGCTCGCCGAGAGGCCGGTACCGAGCGCCGCCGGCTCGTGCTGGCCCGAGTGATACCGCACCGAGCGATATGCCGGAGAGGCATAAATATGACTACCAGGTATATCGCTCAGCCGGAATATGCCGTGGGAGCCGTGGGAGCCGCCAGCCCGCCAGCCGCCAGCCGGCAGCCGCCAGCCATCGGGCTACCAGCCGCCAGAGCTGCCAGCAGCCAACCGCCGGAGTCCGTCGGCCGCCAGCCGCCGGAGCCCGTCAGCCGGCGGGCAGCGCCCGGGGCAGGTTTGCGGTACCGGGAGTCGGGCGCGAGGCGTGCAGCGCCGGAGGTCGGGCGCCGGAAGGCGGGAGCGGAGACCCGGACGGCCGGGGTCAGCGGGCGATGGCCCAGGCCAGCACCGCGGCCAGGATGACGCCGTTGAGACCGGCCAGCACCAGGTACGCCTGCGGTGGGATCTTGCGGCCCCGGCGGACGAAGCTCACCAGGACGCCCGCGTACGCCAGCAGCAGCACGGCGACGACGATCAGGAAGTACAGCACCGCCCCACCTTAGCGGCCGGCCCGGAGCCCGAGTCTGCGCAGCTCCAGCGCGGCGAGCGCGTCGACGGTGGCATCGTCGCCGCGGCGCCACGCCTCGGCCACGTCGGGCCCGATCCGGGTCAACCGACCGATCGGCTGGCCGGCGAGGGCCCGCAGCGCCAGCAGGTCCCGGCCGGCGGGGAGGGTCGCGAGCGCCTTCGCCGCGCCGGCCCGGCGCATCCAGCGGACCCGCAGCGGCAGCCAACCGAAGAGCACCAGGCCGAGCGGGAAGACCAGCACCGCGATGCTCAGCGCGAGGGCCAACTGGCCGACCAGTTCCTGCTGGTCGCGGCCCGCCTCGGCGACCGACCGGGCGGCTTCCGCCGCCCGGTTGAAGGGTGCGGTCAGCTCGTCGCCGACCAGCGGCACCCGGCCGACCTTGCCGCCGGCGTCGGCCAGGTTGTCGGCAAGGCCGCTGCCGGCCCCCTCCAGCTTCCGTCCGGGTACGGCGAGCTTCTGCACCAGGTCGTGCAGCCAGAGCGCGAAGCGGATCGCCGCGTAGACCCAGACGACCACGAGCAGATCCGTGAGGAGTTGGCGGAGGGCGATCGGAAAACGGTCGGCGTAGATCTTCACGCCGGACAGCGTGCCACGGTCCGGCCGTCGAGGCACGGGGCGATTTTCAGCCGGCGCAGGCCGGGCAGGTCCCGAAGATCTCCAGGGTGTGGCTGACCTCGGCGTACCCGTGCTGCGCCGCGACCCGTTCCGCCCAGTTCTCCACCGCCGGCCCGGCCACCTCCACCGTCCGCCCGCAGGCCCGGCAGACCAGGTGGTGGTGGTGTCCCTCGCTGCACCGCCGGTACAGGTGCTCGCCGCCGGGCGGGCGCATCACGTCGATCTCGCCGGCGTCGGCCAACCCCTGCAGCGTCCGGTAGACGGTGGTCAGGCCGACCCGCTCGCCCCGCTGGCGCAGCATCGCGTACAGGTCCTGCGCGCTGTGGAAGCCGTCCACCTCGGCCAGCAGCGCGCTCACCGCACTGCGCTGCCGGGTGTTCCGCAGCGACCCCTCGGTCATGGTCCCTCCCCGGCGTGGCTGACCGCGTCCGCAGCGATGTGCGCGACGTGCTCGTCCACCAGGGCGTACGCGATCTCCCGGCCGCGCCGGGAGCCGCGGACCACGCCGGCGCCGCGGAGCACCCGCAGATGCTGGGAGACCAGCGGCTGCGGGGCGCCCAGCTTCTCCACCAGCTCGTGCACGCACCGCTCGCCCTGCGCCAGCTCGGTCACGATCGCCAGCCGGATCGGCGCGGACAGCGCACGCAGCAGGTCACCCGCGCCCTCGAAGGCGTCGTACCCGTTTGTGCCCGTCACCCCGTAACGGTAACCAATGCCAGCAGGACCGGCCGGGGGCGGCTCACCGGAGCACCACCTCGTGCGGCTCGTAGGCCGGTACGGTCGCCGGAGTGGTACGTCGGCGCAGCGCCCGCCAGGCCGCGGCGGCCAGCGCGACCACCAGGAACGAGGCGATGGCCAGCAGCACCACCGAGGCGCCCGGCGCGGTGTCGGCGGTGGCGGCGACCCACACGCCCGCCCCGGCGGCGAAGAGCCCGAGCACCATGGCGGCCGCCATGGTGCTGCGGAACCCACGGGTGACCTGCTGGGCGGTGGCCACCGGCACCACCATCAGCGCGCTGATCAGCAGCACCCCGACCGCCCGCATGGCGATCGTCACGGTCACCGCGGTGGTGACCGCGAGCAGCAGGTTGAGCGCCCGGACCGGCAGCCCGGACACCCGGGCGTACTCCTCGTCGTGGCAGACCGCGAAGAGCGCCGGGCGCAGCGCCAGCATCAGGACCAGGATCGCCGCGCCGAGCACCAGGATCGTGGTCAGGTCGGCCGGCGACGTGGTGGTGAGCGACCCGAACAGGTACGAGTTGAGCGAGGCGCTGCCGGCGTCGGAGAGCCCGACCAGCATCACGCCGCCGGCGATGCCGCCGTAGAACAGCAGCGCCAGGGCCAGGTCGCCGGAGGTACGGCCGCGGGAGCGGACCAGCTCGATGACGATCGCGCCCAGGGTCGCCGCGATCACCGCCACCAGCACCGGGGAGCGGTTCAGCAGCAACCCGGCGCCGACGCCGGTGAGCGCCACGTGCCCGATCCCGTCGCCGATCAGCGCCAGCCGCCGCTGCACCAGGTAGATGCCGAGCGCCGGCGCGGCCAGCCCGATGACCAGCGCGCCGACCAGGGCGCGCAGCATGAAGTCGTACTGGAAGAGGTCCATGTCAGATGCTCCACAGCCCGGCGGGCTCCTCGTCGCAGTGCGGGTGCACGTGCTCGTGATCGGGCTCCGCGTGGTGCCCGGCCGGCTCCGGCACCGCGCCGTCGTGGCAGATGCCTCCCTCGTGCACGACGATCGCCCGGCTGATCAGCGACCGCAGCGGGCCCAGTTCGTGGGCCACCAGCAGCACCGTCCCGCCGCCGGCCAGGAAGCCGCGCAGCGCCTCGGCGAACGCCTCCTGGCTGGCTGCGTCGACCCCCGCGGTCGGCTCGTCCAGGACCAGCAGCTCGGGTTCCCCGGCCAGGGCCCGGGCGATCAGGGTGCGCTGCTGCTGGCCGCCGGAGAGGGTGGCCACCGGGTCATCGGCCCGGTCGGCGAGCCCGACGGCCCGCAGCGCGGCGGCCACCGCCTCGCGGTCGGCGCGCCCGGCGGGCCGCAGTACGCCCCGGCGCGCCAGCCGCCCCGAGGCCACCACCTCGCCCACCGTGGCCGGTACGCCGCTGCCGGCGCCGAGGCGCTGCGGGACGTACCCGATCCGGCGCCACTGGCGGAAGCGGCGCTGCGGGGTGCCGAAGAGGGTGACCGACCCGGACACCAGCGGCACCAGCCCGAGCACCGCGCGGATCAGGGTGGACTTGCCGGAGCCGTTGGCGCCGAGCACGGCGACCACCTCCCCGGCGGTGACGGTGAGCGAGACGTCCCGCAGCACGGGGCGGCCGTCGTAGCCGACGGCGGCGTGGTCGACCTGGATCACGGGTGCGTTCATGAGCAGTCCAACGCGGTTCGCAGGGTCTGGAGGTTGGCGCGCATCGCCGAGAGGTAGTCGCCGCCGGCCGGGCCGCCCTCGATCGGGTCGAGCACGGCGGTCTTCGCCCCGACCTCGCGGGCCACCGTCTCGGCGACCTTCGGGCTGACCAGCGTCTCGAAGAAGATGGTGGTGGCCCGGTGCTCCCGGGCCTCCCGTGCCACCTCGGCGAGGCGCTGCGGGGCGGGCTCGGTGTCCGGGGTGAGGCCGGTGATGCCGACCTGTTCGAGCTGGTAGCGCTCGGCGAGGTAGCCGAACGCGGTGTGGCTGACCACGATCTCCCGGCGCTGGCAGGTCTTCAGCCCCTGCGCGTAGTCGGCGTCGAGCTGCCCCAGCTCGGCCCGGAGCGTCCTGGCCCGCGCGGTGAAGTCGGCGGCCCGGTCCGGGTCGGCCGTGCCGAGCCGCTCGGCGAGCCGGTCGCCGATGGTGGCCAGCCGGGTCGGGTCGAGCCAGACGTGCGGGTCCTTACCGCCCGTCTTCTCCTCCTCGTGGCCGGCCTCGCCCTCGTGCTCGTGCCCGCCGGCCGCCGCGTCGCGTAGCGGCTGCACGCCTGCCACGTCGAATCCCCGATCGCCGCCGTTCTGGTCGACCGCCTCGTCCACCGCCGGCTGGAAACCCTTGAGGTAGACGATCAGCTCCGCGTCGCTGACCTGTCCGACCTGGCGCGGGTTGAGCTCCAGGTCGTGCGGCTCGGCGCCGGGCTTGGCCAGGTTGGTGACCCGGACCGCGTCGCCGCCGATCCGCTGGGCGAGGAACTGCAGCGGATAGAAGGCGGCCACCACGTCGACCCGGTCCGGGTCGGCGCCGGCCGGAGCGTCGTCGGAGCAGGCGGCGAGGCCGCCCAGGGTGAGCAGCGCGGCGGTGGCGGCGGCGAGGACGCGCGGAGCGGAGCGGATGGTCATGTCAGCAACTGTCCGCGATAACGAAATTGATTGTCAAAAACGCATGATTGCATGTCACAGCAGCTTGGCCAGGGCCACCGCGATCAGCAGGGTCAGCATCACCAGCCGGATCACCCGCGTGGCCGCCGCCTGCACCGGCCAGGTGGTGACCATCAGCCACACCAGCACCGCGGCCAGCACCAGCAACAGCAGGCCGCCCACCGGGCCCGGCGCGAAGAGCGCCACCAGCACCAGGACGAGCGTGGCCAGGAACACTGTCGTCGGATTGACCCGGGCCAGGCGGGCGAGCAGGGGGCTCTGCGTACGCTGCATCCCACAGACTCTACGAGGAGGACGCCGGTGCTGGTGACCAACCGGTTCGTGGTCGACGCCGAGGTCGCGCCCGACTTCACCGAGCGGGCCCACGCCGCCCTCACGGCGCTCGCCAACCGCCCCGGCTATCTGCGCGGAGAACTACTGCGCGCGCTGGACGACCCGACGCACTGGTGCCTGCTCACCGAGTGGGAGTCGGTCGGGGCGTACCGGCGGGCGCTGGGTGGCTTCGACGTCAAGATCGCGGCGGTGCCCCTGCTCGCCGAGTCGGTCGACGAGCCGTCGGCGTACGAGACGCTGGCCAGTGCCGCGCCGGACGGGGAGATCGTCGTCGTCGCCAGTGATCGGGCCGCGGGTCCTTACCGCTGACCTTCGGGGCACTACCCTCTGGCGTATGACCGCTCCCGGACCGGCAGCCCCGCCCCCTCACCCCGTGCGGCCCGGCGCCGGTGGCGCGCCGCCGGTGCCCGGTTCGCCGGCCGAGCCCGGGGTTCCGGCCGGCCCGGGGGTGGCGCCGCCCTTCGCCGCCCCGCCCACCGAGGGCGGCCGGACCCGGCTCTGGCTCGGCCTCGGCGTCGGGGCGCTCGCCGTGCTGCTCTGCTGCGGCGGGGGCGGTGCGGCCGTCGTCGGCCTCGCGGTCAGCAACGTCCAGGCGATCGAGGAGCAGGGCCGGACGGTGACCGACGACTACTACCACGCCCTGGTGGAGAAGGACTGGTCCCGGGCGTACGACACGCTCTGCGACGACGCCCAGCGGCGCGAGTCCCGGCCGGAGTTCGAGGAGCGGGTGGCCGCCGAGCCGACGATCTCCGGCTACCGGGTGGGCAAGGTCGACGCCCAGACCCTCACCGTGCCGGTGGACGTCACCCTCGGCAGCGGGCGGCGGGAGGCCCAGCAGGTGACCCTGGCGGCGGATCCGCAGACCGGCGGCATGGAGGTCTGCGGGGTGAGCTGACCCGCCCCCGGTATTCTGCTGGGCTCGGGCCTGCGGTGGTCGTACCGTTGTCCCGAACTGACCGTTCCATCCATATCGCCCCCGCCGACCGCCAGCCGGCGTAGGAGGAAACATGCCAGCCGACCGTATCGACGCCGTCGTCAGCCTCGCCAAGCGCCGAGGCTTCGTCTTCCCCTCCAGCGAGATCTACGGGGGCACCCGGTCGGCGTGGGACTACGGTCCGCTCGGCGTGGAGCTCAAGGAGAACGTCCGCCGGCAGTGGTGGAAGAACATGGTTCAGCAGCGCGACGACGTGGTCGGCCTGGATTCCGCGGTCATCCTGGCCCGCAAGGTCTGGGAGGCGTCGGGCCACATCGCCGAGTTCGTCGACCCGCTGACCGAGTGCCAGTTCTGCCACAAGCGGTTCCGCGCCGACCACCTGGAGGAGGCGTACGCCGAGAAGCACGGCAAGCCGCTGACCTCGCTGTCGGAGCTGAACTGCCCCAACTGCGGCAACAAGGGCACCTTCACCGAGCCGAAGATGTTCAACGGCCTGATGAAGACCTACCTGGGCCCGGTGGAGAGCGACGAGGGCCTGCACTACCTGCGCCCGGAGACCGCCCAGGGCATCTTCGTCAACTACAAGAACGTGGAGACGGTCGCCCGCAAGAAGCCGCCGTTCGGCATCGCGCAGACCGGCAAGTCGTTCCGCAACGAGATCACCCCGGGCAACTTCATCTTCCGCACGCGCGAGTTCGAGCAGATGGAGATGGAGTTCTTCGTCGAGCCGGGCTCCGACGAGCAGTGGCACGAGTACTGGCTCTCCGAGCGCTGGAACTGGTACCTCGACCTCGGCCTGTCCGCGGAGAACCTGCGCTTCTACGAGCACCCGAAGGAGAAGCTCTCCCACTACTCGAAGCGCACCGTCGACATCGAGTACCGGTTCCAGTTCGGCGGCACCGAGTTCGCCGAGCTGGAGGGCATCGCCAACCGGACCGACTTCGACCTGTCGACGCACAGCAAGCACTCCGGCGTCGACCTGTCGTACTTCGACCAGACCAAGGGCGAGCGCTGGATGCCGTACGTGATCGAGCCGGCCGCCGGCCTGACCCGCGCGGTGCTCGCCTTCCTGCTCGAGGCGTACGACGAGGACGAGGCCCCGAACACCAAGGGCGGCGTCGACAAGCGGACGGTGATGCGCTTCGACCCGCGGCTGGCCCCGGTGAAGGTCGCGGTGCTGCCGCTGTCCCGCAACGAGGCGCTGTCGCCGAAGGCCAAGGGTCTCGCCGCCGACCTGCGCAAGCGCTGGGTGGTCGAGTTCGACGACTCGCAGGCGATCGGCCGCCGCTACCGCCGGCAGGACGAGATCGGCACCCCGTTCTGCGTGACGGTCGACTTCGACACCCTGGACGACAACGCGGTGACCGTGCGGAACCGGGACACCATGGCGCAGGAGCGCGTCGCGCTCGACCAGGTCGAGCGCTACCTGATCGAGCGCCTGCCCGGCTGCTGAGTCGCCGACGGGGCCCTGACCGGCGCGGGAGGAGTGCCGGTCAGGGCCCCGTACACTTGTCCGGTGACTGCCCCGACCCTGCCCGCGCTGCGCCCGTTGACCCTCGGGCGGCACGAGGTGTGGCCGCCGGTGGTGCTGGCGCCGATGGCCGGGATCACCAACGTCGGCTTCCGCCGGCTCTGCCGCGAGCAGGGCGGCGGCATCTACGTCTGCGAGATGATCACCACCCGGGCGCTGGTCGAACGGAACCCGAAGACCCTGCGCATGATCGCCTTCGGCGCCGACGAGCAGCCGCGCAGCCTCCAGCTCTACGGCACCGACCCGGAGATCACCGCCGCCGCCGTGCGGATCGTGGTGGAGCGGGACCTCGCCGACCACATCGACCTGAACTTCGGCTGCCCGGTGCCGAAGGTGACCCGGCGCGGCGGCGGATCGGCGCTGCCCTGGCGGCGCCGGCTCTTCGCCCGGCTGGTGAAGGCCGCGGTGGACGCCGCGTCGCCGGCCGGGGTGCCGGTCACGGTGAAGATGCGCAAGGGCATCGACGACGACCACCTGACGTACGTCGAGGCCGGGCTCGCCGCCCAGGACGCCGGCGTCGCGGCGGTGGCCCTGCACGGGCGTACGGCGGCGCAGCGCTACTCGGGCACCGCCGACTGGGACGCGATCGCCACCCTCAAGCAGGCGCTCGACGTGCCGGTGCTGGGCAACGGCGACATCTGGGAGGCCGACGACGCGCTGCGGATGGTCGCGCACACCGGCGTGGACGGCGTGGTGATCGGGCGAGGCTGCCTGGGCCGGCCGTGGCTCTTCGCCGACCTGGAGGCCGCGTTCCACGGCCGGCCGGAGCGGCGGCTGCCCACCCTCGGCGAGGTGGCGCTGACCATGCGCCGGCACGCCGAACTGCTGGTCGACCAGTTTGTCGCCGGGGCGCGCAACCCGGCGCGGGGGGAGCGGGACGGCTGCACCGACTTCCGCAAGCACGTCGCCTGGTACCTCAAGGGCTTCCCGGTCGGCAGCGAGCTCCGTCGCTCCCTGGCCATGATCGAGAGCCTGGCCCAGCTCGACGACCTGCTCGGCAAGCTCGACCCGGCCGAGCCCTTCCCGGTGGCCACCCTCGGTCAGCCGCGCGGCCGGACCAACTCCCCGGGCAAGGTCTTCCTGCCCGACGGCTGGCTGGCCAGCCGGGACGACGACACCGTGCCCGACGGCGCCGAGCTGGACGACTCCGGCGGCTGATCGGCTACCGAGACGACGAAAGGGCCGGCCCCGTATGGGGCCGGCCCTTCCGGTTGGGTCAGGAGGC
>NZ_JAEMUW010000027.1 GCF_016598485.1 Micromonospora coerulea | reverse complement strand
AGATGGGCGGGTTTTCCACAGGCCCTCCGGCGAGGCTTCGCCGCGGCTTCCCTCCTTCCTAGCCTCCGAGCGGGCGCTGCGCTGACGGCGGCGCCGGAGCGAGGGCGGGAGGCACGGGTGACGGTCGGCGAGGGATCACTGGCTCCGGTGCGCTGGCGTGGGTTGCCCCGCGGCGGGACGCTGCTCCGGGTGGCGCTCGTCGCGGCGCTGCTCGGCCTGGCCGCCGCCGTCCTGGGCACGCCGTCCGGGTGCCCGCCCGGGACGACACCGGCCGCTCCCGGCCCGTCCCCATCGGCCGGCCCTACCGTCGGCCCGAGCGCCGCGGGGCCGGGGTCGCGCGGCGGCGCGTTGCCGCTGCCCGACGGGGCGGTGGGCGTACCGGTCCGGCTGGCCGAGCCGGCCGCGCTCGCGGTGCTCCGCCCGGGCGCCCGGGTCGACCTGCTGGTCGTACCGGCCGGCGGGGCGGCCGGCGAGGCTGTCCTGCTCGCCGCCCGGGCGCTGGTGCTCGACGTGGTGGGCGCGGACACGGTCGACGGCTCGTCGGCGCTCTACCTGGCGCTCCGGCCCGAGCAGGCGCAGCGCGCGGTCGGGCTGCCCGAGGGAAGCCGGTTCGCCGTGGTCGTGCGGGGGTGAATCCGCCCGGACCGGCGGTCAGTCCCAGTGCGGCGGACGCTCCGCCAGCAGCCAGTCGTCGTTGCCGCCGGCCCGCTCGCCCCAGCCGCGGTCGGTGTCGTCCGCCGTCTGCTCGGGCAGCACCACGAAGTCGTCGCTGAGGTCGACCGTTCGGTCGTCGTCGCCGCGCGTGCCCGGCACGCCGGGTTCCTGGGTGCTCACGAGCGGCAAGGATACCGCCGCCCGGACCCGACCTCGCGCAGGCGGCAGCCGGCGACCCGGGACGGACCGGCGCCGAACCGTCCTCGGGAAGCCGGACCGGCGCCCTCTCTGGGTGCCCGGACCGGCAGTCGCCCACCGTCGAAGCCAGACCGGCCCCACCCGCAGGGAGGCCGGACGGCGCCCCCTACCCGCAACGAAGCCGGACCGGCACCTGCGTCCAGGGAAGCTCCCGTCGCGTCGGGCGGCCGGCCGGCCGAGCCGTTGGTAGCGTCGGTCGGCGTGACGACGCCGAGCGGGGCCAGCCCTGAAGACGACTACTGGCGACGCCCGCCGGACCAGTCCCCACCGGACGGCACAGTCCAGCCGGCCGAGGGACCGGGTGCCGGCGGGCCGGCATCCGGGGCGGACGTCGGCGGGCCCGGCGCGGGAGCGAGGCAGAGCGGGTACTCCGGTCCCCCGCCGACCACGCCACCGCCGCCCGGCTGGCGGCCGCCGATACACGTGCAGGTGCCGCCGCCGCGCCAGCTCCCACCGCAGGACATGGCCGGCCTGGACCAGGGCGAGCAGCGGGCCCAGCGGCTCACCTACGGCTTCGGGGCGGTGGCCGCGGTGGTGCTGGTCCTGCTGACCTGCCTGCTCTGCTCCCGGGTGATCTTCTGACCCCGACGAGCCGCCGTCAGACGATGTTGCTCCAGACCATCTTCGCCCCGCTGTCCCCGGTCAGATAGACGTACACCAGCGCGAACACCGCGAGGACGGCGACCACCCCGGTAGCCACCCAAACCAGCCACGACGGCAGCCCGCGCACCCGTTCCAGTCCGCTGGTCAAGAGCAGCAGCAGGAGGGCCGCCACGGCGAGGCCGACGGTGATCCAGAGCAGGGTGTCGCCGTACTCGGAATGCTCGCGGATCTTCTCCAGGCCCTCCGGCGGGTAACCCCGGCTCCGGAGCACCTCCTCCAGCTCCTCGCCGGACTCGGTGGCCACGTAGGCGACGGTCGGGGTCAGCACGGCGAGGACGGCAACCGCCCAGCCGAAGCGGGACCGCCAGCGGGGCAGCAGCCCGTACCCGACGGTGAGCAGCGCCAGCAGCGGCACCAGCACCACGACCGCGTGGATCACCAGGACGTGACCCGGTAGACCATTGACTTCCCTGAACACCGACACCTCCGGCGAGTGGACGGGTACCGCGGGCGATCAGCGTACGACTCGGTGATGGCCATCGCTGTTTCTCATTCGGGTACACGCGGGACCCGGGGTCGCGGTTCACCGGGCACCTGGTCCGCCTGCTCGCTGTGGCCCGGGCCACCCCCGTCGCGGCTCGCTTGTCGCCCCGATGGACGCGTGCTGTCATTACGTCATGTCCACTGGTGAGGAGCTGCTCCGGTCGAGGGGCCTGCGGGTGACCCGACCGCGCCTCGCCGTGCTGGACGTCCTCGCCGGCGGCGGCCACCTGGAGGTCGACGAGATCACCCGGCGGGTCCGCGCGCGGCTGGACTCGGTCTCGACGCAGGCGGTCTACGACGTGCTCGGCGCGCTGTCCCGGGCCGGGCTGTCCCGCCGGATCGAGCCGGCGGGCAGTCCCGCCCGGTACGAGGCCCGGGCCGGGGACAACCACCACCACGTGGTCTGCCGGGGCTGCGGCGAGATCGCCGACGTCGACTGCGCCACCGGCAGCGCCCCCTGCCTCGACCCGAACACCGCACACGGCTTCGAGGTCGACGAGGCGGAAGTGACCTTCTGGGGCCTCTGCCCCACCTGCCAGGCGCGCCGCTCCGCCGACGACTGAGGTCGCCCGGGCAGGTCCCCGCACCAACAGGCGCAAGCGTGGCACTCTTGGTCGGTGGACTCCGATGACCTCGGCCTGTTCGGTCCCGGATCGGTCACGTGGAAGGTGCACGAGGAGCCGATCCTGATCGTCGCCGGCCTGCGTTCGCTCTACCTGCAGGCGCTGCATCCCCGGGCGATGGCGGGGGTGGCGCAGAACAGCAGCTATCAGTCCGACGCCTGGGGTCGCCTGGTCCGCACCGCCACCTACGTGGCGACCACGGTCTACGGCACCACCGCCGACGCGGAGGCGGCCGGCCGCCGGTTGCGTACGTTGCACTCCCGGCTGCGGGCGCGCGACCCGTTCACCGGTGAGGAGTTCCAGATCGACGACCCGGAGCTGCTGCGCTGGGTGCACGTCACCGAGGTCGAGTCGTTCGTGAGCACCGCCCGCCGGGCCGGGCTGGCCCTGACCGACGCCGAGGTCGACGGCTACTACACCGAACAGCGGCGGGCGGCGGCCCTGGTCGGGCTGGACCCGGCGGACGTGCCGGGCACCGCCGCCGAGGTGGCCGACTACTACCGGCGGATCCGGGGCGACCTGCGGATGACCCGGGAGGCGGCCGAGACCGCCCTGTTCCTGACCGCCCCGCCGATCCCGTGGAGGCTCAGCCTGCCGGTCAAGCTCGGCCTGCACCTGGGCCCGCCCCGCTGGGCGTACCTGGGGATCGCCGGCACCGCGCTGGGGCTGCTGCCCGCCTGGGCGCGCCGGATGTACGGCGGCCTGGGTCTGCCCACGACCGCGCTCTCGGCGGACCTGAGCGTCCGCGCGCTCCGGCTCGCCCTCGCGGCGCTGCCCCGCCGCTACCGGGAGGGGCCATTGCAGCAGGCGGCGAAGGAGCGGGCGGCCCGACTCACCACCACCGACGCCGCCTGACCGGCCGGGGCCGGGCAGGTCGGTCGGTGGGTCACTCCTGCTCCACGGCGGGCTGGACGGCCCGCTCGACGGCCGCCCACGGATCCTTGCCCGGCGCCTGCGCCCCGGTCGGACAGCTGCGGCGGAAGTCGCACCAGCCGCAGCGCGGGCCGGGGGTGGTGGGAAAGGCGTCGTCCGGGTCGGTGCCCTCGGCGACCGCCCGCTCGGCGGCCATGATGTCCCGCGCGGTCTCCTCGGCGCGGGTGAGCTGCCGGGCCAGCGACTCCGGGGTGTGCTCGTGCGCGGCGACCGTGCCGGTGGGCAGGTGGTGCAGCTCGACCCGGCGGCAGGGACGGCGGAACACCCGCTCCGCCGCGTACGCGTAGAGGGCGAGGGCCTGCGAGCCGCGGGCGTCGTCGGCGTCCAGCCCGGTGCGGCCGGTCTTGTAGTCGACGATGACCAGCTCGGGACCGTCCTCCCCCGGGCGGGAGTCGATCCGGTCGGCGCGGCCGTTGAAGGCCAGCACCCCGGTCTTGACCGCCACCACCCGCTCGACGCCGACGGGCTCGTCACCGGGATCCAGGCCGGCGACGTACGCCTCCAGCCAGGCCAGCGCCCGGCGGTAGGCGTCCCGCTCCTGCTCGTCGTCCCGGTAACCCTCGCGCACCCAGGTGCCCCGGAGCAGGGTGGCCAGGGCCTCGGGTCGGCGGCGGTCGGGGGCGAGCGCGTACCAGTTCTTCAGGGCGGTGTGGACGCTGGCGCCGAGTGAGTTGTGCGCCCAGGGCGGCCCCTTCGGCGGCGCCGGACGGTCGACGTAGGAGTAACGGTAGCGGCGCGGGCAGTCCGCGTACGCCCCGAGCTTGCTCGGCGTGCAGACGAAGAGCCGCTCCGGCATGCCCTCGAAGCCGAGCTGCTCCGGCTGCTCGGCGCGGGGCCGGGGGGCCGGGCCGCCGGTGCCCGGTCGTCCGGTCGGGGAGGGTCGTCGCACGCCTGAGATCCTGCCACTCCGGTACGACAACCGGACGGGCGGCGGGCGGGGTGGGTCAGCTCATGGTGAGGTAGTGGGTCACGAAGGCGGCGATCGCGTCGGCGATGAGCTGCACCGCGATGGCGGCCAGCAGCAGGCCGGCGATGCGGGTCAGCACCTCGATCCCGCCCGGCCGGAGGATCTTGACGATCCCGCCGGAGAAGCGCAGCACGATCCAGACCGTGACCATCACCGCGACGATCGCGGCGGCGATGGCGGTGTAGTCCCCGAGCCCGCCGGCCCGCTGGACGAAGAGCATGGTGGCGACGATCGCGCCCGGCCCCGCCAGCAGCGGGGTGCCCAGCGGCACCAGCGCGATGTTGGACGTCACCTGCTGGCTGGGGTCGTCCGCCTTGCCGGTGAGCAGCTCCAGGGCGACCAGGATCAGCAGCAGCCCGCCCGCGGCCTGCAACGCCGGCAGGTCGACGTGCAGGTAGGCGAGGATTGTCTGGCCGGCCACCGCGAAGATCACGATCACCCCGAGGGCCAGCGCGACGGCCTGCCAGGCGGCGCGGTTCCGGTCCCGGGCGGGCAGCGGTCCGGTCAGGGCGAGGAAGATCGGCATCATGCCCGGCGGGTCGACGATCACCAACAGGGTCACGAAGACCTCGCCGAAGAGCTTGAGATCCACCCGGACACGGTAGCGGCGCCATCCAGGTGGATCAGCCCGAAGCGACCGGGGTCACCCCGGTGGCCGCGGCGACGATCCGCTCGTACGCCCCGGGATCCGTGGTGTACGCCCCGAGCCGCACCGTCTTGTGCGTGCCGTGGAAGTCCGACGAGCCGGTGACCAGCAGCCCCAGCTCGGCGGCGAGCCCGCGGACGTGGGCCCGCTCGGCGGGCGAGTGGTCCTCGTGGTCGGCCTCCAGGCCGGCCAACCCGGCCGCCGCCAGGTCGACGATCAGCTCGTCCGGCACGATCCGTCCCCGCCGGCTCGCCCGCGGGTGGGCGAAGACCGGTACGCCGCCGGCCGCCCGGACCAGCGCCAGCGCCCGGAAGACGTCGATGTCGTCCTTGGGCAGTCGGTACCGCTCCCCCAGCCAGTCGGGCCCGAACGCCTCGCTGGTGGTCGCCACCAGCCCGGCCCGGATCAGCGCCTGGGCGATGTGCGGGCGGCCCACCGTCCCGCCGGCCGCGCCGGCCAGGATCTCCGCCCAACTCACGTCGACGCCGTCGGCCCGCAGCAGCGCCACGATCCGCTCGCCGCGCACCTCCCGGGCCGCCCGTACCCGGGTCAGCTCGGCGACCAGCTCCGGCTCGGTCGGGTCGAAGAGGTAGGCGAGCAGGTGGAGCGGGATGGCCGGCTCGACGCCGTACCAGCGGCAGGAGATTTCGGCGCCGCGGACCAGGGTCAGGCGGGGCGGCAGCGCGCGCACCGCGGCGTCCCAGCCGGCGGTGGTGTCGTGATCGGTGAGGGCGACCACGTCGAGCCCGGCGTCGGCGGCGGCCCGGACCAGCTCGGCGGGACTGAGCGTGCCGTCGCTGGCGGTGGAATGGGTGTGCAGGTCGATCCGGGCGGCCATCCACCGACGCTACCGGTCGCCGCCGGCCCTCCGGTCGAGAGGGGGTCAGGAGGCGGGATCGCCGACCACGACCGGCCGATCGCCGGGCGGGACGCCGTCCACCGGCGTGCCGGCCGGCCGCTCGCTGGCGAGCACCCGCTCGACCCGCACCCGGACGAGCCGGCCGGCGGTGTCGACGTGCAGCGCGGTCAGGTTCGAGGTCCAGGCCACCACGCCGGCCACCGCGGGTCCGGCGACCCGGGCCGACACCGTCGCGTCGAGCGTGGCCAGGTCGATCAGGAGCGCGCCGTCACGCGCGCCGTTGGCCAGCAGCCACCGCCCGTCGGGCGAGACCCCGCCACGGCCGTCGGTGCCCAGCTCCGGGCCGCAGCCGGTACGCACCGGAGCCAGGCCGCGGGCCGGATCGAGCACGGCCAGACAGGTCCGACCGGGCGTACCGGCGGTGACCTGGCCGACGACCAGGCCGCCGGGCAGCACACCGTAGACGTTGCGCACACTCCGCTCGGTGGCCGTTGGCAGCCCGCCGGCCGACCGCCACCAGACGGTGAAGCCCTGCTCACCGGGCTGCCGGACCAGGACGGCATCGCCGGCGAAGCCGACCGGCACGGCACCGTCCACCACCGGCGTGCGGACGGTGGCGAGGAGCTGACCGGCGACCAGGCCGGCGGCGAGCAGGTCCGGGCCGTCGCGCCAGGCCACCTGCCGCCCGTCCGGGGCGAGCGCGACCGCGTCCGCGCCGGCCAGCAGCACCTGCGGCGCGCCGCCGTGGGGCGGCACCCACCAGAGGGTACGGCCGGCCGCGGAGGCGGCCGAGGTGACCAGCCAGCCCCCCTGGTCGGCGACGCGCTGCGCCCGGTCGACGGGGCCGACACCGGCCAGCTCCCGCCGGTCGCCCCCGCGGTCCTCGAGCCAGGAGCCGATGATCAGACCCAGCTCGGCCCGGACCGGACCCGCTGTGAGCGGCGTGGGCGCCGACGTGGTCGGCAGCGGCGACGCCGACAACCCGCGCGGGTCGCCGAGCACCACGGTCGGGGTGCCCTGGTGGCCCTGCCCGACGCCGAGCTGGGCCAAGCCGGTGGTGACCAGCACCGTGGCCGCCCCGGCGAGGGCGAGACCGGACAGGGCCCGCCGCCGGACCGTCCGGTTGGCGCGGCGGATGGCCGTGCCGGCCAGGTCGGCGGCCAGCGGAACCGGCGCGTCGACCCGGCGGACGAAGGTCTCCCGCAGCGCCCGTTCCAGCTCGTCCCGCGTCACGGCGAATGGACGCTCCGGACCCTCGATCTGGTTGTCGCTGCGCTGCCGGCTCATCAGGGCTCCGCCGGGACGGTGGAGGTGGACCGGGTGGCGGCCGGGCTGCCGGAGAGGGCGGCCGGCCGGGCCGCGGGCGGCGTCGCCGGCGCGGCCCGGGTCGGTGCCGTCGTGGGGGCCGGAACTCCGGCCGGGGCTCGGGTGGGGCCGGAGACCGTCGCGCGCCTCGAGGTCCCCGTCGGGTCCGGTGCCGGTCGGGGGCGCCCGACGGTACGCGACGCCGGCCGCGCGGGCGGGGCCTCCGACTCGGCCGGCAGGCCCAGCGCGGCCTGGGAGCCGAGCCGGCGACGCAGGGTGTTGAGCGCGCGGGAGGTCTGACTCTTCACGGTGCCCGGCGAGATCTCCAGCAGCGCGGCGGTCTGCGCCTCGGACATGTCCTCGTAGAAGCGGAGCACCAGCACGGCGCGCTGCCGGGCGGGCAGCGCGCTGAGGTGCCGCCAGAGCGCGTCCCGGTCGAGCTGCTGCTCGATCTCGTCAACGCCGGCCCGCTCGGGCAGCACGTCGGTGGGGCGTTCGCCGTGCCAGCGCCGCCGCCACCAACTGGTGGAGGTGTTGACCAGGACCCGGCGGGCGTACGGCTCGATGGCCTCGATCCCGCCGAGCCGCTTCCAGGCCAGGTAGGTCTTGGTCAGCGCGGTCTGGAGCAGGTCCTCGGCGGTGGCCCAGTCCCCGGCGAGCAGGTAGGCGGTACGCAGCAGGGCACCGGAGCGGGCCGCGACGAACTCGCGGAACTCCTCCTCCAGCGGATCACTGCTCGCCACCGTCACCTCCGCGCCCCATTCTCCATGGCAGGCTGCCATGGCCGGGCGGGTGGGGTCGACGGCAAATGGTGCGCAGTTCATCCGATGTTCGGACGGAAAGTTTCACGCCCCGTCATCGGCCTTGGCCTCGTCCGCCTCCTTGCCCAACCGCGCCTCGACCGCCTGCGGCTCGTACATCTCTTCGACCACACGCAGGTAGAGCTCGTTCGGGTTGGGCAGGTTCTTGATCTCGCGGAGCGCCTGCTCCTGACCGGCCGACTCCAGCACGAAGGTGCCGTAGTTGAGCGCTCGGCCGCTCGGGGTCTGCTCGTACTTCATGTCGGTGACGCGGACCAGCGGCATCATGGCGACCCGCCGGGTGATGATCCCGTTGACCACCATCACCCGCTTGTTGGTGAGGATGAAGCGGTCGTACCACCAGTCGGCGACCCGCCAGGCGACCCAGCCCATCACGGCGAACCAGAGCAGCACCGCGACGGTGGTCAGTGCGCCCACGTCCCGCCCGGCGAGGAAGCCGGAGAGGTAGCCGAGCACGAAGGTCGCCGCGATGCCGACGAGGATCGGCGTGGAGAGATGGATCCAGTGCCGCTTCCACTCGCCCCGGTAGCGCTCGGTGGGGAAGAGGTAGCGGGCCACCAGCGAGCTGGGCTCGTCCTCCAGCGGCAGCACCCGCCGGGGGGCCATGCCCTGGGCGTCGGCGCGCAACCCGGCCAGCTCGTCCTCGGAGATCTGCGGCGGCTGGTAGCCGGCCTCCGGGTCCCGGATCCAGGCCCGACCGGAGCGACCCTCGCCGGCGTAGCCCGGCCCGTCGCCGAAGCCGGCGTCGTCCGAAAGGGAGGGACCGTCGCCCAGGCCCGGGCCGGCGCCGTAGCCGGGACCGTCGTCGGGCCCGATGCGGGGGATCGGCTCGGTGTCGCGCTCCCGGCGTTCCCGGTCGGGATCGTCGGGGTCGAAGGGTGGACCGGAGGGGCTTCCCATCGGCGGCTAGGCGACGAGGCTGGTGAAGAAGTCGCCGAAGCCCTGGGCAATGTCCATGATGCCGCCGCCGAGCGACTTGGCAACGTCCGCGGCGGAGTTCGGGCGGTAGGCGATGAAGAAGATCAAGAATGCGACCAGGGCCCAGGTGAGGACCTTCTTGACCATGGCGGGCCATCCTCTCGCGCGGCGCCGGGTCCGTTTACCGCAGTGGCACCCAGAGTATCAGCATGGTGTCGTACAGTGAATATCTGCGTTCTTGCTCCGACTCGCCCGGACCGGCCGGTCAGGCCGCTCCGTGCAGGTACGGAGATGGTGCGCCGTACACGAGTTCAGGCGGAGTCCACTCGGTGAGGTCGTGCAGCACGACATCTTCCGCGAGGAGGTGACCCGCACTCGCCGGCCAGGCTATCGCATGCAGCCACATACCCCGAGCCTCGCCGGCGTACGCACTTCGATCTGTCGGGGAATTCACCAGCCACAGTGGAGTGGGATGGCCACCCACCCGGATCTTGGCGTGCGGCAGGCGTTCGGCGTGACCGGGACCGGGATCGGTCAGCGCGGCCGCCAGCTCCGGTCCCGGGTCTGGACCCGGCACGGCGGCGAACCGGGTGCCGAGGCCGACGCCCGGCTCCTCGGCCACGAAGAGCAGGTCGGCCGGTCCACCGTCGAGCGGGGCCGGACCGGCGCAGGCCACCGCCGTGGCGCGCACGCCGCTCCGCTCGTCCCCGGCCCAGGCCACCCCGGTCAGCGTCCAACCGGGTGGGAGGGGCCACGGACACCAGAGCGGGACGCCCGGCCGGTCGGTCTTGTCGGCGGCCGCCACCACCTGGTCGACCACGCTGGCCACGATCTCGGCGCCGATGTGCTCGGGCACGTGCAGCGGGGCCACCGGGCCGCACCGCAGGCAGCGGGACTCGCCGTGCATCAGGTCCGGCTCCCGCACCGGGCCCGCACATCTCGGACAACTCACCGCGACACTCACCTCCCCACCGTCGCCCGGCACCAGCGGCGCGTCAAGCGGAGCGGCCGGACCCGCCGTGGGATTTCCAGCAGATGGCGGAGCCAGCGAGGGGGATTCAGTCCGGCGGCGGGCCGGCGTGCGACCGGATCCACGCGTGCATGGCGATGCCGCTGGCCACCCCGGCGTTGATCGAGCGGGTCGAGCCGTACTGGGCAATGGAGAAGAGCTGGTCGCAGGCGGACCTGGCGGGGTCCGACAGGCCGGGCCCCTCCTGGCCGAAGAGGAGGACGCAGCGGCGCGGCAAAGTGGTGGTCTCCAGCGGCTTCGAGCCGGGCAGGTTGTCGATGCCGACGATCGGCAGCCGCCCCGCCGCCGCCCAGTCGACGAACTCCTCGATCGTCGCGTGGTGCCGGACGTGCTGGTAGCGGTCGGTCACCATGGCGCCCCGGCGGTTCCACCGCCGCCGGCCGACGATGTGCACCTCGGCGGCGAGGAAGGCGTTGGCGTTGCGGACGACCGTGCCGATGTTGAAGTCGTGCTGCCAGTTCTCGATGGCCACGTGGAAGTCATGCCGGCGCCGGTCCAGGTCGGCCACCACGGCCTCTCGCCGCCAGTACCGGTAGCGGTCGACGACGTTGCGCCGGTCGCCCTCGGCGAGCAGCTCCGAGTCGTAGCGCGGGTCGTCCGGCGGGTCGCCGGGCCACGGGCCCACACCCACGTCTAGCTGGTCACCGGTCACGGTTTCCAGAGGGTACGGCCTCCACCCCGCCGCCGCGCCGAGGGCTCCGCCTCGGTGACCACCCGGCGTCCGGTGTCGTCACCGCGCGGGGCCCCCGGCCGCTCCCCCATCACCTACGCTTCAGCGACGGACGGGGGTGCGGAATGAGCGCACGGGGACGACGGATCGTGGCGGCGGTCCTGCTCGCGGGCCTGGCGCCAGCGGGTTGCGGCCCGGCCACCGACTCGACCGGGCCGGGTGGCGGGTCGACGACGGCCACCGCCGGCCCGTCGGGACAGGCCGCCCCCACCGCCACCGGGCCGACCCCCGGCCCGTGGCCGAATCCGAGCGCCCGGCCGGTGGACCGGGCGCTGCGCACGGGCATGCGGATCGGCGACGACGAGCTGATGCTCAGCCCGTCCACCCGCCTCATCGTCGACCTCGCCTGGTTCGACACCCGCACCGGCCGCTACCACTCCCTGCCCGAGGACGAGAACTTCCGCTCGGCCCGCGGCGAAGGCGGCCCCCTGCCGTTCTTCGAGGTACGCGAGCGGCCCGCCCCGGACGGCCGGCTGATCACCTTCGGGTTCGCCTCGGCCCGGGTGGCGCGGGCGACCATCACCCAGCCGGGCTACCCGACGACCACCCTCACCGTGGCGCCGTGGGGCCGTGGGGATGTCGACACGAGCCTGTTCTGGGCGGCGCGGCCGGGCCGGTCCCTGGCCGCGGACCTGCCCGCCGAGCAGCGGGCCGTCTGCACGCTCTACGACCCGGCGGGACGGGTGCTCGCCCGGCTGGTGCTGACCGAGGCGAAGTCTGTGCAGAAGGGCGGCTGAGAGCGGCGGCCCGGTCCGGGGTCGGGGCGGCTCAGCGCAGCCCCAGCGCGCCGCCGAGCCGGTCGAGCAGGCGCCGGTCGGCCGGGCTCCACCCGCCGCCGGCGGCCCGGCAGACCCGCGCCGCGACCGACTCCACCCACTGCCGGTACGCCGCCGAGTCGGCCGGGTCAGCCCGGCGTTCCAGCACGCGTACCGCCGTCCGGCAGGCCGCCAGCAGGTCGACCACGTCGGTGAGCCGCTCGACCCCGGTCGAGTTCCCGTCGTGGCGGGCGTAGATCGCGGTGACCACGGCCCGGACCAGATCGCTGTCGGAGACGCGGCCAGCGGCCACGGCGTCCAGACCGGCGAGCCCGGCGGCGACCCCGCGGGGCGGGCGTCCGGGGCCGGGCGAGGCGGCGGCGACGAGGACCCGGCCCGGCAGGCCGGTCAACAGGTCCCACTCCGCCGTGGAATAGACGGCGGTGGTCAGCGGTGCGGCACGGCGTCCGGCAGAGGGCGGCTCTCCGGCGACGGAGTGGCTCATGGGGACCTCCGGCGCCAGCATATGCCCCGGATCTGGAGAAAAGACCCCTTCCCTGGCAGACGTGCCGGGGAAGGGGTCCTTCGGGCTGCGGGAACGGGGTCAGCGCGGCTCGGGGAAGCTCGGTCGCTCCGGGTCGACGCCCTCGGGCAGGGCGGCGGCCGCGTACTCCCGCTTGGGGACCATCACCTTGCGCCGGAAGACGCAGACCAGCGTGCCGTCCTGGTTGTAGCCGCGGGTCTCCACCGCGACCACCCCGCGGTCCGGCTTGGAGGAGGACTCCCGCTTGTCCAGCACGGTCGTCTCGCCGTAGATGGTGTCCCCGTGGAAGGTGGGGGCCACGTGCCGCAGCGATTCGATCTCGAGGTTGGCGATCGCCTTGCCGCTGACGTCCGGCACGGACATGCCGAGGAGCAGCGAGTAGATGTAGTTGCCGACCACCACGTTGCGCTTGAACTGGCTCGCCGACTCGGCGTAGTGGGCGTCCATGT
This sequence comes from Micromonospora coerulea, assembly GCF_016598485.1. Lineage (GTDB taxonomy): Bacteria > Actinomycetota > Actinomycetes > Mycobacteriales > Micromonosporaceae > Micromonospora > Micromonospora coerulea. The sequence goes on along the minus strand of NZ_JAEMUW010000027.1, from coordinate 54,402 downwards.
GCAGCGGGTGGTGGTTCATGGTGAGCAGGCAGAAGAGGTGGTCGTCGTACTCGGTGACCGTCTTGCCCGGCCAGTGCCGGTAGACCGCGCCGACCTCGAACTCCTCGTAGTAGCGGCCGAACTGCATCCTTGTCCCCTTCGACGGGCGGCGATGGAGTTCGGGACAGCATGCCTTACCGCTGGTTAAGGCGAGGACCGGGGCGCCGGCCGTGCGGAAATGTCACACCGGCCACAATCGGGAGGAGACGCAATGAGCGGCGGGGCCCTCCCCGGCACCCGCCGCCCACGCTCTGATGCGAAGGATTCTGCCGTACGCCGGTGCCAACCGGACAGAGACGGACGTCACATTTATCCTTTTGTAACACTACAGAGGGTTACCACGCCCCCCTGGTGAGGCGATCTCTGCGGGTGGAATCACTCCTTGTCAAGGCCGAAGTTACCGATTCGTAGCGCTCGATCGGGTGGATCTCTTTGGGAACGCTCCCATCACGGCTCGTCACGCAAATGCGTCGTGCACTTGCGTTCCGCACTCGGGTACCCACAGACCGGGTTCGATGGTTCTGTACGTCACCCCGCGGTCACGGGGTGTTTCGACGCGGCCCGGCCGGGAATTCAAAGCCACCCGTCCCGGTTTCAGGGGTCGTAGGTAATCCGCGCTGATCGGAGAGTGCAATGGCAACGGTTGAGCTGACCACGGCCAACTTCGACGAGGTGACCGAGCGCGACGGCATCGTGCTGCTCGACTTCTGGGCGGACTGGTGCGGTCCGTGCAAGCGGTTCGCCCCCGTCTACGAGCGCTCCTCGGAGAAGCACCCGGAAATCGTCTTCGGCAAGGTCGACACCGAGGCGCAGCAGGAGCTGGGCGCCAAGTTCAACATCCGGTCCATCCCGACCGTGATGGCGATCAAGGACGGCGTGATCGTCTACGCCCAGCCGGGGGCCCTGCCGGAGTCCGCCCTGGAGAACCTGATCGAGCAGGTCGAGAAGCTCGACATGGAAGAGGTCCGCCAGCAGATGGGCGACCACGAGCACAAGCACTGAGCCGCACCGCTCCGGCCCGGCCGGGTCCCCGCACGGGGGCCCGGCCGCCGCCGTCTTCAGGCGGTCCCACCCGGGGTCTCGGCCACCGACTCGGCCCACGAGGAGTAGACGACGGAAGGACACCATCCGGGGGGCGAGATCCCGTATCGTCCCGAAACGATGGAGACCTTGACCCCCCGTAGACGCGTGGTTCGACTGTGCGTGACCGCGCTCGGGCTGGCGCTGCTCCTCCTCGGCACCGTCCGGGGCACCGACGACGACTTCCCGTTCGGGCCGTTCCGGATGTACTCGACGTCCGACCCGCCGGACGCCCCCGCCCCGGACACCCGGGTCGAGGGCGTCGACCGCACCGGCGCGGTGGTCGAGCTGGGCCAGGACGCCACCGGCATCCGCCGCGCGGAGATCGAGGGCCAGCAGGGCCGGTACGCCGCCGACCCCGCGCTGCTGCGCCAGGTCGCCGACGCGTACGCCGAACGCCACCCCACCGCCCCCGCGCTGGTGGAGGTGCGGATCGTGGTCCGCTGGTACGGCATCCGCGACGGCCGCCCGACCGGCCGGTGGACCGACGAGACCGCCGTCCGCTGGCAGGCCACCCGATGACCGGCTGGCTGACCGAGGCCGTCCCGCGGGGGCGGGTGGCCGCCTTCCGGACCCTGGTCTACCTCTTCGTCGCCGCCGACCTGGTCGTCTTCACCCCCTGGGTACGCACCCGCGTCGACGTACCCGGCGACCTGTACCAACCGCTGCTGATCGGCCGGCTGCTCCCGCTGCCCACCCCGACCCCGGCGCTGGTCGGCGTGATCTTCTGGGCGCTGCTGGCGCTGTCCCTGCTCGCCGCCACCGGACGGGCACCCCGGCTGCTCGGCTGGGCGGTCTTCGCGCTCTACTTCGAGTGGATGATCGTCGCGATGAGCTACGGCAAGGTCGACCACGACCGGGTCGGTCTGCTCGTCGCGCTCGCCGCGCTCCCCACGGCCGGGCGGGCCCGGCACGGCGATCCCACCCGTACCGAGGCGGGCGGCTGGGCCCTGCGGGTCACCCAGATCGCCGTGATCTGCACGTACTTCCTGGCGGCCTGGGCCAAGATCCGCTTCGGCGGCCTGGACTGGGCGACCGGCTCGGTGCTCGCCCGGGCGATCATCCGCCGGGGCACCGACCTGGCCGACCTGGTCGCCCAGGTGCCGCACCTGCTGATCGTCGCCCAGTTCGGCATCCTCGCCTTCGAGCTGCTCAGTCCGATGGTGTTCGTGCTGCCCGCCCGGTGGCGGCCGGCGGCGGTGGGCTTCTTCTACTCGTTCCACCTGGTCACCGTCGCGACGATCACGATCTCGTTCGCGCCGCACCTGGTGGCGATGACCAGCTTCCTGCCGCTGGAGAAGGTCCGCCCGCTGGTGTGGGCAGGTCGTCTCCGGCACCGTGCGGCCCGCCCGGCCCTGTCGGCCGGCTCGGACAACGAGGCGGCCGGCCCGCCCGCCCTGACCGGCCCCGAGCCGGCGGTCGGACCAGCCACGCCGTAGCCCGTGCCGCGCGCCGCACCCGGATCGCGACCGCGGGGCCGGCCGGTCAGGAGCCGGTGGTGGGCCGGCCGGTCGGGCCGTAGAGGCGTTCGCGGGCCTCCTGGGGCAGCGAGCAGGCGGCGGTGCCGCCAGGCAGCCGGTGCCGGTTGCGGGCCACCCAGCGGTACGCCGGCCAGGCGGCCGCGCGTACCGGCGGGAGGCGCAGGCCGGCGCCCGCGAACCGCCAGAGCGGCGCGCTGTCGCCCAGCAGCCGGGCGATGGCGTCGGGGCCCGACGCGCGGGAGCCGTCGGCGCCGACCCACTGCACCGCCTCCTCGCACTCGGCCTCGGTCAGGCCGAGCGCGGCGAGGTCCGCGAACTGCCAGGGCAGCACGCGGGCACCGGTCGGAATCCGGCGCTCGATGAACTCGGCGCAGCGGCTGCAGAAGGCGCAGTCGCCGTCGTAGACGAAGGTCGACGTCTCCATGCCCCCATCCTCCACCCGTGGGCGGCAGGCCGGGCAGCGGTGTTCGGCGAGTCACTTGCGCATCGTTCGTACACGTGTTCGAATAGTGCCCATGCGCTGGGACAACCTCTCCGCTCCCCCGGATGAGGGGAATCCCGACGGGGCAGCGCCAGCGACTCCACCCCTGCCGCTGGCGCTCCCCGGCGCTATCGCCCGCACCTTCGACACCCCGGGGTTCGCCGGGATGACCTTCTACGAGGTGCAGGCCAAGTCGATCCTCAACCGGGTGCCCGGTCAGTCCCGCGTCCCGTTCGAGTGGACGATCAACCCGTACCGGGGCTGCAGTCATGCCTGCAAATACTGTTTTGCGAGAAACACTCACACCTACCTGGACCTGGATGCCGGGGCGGACTTCGACCGGAAGGTCATCGTCAAGGTCAACGCGGGTGAGCTGGTCCGGCGTGAGCTGGCGGCCCCACGCTGGCGCGGCGCGCACATCGCGATGGGCACCAACGTGGACTGCTACCAGCGGGCCGAGGGGCGCTACCGGCTGATGCCGCCGATCATTGAGGCGCTGCGCGACTTCGCCAACCCGTTCTCGATCCTCACCAAAGGCACACTGATCCTGCGGGACCTGCCGCTGCTGCGCCAAGCCGCCGAGGTCACCCGGGTCGGCGTCTCCTACTCGGTCGGCTTCGTCGACGAGGCGCTGTGGCGGGCGGTCGAGCCGGGCACCCCGAGCCCCCGGCGACGGCTGGACGCGGTCCGCGAGCTCACCGACGCCGGGTTCGAGGTGGGGGTGCTGATGGCACCGATCCTGCCCGGGCTCAGCGACGACGACGAGTCGATCGAGGCGACCGTGGCGGCGATCGCCGCCGCCGGAGCAACCAGCGTGACGCCCCTGGCCCTGCACCTGCGCCCCGGCGCCCGCGAGTGGTACGCGCACTGGCTGGCCCGCGAGTTCCCGCACCTGGTTCCCCGCTACCGCCAGCTCTATCAGGCGGGCGCCTACGCGCCGCAGGCGTACCAGCGGGAGCTGACCGCGCGGGTGCGGATCGCAGCCCGCCGGCACGGGCTGCACCGGGCCGAGGTCGGCGACAACCGACGGGTGGCCGCGCCGAGGACACCGGCTCCGGCCGGCGAGCAACTGTCCCTGCTCTAGGCCGTCGCCGCACGTCATCGCCCACGGTGAGGGCGTGGACCGAGCGGCGGAGCTACCCTCGGTTGATGCGCTCAGCACAGCAGATCCTCGCCGACTCCGCCGTAATCGCCGTCGTGGGCGCGTCCCGCGACCCGAGCAAGGCCGCACACAGCGTGCCGTTGCAGATGCAGCGATACGGCTGGCGGATCATCCCGGTGAACCCGACGGTGGACGAGCTCTTCGGCGAGAAGGCGTACCCGTCGCTGGCCGACATCCCGCACCCGGTCGACCTGGTCGACGTGTTCCGGCCCGCGCGGGACGCCGTGGACGTGGTCCGGCAGGCGGTGGCGATCGGCGCGCCGGCGGTGTGGTTGCAGCTCGGGATCTTCTCGACCGAGGCGCGGCGGATCGCGGAGGAGGCCGGCATCGACTACGTCGAGGACCGCTGCCTCGCCGTGGAACGGGCCACGGGGGGTCTGAGCCGGCTCGGCTGAGCCGACCAGCCCGCGGTGGCGGGCCGAACGGTGCGGCGACGACGGGACGATCCTGCACATCAGCGCCGGCAGGCCCGACTCAGGGCCGGACGGTGATGACCTCGTCCGGCGCCAGTTCCCGGACCACGATCACCCGACCGTCCGGGTTCGCCGCCAGCCGGAAGGCATCGCCCAGCTGCGGGCCGGGGCGGGCGCTGGACACGTCCGGCACCTCGACCAGGGGCACCTCTCGGGGCGACCGGCATCGGTAGTCGGCGCAGGTCCAGAGCACGAGGCGATGCGGCACCGACGGCTTCTCGCCGACGTACAGCGCCACGCCGGGCCGGCCGGCACGGATCGTCACGCCGTAGACGCCGCCGCCGGGCCGGTCGACGGTGCCGCTCAGGTCGTCGGTGCACCGGCCGCAGGGGTGCACGAGGCGGTCGAAGTGCAGGGGTGCCAGCTCGTCCTCGGTGGGCAGGCCGGGCGGTGCCGGGTTGGCCTGAAGCGCGAGCTGAGCGGCGCCGCAGGCCAGCGTGTCGCAGCGCGCCACCCAGACCATGGAACCGCCTCGCGGACGGTAGGCGACCACCGGCCGGCCGTTCCGGTCCACGCCGACGGACAGCTGGCGGTAGTAGCCGGTGGGCTCGTAGCCGAACTGAACCCGGACCACCCCGAGCCGGGTGACGGCCGGGGCCGCGCAGTCGAGGTCGCGGCAGCGGATGAGACGCAACCCCATGTCCCCCTGCCGCGACGGCCCCAGCCGTCGTGCCGAATCGCTGCGGGACTCGGCGACCGCGATGAGGAGCTGACCGTCGGGGGCGAGGGCCAGGGCGGCCACCCGCTCGGAGCCGAAGGCCGGGAGCGGGCCGCGGGCCCGGCGGCAGGTGCGCTGCGGGTCGCAGTAGGCCAGCCGGTCGACGGTCAGCGCGTACACCGAGCCGTCGGCGGCGATCGCGGTGCCCTCGGCGTCCAGCAGCGAGAAGGGCAGCTCCGTCCGCCGCGACGTGCGGCAGGTGTCGTCGGTGCAGTCGTGGATCGCGGACTGGCTGACCAGGACGGGGTGCCGGCCAGCCGGCCAGGCGAGGGCGGCCAGACTGCCGTACTGCGCCGGCTGGACGGAAAGCTCCGGCAGCCGCCGCGCCGCCACCCCGGCACCTGCCAGGAGCGTGGGCAGCAGCAGGGCGACGAGGCCGAGCACCAGCGCCGCCCAACCCGTCGGCCGCACCCGGTCGCCCACCGCCGACGGCGCCAGCACCGGCCGCGGCTGGGGAAGATTCCGGTACGCCAGCACGAACGTCCCCGCCTGGAGCGCTGCCAGCAAAACCAGGACCAGGTCCCGCACCAGCCACAGCCCCAGGCCGGGCAGGCTTCCCGTCACCAGCGACCCGGCCTCGGCCCACGCCCAACCGGTGAGCACCGCCGGGCCGAGCACCCCGACCAGGAGCAGGATCGCGATGCGGACCATGTGCCGGCCCACCCCCGAGAATGCCGCCCGGAGGGCAGCCATCCCGCGCAGGTCCTCGAAGACCGCGATCGGCAGCACGAGGGCGAGCCGGACGAGGAGCAGGGTCAGCGGCACGGCGAGCAGCACGACGACACCCCAGATCAGCTCCAGGACGGCCGGCAGGAGAAGCCCGGTCAGCAGGAGGGCGACCAGCACCGCCGCGACACCGGCGGCCAGCGCGCCGCCGACCGTGGGCAGCAGCCGGAAGGCCCGTCGCACCGGACGGTCGGCGCCGCCCACGGCGGCCACCGCTGCGGTCACCGCCCAGGTCCACGCGACGGCGACGACCGCGGTCTCCAGCCACCCGGCGGGCGACAGGACGAGCACGCCGTTGATCACCCTCGGCGGGTCGACATCGGGGAACGGCACCAGCCGCCAGAGGGTCTGGAGCAGCGCGAGCGGCCCGAGCACCAGCAGCAGGTGCGGGAAGACGGAGCGGCGGGGCGGGGTGGGCACCGGGCGTACGGTACGGCCGGGGCGGCTCTGTCGCTGCCCCGCCGGGGACGACGGCGGTGGCGGATCCGCCGTACCCTACGGCCGTGTCCGACTCGGGGCCGGCCGGCGCGGCCGCGTATGTCTCCGGCGGTGGCCTCCAGGGCCGGCGGCTGCTGGCGCTGGCGGTGGCGGCGGTGGTCTTCGCCGCGGCCGCCGCGGTGCTGCTGCGCGGCCCGGAGTTCGACGTGGACGACGTGCAGTTGGTCGTCTGGTTGGCGACCGGGCTGCGGCTGGCGGAGCAGCGCTGGTGGCCCCGGCGGTCGGCCCGGTTGGTCTGGCGCCCTCAGGTGGTCGGCCGGTACGCCGTGGAGAGCGGCCTGGTGGCGCGGCGGTCGCTGGCGGGCTGGGTGGTGCTGCTGACGGAACTGGCCTGGGCGGTGCCGGTGGCGCTCGGGGCGATCTCGCTGCTCCCCGACGAGCCGGGGTGGGCCCGGAACGCCCGGGCCGTGCTGCTGGTCGGCGTCGCGGCGGTGCTGGGTCGGGTCGCCTACGGCGAGGCGCGGTTCACCGGCCGGCTGGCGCTGACCGCGAGCGGGGTCCGGCACCGGGACCGGCACTACCCGTGGTCGAACATCGACCGCGCGCGCCTGGCCGTGGTGGACGGCCGGGTGGACGGCGTCCGGCTGCGCCTGATCGTCCGCGGGTCGTTGGCGCCGGCTCCAGTGGTGGGCGGCCGCGGGGTGGCCGTCTCCGACGAGCGGCTGCTCGCCGCGATCGAGCACTTCCGCTGTCGGCCGGCGGCGCTGGCGGTGGGGCTGCCGGTCACCGCGCCGGAGCCGGCCGTCGCGCCGGCCGGCGGGTGACCGGCGCACCGGATCAGAGCTTGTACTCCTTGAGCAGGCCCCGGGAGATGATGGTCTTCTGGATCTCCGAGGTGCCCTCGCCGATGAGCAGGAACGGGGCCTCCCGCATCAGCCGCTCGATCTCGTACTCCTTGGAGTAGCCGTAGCCGCCGTGGATGCGGAACGCCTCCTGGACGACCTCGGCGCAGTACTCGGAGGCGAGCAGCTTGGCCATGCCGGCCTCGACGTCGTTGCGCTGGCCGGCGTCCTTGAGCCGGGCGGCGTTCACCATGAGGGCGTGCGCGGCTTCGATCTTGGTACCCATCTCGGCGAGCTTGAACGCGATGGCCTGGTGCTTGGCGAGCGGCTGGCCGAAGGTGCGGCGCTGTTGGGCGTACGCCACGGCCAACTCGAAGGCGCGGATGGAGATGCCGCAGGCGCGCGCGGCCACGTTGACCCGGCCCACCTCGATGCCGTCCATCATCTGGTAGAAGCCGCGGCCGACCTGGTCGGCGCCGCCGAGGACCGCCGAGTCGGGGACGCTCACCCCGTCGAGCACCATCTCGGTGGTCTCGACGCCCTTGTAGCCCATCTTGTCGATCTTGCCGGGGATGGTGAGGCCGGGGGCGGTCTCGCCGAAACCGGGCTCCTTCTCCAGCAGGAACGTACTCATGTTGCCGTAGACGGAGTCGGCGCCGGTGTCGGTCTTGACCAGGGTGGCGACCACCGAGGAGTACGCACCGTTGGTCAGCCACATCTTCTGGCCGTTGAGGACGAACCGGTCGCCGTCGCGGACCGCCCTGGACTTGATCGCCGAGACGTCGGAGCCGGTCTCCGGCTCGGACATCGAGAAGGCGCCGCGCACCTCCCCGGTGGCCATCTTCGGCAGCAGCCGGGCCTTCTGCTCCGCAGAGCCGTGCTGGGAGATCAGGTACGCCACGATGAAGTGGGTGTTGACGATGCCGGAGATCGACATCCAGCCCCGCGACAGCTCCTCGACCACCAGGGCGTACGTCAGCAGGGACTCGCCGAGCCCGCCGTACTCCTCGTCGATGGTCAGGCCGAACAGGCCCATCTCGCGCATCCCGTCGAGGATGTCGGTGGGGTACTCGTCGGCGTGCTCCAGCCGCTGGGCGTGCGGAATGATCTCCTTGTCGGCGAACTCCCGGACGGTTTCCAGGATCGACCGCTGCACATCGGTCAGGCCGGGCGTCTGGGCGAGTCGAGCCATCTCAGCCTCCGGGGGATCGGCGCATTACTCGTGGGTAACTGAACGCTCGGTCAGTATCGGTCCCGCGACGGGCGAGGCCAAGGTGACCAGTCCACACAACCGCTGTGAAAAGGTTCACCGCTACGGGTAGCGTCCGCAAGAGAGCAGGCCGTTGAGCTGCGATGGAGGGGGCGAGCAGGCGTGACCCAACCACCACCCGGTGAGCCGGACCAGCCGCCGTCGCCCTACGAGCCACCGGCCTACGGCCAGCCCTCCTACGGCGAGCCGTACGGGCAGCAGCCGGGCCACCAGTCGCAGTGGGGGCAGCAACCGCCGTACGCCCCGCAGCCGCCCTACGGCCAGTACGGCCCGACGCCGGGCGAGGGCGGCGGCGGCACCAACGTGATGGCGGTCCTGTCGCTGGTCTTCGCCTTCATCTTCCCCCCGGCCGGGATCGTCCTCGGCCATCTGGCCAAGCGGCAGATCCAGCGCACCGGCGAGGAGGGCGGCCAGCTCGCCACCTGGGGACTGGTGCTCAGCTACCTCTTCACCGTGCTCGGGCTGCTCGTCTGCTGCGGGTGGATCGCCCTGGCCTTCTGGGCGAACTCCGACAACGGCGGCTCCTACAACTGACCGCCCTCAGCGGAACTGCGCCTCCCGGACGCTGTTGCCGCCGTCCACCACCAGCATCTGCCCGGTGATGTAGGAGGCGGCCGGCGAGCAGAGGAAGGCGATCGCCGCCGCCACCTCGTCCGGTGTGCCCGGTCGTCCGACCGGGGTGCCCAGCCCCTGCTTGATCTCGGCCATGGTCGAGGCCGCCGTGTAGATGGTGCCGGGCGCGACCGCGTTGACGGTCACCCCGTCGGCGATCATCTCCATCGCCAGCGCCCGGGTCAGCCCGACCACGCCGGCCTTCGCCGCCGCGTACGCGGCCTCGGTGGGCAGCGCGTTGACCGCGCCGGAGGTGGCCGCCAGGTTGACGATCCGGCCCCAGCCGCGCTCGGCCATCCCGCTGATGAACGCCCGGCTGCACAGGAACGCGGTGGTCAGGTTCCGGTCGATCTCGCCACGCCACTCGTCGTAGCTGAGCTGGGCCACCGGCCGCAGCACCTCCGGGCTGGCCCGGCTGGCCAGGCCGGCGTTGTTGACCAGCACCTCGACGTCGCCGAGCTGCTCGGCCACCGCGTCGGCGAGCGCGCCCACCTCCGACTCGTCGGTCAGGTCGGCCACGAAGCCGGTCACGCCCAGCTCGCCGGCACGCTCGTGGATCCGCCGGGTGGTGGAGACGATCGCCACCCGGGCGCCCAGGTCGGCCAGCCGGCGGGCGGTGGCGTACCCGATGCCGTCCGGACTGCCCGCCCCGGTGACCAGGGCGACCCGGCCGTCGAGGCGCATGGTCACCGGCTCGGCGAGCGGTGCCGGCTGGTCGGAGTCGGCGGAGTCCGCCGGGGCGGTGCCACGGCTGCGCCGGACCAGGCCCGGACGGCTCACGTCCCGTCTCGGTCGACCGCCACGCGCGTCAGTTGCCATGCCGCGATCCTGCCCGCTGTGGACCTTCCGGGCAACGCGGCACCCGGAAAGGGGTGCTCCGTTTTGCGTACGCCTGGCTACCCTGACGGCGCACCCGCATGTAACGGAGATGACCCTGATGAGCTATCCCCCGCCGTCCGGTGGTTGGCATGACCCGTCCGCGCCCGGCCCGCAGTCCACCCCGCCGGCCGATCCGACCCTCGCGATGGGCAGCCCGATCCCGAGCCAGCCGACCTCCGCCGACCCGTACGCGCCCGCCAACCCGTACGCCGGAATGCCGGGGCAGCCCACCGCCGACCCGTACGCCATGGGCGGCTATCCGCCGCCGGCCTACCCCGGCTACGGCTACCCCCCGGCCGCGGCGAGAACCAACACCATGGCCATCGTGGCGCTCGTGCTCTCGCTGGTCGGCATCGCCTCCTGCATCACCGCGCCGGTCGGCGCGATCCTCGGCCACGTCGCCCGCAAGCAGATCCGGGAGACCGGCGAGCAGGGCGAGGGGATGGCCAAGGCTGCCATCATCGTCGGCTGGATCCTCACCGGCCTGCTGGCGCTGCTGATCGCCTTCTACGTGGTCATCATCGTGATCGCGTTCGCCAACGGCGAGACGAGCAGCAGCGGCTACTGACGCGGAAGGGCCGTCCCGGCCGACCGGGACGGCCCTCGCCGTGCCGCACCGGGCGGCGTCCGTTCACTCCGCCGGCGGGGTGAAGGTCGACGTACGGGTCATCCCCGCCGCGCGCCCCTTGGCGGCGATCACCAGAGCCATCTTCCGGGACGCCTCGTCGATCATCTCGTCGCCGAGCATCACCGCGCCGAGCTTGCCGCCGGCCTCGGAGGTGTAGTGCTGGTACGCGTCGAGGATCAGCTCGGCGTGGTCGTAGTCGGCCTGGGCCGGCTGGTAGACCTCGTTCGCCGCGTCGATCTGGCCCGGGTGCAGCACCCACTTGCCGTCGAAGCCGAGCGCCGCCGAGCGCTTGGCCACCTCGCGGAACGCGTCGACGTCCCGGATCTGCAGGAACGGGCCGTCGATGGCCTGCTTGTCGTGCATCCGGGCGGCCATCAGGATCCGCATCAGGATGTAGTGGTACGGGTCGCCCGGGTAGTCCGGGATCAGCGCGCCGACCACTAGCGACTTCATGTTGATCGACGCCATGAAGTCGGCCGGCCCGAAGATGATGGTCTCCACCCGGGGCGAGGCGGCGGCGATGGCGGCGACGTTGACCAGCCCGGCGGCGTTCTCGATCTGCGCCTCGACGCCGATCCGGCCGACCTCGAGGCCGAGCGTCTTCTCGATCTGGGTCAGCGTCAGGTCCAGCCACTGCACCTGGGCGGCGTTCTGCACCTTCGGCAGCATGATGCAGTCCAGGTTCGCCCCGGCGCCCTCGACCACCTCGATGACGTCCCGGTAGGTCCACGGGGTGGTCAGGTCGTTCACCCGGACCACCCGGGTCTTGCCGGCCCAGTCGCCCTCGTTCAGGGCGGCGACGATGTTCTTCCGGGCGTCCGGCTTGGCCAGCGGGGCGACCGCGTCCTCCAGGTCCAGGAAGACCTGGTCGGCCGGCAGGCCCTGGGCCTTGCCGAGCATCTTGACGCTGGAGCCGGGTACCGCGAGGCAGGACCGGCGGGGGCGACCGACAGCGGCCATGGATGCGCTCCTTCCAGCGTCCGGCGGGCACGCCGACGCCACCTGAAATGAATGCCGAGAACTTAACGATCCCAAAGGGCGTTGTGACGCCACGGTAACCTCGTGCCGTGACCGGGGTGAATGGACCTGTGGAAGATCTCACTGAGCGTCGGACCGTGGTGGTGACCGGTGCCAGCTCCGGCATCGGCCTGGCCGCCGCCGTCGACCTGGCGCGCCGGGGCGACCGGGTGGTACTGGTCGGCCGCGACCCCGCCCGGCTCCAATCGGCCGGGGACCGGCTCCGCGAGTTCTCCGGCGAACGGCCGGAGCTGTTCCGCGCCGACTTCGCTGTCCTCGACGACGTCCGCGGGCTCGCCGAGCGGCTGCGCGAGGCGTACGACCGGATCGACGTACTGGCCGACAACGCCGGGGCGATCGTGCTCCAGCCGGTGACCACGGTCGACGGGTTCGAGCTCAGCATGCAGGCCAACCACCTGGCCCCGTTCCTGCTCAGCAACCTGCTCCGCGACCGGATCGGGCGGATGGTGGTGACCGCCTCCGGCGCCCACCGCAGCGGGGCGCTGGATCCGGACGACCTGAACGCCGCGCTGCGCCGGTACCGCCCGATGCGGGCGTACGGGACCAGCAAGCAGGCGAACATCCTCTTCACCGCCGAGGCGGCCCGGCGCTGGCCGGACGTGCCGGCGTACTCGTTCCACCCCGGGGTGGTGCGGACCCGGTTCGGCAACGAGAGCCGGCTGGTCGCCCTCGGCATGCGGCTGCTGCCGTTCCGCAGCCCGGAGAAGGGCGCGGAGACGCTGGTCTGGCTGGCCAACCAGGACCCGGCCCGGCTCATCGACGGCGGCTACTACCACGACCGGCGGCCGCGGCGGCCGCTGCCCAAGGCGGCCGACCCCCAGCTCGCCGCTCGGCTCTGGACGGCGAGCGCGAAGGCCGTCGGCATCGGCGGCTGACGGGTTTTCCGGTGGTGGAGCGGTCCGTCCCGCTGCGATACTCCGCCGCATGACGGGGACCCACACCGGTGCGCGGAGCACCGACACCGGCCGGCCGACGAGCGGTAGCGAGGTCGGCGGGCCGGCCGGGGAGCTGCGGGTGGGCGGCGAGGACGCGGAGCTGTCGGCCCGGCTCGAACGGGAGCTGACCGCGTTCAACAACGCAGCGACCGGCGCGGAGGACGAGGCCGACCTGTCGGTGCGGGTCACCGACCCGGACGGGGAACTGGTCGGCGGGTTGACCGGCTGGACCTGGGGTGGTCGCGCGGGCATCAACATGCTGTGGGTCCGCGCTGACCGCCGGCACCAGGGCTGGGGCGGCCGGATGCTGCGAGCCGCCGAGGAGGAGGCCCGGCGCCGGGGCTGCACGGAGCTCTCGCTGTCGTCGTTCTCCTTCCAGGCGCCGGGCTTCTACCGACGGCACGGCTACTCCGACACCGGCATCCGGGACGGCATCCCGGGCGGGCACGTCGACCGTCACTTCTGGAAGTCGCTGGTGCACGACCCGGCCGCCACGGTGCGGCTGGTCGCCCTGGTGGAGTTCGGCACCGACGCGGTCGAGGTCGGTCAGCGGTACGAGGAGACGGTGCTCGCCCTGCTCGGGCGGCACGGCGGGCGGCTGGAGCGGCGGCTGCGTACCGGCGACGGACGGAGCGAGGTGCACGTGATCCGGTTCGCCACCCGGGCCGGCTACGAGTCCTTCCTCGCCGACCCGGAACGGGCCGCGCTGCGTGCCGCACTCGGCGACGCCGCGACGGTCACCCGGGTGCTGGAGGTCACCGAGGTCTGACCGGCCTCTCTCCTTCACTTCATCACGCGGGGTCGGTGAGAACAAGACTTGATCTTGCTGATGGCGGGGCGCAGGCTCGTCAGCATGGACTTCGATCCCCTGTCCACCGCCCGGCGGGCACTCTGGATCGGCGGCGCGCAGTGGGCCGGCAAGACCACCCTCGCCGTCACCCTGGCCCTGCGATACGGGCTGACCGCGTACCTCTACGACCGGCACGACGCCCGGGCGCACGAGGACCGGCGGGTCGCCGAGCGGGTCCGGCGCGGGGGGCCGGCCACCGGCCCCGACCCGGACGCGGTCTGGGTACACACCGATCCCGGACGGATGGCCGCCGAGACGTTGGCCGGCTTCCCGCGCCGCTTCGAGTGGGTGCTGGACGACCTCAGCGCCCTGGTCACCGGCGGGCGGGTGGTCGCCGAGGGGTGGGGGCTGCGTCCGGAACTGGTCGCCCCGGTCGTCGAATCGACCGGGCAGATGGTGGTGCTGGTGCCGACGCCGGAGTTCCGGGCGTACCAGGCCGGGCGGCTGCCCCGGGCGACCGCGCGGCACCCGGGGGTCAGCGACCCGGAGGGCGCGCTGCGCAACCGGCTGGCCCGGGACGAGCTGGTTGCGGCGGACGCCGTCGCCCGGGCCGGGGGGCTGGGCGTACGGGTGATCGAGGTGGACTGCGGCCGGGACGCCGAGGCAGTCACCGGGCTGGTCGCGGAGCACTTCGCGGCGTACCTGTGAATCTCAATCGGAGATGTGCACCGGGACGCTGGTGACCACCACCCCGGGCAGCGCCCGCAGCGCCGCCCGCAGCCGCTGCTCCGCCCGGCTGTGCAGCGGCCGGTGCCAGCGCCGGCGCAGCACCACCTCCGGCACGATCACGGTTAGCGTCAGCTCCGTCCGGGCGGCGCGCAGCGCCTCCAGGTAGTGCGCCAGCGGCCCGATCACCGCCCGGTACGGCGACACGATCGTCTCCAGTCGCACGTGGTCGCCCCACGCCCGCCACTGCTCCCGGAACCGGTCCGCCTCGGCGTCCTCGGGCGCGATGTGCACGGCCAGCGTCGGCTGCCCGAGCGAGGCCGCGTACGCCAGCGCGCGCAACGACGCCCGGTTCAGCCGGGCGACCGGCACGACCACCAGGTGACGTACCTCCTGGGGCAGTTCCTGGCCCTCGGCGGGCCCGGCGCCGGCGGACCCGGCGGCCGGCGGCGGATGCAGCGCCAGCGCCCGGTGCAGGGTCCCGTAGTGCCGGTGGATCCGCTGGAAGAGCAGCACCAGCAGGGGTATCGCGAGCACGACCAGCCAGGCGCCCTCGGTGAACTTGGCGATCGCGGCGGTCACCAACACCAGGCCGGACAGGATCGCGCCGACCGCGTTGAGCGTCAGCCGGCGTCGCCAGCCCGGACCGCGCCGACGCCGCCAGTGCACCACCATGCCGGTCTGGGAGAGGGTGAAGGCGAGGAAGACGCCGACCGCGTACAGCGGGATCAGCGCCTCGGTGTGCCCGCGGAACGCCACGAAGATCGCCGCCGCCGCGACCGCCAGCGCCAGCATGCCGTTGCTGAACGCGAGCCGGTCCCCCATGTGCAGGAACCGGCGCGGCGCATGGCCCGCGCGGGCCATGAAGAAGAGCAGGCGGGGGAAGCCGTTGAAGGCGGTGTTCGCCGCCAGCAGCAGGATCAGCGTGGTCGCGGCCTGGAGCAGCGCGTACCAGGGGCCGGTCGGGAAGGTCACCCGGCCGAGCTGGGACAGCATCGTCTCGCCCGGCACCGGCACCAGACCGTCCAGCCGGATCAGGACGACCAGCCCGGCGAAGAGCACCACCAGCATGACGATCATCCAGCCGAGCGTGGCACGGGCGTTGCGCCACTCGGTGGGCCGGAACGCCGGCACCGCGTTCGACACCGCCTCGATGCCGGTCATCGACACCGCGCCGGAGGCGAACGCGCGCAGCACCAGCAGCAGCCCCAGCCCCTCGGCGGCCGGCAGCGCCGGCGGCGGCACCGGGGCGAAACCCCGGCCCGCGGCGCGCAGGTAACCCACCACCAGCACCGCGGCCACGGCCACCACGAAGGCGTACGTGGGCAGCACGAACAGGTTGCCGGCGGTACGGACGCCGCGCAGGTTCGCGGCGAGCAGCGCGGCGATCACCAGCACGCCGAGCGGCACGGTGGCCGGGGTCAGCCCGGGCAGCGCCGAGGTGACCGCGTGCACCCCGGCCGCCACCGACACCGCCACGGTCAGCACGTAGTCCACCATCAGCCCGGCCGCTGCCGCGAGGCCCGCGCCGGTGCCGAGGTTATCGCCCGCCACCACGTACGAGCCGGCGCCGTGCGGGTACGCCTGGATCGTCTGCCGGTAGGAGACGCCGACCGCGATCATCAGCACCACCAGCACCGCGGCCAGCGGCAGGGACAGGCCGAGCGCGGCGGTGCCGGCCAGCGCCAGCACGGTCAGCATCGCCTCCGGCCCGTACGCCACCGAGCTGAGCAGGTCCGAGGAGAGCACGGGCAGGGCGACCAGCTTGCGCATCCGCTCGTAGAGCACCGCGGCACTGGACAGCGGCGGGCCGAACAGCGCCCGCCGCAACCGGGTGACCAGGCGGCCGAAGCGGCTACCCGGCAGGTTGGCCGGCGCGGTGGCCACCAGCTCGTCCGGCTCCTCGACGGTGAACAGCTCGATCGGGGCGAGCCGGCCGAACCGGGTGGGGGCCGGGCGCCGCCGGTACCGGCCCAGGGTCTGGTCGACGGGCAGCTCCCCGGGTTGCCGGTCGGCACGCCAGCGCTCGCCGATCCGGCGCAGCGCCGACAGCTCCTCTCCCCGCAGCGGCGGGAACTCGGCCGACGGCGTGACGACGCTGCCCCGCTCCGCCATTCCGTCGTCCCCCTGCTCCCGTCCCATCCCACCCCCTCCCCCGCACTTTCACGGAAAGTGGTCCCTCCGGCTGCGGAATGGCCACACTTGCGGGAAAGTGCGGGTCAGTCGGCGAGCGGGGCGGGGTCGGCCGGGAGCGGGACCGGAGCGGGGCGGCGGGGCGTGCGGGCCCCGCCGAGCACCACCACGACCACGCCGGCCAGCAGCAGGGCCAGGCCGGGCAGGGCGAGCGGGCGGGGCAGCTGGCCGAGCCACACCCAGGCGATCAGGGCCGCGCCGGGCGCCTCCAGCAGGATCAGCACGCTGATCGTGGTGGCGGAGACCCGGCGCAGGGCGTAGTTGAACATCGAGTGGCCGAGCAGTTGGGCCCCGGCGACCAGGCCGAGGATGGCCAGCCAGGTGCCGCCGTCGTAGCCGTGCAGGCGTACCCCGCCGAGCAGGCAGACCAGCAGCAGGATCGCCGCGCAGACCCCGTAGCAGATGGTGGTGTAGGTGGTGGTGCTGATGGTGGCCCGGGCCCGCTCGCCGAAGGCGGTGTAGACGGCGGCGAACATGCCGCCGGTCACCGCGAGCAGGTCGCCGGCGAAGGCCCGGCCGGAGGCGCCGAAGTCCGCGCCGGTGGCCAGCGCCGCGCCGACCACCGCCACCGCGATGCCGGCCCAGACCGCCGCCGGCAGGCGTCGGCCCTGCCAGCGGGCGATCAGCCCCTGCCACACCGGCTGCGTCGCGCCCAGCGCGGTGGCGGCGGCGACCGAGGTGAGCTGCGCGCTCGGCATCCAGGTGGCGAAGTGCGCGGCCAGCGCCACCCCGGACAGTACGCAGTACAGGCCCTCCCGGCGGCCCGCGCCGACGGTCAGCGCGCGGAACTCCGCCCGCCGCCGGGCCAGCGAGAACGGGCCGAGCACGGCCACCGAGAGCAGGTTGCGCCAGAACGCGATGGCGAGGGCCGGGGCGGCCGCGAAGGCGACCAGCGGGGCGGAGGACGAGACGGCCGCGACGGCCACCACGACCACGCCGACGGTCAGCGGGTCCAGGGACGGGCGGTGCGGATCGGAGGACACGGAGAGCAATCCTCACACGACACCCGACAGCACGGACCGTCAGCATTCCGTTACGATCATGCGCGTCCGCGCCGGCGACCCCCTCGACGCCCGGAGGCGCTCCCCCATGCCCAGGTACCACGCGGTGCTGTTCGACTTCTTCGGCACGCTCACCCGGTCCGTCCAGCGCGGCGCGGCCCACCGGTGGACCGCCGAGCTGCTCGGCTGCCCGATCGACCTCCTGGTCGAGGTGCTCGACCGCACCTACTACCAGCGGGCCAGCGGGTCGCTCGGCAACGCCGAGGCGACCCTGCGCTGGGTCTGCCAGCAGGCCGGCGTGCACCCTTCGGACCTGGCCGTCCGGGCCGCCGTCGCCTCCCGCCACCGGGCCGTACGCGCCGACACCCGGCTGCGCGCCGAGGCGGTGCCGGTGCTGGCCGGGCTGCGCCGGCGAGGCGTCCGCACCGGCCTGATCAGCGACTGCACCCACGAGCTGCCGGCGTTCCTGCCCCAACTGGCCATCGCCCCGCTGCTCGACGTCCGGGTCTTCTCCGTGCAGGTGGGGCGCTGCAAGCCGGACCTCGCGCTCTACCTGGCCGCTTGTCGGCGGCTCGAACTCGCCCCGGCCGACTGCCTCTACGTCGGCGACGGCGGCAGTCAGGAGCTCAGCGGCGCCGAGCGGGCCGGGATGACGGCCGTCCGGCTGGTCGCGCCGGACCTGGCCGAACACCTGGTCTTCAACGCCGAGCGGGGCTGGGCCGGCCCGGTGCTGCACTCGCTGACCGAGGTTATCGACCTGATCGACCCGGCGGCGGAGCCGACCGGCTGTGCCGTCCCCTGACCCGGCCGGACGGCGGCGCGGGGCGGGCGGTCAGCGGCGGCGGACCTTGTGCAGGCGGAACGGCTTGCGGGTGGCCCGCACCGCCGGAGTCGGTCGGGGCTCCTCGGCCAGCGAGGCGGCCGGCAGGTCGGTGCCGGCGGCGGGCGGGCCCGCCGGGGCGAGCCGGTTCAGCGCGCAGCCCTCGGCCGCCCAGCGCCGCACCAGGTCCGCCGACGGGCCGGGCGCGTTGAGCCGCTTCGCCGCGACCAGCGGGGCGGCGGCCGCCCACTCCTCGGTGTCGGGCCGCAGCCGGGTCACCCGGGCCGGCCAGGTGACGATCCGCCCGCCGTGGTCACCGCGGAGGGTGACCTGCGCTTCGGTGGCGTCGGCCAGGCCGGGCGCGGCCTGCTCACCGGGCCCGGTGACGATCAGCAGGTCACCGTCCAGCGGCAGGCACCACAGCGCGTACGCCGGCCCGTCCGCCACGCTCACCCAGCAGACGGCCGCCTTCTTCACCGCCTCGTCGACCAGCGGCGTCGTCTCGCGGCTGTCCAGCTCGTCCGTCACCCGGCCATCCTCTCGTACGCCGCCCGCTCGGCCGGGAACCGCCAGCCGCACCGTACCGCCCGTCCCGGTGTCCTCAGGCGGTGACGGCGGCGGCTCAGCCGACGAAGGGCGGTACGGCGATCTCGCCCCGGGCCACCGGCATCACCTGCCCGGCGACGGTCGCGCCGACGGCCAGCCCGCCGGCCGCGTTGACCGTGCAGGCCAGCGCGGACGGCCGGTGGATCTCGACCCCCTGGCGGACCGCGTACGCCGAGCGCCCCTCGCCGGGGAGCAGGCCGCTGGCGACCAGCCAGACACCCAGCCCGAGGGCGGCCGACCCGGTCGCCGGGTCCTCCGGCACGCCGAGCCCCGGCACGAAGACCCGGGCGTGTGCGGTTTGCGTGTCGGCGTCCCAGGAGAAGACGCTGACGTGCTCGACGCCGTACCGCTCCGCCGCCGCCACGTTCAACCGGGCGCGGGCCACCGCGTCGGGGCGTACCGGGAGGTAGGGGAACTCCAGCCCGCAGCCCGCCACCCGCGGCGCCGGGCCGACGTGGTCGTCGGCGGCCAGGCCGACCATCTCCAGCAGCGGCTCCGGGCCCAGCTCGGGGCCGAGGGTGGGCGAGCCGCCGGTCAGCGTCGCGCCCGTCGCGTTCACCTCGATGGGCAGCACGCCGGCGCCGCACTCCTGGGTGACCCTGCCCACACCGAACATCCCCCGCCGGCTGGCGGTCACCGCGGCGCCGACGCTGGGGTGCCCGGCGAACGGCAGCTCCGCGGCCGGTGTGAAGATCCGCGCCCGGTAGGTCGCCCCGACCTGGGTGGGTGGCAGCACGAACACCGTTTCGGACAGGTTGAACTCCAGCGCGAGCGCCTGCATCTGCTCGGTGGCCAGCCCTTCGGCGCCGAACACCACGGCCAGCGGGTTGCCGGCGAACGGGCGGTCGGTGAAGACGTCCACGATCTCGTAGGCCAAGGTCGACATGTTGATAAACAGTAGGCGCTTAGGCTGGTGCGCGTGAGTACGCCGAACCGGGTCTACATCGCCAGGCTCGCCGGAGTCGCCGTCTTCGATCCGAACGGTGACCAGGTGGGTCGGGTGCGTGACGCGGTGGCCCGGCTTCGGGCGACCCAGCGCCCGCCCGAGGTGGTGGGACTGGTCGCCGAGATGCCGATGCGGCGGCGGATCTTCCTCTCCATCAACCGGATCACCTCCATCGACGCGGACGCCGTCGTGCTCGGCAGCGGCACCCTCAACCTGCGCCGCTTCGAGAAGCGCCCGAACGAGCTGCTGGTGCTCCAGGAGCTGCTCGACCGGCGGGTGCAGATGGAGCCGGGCGGCCAGGCGGGCACGGTGGTCGACGTGGCGATGGAGTCCAGCCGCGGCGGCGAGTGGTCGCTGAGCCGGGTCGCGGTCCGCGAGCAGACCGGCCGGCTCACCCGCCGCGGGCACCTGCACCAGCTCGAGTGGGACCGGGTTCGCGGCCTGAGCGATCTCGCCACCAATCGGGGTACGGCCAACCTGCTCGCCGTGCTGGAGGACATGCGCCCCGCGGACCTGGCCAACGCCCTCCAGGATCTGCCCGACGCCCGGCGCAACGAGGTCGCCGCGGCCCTGGACGACGTGCGGCTCGCCGACGTGCTCAGCGAGCTGCCGGAGCACGACCAGGTGGAGATCCTGGCCGCGCTGGACCGGGAACGCGCCGCCGATGTGCTCGAGGAGATGGACCCGGACGACGCCGCCGACCTGCTCAACGAGCTGCCCCCGCCCGAGCAGGACGTGCTGCTCGACCTGATGGAGCCGGACGAGGCCGACCCGGTACGCCAGCTGCTGCGCTACGCCTCCGGCACCGCCGGCAGCGTGATGACGTCGGAGCCGGTGATCCTGCCGCCGGACGCCACCGTGGCGGAGGCCCTCGCCCGGATCCGGGAGGAGCAGGTCTCCCCCGCCGTGGCCGCGCAGGTCTTCGTGACCCGCGCGCCGATGACCACCCCCACCGGCCGGTACCTCGGCATGGTCCACTTCCAGCGGCTGCTCCGCGAGCCCCCGGCGGACCTGCTCGGCGGGGTGGTGGTCAACGACATCGACCCGCTCCGGCCGACCACGCCGCTGCCGGAGATCACCCGCCGGATGGCGACCTACGACCTGGTGGCCATGCCGGTGGTGGACCGCAGCATGCGGCTGGTCGGCGCGGTCACGGTGGACGACGTGCTGGACCACTCGCTGCCCCGCGACTGGCGGGACCGGGACGCCGCACCGGCCCCGTCCCCCGCCGACACCGAGCCGGGCGGCGCACGTGAGTGAGCAGCGGCGGGCCGAGCGGCTGGACCAGCCGCGCGAGCCCCGGGGCGTCAAGCTGCCCCGCTTCGACCCGGAGGCGTTCGGCCGCTGGTCCGAGGGGATCGCCCGGGGCATGGGCACGGCGAACTTCATCGTCTACATGACGGTGGTGATCGCGGCCTGGTTCGCCTGGAACACCCTCGCTCCGGCGAACCTGCGCTTCGACCCGTACACCTTCACGTTCCTCACCCTGGTGCTGTCCTTGCAGGCCTCGTACGCGGCGCCGCTGATCCTGCTGGCCCAGAACCGGCAGGCGGACCGGGACCGGGTGGCGCTGGAGGAGGACCGGCGGCGGGCCACCGCGCAGAAGGCGGACACCGAGTACCTGGCCCGGGAGATCGCCGCGCTGCGGATCGCCATGGGCGAGGTGGCCACCCGGGACTTCCTCCGCTCGGAGCTGGCCCGGCTCGCCGAGGAGATGGACGAGGCGGCGCAGCGCCGGCAGAAGCTGGAGCGCCGGCAGCAGGAACGGGCGACCCCCCGGTCGGGCAGCGGCGAACGGCTCGACGAGCCGCGCGACGAGCTGGACGGCGACTTCGCCCGGGGCGGCCGCCCGGAGGGCTGAGCCCCGGACCCGTCCATCCCTCGGCCGGCTCCATCGATTCGCTCACACCGGCCCCCCGCCAGCGGCGGTCGCCGATGACCACCGACGTAACATTGCCGGCATGTCAGCACCCGTCAGCACCGTCTCCGACGCGATCCAGGCCGCCCTGGCCACCGTCAACGACCCGGAGATCCGTCGGCCCATCACCGAGCTGGGCATGGTCCGCTCCGCCGAGTTCGGCGACGACGGCGTGGTCCGGGTGGAGCTGCTGCTCACCGTGGCCGGCTGCCCGCTGAAGGACAAGCTGCGCAACGACATCACCGCCGCCGTGGCCGCGGTGCCCGGGGTGACCGGTGTCGAGATCGAGTTCGGCGTGATGAGCCCCGAGCAGCGCCAGGAGCTCCAGTCGAAGCTGCGGGGCGGGGGCGCCAGCCAGGAGCCGGTGATCCCGTTCGCCCAGCCGGGCTCCCGCACCCGGGTGTACGCGGTGGCCAGCGGCAAGGGCGGCGTCGGCAAGTCCAGTGTCACGGTCAACCTGGCCGCCGCGCTGGCCGCCCGCGGCCTCGCCGTGGGCGTGGTCGACGCGGACATCTACGGCCACTCGGTGCCCCGGATGCTCGGCGCGGACGGCAGCCCGACCCGGGTCGAAGACATGATCATGCCGCCGCAGGCGCACGGCGTGAAGGTCATCTCGATCGGCATGTTCACCCCGGGCAACGCGGCCGTGGTGTGGCGCGGCCCGATGCTGCACCGGGCGCTGCAGCAGTTCCTCGCCGACGTGTACTGGGGCGACCTGGACGTGCTCCTGCTGGACCTGCCCCCGGGCACCGGCGACATCGCCATCTCGGTCGCCCAGCTGCTGCCGAACGCCGAGATCCTGGTGGTCACCACCCCGCAGGCCGCGGCCGCCGAGGTCGCCGAGCGCGCCGGCGCGATCGCGCTGCAGACCCATCAGCGGGTGGTCGGCGTCATCGAGAACATGTCGTGGATGGAGCTGCCGGACGGTTCACGGGTGGAGGTCTTCGGCGCCGGCGGCGGCGAGGCGGTCTCCGAGTCGCTGAGCCGCACCATCGGCGCGCCGGTGCCGCTGCTGGGTCAGATCCCGCTCGACACCCGGGTCCGGGAGGGCGGCGACGCCGGCATCCCGATCGTGCTGGCCGAGCCGGACGCCCCGGCCGCCAAGGCGCTGAACCAGGTCGCCGACCGCCTGGCGGTCCGCCGCGAGTCGCTCCTGGGCAAGCCGCTCGGCCTCAAGCCGGCCGGCCGCTGACCGCTGCCTGATCGACGAAGGGGCACCCCGTGGCGGGGTGCCCCTTCCTCGTGTTCGGGTCCGAATGAGGTTCCCGGTGCCGGGCCCCGACGCATCGAGGAGGCCGAGCAAGCGCGGCGCGAGGGAGCCGACGGAGCGGAAACCGGCCCGGCGGTCAGGTGGCGTCGTCGTAGCTGGGGCGGGGGGCCGGGGCCGGGGTGGCGCCACCGGTGGCCGTGGCCGGGCGGCTGCCGCTGGTGCGCAGATCCGCGGCGCCGGCGACGTCCTTGAGCTCGTTGTGCACGCCGGTGACGTCCGAGCGCAGGTTGTCGTACATGCTCTGCAACGGCTTCCGGATGGCCTGCTCGTCGTCCTCGCTGAGCAGGTGCTTCCGGATGAACGCCTTCGGGTGCAGGTCCTCCAGCTGGATGTCGGTGCCCAGCTCGCGACTCAGGTCGCCGGTGGCGTTGCGGGCCATGTTGCGCAGGTTGCGGACCATCCGGAGGCCGTCGTTGATCACCGTGGGCAGCCGGTCCCCGAAGATCAGCAGCGCCAGGAGCAGCAGCGCGCCGATCTCCCACCAGTTCAGGTTGTCGAGCACTCCGGCCTCCTCGTCCGCGTCAGGGCAAGACTACGCACGTCGCGGGCCGCTCCGGGAGGGGGTGACCGGTCCTCACTTGGCGTCTGCGGCGAGCGTCACCGAGGCGTTCTGCCGGGTTGATCCCCGCCGGTACTCGACCGTCACCACCGAGCCGGGCGCGTACTTGCGGACCAGCGCCACCAGGTCCGTCGGCTCGGTCATCGGCCGGCCGTTCAGCCGCAGGATCACGTCGCCGGCCTTCAGCCCGGCCGCCGCCGCCGGGCCGGACGGCTCCACGGCGTTGAGGCGTACGCCGGCGCCGGCCGCCGCGCCCGGGCCGCCGACCTGGGCGCCGATCACCGTACGGCGGGCCTTGCCGGTGCCGATGATGTCCTGGGTGACCCGCTTGGCCTGGTTGATCGGGATGGCGAAGGCGAGGCCGATGTTGCCGGCCTCCTGCCCTTCGGCGACCAGCGACTTGATCGTCGAGTTCACCCCGACCACCCGGCCGGCCCCGTCGACCAGCGGGCCGCCGGAGTTGCCGTGATTGACCGCCGCGTCGGTCTGGATCGCCGCGTAGTAGCGGACCGGGCCGCCCGGCTCGCCGGCCTGCATGGTCCGGTCCAGGGCGCTGACGATCCCCGCGGTGACCGTGTTGGCCAGCGAGAGCGGGGAGCCGATGGCGAGCACCGGGTCGCCGACGGCGAGCGCCTCGGAGTCGCCGAACTCGACCGGCGTGAGCCCGGTACGGGCGACTTTGATCACTGCGATGTCCGACTCCGGATCCTGCCCGACCACGCTCGCCGTGGCGGTGGAGCCGTCGTTGAAGACCACCGTGGCCTTGCCGGTGCCGCCCGAGACCACATGGTCGTTGGTGATCACGTGCCCGTCGGCGCTGACGACGAAGCCGGAACCCTCGCTGATCCCGCCCAGGCTGGCGACCCGGACGGTGACCACGCTGGGCAGGACCCGCTCGGCGACGCCGGCCAGCGACTGCGGCTTGCGCTGGGCCAGGGCGGGAGCCTCGGCGGGACGGGCGCCGAGCACGGTGGCGCCGCCGCCACCGCGCAGGAAGGCGTAGGTGAGGGCGCTGCCGAGCGAGCCGGCCAGCAGCGCGGTGATCAGCGAGATCAGCACGACCTGCCGCAGCTTCGGGCGGCCGGGGGCGTCCGGGTCGGTGACCGGCTCGGGCTCGCCGCCCTCGGCGCGGACCGCCGGGACGACGACGGCGGCCGGCGCGTACGGATCCCGCCACGGGTCGGTGAGCGCGTCGGACCACCAGGGCGAGGGCGTACCCCCGGTGCCGTGCGGCGAGCCCGCCGGCGGCGCTCCGGACGCCGGCCCGCCCGCCGGTGCCGGGGTCCCGCCGGGCTGGCGCCAGTCCCAGCCGTCGGTCACGTGGTGCCTCCCAGTCCGTCCCGCATCCCCGCGCTGCCGTCGGCGACCGCGGCACCGGGATACCGTCCAGGATTGCACGGATGCCCCGAGGGCGGTCAGCGTTGCCGGGGCGTGATCCACGACCGGCGGACGCGCGGCTGCGCGCATCAGAACTCGGCTCTACGCTCATAGCGCCAACCCGCCCCCCGCACCACTCCCGCCGCCCGGAGGTGTCCCATCGCCACGGTCGCCAGTTCCGGCAACTCGACGGCCCAGGCCCTGCAGTTCGCCGAGTCCTACGTCACCGAGGATCTGGTGCTGCGGACCGCCCGCAGCCTCGCCCACGAGGTCGGTGTCGACGCGGTGACGCCGGGCGCCGGCGCCGCGCTGCGGCTGCTCGCCGCCGCCGGCAACGCCCGGGCGGTGGTGGAGATCGGCACCGGCACCGGGGTCAGCGGGGTCTGGCTGCTGCGCGGCATGCGCTCCGACGGTGTGCTCACCACCATCGACGTGGAGGTGGAGCACCAGCGGATCGCCCGACGGATCTTCGTCGAGGCGGGGTTCGCGTCGGGGCGTACCCGGATCATCACCGGCCGGGCCCTCGACGTGCTGCCGCGCCTCGCGGACGGCGCGTACGACCTGGTCTTCGTCGACGCCGAGGCGACCGGGTTCACCGCCTGCGTGGACGCCGCGCTGCGGCTGCTGCGGCCCGGCGGGGTGCTCGCGCTCAACGGCACGCTGGCCGGCGGGCGGATCGGCGACCCGGCCGCCCGGGACGTCGACACGGTCACCGTCCGGGAGACGATCAAGGCGATCCGGGAGTCGGAGCACTGGATCCCCGCGCTGCTCCCGGTCGGGCACGGCCTGCTCGCCGCCGTGAAGTGCTGAGCCGACCCCGCGCCGCCCGGCGCGGGGCCGGACCGGGCCGTCAGGCCAGCGTCGCCAGCCAGCGCAGCAGCCCGCGTACGCCCCAGCCGGTGGCGCCCCGGGTCAGCTCGGCGTCGTCCTCCTCCGCCCAGGAGGGGGCGGACATGTCGACGTGCACCCAGCGGTCCCGCAGGTCACCGGTGAACTCGCGAAGGAAGAGCGCGGCGGTCACCGAGCCGGCGCCCTGGGCCGGGGAGCTGTGCAGGTCGGCCAGGTCGCTGCCCAGGTACTCCACGTAGTCGGCGGCCAGCGGCATCCGCCAGGCGGCCTCACCGGCGGCGTCGATCGCGGCCAGCAGGTCGGCGGCGAGCTGGTCGTTCTCGCTGTAGAGGGCGCCGTGCCGCTTGCCGAGGGCCACCGCGTTGGCACCGGTCAGCGTGGCCAGGTCCACCAGCAGGTCGGGCTGGAGCTCCTGGACCGCGTACGCCATGGCGTCGGCGAGCACCAGCCGCCCCTCGGCGTCGGAGTTGGTGGTCTCGCTGGTCAGGCCGCCGTAGTGGCGGACGATGTCGCCGGGGCGGAACGCCGATCCGCTGACCATGTTCTCCGCCAGCGGGGCGAGCGTGGTGATCCGGACCGGCAGCCGCAGCGCGGCGGCACCCAGGGTCGCGGCGAGCACGGCGGCGGCGCCGGCCATGTCCTTGCGCATCAGCTTCATCGCCGGCACCGGCTTGATCGAGATGCCGCCGGTGTCGAAGGTGATCCCCTTGCCGACCAGCACGACGTGGGTACGGGCGTCCGCCGGCCGCCACTCCAGCTCGACCAGGCGCGGGCCGCTGGCCGAGCCGCAGCCCACGGCGAGGATGCCGCCGAAGCCCTCGGCCGCCAGCTCCTCCGGCTCCCGCACCCGCAGGTGCAGATCCGGCCGGCCGGTCACGGCGCTCGCCACCTGCTCGGCGAACCAGCTCGGGTTCTTCACCGAGGAGGGGGTGTTGGTGAGATCCCGGGCCAGCCGGGTCATCTCGGCGGTGGTGCGGGCCGCCGCCAGGGTCGGGGCGAGCCGGTCCGGGTCGTCCACCACGACGTCCACCTCGGACAGCGCGGGCGCTCCGCCGGCCTCGGTCAGCCGGAACCGGTACGAGCCCAGCAGCAGCCCCTCGGCCAGACCGCGCAGCGCCGCATCGGACCTGGCCGGCAGCAGCACTGTGACGTACGTCTCATCCTTGACGGCCCGGGCGAGCGCCGCGCCCGCGGTCCGCCAGCCGTGCTCGTCGCCCGCGCCGATGCCGAGCAGCACCAGGCGCTGTGGGGTCCCGCCCGGTCGCAGCTGCGTCCACAGCTCACCGGGGCGCCCGGTCAGCCGGGCGGGGGGCAGCAGGGCGGCGGCCTCGGCGAGCAGATCGTCGGGCGGCGGCGCGGTCGGCAGCAGCGCGGCCGGGGCGTCGGGCCCCTCGGCCGGCCCGCCGGGACGAATGGGCAGGACGAGGGTGTCGAGCCGCTCGGGCCCGCTCACCAGACGAATGGCCAGCACGCTGGACCGTACCTCCAGAAAGGTCACGAAGCGGGACACACCGCCGCTTCCCGGCTTGTGAAGACCCTGAGCCACCGGCGGGGCCGGTGGCTCAGGGAAAGACGAACCGTCCGCGCGGCGTGCGCCGCGCGGACCGCTCCTCGATCAGCCGGCGGCTGCCTTCAGCGCGTCACCGAGCGCGTTGGCCTCGTCGGGAGTCATCTCGACGACGAGCCGGCCACCACCCTCCAGCGGGACTCGCATGACGATGCCCCGGCCCTCCTTGGTGACTTCCAGCGGACCGTCGCCCGTCCGCGGCTTCATCGCCGCCATGTTGTCTCCCCTCAGACCTACACCAGGGTCGGTGGGTTGCCCCACAGCCACTTCGCCATCACCGCCGCAGCCTTCGCGGAGGTGTCGACCAATGATTTTCCCTGATGAACACCGCCGGACCCAAACCGAAGCAGCATTGATGTAACAGCATCTAGCTTATCTTGGATAGGCCTGTCACAATGTGCGGTCATGCAGGCACGGTCGGCACTCTTCGACCTGTACGGCGACCACCTCCGAGCGAGGGGTGGCCGCGCACCGGTCGCCGCCCTGGTCAAGCTGCTGGCACCGCTCGGGATCGCACCTCCGGCCGTACGCACCGCGGTCTCCCGGATGGTCCGCCAGGGCTGGCTCGACCCCCTCCGGCTGGCCTCCGGGCCGGGATATTCGATCACGCCGAAGGCCGCCCGCCGACTCGACGAGGCGGCCGCCCGGATCTACCGGACCGGCCGGCACAGCTGGGACGGCCGGTTCGATCTGCTGGTCCTGGCGGCCCCCGCGTCCCGGCGGGACCGCCAGCGGCTCGCCGCCAACCTGACCTTCCTCGGCTACGGCACGCTCGACGACTGCACCTGGGTCGCCACCCGCCCCGGCGAGGACGTGGACCTCCTGCTCGCCGAGGCGGGGGTGCGCTACGAGCGGTTCACCGCGGCGCACGCCGCCGGCACCCCGGGCGCGATGGGCGTGGTCCGCCGCGCCTGGGACCTCGCCGAGATCGGCCGGGCGTACGAGCGGTTCGTCGCCGAGCAGAAGCCGCTGCTGGCCGGCGTCACCGTACGCAGCAGCGACGAGGAGGCGTACGCCGCCCGGTTCCGGCTCGTGCACGCGTGGCGTACCTTCCTCTTCCGGGACCCGCAGCTCCCCCCGGCGCTGCTGCCCGAGCGCTGGCCGGGCACCAGCGCGGCCAGCTTCTTCGACCGGCACGCGGCCCGGCTCCGGCCGGCCGCCGACCGGTACGTGGAGCATTGCCTCGACGCCAACAACCGCCTCGCCCGACAGAAGGGTCGTTGAGAACGTGACCGAGCCGCTGCTCGTCGACCGCACCGACGCCGTCGTCACCCTGACGCTGAACCGCCCGACGGCGATGAACTCGCTCGACGTGGCGCTCAAGGAGGCGCTCCGGGACACCCTGGCCGAGCTGGAGACCGACCGGTCCTGCCGGGCGGTCGTGCTGGCCGGGGCGGGCGGGTCGTTCAGCGCCGGGCAGGACCTGCGTGAGCACGTGCAGACCCTCGAGGCGGCCGACGCCGACCCGCTGGCCACCGTGCGGGCCCACTACAACCCGATCGCTGCTCGGCTGGCCAGCCTGCCCAAGCCGGTGGTCGCCGCGGTCCGCGGGATGGCCGCCGGTGCCGGCGCGTCGCTGGCCTTCCTGGCCGACTTCCGCATCGGCGGGCCGAAGACCAGGTTCCTGATGGCCTTCGCCGGCGTCGGGCTCGCCGCCGACACCGGCGCCTCCTGGACGCTGCCCCGGCTGGTCGGCCACGCCAAGGCGGTCGAGCTGCTGATGCTCGCCGAGCCGGTGGGTGCCGACGAGGCCTGCCGGCTGGGCCTGCTGAACACGCTGGTGGACGACGACGAGAAGGTGCTGCCCACCGCGCAGGAGCTGGCCGCCCGGCTCGCCGCCGGCCCGACCGTGGCGTACGGGGCGATCAAGCGCCAACTCTCCATCGCCGACGCCGGCACCCTCGCCGACGCGCTCGCCGCCGAGGCGCAGGCCCAGTCGATCTGCGGCGCCACCGCCGACCACAAGGCAGCGACGATGGCCTTCGTCAACAAGCAGAAGCCGGTCTTCGAGGGCCGCTGAGCGACCGCGGAGGCCGCCTGACACCGCCGCGCGCCCGTCAGCGGGTGACGTAGCCGCCGTCGATCGGGATGGTGTGGCCGGTGATCCAGGCGGCGTCGTCGGAGGCGAGGAAGGCGACCACCCCGGCCACGTCGTCGGGGGTGGGCATGCCGGGCTTCGGGTTGAACGACCCCAGCTGCCGCCGCAGCTGCGCCGGATCCGGGTCGCTGCCGATGGGATGCTCCACCGGCGGGGTCATCACCACCGTCGGGGCGACCGCGTTGACCCGGATGCCGCAGGCGGCGTACTCGATCGCCGCCGACCGGGTCAGGCCGACGATGCCGGCCTTGGTGAACGTGTCCGGGGAGATGTTCTCCCGGGCGGCCAGCGCGGTGGTGGACGAGGTGTTCACGATCGACCCGCCGCCGCCGCGCAGCATCGCCCGGATGCCGTACTTGAGGACGAAGAAGACGCCGTCGCCGTTGACCCGGCGCACCCGTTCCCAGTCCGCCACGTCCAGCTCGTGCAGCGGCTGCTGCTGCCCGTCGACGCTGGCGTTGTTGAAGATGACGTCGAGTCGGCCGTACCGCTGCATCGCGTCGATGATGCCCTGCTCCACGGACGAGGCCTCGCCGGTGTCCATGACCACCGGGTGCGCGTCGGGCAGGCTCTCGGCGACCCGGTGCGCGCCCTCGGCGTCGATGTCGGCGATCACCACCTGCGCGCCCTCGGCGGCGAACCGGCGGGCGGTCGCCGCACCGAGCCCGGACGCCCCGCCGGTGACGAGCGCGACCCTGTCCTGGAACCGCATCGGACCCCCCTCGCCCGGCCGGCCGGCACCGGCCGACCCCTCCACCGTAACCCCGGCCGCGGGCGGTCAGTCGTCCTCTTCGGGATCCTGGTTGGCCTCCGCGCCGAGCACGAACGCCTGCATGGCCAGCTCGTCGCCGGCGGGCGAGACGAAGGCCGGCAGCTCGCGCGGCCCGAGCTCCTGCACGTACGCCCAGAAGAGCCGGACCGCCTCGGCGGCCGAGGCGGCCTCGATCGGCAGGTCCAGGCTGACCAGCCAGGAGCGGCGCGCCGGCGGGGGGCCCAGCCGGTCGGCCAGCTCCCGCCAGGTGGCCACGTCGAGCCCGGTCACCGGCCCGTCCAGGACCAGGCCGTCGACCGGCACCGGCTGGTCGAGCACCCGCCGGGTGTACGTCACCACGAGCGCCCCCGGACCGGCCTCGGACTGCGGGTCGTCCGGATCCTCCCGGGTCTCCCCGGTCGCCGCGGCGACCTGGCCGAGGGCCACCAGCCGGGGCGGCCCGTCGACCAGCACCGCGACCGGGTCGCCGGGCCGGGGCCGGGTTACCCCGTCCAGGCCGGTCAGCTCCAACGTGTCGTGGTGCACGAGCCGCTCGGCCTCGTACCGCTCGGCGGGCAGCAGCACCGCCCAGGCGCCGGGCCCGGTGCCCCCGTCGATCGTCCCGCTCGCGCGGGCCTCGGTGTCGGTCATGGTGCAATCCCATCACGCCGGGACGGTGCCGGCGCCGTCACGTCGGCCGGGCGCCGCCCGCGTCACGCCCCGCCCGGGTCGCCAGCCGGATCGATGGTCACGTGGCAGCCGGCGAGGTGGTCGTCGACCATCCCGGTGGCCTGCATCAGCGCGTACGCGGTGGTCGGGCCGACGAAACGGAAACCGCGCTTCTTGAGCACCTTGGCCAGCGCGGTGGACTCCGGGGTGAGCGCCGGCACCTCGGCGAAGGACCGGGGCCGGGCGGCCCGGGGCGCCGGCGCGTACGACCAGAGCAGCGCGGAGAGCCCGTCCGGCAGCTCCAGCGCGGCACGGGCGTTGGCGATCGCGGCCTCGACCTTGGCCCGGTTGCGGACGATGCCGGCGTCGGCCAACAGGCGGGCGACGTCCGCCTCGCCGTAGCCGGCGACCTTCTCGATCCGGAACTCGTCGAAGGCGAGCCGGAACGCGGGCCGCTTGCGCAGGATGGTCAGCCAGGACAGCCCGGACTGGAACGCCTCCAGGGTCAGCCGCTCGTAGAGCGCGTCGTCGCCGCGCAGCGGCCGGCCCCACTCGGTGTCGTGGTAGACGGCGTAGTCGGGGGTGCTCGCGCCCCAGGCGCAGCGGGGCAGCCCGTCCGGGCCGGTCACCAGGTCAGTCACGGCCTACACGGTAGGCCAGCCCACCGACAACCGACCACGGTCAGGGCAGCCGGCCCTGCTCCACCAGCCGGGCGAACTTCTTCAGCGCCTGGGTCAGGCTGAACTTCGAGCCGGGCCACAACACCGGCCAGGCCACCCGGCCGGCGGTCCCGCCGGGCAGGTGGAACCACTCGTGCCAGACCACCTGGGTCCGGTCGCGCTCGATCGGGGTGCAGCGCAGCACGCCCGGCCCGCGCAGCAGCCGGCCGCAGTGCACCACGCCGACCTCGTACGGCGCGTCCACCCGGACCACCCGCATCTCGTCGCGGAGCACCGCCGGGCCGAGCGTGGTGACCGCCTCGATCAGGCTGCCCTCGCCACCGTCGCCCTCGACAACCCGGACGGTGGTGAAGGGGACCCAGTCGGACTGCCGTTCCCAGGCGGTCAGCGCGGCGAAGACCCGCTCGGCCGGGGCGTTGACGACCACCGTGGCGGTGATCTCACCCGCACCGGGCTGGGCCGCCTCGGCGAAGCCGTCGGCCCCCTCCGGCCGGGTCACGCCGACTCCGACCGGACCACCGGACCCCGGTCCCGGTCGTCCTCCTCGTCGGCGGCATCGGCAGTCGGCGGGGGCACCGGGGCGGCGGCGGTCGGGGCGCTCTCCGGGACGGCGACGGGATCGGCCGGCGGCCGCAGCGCGACGACCGGCTCGGCGCCGGCCTCGCGGCCGGCGACAGCGGCGTCCGGATGGGCGGTCACGGCGTCCCGGTGCGCGGCGGTGACCCCGTCCGCACCGGCGCTGCCGGCGGCGTCCCGGTCGGCGGCTCCGGCGGCCCCGCGGCCGGCGGCGTCCCGGTCGGCGGGGCGGGCGTCGGTCTCCTGGGTGGGGGACGTCGGCCCGGCGTCGGCGGGCGGCGTGTCGACGGCGGGATTCGGGCCGGCCGCCTCCTCGCGGGCGCGGCGCAGCGCGTCGGCGTCCGCCGTGCGTCCCTCGCGCAGCGCGATGACCTCGGCCTCGAGCACGCCGATCAGCTCGGACTTGTAGCCGATGTCGTACGCCGCCCGGCGCATCGCCTGGTCGACCTGGGCCATCCGGTAGCCGCGCAGGGCGGTGTCGAACCGGACCTCGGCGACGTCCGCCTCCAGCAGCGGTCGACCGCCCGGCAGGGGCACGGCGCGCCCGTCCGGCTCGGCCGGCGCCAGGCCGGGATCGCGCCCGGACACCAGCACGGTCACCCCGAACACCACCGCCGCGACGGTCAACGCGACGACCAAGAGGAGCAGAACCTCACCCATGGGGAGATCGTGGCATGCGGGCCGGCCCCGGGCGAGCCCTCCACCCGCTCCGATCATGATTCGCAACCCCCGGACCTACCGGACTCCGGTGCCCGGCGGCGGACCGGCTAGCGTCGGGGGCGGCGGGTGACGGGCGGGGACCAGGAGGCGGGATGGCCGGGGCACTGCGGCTCGGTGGGCGGACGTTCGCCCCCGGGGAACTGGTGGTGATGGCGATCGTCAACCGCACGCCGGACTCGTTCTTCGACCGGGGCGCCACCTTCGCCGCGGACAGCGCGCTGCGTGCGGTGGAGCGCGCGGTCTCCGAGGGCGCGGAGATCATCGACATCGGCGGGGTGAAGGCCGGCCCCGGCGAGGAGGTCGACGTCGCCGAGGAGATCCGCCGGACGGTGGACACCATCGCCGCGGTCCGGGCCGCCTTCCCGGAGGTGGTCATCTCGATCGACACCTGGCGGGCCGAGGTGGCCGTGGAGGCGGTGGCGGCCGGCGCCGACCTGCTCAACGACACCTGGTCGGGTGCCGACCCGGCGCTGTCCCGGGTCGCCGCGGCGACCGGCGCCGGGCTGGTCTGCTCGCACGCGGGCGGCCTCAGCCCGCGTACCCGGCCGCACCGGGCCGCCTTCGACGACGTGGTGGCGGACGTGGTGCGGACGGTGACCGGGCTCGCCGAGCGGGCGGTCGCCCTCGGCGTACGGACGGACGGGATCCTGATCGACCCGGCGCACGACTTCGGCAAGAACACCCGGCACTCGCTGGAGATCACCCGGCGGCTCGCGGAACTCTCCGGCACCGGGTGGCCGTTGCTGGTCGCCCTGTCGAACAAGGACTTCATCGGCGAGACGCTGGACCTGCCGGTGCCGGACCGGCTGGAGGGCACGCTGGCCGCGACCGCCGTCTCGGCGTGGCTGGGGGCCCGGGTGTTCCGCGCCCACCAGGTGCACCAGACGCGGCGGGTGCTGGACATGGTCGCCTCGATCCGGGGCGACCGGCCACCCACCCTGACCCGCCGCGGGTTGGCCTGACCGGTGGCCGGCCGGTCCGCCGGGGTTCAGGTCCAGCGCAGGATGTTCTTGCGCCAGGCGTAGAGGATGCCGAGCGCCACCACGGCGATGAAGACGGCCATCTCCACGACGGTGGTCACGCCGAACCCGGGGCGGTCGAAGACCAGCGCCCAGGGAAAGAGGAAGACCGCCTCGACGGCGAAGAGCACGTACAGGTACGCGTAGACGTAGTACCGGATCTGCATCTGCGCCCAGTCGCCGCCGACCGGGTCGAGACCGCACTCGTAGCTGGTCCGTTTTCCCCAAGGATCGGCCGGACGGCCAGGACGTAACACCCGATTGGCCGAGAACGCCGTAACGAAGAAGAGGACGCTGGCGAGCAGGAGGAGACCGAGCGTGGCGTACGAGCCCAGGTAACCGGTCACGGTCGAGGAGCCTACCGTGCCCGCCGTCGGGGCGTACCGAACATGTTACGGATTTGTTTCACTTGCGGGACTAGTGCCCTGCGACAACCATTACCGAATAATGGAAGCTCACTGATCGTCACGGAGGACAGATGGCCGACCTGCCCGTACGCCCCGACCGGCGGGTTGTTCAGCGACGCACCTCCGTACTGCTCGCGGCCGCTCTCGCGACCGGCCTGGCGACCGCGGTCGCGGTGGCTCCGGCGTGGGCCACCGCGTCACCGACGGCGACCAGCGTGGTCACCGCGGTCACCGATCCGGCGGACGATCCGGAGACCGACCCGACCGACACCACTCCCCCGGTCGAACCGACCGCCACGGAGCCGGTGCCGACGACGGCGCCGCCGACCGAGAGCGCGCCGCCGGAGACCACCCCGCCGGCCCCGCCGACGACCGAACCCGCGCCGGTCACCACCGCGCCGGCGGACCCGGTGCCGATCACCACGGCGCCCACCACCACCGCCCCGGCCCCGCCGCCCGTCGTGCCGCCGGCGCGGCCCCCGGTCCAGCCCGGTCCCGGCCAGCCGGCCGCCGGCCAACTGGGGGTGCGGGTGACCACCGAGGACGTCTCGCTCACCCCGGCCTACTGGAACGCCGACAGCACGGTGACCACGCTGCAAGTGACCGTCACCAACACCGGCAGCGTGCCGGAGCTGATCCGGCTCGCGTACACGCTGCCGGCCGGACTGACCGATGCGGGGACGCCCGGGTGCGCGCCCGCCGGCGGCGGCAGCTACCGCTGCGGCGACTGGCCCGCCGCGCCCGGGGCCCGGTTCAGCAGCTCGATCAAGGTCCGGGTCAGCGGGACGGCCTGGCGGTCGATGCCGCTCAGCGGATCGGTCGGGGTGACCGCGACCGCCGCGGGCGTGACCGGCGCGGCGGCGGACAACCAGGGCTTCGCGGTGCTCTTCCCGCCCGGCCCGCCGGTGCCCGGCATCTCGCTCCGCGCCGACGACGTGCTCTTCGACATCAGCGGTGCCGCGAGTGCGGTGACCGTCCGCCTCGGCAACACCGGCCGGGTGGACGCCGCCGGCCGGGTCGACGTGATCCTGCCCGACGGGGTGACCGTCTCCGGCCGGCCGGCCGGCTGCGCACCGCTGCCGCCGTCGCGCACCCGGTGCGACCTGGGCACCGTGCCCGCCGGGCGGACGGCCACCCTGCGGTTGCCGGTGACCGCGACGGC
This sequence comes from Micromonospora coerulea, assembly GCF_016598485.1. Taxonomy (GTDB): domain Bacteria; phylum Actinomycetota; class Actinomycetes; order Mycobacteriales; family Micromonosporaceae; genus Micromonospora; species Micromonospora coerulea. The sequence continues at coordinate 18,896 of NZ_JAEMUW010000027.1, read as the reverse complement.
CGAGGCGCAGCGCCGGGCGCCGCTGGCCGGCGCGGTCGTCGGCCGGCTGGACCCGCGCAGCGGCCGGGCCCGCCAGGTGCAGATGAGCTTCCGGATCACCGCTGCCGCCGCCCTCTCCACCCCGATCGCCACCCCCGTACCGACCGGCTCCCAGGGCGTGCTCGCCGCGGCCGCGCAGGGCTCCGACGACGGCGGCCTGAACTCGGTGCAGCGGACGGCGGTCACCCTGATCGGCGTCTCGGGGGTGATCGTGGTGCTCGCCCTGGTGCTGGCCACCACGTCGCTGCGCCGCCGGATGAGCGCGCCGCCGACCGAGCCGACCACCGCCCCCGCCGGCTCCGACTGAGCGCTGCCGGCCGGGGGGGCGCTGCGGACCGGTCCGTGCGGTGATCTGAATTACGGGTGCCGGTACTAAATACCGCAAAGCCGGGCATACACCGGTCCGATCAGGTCCCATACGTCGGACCTCCACCAAGGTGGCCCTAAGGAACCGACGTAGGCTCTGACGTGAGAACTTCAGCGGGCCGGACAGCTGCGGACGGTCGGCGGAAACAGCGCGTCAAGGAGGTCACGTGGCGGGGCAAGGCGGGGTCACCATCATGTTCAGCCGCCCCTGCGTCGGCGCGGAGCGAAGCGAGGTGCGGGCGTGACCAAGCAGATCCGTCAACTGGACCGGGTGGTCATCCGGTTCGCCGGTGACTCCGGCGACGGCATGCAGTTGACCGGCGACCGGTTCACCTCCGAGACGGCGCAGCTCGGCAACGACATCTCGACGTTGCCGAACTTCCCGGCGGAGATCCGGGCCCCCGCCGGGACGCTCCCGGGCGTGTCGAGTTTCCAGGTGCACTTCGCCGACTACGACATCCTGACCCCGGGTGACGCCCCGAACGTGCTGGTCGCGATGAACCCGGCGGCGCTCAAGGCCAACCTGGCCGATCTGCCGCGCGGCGCGGACATCATCGTCAACACCGACGAGTTCACCAAGCGGAACCTGGCCAAGGTGGGCTACACGGTGAGCCCGCTGGAGGACGACTCGCTCGCCGGCTACCTGGTGCACCCGGTGGCGCTGACCTCGATGACGGTCGGCGCGCTGGCCGAGCAGGCCGTCTCGAAGAAGGACGCCGAGCGGGCCAAGAACATGTTCGCCCTCGGCCTGCTCTCCTGGATGTACTCCCGCCCGTACGAGTCGACGCTGCGCTTCCTGGAGCGCAAGTTCGCCGCCCGGCCCGAGCTGGTGGCGGCGAACGTGGCCGCCTTCCGGGCCGGCTGGAACTTCGGCGAGACCACCGAGAACTTCTCGGTCCGGTACGAGGTGAAGCCGGCCAAGATGCAGCCGGGCACCTACCGGAACATCACCGGCAACGCGGCGCTCTCGCTCGGCCTGGTGGCCGCCGGGGTCCGCTCCGGGCTGCCGGTCTTCCTCGGGGCGTACCCGATCACCCCGGCCTCGGACATCCTGCACGAGCTGAGCAAGCACAAGCGGTTCGGCGTGATCACCATGCAGGCCGAGGACGAGATCGCCGCGGTGGGTGCCGCGCTCGGCGCGTCGTACGGCGGCTCGCTCGGCGTGACCACCACCAGCGGTCCCGGCGTGGCGCTGAAGAGCGAGACGATCTCCCTGGCCGTGGCGCTGGAGCTGCCGCTGGTCATCGTCGACGTGCAGCGGGCCGGGCCCTCGACCGGCATGCCGACCAAGACCGAACAGGCCGACCTCAACCTGGCCCTGCACGGCCGGCACGGCGAGGCCCCGGTCGCGGTGATCGCCCCGAAGTCGCCGTCGGACTGCTTCCACGCCGCGCTGGAGGCGGCGCGGATCGCGCTGACCTACCGCACTCCGGTGATCCTGCTGTCGGACAACTACGTGGCGAACGGCTCCGAGCCGTGGCTGCTGCCCGACGTGGAGTCCCTGCCCGACCTGCGGGTGGAGTTCGCCACCGCGCCCAACGGCGAGGACGGCACCACCTTCCTGCCCTACCTGAGGGACCCGGAGACCCTGGCCCGGCCGTGGGCGATCCCCGGCACCCCCGGGCTGGAGCACCGGATCGGTGGCCTGGAGAAGGCCGACAAGACCGGCGACATCTCGTACGACCCGGCGAACCACGACTTCATGGTGCGGACCCGGGCGGCCCGGATCGAGACGATCCCGGTACCGGACGTCGAGGTGGAGGACCCGGACGGCGACGCCCGGGTGCTGGTGCTCGGCTGGGGCTCGACGTACGGCCCGATCGGGGCGGCCTGCCGGGGCCTGCGGCAGCGCGGGCTCTCCATCGCCCAGGCGCACCTGCGCCACCTCTCGCCGATGCCGGCCAACCTCGGCGAGGTGCTGCGCTCCTACGACCGGGTGGTCATCCCCGAGATGAACCTGGGCCAGCTGGCCCAGGTGATCCGGGGCCGCTACCTGGTCGACGCGATCAGCTACAACCAGGTCCGCGGCCTGCCGTTCACCGCCGCGGAGCTGGAGACGACGCTGGAAGAGGTCCTGAAGAATGTCTGAGCAAGTCGCCCTCAAGCTCACCGCCAAGGACTTCAAGTCCGACCAGGAGGTGCGCTGGTGCCCCGGCTGCGGCGACTACGCGATCCTGGCCGCCGTCCAGCAGTTCATGCCGGAGCTGAACATCCCCCGGGAGAACATCGTCTTCGTCTCCGGGATCGGCTGCTCGTCGCGCTTCCCGTACTACATGAACACCTACGGGATGCACTCGATCCACGGCCGCGCCCCGGCGATCGCCACCGGCCTGTCGGTGTCCCGGCCGGACCTGTCGGTCTGGGTGGTCACCGGTGACGGCGACGCGCTCTCCATCGGCGGCAACCACCTGATCCACTCGCTGCGTCGCAACGTCAACCTGAAGATCCTGCTGTTCAACAACCGGATCTACGGCCTGACCAAGGGGCAGTACTCGCCGACCTCCGAGGTCGGCAAGATCACCAAGTCGACCCCGGTCGGCTCGGCGGACGCCCCGTTCAACCCGCTGTCGCTGGCGCTCGGCGCGGAGGCCACCTTCGTCGGCCGCACCATCGACTCGGACCGCAAGCACCTCCAGTCGGTGCTGCGGGCCGCCGCGGAGCACGAGGGCTCGGCGTTCGTGGAGATCTACCAGAACTGCAACATCTTCAACGACGGCGCCTTCGACCAGCTCAAGGAGCCGGGCACCCGTGACGACTTCCTGATCCGGCTGGAGCACGGGCAGCCGATCACGTTCGGCTCCGACGGCCAGTTCTGCGTCGTCCACCCGCCGGGCGGCTTCGGGCTGGAGGTGCGGGAGACCGCCTCGGTCCGCCCCGAGGAGATCGTCGTGCACGACGCGACGGTCGCCGACCCGGCGTACGCCTTCGCGCTGTCCCGGCTGCCCGGCCTGGACCTGCGCAACACCCCGATCGGCGTGTTCCGCTCGGTGCGTCGCCCGTCGTACGACAGCGCGGTGCAGGAGCAGGTCGCCACGGCGAAGGCGGCGGTCACCGAAACGCCCGAGCAGCAGCTCGCCGGCCTCCTCGGCAGCGGCGACACCTGGACGATCCTCTAACCAGCCCGCCCGCCGCCACCCGCAAAACGCCTCACGCAGATACCCGGAAAGAGTGGCTATCCATCGCGGAACAGCCACTCTTTCCGGGTATCTGTCGTCGGCGCGGAGCGTGCGGGGGGTCAGGAAGCGGAGGTGGCGGCCTTGGGACGGTCGTCGCGGACGTGGACCAGCATGTCCCCGGTTTCGATCACCGCGCCCGCCCGGTCATTGAGCGCGACCACCTTGCCCCGCCGGACCAGGGCGATGACCAGTGCCTCCAGCTCCCGCGGGGAGCGGCCCACCTCGTCGCGCTCGGCGGAGCGCATGGCCAGCGCCATGCCCTGCCCCGGGGTGAGCAGGTCCTCCACCACGTCGATCAGTGGCGGGGCGGAGGTGGAGAGGCCGAGCAGCCGGCCGGCGGTGGCCGAGGAGACGATCACGTGGTGCGCGCCGCTCTGCTTGAGCAGCGGCGCGTTCTCCGCCTCGCGTACTGCGGCGATGATCCGGACCTGGCCGGCGGTGAGCTGCCGGACGGTCAGCGCCACCAGCACCGAAGCGTCGTCGCTGTCGGTCGCGATGATCACCGACTTGGCGGTGCGGACGTGCGCCTCCTCCAGCACCGCGGAACGGGTCGCCGAGCCCTCGATGGCGACCAGCCCGGCCGAGGTGGCCTGGCGCAGGGCGGCGCCGCTGCGCTCGACCACCACGATCCGGGCCTTGTCCAGGCCGTTCTCCAGCAGGGCGGAGACCGCGCTGCGGCCCTTGGTGCCGTAGCCGCAGATGATGACGTGGTTCTTCACGGTCCTCCTCCACCGCGACAGGCGACGGCCGGTCCGGTACTGCTCGGTCAGGACTTCCAGGGTGGTGCCGACCAGGATGATCAGGAAGAGCACCCGGGCCGGGGTGACGAACAGGACGTTGACCATGCGCGCCGACTGCGCGGCCGGGGTGATGTCGCCGTATCCGGTGGTGGAGAGCGAGACCACCGCGTAGTAGAAGCAGTCGAGGAGGGTGAGCCCGTCCTCGTTGACGTCGCGGTAGCCGTCCCGGTCGAGGTAGACCGCGGTGACCACGGCCAGGACCAGGCCCAGGGCGGCGAGCAGCCGCAGACTGAGCGCGCTCAGCGGCCCCCGCCGTTGCGCGGGAAAATGGATCACCGTCGGTCCCGCCCCGCCACCGTCGCCTGCACGAGCACAACATAGCGGGTACGGCGTCCCTCGGCCTTCCGGGTGGTCACCGGGCGTCCGGCACCGGCCCCGCGGGGCGGCGGCGCGCCAGGCCGGGCCGGTGCGCCGCGTGCTTACGGGGCATGATGGGAACGTCCCGGGACGACGACCGCGAGGAGGCCCGCATGTCGTTGCTACGACGGGTGATCGGTGGGGTGCTGCGCCGGGTACGACTGCGCCAGGGCCGCACGCTGCGCGAGGTGGCCCTGGCGGCCGGGGTGTCGCTGCCCTACCTCTCCGAGGTGGAACGGGGCCGCAAGGAGGCCTCCTCGGAGGTGCTGGCGGCGATCTGCCGGGCGCTCGGGATCCACCTCTCCGACCTGCTAGAGGAGGCCCGCGACGAGCTGCGCCGGGTCGAGCGCCGGGTCCCCGCGAGCTCCGCGACTCCCCTGGCCCGACTGGACCGGGTGCCGGCCGGGCACCGCGACGCGACCGGCCCGCGGCTGCGGATCGGCTTCCACCCCGACGGGGCACTGCCGCCGGTGGACGACACGCCGGCGATCGGGCCGGCCTGGGGCACCGGCCGCCCGCTGGAGATCGTCCGCATGGGCGGAGATCCGCTCCGTGCCGGCGGCGCGGGCGGGCGCCCGCCACACCTGGGGACGCCCGGGCACCTGCTGGCCGGGCGCGGCACCGGCGGGCTGCTCGCGGGCGGGTCGGCCGGGCACCTCGGGTCGACCGTCGGCGGGGCGGGCCTGCGCGTGCGGCTGATCGCCGCCGCGCCAGCCGGGCGCCGCCGTCCGCGTACCGCCGGAGTGCTGGCCCGACGGCGGGCCCGGGCGGGCCGGCGGCGGCTGACCGCCGCCTAGGCCGGGCCGGTTCTGCCCACGGCCGATCTGCGGCCGGCAGAATCGCTGGGCCGCGGCGGCCCGGCGCCGGAGGCTGGAGACCGCCGGTTCCCGGGCGGTCCGTCGCCCGCCGGCGGCGTGGAGGGCGGTCATGATGATCGGGTACGACATTCGGATGCTGGACACTGGCCAGCCATCCTTCGGCGACCACGTCTTCGAGCGGCTGCTCAAGGAGCGGATCATCTTCCTCGGCACCGAGGTCACCGACGCCTCGGCGAACCAGATCTGCGCGCAGATCCTGCTGCTCGCGGCCGAGGACCCGGAGCGCGACATCTTTCTCTACATCAACTCGCCCGGCGGCTCGGTGACCGCGGGGATGGCCGTCTACGACACCATGCGCTACGTCAAGAACGACGTGGCCACGCTGGCGCTCGGGCTCGCCGGCTCGATGGGGCAGTTCCTGCTCTGCGCGGGCGCGGCCGGGAAGCGCTTCGCGCTCCCCCACTCGCGGATCATGATGCACCAGCCGTCCGGCGGGATGGGCGGCACCGCCGCCGACATCACCATCCAGGCGGAGAACATGCTGCACGTGAAGCGGACCATGCAGCAGCTGATCGCCGAGCACAGTGGCCGGACGCTGGACGAGATCCAGCGCGACTGGGACCGGGACCGCTGGTTCACCGCCGAGCAGGCCCGCGAGTACGGCCTGGTCGACCGCGTACTCAGCGGCGTGGAGCAGCTTCCCGCCTGACGGCACGGGGGCGGCCGGCGGGATGGTCCCGCCGGCCGCCGGTGGTGCGTGCGATCAGGGCAGCGCGACGAACTCGTCGAGGAAGCCCCGGGCGCTCGGGGTGTCCAGTCGGTACGACACGTTGGTGGCGTAGCAGGGGCCGTCCCCGGTGATGGTGGTGGCGGCGAGCACCAGCGCACCGTCGAGAGTGACGAAGTTCGGCCCGCCGGAGTCGCCGTAGCAGGCACCGCCGTAGTTCCGGCTCTCGTTCATCGCCAGCCGGACCCAGGTGTTGTTGAGCGCGTCGAAGCCGACCTCGGCCTTCATCCGGACGCCGCCGCCGGGGTGGGTCTGCCCGCCGGGGCCGCGCGCGGCCTCCTCGGTGCCGTACCCCATGACCTGCCAGGTGGCGGCGTCGAGCGCGCGGGAGCCGAGCGCGTCGAGCTGGCCGGCGGACGGCAGGGTGGCCGGGGTGAACGGCCAGCGCTTCGCGAGCGCAGCGGCCTGGGCGTCGGAGAACTCGATGACCGCGATGTCGTGCGCGTCGGCGGAGTTGCCCGGGTAGTCGGGGCTGGTGTGCTCGGTGCCCTCGACGCCGACCGTGGTCGCGATCTGGGTCGGAGTGAGCCCGTCGGCCTTGGCCTTGTCCAGCGCACCCTGCACGTCCTGGTCCAGCGAGACGTAGAACTTGACGCCGGGCGACCAGTCGGTGGTGCAGTGGGCGGCGGTGAGGAAGGTGTTCTCGTCGATCATCGTCCCGGAGCAGTACCAGTCGATGGTCTCGGAGGTGCCGTCACCGTCGCGGTCCCACTGGACCAGCAGGGCACCCACCTCGTGGCGCTCCGGCGCGGGTTGGGCGTTGTAGGTGTTGATGGCGGACGCGGGCGTGCCGGCGGCCAGGACGGCGGCGACGGCGGTGCCGGTCAGCGCGGCGAAGAGTGCGGAACGACGCAAAGGATCCTCCGGGTCGATGGAGCAGGTGGTCCGGGGAAGTCCGGACGTCGATGACACCCGGTGCCGGATTCGCCCCCTCGATCGAGTCCGGCACCCGGTGACCGTGATGCCATCGATATACGTCGGAGCCTATGACCGGCGGCGGAGCCGTGCACGGGCCGGCGGGCGCAGCGCTTTCCGGCCAATTCGTGTTACGTCACCCGGGCCGGATCGACGGCGGGTGTCATCCGTCGCTGGCCGGTCGTCCCCGGCGGCCGGCACCGGTGCGAGCACCGGACCCAGCAGAGTGACCAGGGTGAAGCCGACGGCCCGGGGTGGCACCGGTGATGACCTGACCGTCGCCCGGCGCGACCCGGCCGGCCAGGGCCGCTGACACCGACCGGCCGGGTCCTCGGTCCGGGCTCAGGGGTATTCGACCACCGGGCTGGTGCCGTACGAGCCGACGACCGGGGTGCCGGCCTCGTTGACGGTCCGCTCAATGCCGCCGCTGCCGTCGAGGAAGACCGTCACCGCGTCGTGGAAGCGAACGCCGGCCCGCTTCGGAGCTTCGATCGCCCGGTCGCAGCGGATGTCCACTTCCTGGTTGAAGTAGGAGTAGACGCCGAGCCCCCACGCCTCGTGCTCGCGCACCGGGCCGGCGACCTTGTACGACGCCCAGCCGCGCCCGGTCGGGCTGCTCCAGGCCGCCTGGCTCGGCGGGTCGTAGGGCAGCTCGCTCTGGTAGAACACGGTCCGCCCGCGCTCGCCGTTCCAGATCGTCTGGTACCGCTGGTAATGCTCCACGAAGAGCCCGTACGCGGTGACGTCGTCGCCGTTGACCACCACCCCGGTTTCGGCAGTGTTGACCGTCCAGCCGACGGTGTCCTCGATGCCGTGGTCGGCGCGCCAGGCCCAGATGTTGTCCAGGATGGCGTGCCGGCTGTTGATCACCAGGCTGGTCACCGCCCGGCCGACCCAGGGACCGCCGATCCGGAAGAAGACGTCCTGGAGCGAGGTCGGGTTGCTCGCGTGGCCGCGGTGGCTGTGCCGCTTGCCGACCTCGACCAGCACCTCGGACTCCACCGGCCCGGCGTCGACCAGCACGCCGGCGATCCGGACGCCGTCCACGTCCTCGATGCGCAGGGCGGCGTCGCCGGTGGTCGGGGCGAGGCTAGGCATGCCGAGGCCGAGCACGATGGTGTCCGGGTGCTCGACCCGCAGCGCCCGGTCCAGGTGGTAGACGCCGGGGGTGAGCAGCAGGTGTCGGCCCCGGGAAAGTTCCTGGTTGATCCGCTGGGCGGAGTCGGTCGGCCTGGCGATGAAGAAGTCGGCCAGCGGCAGCGAGGGCACCGGCCCGGCGCCCGCGCCCCAGGTGGTGCCGGCGCTGTCGTACCGCAGCGCCGGCACCGCCACCCGCCAGCCTCCCTCGCCGTCGACGAAGAGGTACGGCTTCTCCCGGGTGACCGGGCTGGTCGGCAGCGTGGTGTACGGCGGGTTGGGGAAGCCCTGCGCGGGGGCGCCGAGCACCCCAGAGAAGACCTGGTTCCACACCCCGTTGGTCCAGTCGCCACCGAGTTCGCTGTCCCGGGTCAGCCACTGCTGCTGGGAGCCGTTGATGGTGATGCCGTCCACCTTGGAGTCGGCGATGTAGCCGCCGCTGGAGTAGCCGCCGTTTCCCGGCTCCAGCCAGAGGATGCCCTTGACGTGGACGCGACGCATCGGCGAGGCCTGGGAGACCGCCCACTGGTTCGACCAGTCGGTGGGCGCGATGGAGAGGTTCTCCACCGAGCGCCAGAAGTTCGTCAGGGCGGAGATGCCGGCCTGCGAGTCCGGGTCGGGCTGGCCGACGACGCGGACCGCGCCGTGGATCTCGACGTCGTCGGGGTGGCCGCCCAGGCCGGCGACGGTGGTGTAGTAGCCCAGCTTGGCGTTGACGTCGTACCGGCCGGGCTTGAAGAGCACCGCGTACCGGTCGACACCCATCTCGTTGTGTTCCTGGGCGGCGAAGAGCCGGTCCAGGGTGGACTGGATCTCCTCGGTCGGGGTGGTCGGGTCGTACACGAAGACGTTCGGCCCGAAGTCCGGCTCGGCGGCATCGTCGGCGCCGGCGGGCGCGGCGGAGGCCGGCAGCGCGGGCAGCCCGAGGGCGGTGAGCGACGCCGCCGAGGCGGCGGTGAGGGTGAGGAAGCGGCGGCGGGAACGGTCGAGTGGTCTCATCGGCCTGCCTGTCGGAGGTGGGGTACGGGTCGGTCGGAGGTGAGAGCGCTCTCACGACCGGGACGTCCTGTTTCTACCCCATCCACGCCGGTCGCGCCAGGGTGCGCCGGTTCCGGAACTTCAGCGGGCGTCGTAGCTGGCCCGGGCGGCCTCCACCTCGGCGAGGTGGGTGGTGGCCCACGCCTCCAGACCGGCGACCAGGTCGAGCACGCTGCGGCCGAGGTCGGTCAGCGCGTAGTCGACCCGGGGTGGCACGCTGGCGTGCACGGTGCGGGTGACCAGGCCGTCGCGCTCCAGGCCGCGCAGGGTCTGGGTGAGCATCTTCTGGCTGATCCCGTCGATCCGCTCGGCCAGCTCGCCGTAGCGCTTGCCGCCGTCGGCGAGGGCGAGCACCACGAGGACGCTCCAGCGATCGCCGATCCGGTCGATGACCTTCCGGCTGCCGCAGTTACGGTTGAACGGGTCCGGGTTCACGGTGTCACTCTCTTTCGGTGCGTACCGAACTTTAAGGTGCCTACTCTCCAACGGGAAGTAACACCCCGCTGTTCCCGTTGCTCTCCGGTGACAGTCCTCCGAGACCCGCACAGGAGTTCCCATGTCCATCGTCGTCACCGGTGCCACCGGGCACCTCGGCCGCCTGATCGTCTCCGCGCTGCTCCGCCGGGGCGTACCGGCCGACCGGATCGTGGCGCTCGGCCGGGACGCCGACCGCCTCGCCGAACTGGCCGGAAGCGGAGTCGTCACCCGGCAGGCGGACTACGACGACCGCGCGTCGCTGCGGGCCGCCTTCGCCGGCGCCGAGAAGCTGATGTTCGTCTCCGGCAGCGAGGTCGGCCGCCGGGCGGCCCAGCACCACCACGTGGTCACCGCCGCCAAGGAAGCCGGCGTCGGGCTGGTCGTGTACACCAGCATCGTCAAGGCCGACACCTCAAGCCTCACCCTCGCCGCCGAGCACCGGGCGACCGAGGAGGAGATCCGGGCGTCCGGGCTGCCGTACGTCCTGCTGCGCAACAGCTGGTACCTGGAGAACTACACCGGCCAGCTCCCGACGTACCTCGAGCACGGCGTCGCCGGCGCGGCCGGCGACGGGCGGGTCAGCGCCGCGACCCGCGCGGACTACGCCGAGGCCGCCGCCGCGGTGCTCACCACCGAGGGACACGCCGGCAAGGTGTACGAGCTGGGCAGCGCGCCCTTCACCTTGACCGAGCTGGCCGCCGAGGTCTCCCGGCAGACCGGCACGGACGTCGGCTACACCGACCTGCCGGTGGAGAAGTACACCGAGCTGCTGGTCGCCGCCGGCCTGCCCGAGGGGTACGCGGCCGTCCTGGCCGACGGCGACCGGGGACTCGCCCAGGGCGAGCTGGAGGTCCCCGTCGACGACCTGGCTGCCCTGCTCGGCCGCGCGCCCACCACCCTGGCCGAGGCGATCCGCGCCGCGCGCTGACCGCCCGCCGCCGTCCCGGGTTCACCGGCCCGGGGCGGCGGCCCAGGTCAGGCGTGCTGCGCGCGCAACTTGACCAGGTCGTCGACGAGGGCCTCGACGTAGTCGGCCGTCTCCTCCCAGCGGGTGACGGCGACGGTCTGGATGCCCATGGCCTTGACCGGGTAGTCGTTGCCGCCCTCGTCGAGCCGGTCGCCGACGAAGAGCACGTTGTCGGTCTTCAGGTCCAGGAACTCCAGCAGCTTCCGCATGCCGTACGCCTTGTCCACGCCCTTGCGGGTGACGTCGATCGACGTCGAACCGCCGCCGCGGACCTCCAGGTCGGGCAGCTTCGCGGCGACGGCGTCGCGGAGCCGCCTCTTCTTTTCGCCGTCCGGGTCCCAGCCGTACTTCTCGGCGGGCGGCGCGGACTGACCCAGCGCGGAGAAGGTGATCTGGCTGCCCCGGTCCTCGATCACGTCGCCCCAGGTCCTCGTCTCCCACAGACCCAGCGCCTGCGCCGACTCGGTCAGGACCTCGATCACCCGGGCCTTGTCCGCGTCGCTGAGGTCCTCGGCGTAGACCTGCTGCCAGTCACCGTCCCGCCAGCGGTAGTAGCGGGTGCCGCAGGTCGGCATCAGGTGCAGCCGCCCGCGCTGCTCCTCGGTGAGGTCGAGATGCGCCAGCACCTGCGACGTGAACTGCTCGAACCGCCCGCCGGAGATGATCAGGACGTCGACCTCGGTGAGCAGGTGGCCGAGCAGTTCCGCCATACGACGATCGATCTGGGACTTGGAGACAGCCAGGGTGTCGTCCAGGTCGAACGCCACCACTCGAAGATCCTTCATCAAGTACCACCATGTCGTCGCGTGCAGGCCAGGACTAGCAGGGTACCGACGGTGGCGTTTCGGGACCCGCGAGGCCCGACCGTCACGCTCCGCAAGCCAGCATTCCCGCTGGTCGCCGCTCGCCGGCTCGGACACGCCAACGCCAGCGCGGAAGGCGGAGCAATGATCGTTGATCAAGGTTGTGACGTGGTGCCCCCGGCAGGATTCGAACCTGCGACACACGGTTTAGGAAGGGTGTAGCGCCTGCCGGGCCACCCCTCGCCCTACCAGGACATACCCCCGACGGCTCCCCAGCGACGTGCTTGATCATTCCGCGCATGTTCCGGATCTTGTCTGGTGGCCCTGAACGTATGGATTGCCGGCAACCGGTTGCTGACGGTGCAGTGGGCAGGTCACGGGCCTTAACCGGCTGGCTTGAGGCTCTAGCGGGCGAGGTCGGTTGCTTTACTTCTGCGTTGTACGGCGACCGGCGGGCCGCCACCCGGGACAGACGGATGGTAGGCATAGCTCGTGGCCTTCTTCGCCGACCTGACGCCATACACGTACTGGGAGCCACAAGACAGGAACGGGCGGTGGGCACCCGACGAGCCGTCGCCGGGCCTGCCTCTGCTCAATGTCGGCTGGCTGGACGCCTCGCATCCGTTCCAAACCGGCGCTCCCCCTGACGAGTTGATGCCTGCACTGACGAAGCTGGCCAAGGTGCGCGTCCGCCACACACGCGGCTACCACCACTGCGAACTCTGCATCCGGGACATGGGTGACGACGCCAGAGAAGCCATCCGGCAGGGCTTGATCGCCCGCGAAAGCGCCGAGTTCCGAGTGAGGGGCCACGGCGTCGTGTACGCCGTACCTCAGCTACTGACCCACTACGTGGCCGCTCACGAGTACCTACCACCACCTGAGTTCTGTGAAGCGGCCATCACGTCAACGAGCTGACGAAGGTCGACGCTCAGCTTGGGAATCGGATTGATAACGCTGGTGAGTGGCCGTGCCGCCTGGCCATCGAGCATGGAAGGGACCGGTCGATGTCGTGCAAGGGGCCGCTGTTGACCGCTGCTGACCGCTCCATCGGGCACGGATCGGGCATGGTCCCGCTACCGTCCTGGTGTGCGTAAGCGGATCAAGTTGGTCCTGGCGCTGACGCCCGCAGACACACGCCAGGTTGAGGCGGTGCGAGCGGATCACTCCTTGCCGCTGCGCGAGATGGTTGGGCACGCCGTTACAGACGACGGGTTCACGGCCCTCTGCGGAGCCGACGTGATGCCGGCGGTGCCGAGAACTGACTTCTGGGATGACCTCATGGATGAGCAGTGGGGGCCGATCCGCCTGTGCGGGCCGTGCAGCTCCGCCGCCTCGTCGGGTTGACGATCAACTTCGCTGCCCCTGCCTTGCAAAGGCGGCTCGATGCAGCCGAAGCTCGTCGATCAATGTCGAGGACTGGCGTTGGAGTCAACGACGGTGCTGTCCCGTACCAGCGGTTGTCGGTTGTTGTCGTGCGTCTCGCTGACTTCTCGCTGACGAAGGATCCGCGTTGAAGTCGCCGCCGATGATCACGTGTCGGTCTCGGTCCCGCAGGACTCTCGTCGCCGAGCTGCAGCGCGGTGCTGAGGGCAGACGGCTGACCCATACCTATGGATTGCCGGCGGTCACCGGTGGTTGGCTTCCCTCTGGGTGTACGAGGTCCAACCCCCGGTGAGCCGGGGTTGTGCCCGGCGAGTATGAGCGGTATGGGGCATCGGGAAGGCGGTGTACAGGGTCAGGACCTGTTGCAACGTCGCGAGGACGTGCGGCAGGCCAACTTCCTGGAACTGTTCGTCGACCTGGTGTTGGTGTTCGCCCTGGCCGGGGTGGTCAGCCGGGTCGCGCGGGACATCGTCAGCGAAGACGTTGTCGTCCGGTGGCGGTCGATGGCCTACCTGCTCGTGCTGTCGCTGCCGCTGATGTGGTTGTGGATCACGACCGCGCACATCACCAGCTGGTTCGACCCCCGCCGCCGCAAGATCCAGTGGATCGTACTGGCCAGTGCCTTCGGGCTGCTGGTCATGGCCTCATCGCTTCCGTACGCGTTCATCGGCCGCGGGTGGGCGTTCGTGCTGCCATATGTGATCCTGCAGTGCGGCCGGCCGCTCATCCTGATGCCCGCGCTGCGCGGACATCCCCTGCGGCAGCTTTATCGCCGGTCGGTGCTGTGGTTCGCGGCCTCGGCGGTGATCTGGTTCGCCGGCGCCGCCGTCAGCGGCGGCGCCCGGGCCGTCCTGTGGGGGGCCGCCGTAATCGTTGACTTCGTCGCCGCGCAGCTGCGCTGGCCGGTACCGGGGATGGCCGGGCCGCCGGTCAGTGCGTGGGCCACGGACAGCCGCCACCACCTGCCCGAGCGCTATCAGCAGTTCCTGCTGATAGCCCTCGGGGAAACCGTGCTCGCTGTCGGGACCACGCTGACCAACCAGCCGGTCACCGCGGCGACCGCCGCGGGGCTGGTGGTGGCGTTCCTGTCGACGGTGCTGATGTGGCGCATCTACTTCTACCGCTCCGGCCAGGTCCTCGCCGAAGCCGTCGCCACGGCGGGGGACAGGGACGCCGCCGGCCGCGCCATCGGCACTGCCCACGTCGTCATGGTGCTGGGCATCGTCGCCACCGCCGTCGGCTTCGAGATCGTACTGAAACACCCGGACGGCTCGCCGGAGCCGGCGTGGCTCGTCGCGATCCTCGGTGGTCCGGCACTGTTCCTCTACGGCCGTATCCGTCTGGAACGCGTCGTGTTCGACCGGCTTTCCGTCCGCCGTGTCGTCGCCATCGCCGCCCTGGCGATCGCCGCCGTCCCCTTGTATTTCGCCCCGCCCCTGGCCGCTGCGGTCGTGGCCGGGCTCGTACTGCTCGCCGTCGCCCTCGCCGACGCCCGCCACGCCGCCGGCCGTCCCCCCGAGGCACCCTCGCCGGCGCACTAGGCGTGTTTCACAAGACAGCGTTCGCGCCGGTAGCCAGCCAGACCTGACCCCCGCCGGGGGGAGCCTGGTCGCGGTAAGCAGGCAGTGTCAGCGAAGCTCGTCCTGTGCGCTCATGCATCGGCGACCTTCCCGCTCCTTCCGGCGGTCATCGTCGCGTAGCGGCTGGTTTGCTGACTCTCTGCTGACTCCGCATGGTGTCGGGCGCGGACCATCTGGCAACGTTGCAGTCGATAGCAGCTCCGGTGCGGCAACCGAAACTCCGCTCTCGGCGGCTATCGCTTTCCCGTCGGCTCGGGAGCGGCGTCGAGTATCCGGTCGAGGTCCACAGCGGTGCTGATCAGTGAGAGGTGGCTGAACGCCTGCGGGAAGTTGCCAGTCTGCTCCCCGCTGGGTGCGATTTCCTCGGAGTAGAGGCCGAGGGGGCTGCTGTAGGTGAGCATCTTTTCGAAGGTCAGCCGGGCGTCGTCGAGGCGTCCGGACTCGGCGAGCGCCTGGACGTACCAGAACGTGCACATGGTGAAGGTGCTCTCGTTGCCGGGCAGGCCGTCGGGTGAGGCGGCCGGGTCATATCGGTAGACGAGGCTGTCGGAGACAAGTTCCGCGTCCACTTCCCGCAGGGTGGACTGCCACATCGGGTCGGTCGGTACCACGAATCCGACGGACGGCATGGCCAGCAGTGCCGCGTCCAGGACGTCGGTTGCGTAGTGCTGCACGAACGCACGACGAGTCGGGTGGAAGCCGCGCGTCATGATCTGGTCGTAGACGGCGTTACGTACGCGGGTCCATCGGCTGGTGTCGGGAGGTCGTCCGTGCCGGTGCGCGAGCCGGATGGCCCGGTCGAGGGCTACCCAGGACATGAGCCGCCCATAGGTGAAGTCCTGACGGCCGCCACGGGTTTCCCAGATCCCGTCTTCGGGCTGGTCCCAGTTGTCGCAGAGCCAGTCCATCAGCCTGACGGCGTTCAGCCACGCCTGATGAGAGTGCTGCAGGCCGTGGTTGTCGGCGAGGTGAAGGGCGTTGAGTGCCTCGCCGTAGATGTCGAGTTGAAGTTGATCAGCAGCGCCGTTGCCGACCCGCACCGGTGCTGACCCGCGGTATCCCTCCAGATGGTCGAGCACCTCTTCAGTGAGGTCCGGTGAGCCGTCGACGCGGTACATGATCTGCAGCGGCAGACCGTCGTCGCTGGCGTCCCGGATCCGGTCGTTGAGCCAGCTGAGATAGTGCCTGGCTTCGTCTGCGAAGCCGAGGCCGAGCAGGGCGTGGACCGAGAAGGACGCGTCGCGGATCCAGGTGTAGCGATAGTCCCAGTTGCGTTCCCCGCCGATCTGCTCAGGCAGCCCGGCGGTGGGGGCCGCGATCAATGCGCCGGTCGGCGCGTACGTCATCAGTTTGAGCGTCATCGCCGACCGCTCGACCATCTCACGCCAGCGACCGGTGTAGCGGGAGCCGGCGAGCCAGCGGCGCCAGAAGTCACGAGTCTGCTCCAGCATCTCGCGGACCTCGCCTGGGGTGTAGGGGCGTGGCGGGTCGGGCGACACCGCTGTTTCCAGGACCACACCTCCGGCCTCGCCCTCGTGCAGGGTGGCGATCACGCAGACGCCCTCTTTGCTCCGCCGGCGTTCCTGCTCCTCGGCTAGGCGCTCGGCGTACCGGACGGGGCTCAGGGTGAGCGAGAGCATAGGACTGCGAAAGACATTGCCCTCGGGGTGCACCTCAATCTCCTGCGGATCACGGCCGTAGTTGAACCGGGGTTGGCAGTCGACCCGGAATCGCATGCTGCCTCGGACCATACGGAGCATCCGGACCAGGCGGTGGCGGTCGGTGGGCTGGTCTCCCGCGACGGGCATGAAGTCGATCAGCTCGCCCACCCCGTCCGCGCTGAGGAAGCGGGTGATCAGGATCGGCGTGCCCGGCAGATACAGCTGCTTGCTCACGTAGTCGACGCCATCCGGCGACACCTGGAAGTAGCCGCCCTTTGTGCCGATCGAGCAGACCCCCGAACAGGCTCGGCGAATCGAACCGGGGAGCGCAGAACCAATCCAGCGTCCCGTCCTTGGTCACCAGCGCCGCCGTCTGCAGATCGCCGATCAAGCCGTGGGCCTCCACGGCAGGGTACGACTCCACCCGAACCTCCCCAGCTCACCTCAGCGACTGCGCGACTACCCCGGCCGGGGCTTCACACACATGCGGCCGGTATCCGGCGAACCAACACACCTCAACGGTGGCTCGACGCCCGCTGTCCTGTCCTGTTCGACAAAAACAGACGACGGCGGCCTGTACCTGGTGAACCACCAGACCGGGGCCAGCGCAAGAAGCCGTAACAACGATCAAGGCCCCAGCCACGAAACCTGTCCTGAGCTGGGGCCTCTCGTTGGAGCGGGTGCCGGGAATCGAACCCGCACTGTCAGCTTGGGAATCGGGTTGAGTCACGCTGGTGAGAGACCGTGCGGCCTGGCTACCGAGCATGGAAGGGACCGGTCGATGTCGTGCAAGGGGCCGCTGTTGACCGCTGCTGACCGCTCCATCGGGCACGGATCGGGCATGGTCCCGCTACCCTCCTGGTGTGCGTAAGCGGACCAAGTTCGTCCTGGCGCTGACGCCCGCAGACACACGCCAGGTTGAGGCGGTGCGAGCGGATCACTCCTTGCCGCTGCGCGAGATGATTGGGCACGCCGTTATAGACGACCGGTTCACGGCCCTCTGCGGAGCCGACGTGATGCCGGCGGTGCCGAGAACTGACTTCTGGGATGACCTCATGGATGAGCAGTGGGGGCCGATCCGCCTGTGCGGGCCGTGCAGCTCCGCCGCCTCGTCGGGTTGACGATCAACTTCGCTGCCCCTGCCTTGCAAAGGCGGCTCGATGCAGCCGAAGCTCATCGATCAATGGCAACGACTGGCGTTGGAGTCACGGACAGTGTCCTCCTGTGCCAGCGGTTGTCGGTTGTTGTCGTGCGTCTCGCTGATTTCTTGCTGACGGCAGCCCTCTTTCGCCTGAGACGTCCCGCCAGGGCGCTCTAGTCCTGCAAGATGGGAGGGGCGGCCCGCCTTGCCGCAGTTTTGGGCCGCCCCGCCACCTACGGACATCGCAAAGGATTCCCGGGGTGGCCGGTACAAGCTATGTGCCGCTCGTCCGGCGACCTCGGACGGCTGTCCGCGCTCGGCAGCCGGCGGCTGCCCTCGTCCCGGCCGGTTGCTATCGCCAGGCAAGATCTTCACCAATGACGTGCGTGGGGACCTTGCTGTAGCCGCGCGGGCTGCTTGATGAATGGCGGGTGCCGGCAGGCCCCGCCCGGGCTCCTACTGCTTTTGCTGCTGCGAGCCCTGCCCCTGGTGCGCTATCACGGTCGCGATGGCATCCCAGAGGTTGCGACCGGCCTGGCGCAACGCCTCGGCAGGCTCGGCGGCCGTCTCAGCCTGGCTCGGCTGAGCCTGCCCCTGCTGCTGCGGCTGGCCCGCACCCTGCTGACCCTGCCCCTGCTGCTGCGGCTGACCCTGGCCCTGCTGACCCTGCCCCTGCTGCTGCTGCGGCTGACCCTGGCCCTGCTGCCCCTGCTGGCCCGGGCCCTGCTGCGGCTGGCCCGCACCCTGCTGACCCTGCCCCTGCTGCTGCGGCTGACCCTGGCCCTGCTGACCCTGCCTCGGCTGACCCTGCCCGCCAGTCACCTGACCGCCCGCCTCGCCGGCCTTGGACAGCGCGCCCTCACCGCTCCACTCCGCGCGCGCGGTGATGGAGCCGACGTCGTGACCCAAGCGGTCGACGACCTTGGTCAGTTCCTGGGTCTGCCCGGTCACCTGCTGGGCCGCGTCGCTCACGTTGCCCGCCACCGAGGCGGCCGTCTCGCCAATCGACTTCAGGACTTCGGGGTTGCGGTCGATTGTGGTCAGGGTGCGGTCCAAAATCTCGATCAGCCGTTCCAGGCGGACCTTGAGCAGAACCTCGGCCCGGACGTCCTCGATGTCCAGTTCGACCGCATCGAGCCTGACGCGGACACCGGCGTCGATTAGCAGGAGGTTGGCGAGTCGCGCCCGCAGGGAGAGATCGGCGTCCAGCCCGTCCACGGCAAGCCGGATGTCGCCCACCCGCAAGTTCGGTACATCCAGCAGGACGTCCGGTTCGTACTGGTCGCGCCGTCTCGTCTCCTCGGAAGGCCACTGGCCCTGGCTCACATGCCGCTCCGGGCGATCACCGCGCCTGACCATGTCGCCTTGCTGAGTCTGCTGATTCCGCTGTCCCTCGTCCCGCTGCTGGCCCTGGCCCTGCTGGCCCTGCTGGCCCTGCTGGCCCTGCT
>NZ_JAEMUW010000026.1 GCF_016598485.1 Micromonospora coerulea | reverse complement strand
GGGGAAAGTCACTGCCCGGCCGCGGGGCGGGGGCCTCTTCGCGGCGCCGGGACCATGTGTAACGACCGGCCGGCCGCCATCATTCCGGGGCCCGGTCACCGACCCGGTCGAGCGGGCCAGCTACTCAGTCGCACGGTGAATGTAACGCCCCCGGCCCCGCCACGATTCCGGCCTGCGGATGCCGGCGGTCACACCCGGAACCGGACATCGGACGCAGACCGGCCCACACCGGCGGCGCGAACCGGACAACCCGGGCACCACATCGAGGCCAGCCACCTCTTCTGCCCACGGCAGATCCGCTCACCGTGAACAGGTCTCGCGATCGCCCTGGGCGGCTGGGCAGGCTGGGCAGATGAGACTGCTGGTGCTGGGTGGAACGGGATTCGTCGGTGGGGCCGTCGTGACCGAGGCGGTACGCCGCGGCTGGTCGGTGACGGTGTTCAACCGGGGGCTGCACGGCGACGTACCGGTGGGCGTACGCCGGTTGCGCGGTGATCGGACCGCGCCGGACGGGCTCGCCGCGCTCGCCGGCGGCGAGTGGGACCTGGTGGTGGACACCTGGGACGGCGCGCCCCGGGCGGTGCGGGACGCGGCACGGGCGCTCGTCGGGGCCGCGGGGCACTACGGCTACGTCTCCAGCGGCTCCGTCTACGCCGAGCCGGTGCTGCCGGGCTCGGACGAGGACGCGCCGGTCGTCGCGGCGGCCGCCGACGCGCTCGACGGCGACTACGCCCACCTGAAGGCCGGCGGGGAGCGTGCCGCAATCGAGGTCTTCGGCGACCGCGCGCTGCTGGCCCGGGCCGGGCTGATCCTCGGGCCGGGGGAGGACATCGGACGGCTGCCCTGGTGGCTGGGCCGGGTCGCCCGGGGCGGCGACGTGCTGGCGCCCGGTCCGCGCGAGCTGCCCGTGCAGTACGTGGACGTGCGCGATCTGGCCGCCTGGCTGCTGGACCGGGGCACGGAGGGCGTCGGCGGCGCGTACAACGTGGTCAGTCGGACCGGACACACGACGATGGGTGAGCTGCTCGACGCGGCCGTCGGGGTGACCGGCGGCGGCGCGGTGCTGCGGTGGACGGACCCGGAGCCGATCCTCGCCGCCGGCGTCGAGCCCTGGAACGACCTGCCGATCTGGATTCCGCTCGGCCACGAGTACCGGTGGTTGCAGGAGCGCGACGTGACGCGGGCGTACGCGGCGGGGCTGGTCTGCCGCCCGGTGGCCGAGACGGTCGCCGACACCTGGCGCTGGCTGCGGGAGGTGGGCGGGGTGCCACCACGCGCCGGCCGGCCGGCGCGGGCGGCGGTGGGCCTGTCCCCGGAGCGGGAGGCGGCGCTGCTGGCCACGGTCGCGGGGCGCGGCGCGCCGGCCTGACCGGCGGCGGATCGCCGCAGCCACCCCCCGGTGCGGGCGGCGCCGGCGGCCCAGGCTGGGCCGGCCGCGCCACTACCTCCGGCGGTGACGTTCGGGGTCAGGCCCGCACCACCGACAGGTCCAGCACCTCGTCCACGGGGCGCCGCGGCGTCGGCCGCCCCGGCTGTCCGTAACCGATCCGCATCACCATCTGCGGGGTGCCGAACCGGCCGAGCGACAGCCGCAGCGCCTCCCGCGCCCCCGGCACCTCGATCGGCTGCGAGATCACCGAGACCGCCAGCCCGGAGTCGGCGGCCGTCAGCAGGACCCGTTGCAGGGCCTGACCGGCGATGATCTGATCGGTGGCGGTGTTCCCCGCCGAGCCGAGCACGGCGACCAGCGGCTCGGGCTCGAAGTCCCGTCCCGGCGCCCGGTTGCGCCCGCCGTAGCCGCGCTGCGGCAGTAGGTCCTGCGGTTCGCTCTGCGGGCCGCCGGCCGCCACCGGTACCCCGTCGGGGGCGGGCTCCGAGCGGATCCATGCGGTCCGCTCCGCCACGTACGCGGGATCGCGTTCCAGCACCCGGTGCGAGCTGCGGGCGATCTCCGCGAACGCGTTGACCGCGCTGGTGCCGATCACCAGCTCCAGCCAGCACTGCTCGGCGCGGGCCGCCTCGCCGAGCTGCCAGCGGGCGTCGGCGGGGACCGGGTCGGGCCAGAACGGCGCGCGGTTGCTGAACCGGCGAGGGATGGCCGCGTGCAGGCTCTGCTCGGCGGGGGTCGGGCGGCGCGGCAGGTCCGGCACCAGCCGGGCCACCACGTCCGGTTCCCCGGGGTACGGGCGGAGCCGGACCGTGGCCGGCGTGCCGGCGACGGCGAGGGACAGCCGCAGGTTGAACAGCGCCGCCCCGCAGGCGAGCCGGGTGCCCCAGCCGCTGGGGTCGGTGGCGGGCAGCCGGCGCCGTGGGTCGACCGAGAGCTCGATCCCGCCGTCGCGCAGCCGGAACCGCCACGGCTGGGTGTTGTGCAGGGACGGCGCCCGGACGGCGTCGGCGGCGGCTGCCCTGAGCTGCTCGATGGTGAAGCCGGTCTCCATGGTCTTGCTCCTTCCGTGGCAGGCCGTGCCGCCTCCCGGGTGGTCCGTCTCCACGGTGCGGCAGCCGGGGCCGGCCCGGGCAGGGCCGGACGTCCCGCCTGGTCGGGCCCGACTGCCCGGCGGTGGCGCGCGAGGCTCGGGACCTTCGGCCCGTGCGGCCGGGGTGGCGACCGGGTAGAAACAAGGGATGATCCGCGTGTTCCTGCTCGACGACCATGAGGTCGTCCGCCGTGGCCTTGCCGACCTGCTGCAGAGCAGCGGGGACATCGAGGTGGTCGGCGAGTCCGGCTCCGCCCAGGAGGCCACCCGGCGCATCCCGGCGCTCCGACCCGACGTGGCGATCCTCGACGCCCGGCTGCCCGACGGCAACGGCATCGACGTGTGCCGGGACGTCCGCGCGGTCGACTCGTCGATCAAGGGGTTGATCCTCACCTCGTACGAGGACGACGAGGCGCTCTTCGCGGCGATCATGGCCGGCGCCGCCGGGTACGTGCTCAAGCAGATTCGCGGCACCGACCTGGTGGACGCGGTCCACCGGGTGGCGGCCGGGCAGTCCCTGCTCGACCCGGCGATCACCACCCGGGTGCTCGAGCGGATCCGCAGCGGCGTGGAGCAGCCGCGCGAGCTGAAGAGCCTCACCGAGCAGGAGCGGCGGATCCTGGAGTACGTGGCCGAGGGGCTGACCAACCGGGAGATCGCCGGCAAGATGTTCCTGGCCGAGAAGACCGTGAAGAACTACGTCTCCAGCGTGCTGGCCAAGCTCGGCCTGGAACGGCGTACCCAGGCCGCGGTGCTGGCCACCCGGCTGCTCGGCAAGACCCACTGATCGGGCCCGGCCGCCGGGACGCCCCGGTCAGTCGCGCAGCGGGACGCTCCAGCGCACCTCGGTCCCGTGCGGGATCACCCGGCTGAGCTGGAAGTCGCCGCCGAGGCGCTCGGCCCGCTCCCGCAGGTTGACCAGGCCGCTGCGGGCCGCGTCCGGGTCGCAGCCCACCCCGTCGTCGGTGACCGTCACGCTCACCCAGCCGGCGTCGACCTTGACCGCCACGGCCACCCGCTCGGCGTGCGCGTGGCGCACGGCGTTGGACAGCGCCTCGCGCAGCACGGCGGTCAGTTCCGGGCGCAGGGTGTCCGGGACGGCGCTGTCGATCGGCCCGGTCAGCTCCAGCGCGGGCCGGTACCCGAGCGACTCGGCGGCCGCCTCGATCGCGTCGCGGATCTCGGTGCGCAGGGCGGCGCTCATCGGGGTGCGCAGCTCGAAGATGGTGCGGCGGATGTCCCGGATGGTGGCGTCCAGGTCGTCGACCGCCGCGTTGATCCGCTTGGCGACTTCCGGCCGGACGTTCATCGGGGCGGCGCTCTGCAGTTGCAGGCCGGTGGCGAAGAGCCGCTGGATCACCACGTCGTGCAGGTCCCGGGCGATCCGCTCGCGGTCCTCCAGGACCACCAGCAGCTCCCGTTCCTCCTGGCCGCGGGCCCGCTCCATGGCCAGCGCCGCCTGGCCGGCGAAGCTGCCCAGCAGGGTCACGTCGTCCTCGGCGGCGGGACCGTGATCGGGCCGGTGACCGATCAGCAGCACGCCGTGCAGGGTGTCCGCCGCGGCGAGCGGGGAGACCACCGCCGGCCCGGCGACCACCGGCGCCGGCCACGGCGCGGCCTCGGCGAGATTGTCCAGCAGCTCGTGCCGGCGCTCCGTGACCGAGCCGGCGAAGCTGGTCTCGTCGGCGGGCAGCACCGCACCGACGAGTTTCCGGGTCGTCCGCTCGTCGGCCCCGTCGACCACCTCGACGGTGAAGTGCCCGCCGTCCTCGTCGTAGAGCAGCACCAGCGCCAGTTCCGCCTCGGCGACCTCGCGGGCCCGCCGGGCCACCAGGGTCAGCGCGTCGGTCCGCCGGACCTCGCCGAGCAGCACCGAGGTGATCTCGGCGGTCGCGGCCAGCCAGCGTTCCCGCCGGTGGGCCAGGGCGTAGAGGCGGGCGTTCTCGATCGCCACGCCGGCCGCGGCGGCCAGCGCCACCACGATCTCCTCGTCGTCCTCGCTGAACTCCGCCGCGCCCTGCTTCTCGGCGAGGTAGAGGTTGCCGAAGACCTGGTCGCGGATGCGCACCGGCACGCCGAGGAAGCTGTGCATCGGCGGGTGGTGCGGCGGAAAGCCGTACGACTTGGGGTGCTGGGTGATGTCCGGCATGCGTACCGGGCGGGGTTCGTCGATGAGCAGGCCGAGCACGCCCCGGCCGTGCGGCAGGTCGCCGATCTTGGCGTGCAGCTCCGGGTCGATGCCGTGGATGATGAAGTCGTGCAGCAGCCGGTCGGGGCCGATGACCCCGAGCGCGCCGTACGTCGCGCCGACCAGCTCGCACGCTGACTCCACGATCCGCTGCAAGGTGCTGCGCAGGTCGAGGTCGGAGCCGATGACGACCACCGCGTCGAGCAGGGCGCGCAGCCGCTCCCGGCTGGTCACCACCTCGCCGACCCGGTCCAGCATCTCCTGGAGCAACTCGTCGAGACGGACCCGGGACAGCGGGCTCAGGCCCAGCGACGGGGTCAGGTGCTCCTGGCGGGGGTGCGGTGCGCTGGCCACCGGCCGATGCTATCGCCCGGCGACCGATGTCGGACGAGTCCCCGCTACGAAAGCTGGTCGCGCACCGCCGAGGTGTCGACGGTCTGCGTGGTGTCCAGCCGCGGGGTGTGCGGGGGCCCCGCGTGCGTCGGGTCGGCGATGCCCAGCCGCAGCGCGATGTACGGGAAGCCGAGCCCGGCCAGCAGCTGGCGCAGCACCTGCCGGGTGCCCTCCACCTCGACCACGCCGCTGAGCGGGACCAGGGAGACCCCGAGCCGGGTGGCGGTCAGCCAGGCGGCGGAGAGCGCCTCACCGGCCCGTAGCCAGCTGTCCGGTTCGTCCTCGGTACCCCAGAGGATGCCGTAGACGGCGGCGCGGTCGTGCCCGGGGCCGACCGGCAGGCTGCCGGGGCGGCCGAAGTCGCGGACCGGGACGGTGGTCCGCGGCGCCTGCTCGGGCAGCACCTCGGCCGGCAGTCCCGTCCCGGTGCAGGCCCGGCTGGTCCAGTACGCGAGCTCCTCGCGCATCTGCGGATCCTCGGCCTCGACCTCGGCGGCGTGCTGCGCCGCGGCGGCCAGCTGAAGCTTCTGCTCGTCGTCGAGCACCTGGAGGTTGACGCCCTCCCGGGTGGCCGCCCGGTCGATCTCGCCGAGGGCCGCCGTCGGCACCGGCTCCTCGCTGACCGGCCGGCGGTCGGTGTGCCGGACCTGCATGCACTGCACCATGTGCATCGCGTCCGGGTCCGCTCCCGTGTGCCGGAGCCCGGTCAGCCGGGCCAGCAGGTCCGGCTGCGCGGGGTCGGGCATCCGCTCCACCACCGGCGTCCAGCCCTCGGCGGCGAGCGCCAACCGGGCGTGGTGCAGCGCGGTGCCGCAGCTGATCCCCACCAGCCGGCCCTCCGGGTCGGTGGCGGCGAGCTGGCGGTCCCGGACCACCCGCAGCTCCAGCGAGCCGGGGAGGACCGTCCAGCGCCAGGGCTGGGTGTTGTGCACCGAGGGCGCGTGGCTCGCCATCCCGGCGGCCTCCGCCAGGGCGGTGGTCGGCGGGCGGTCCGTAGCCGGCGTCTCCTGGCTCATCGTCACGACCTTTCTGTTTCTCCCCATCGCGCCGTACCCGCAGGGGTCGGGGCGGGGTTGCCCCTCCATCCTCGGCCATCCAGCGACCGGCCGCACGGTACACCGGCCCCCCGCCCCCGGGCCCTTGGTCCCGCCGTAAACACCGGTTGCCCTGTCCGGCACCCGGCCGGCGCGACTCAGGCGAGGTCGGCCGGTAGCCGCAGCGCCGGCCAGTGCGGGTCGGGTCGGAAGTCGGTGTAGGCGCCGTCGAAAGGGAACTCGCCCGCCTCGATCAGCTTGGTGAGCCGATCGCCCTCCGCGCGCACCTCGGCTGCGGTCTCCTGGTCGAAGTAGAGCGGATGCCCGATGCGGCCGTCGAACTCGTCGGCGTCCTTCCACTCCCACTGCCGCTGCGGCGTCACCACGATGTCGAGCACGAGGTCATCGCTGTCGACCCCGTCGGGTCGTCGGACGTACGGCTCCTCCAGATTGACGTACCAGCCGGCGAAGCTGCCGGCCTGGAAGAACCACCAGACGGAGTGGGCCGCCTTCGGCGGCATGAGCACCAGGAGGTCGTAGTCCTGCCAGGTCAGCACGGTCAGTTTCGGGTCGCGCATCCGGTCGACGGTGAGCTCGTGCTGGGTACGGCCGTCCGCGTCGACGAGCCGGGCGAATTCGCTTCCGGCGGGGTGCCAGAGGAGCAGTCCCTGCTCGTCGTCGGCCAGCACCCGCATCGGCTGCGCCCAGGTGCACCGGCCGCCTCGCAGGTACCTACGGGTGATCACCTGCCCCGACTCGAAGACCATCGCCAGACCATAGTCGAGCCCGGACCGGCGCGGCGGCCGCGGCGATCGGGTCAGTAGGCGGCGGTGACGGAAGGCCGGTCCGCAGCGATATACCTGTCAGGCATATTTATGCCTGACAGGTATATCGCTCGTCGGGGCCATGCCGCCTGGGTCAGCGGGGTCGTCCGGGCCAGCGGTCAGCGTTCGCGGACCACCGCGACCGGGCAGCGCGCGTGGTGGAGCAGTTGCTGGCTGACCGAGCCGAGCAGCATCCCGCGCAGCCCGCCCCGGCCCCGGCTGCCCACCACCACGAGCTGCGCCTCCCGGCTCGCCTCGACCAGCAGGGCGGCCGGATTGCCCGGCACCACCCGCAGGTCGATCTCGACGTCCGGGAAGGACTCGCGCCACCGGGTCAGCTCGTCCTCGGCCGCCGCCCGTTCGGTGGCGGTGGCCTCCTCGGGGTCGAAGCCGGGCGGCACCCACCGTTCACCGGGCGGCTCCCACACCCGGAGCACCCGCAGCGGCACGTCCCGCTGCCGCGCCCGCTCGACCGCGAAGCCGAGCGCCAGCAGCGCGGACTCCGAGCCGTCCACGCCGACCACCACCGGCCCGGAAGTGGCTTCCTGGCCGTCCCGGACCACCACCACCGGGCAGTGCGCGTGGGAGGTGACGGACACCGCGGTGGAGCCGGCCAGCAGGCCGGCGAACCCGCCGCGCCCGCGGCTGCCGAGGACCAGCATCCCGGCCTGCGCGGAGCGTTCCTGCAGGACCAGGGCCGGCGGCCCGTCGAAGACCTCGCCGTGCACGGTCAGCCCGGGCCGCTCGGCGGCGGCGTCCGCCGCCGCCTTGCGGACCAGCTCCTCGACCTGCCGCCGGGCCTGCTCGTCCGGCCAGATGCCGGGGGCCATCCCCGGACCGACCCACCCGGCCACCGTCAGCCATTCGAAGACGTACGCCAGGCGGACCGGCCGACCCGAGCGGCCCGCCTCGTCCAGGGCCCAGTTCAGGGCGACCGTGGCGTCGGCGGAGCCGTCGTAGCCGACCAGGATGTCGTCCCCGCTCACCGGGCCGACCTCCGGGGAAGCCCGTTCACTGACCGCTCCGCAGGGCGGGATCGGTCTCCCGGATCCAGCGCCACTCGGCGACCCGGGGATCGTCCTCGCCGCACCGACGGGTGTAGTCGCGGCAGGACTGCCGGGCGTCGACCATCTCCTGCCGGAGGTGGGCGGCGCGGGCGGCGAGCCCGGGCACCCGGTCGATGACGTCGATGACGAGGTGGAAGCGGTCCAGGTCGTTGAGCATCACCATGTCGAACGGCGTGGTGGTGGTGCCCTCCTCCTTGTAGCCGCGCACGTGCAGGTTGTCGTGGTTCGTCCGCCGGTAGGTGAGCCGGTGGATCAGCCACGGGTAGCCGTGGTACGCGAAGATGACCTGCTTGTCCCGGGTGAAGATGGTGTCGAACTCGCTGTCGGGCAGGCCGTGCGGGTGCTCCGACGGCGGCTGGAGGCGCATCAGGTCGACCACGTTGACCACCCGGACCTTCAGCTCGGGCAGGTGCTGCCGGAGCAGGTCGGCCGCGGCCAGGGTCTCCAGCGTCGGCACGTCGCCGGCGCAGGCGAGCACGACGTCCGGCTCGCTGCCGTCGTCGCTGCTGGCCCAGTCCCAGATGCCCAGGCCGCGCCGGCAGTGCTGGATCGCCTCCTCCATGGTCAGCCAGTTCGGCGCCGGCTGCTTGCCGGCCACCACCACGTTGATGTAGTGCCGGCTGCGCAGGCAGTGGTCCATGGTGGAGAGCAGGGTGTTGCCGTCCGGCGGCAGGTACACCCGGACCACCTCGGCCTTCTTGTTGACGACGTGGTCGATGAAGCCCGGGTCCTGGTGCGAGAAGCCGTTGTGGTCCTGCCGCCAGACGTGGCTGGAGAGCAGGTAGTTCAGCGAGGCCACCGGCTTCCGCCAGGAGATGCCCCGGGTGACCTTCAGCCACTTGGCGTGCTGGTTGACCATCGAGTCGACGATGTGGATGAACGCCTCGTAGCTGGTGAAGATGCCGTGCCGGCCGGTCAGCAGGTAGCCCTCCAGCCAGCCCTGGCACAGGTGCTCGGAGAGCACCTCCATCACCCGGCCGTCGGGGGAGAGGTGGTCGTCGCCGGGGAGGGTGCCGGCGACGAACGCCCGGTCAGTGACCTCGAACGCGGCGCTGAGCCGGTTGGAGGCGACCTCGTCGGGGCCGAAGAGCCGGAAGGTCTGCGGGTTGGCGCTGATCACGTCACGGACCCACTGGCCGAGCACGCCGGTGGCGCCGACCGCCGGCTCGCCCGGCTGCTTCACGTCGACGGCGTAGTTGCGGAAGTCGGGCAGGTCCAGGTCGCGCAGCACGAGTCCGCCGTTGGTGACCGGGTTGGCGCTCATCCGCCGGTCGCCCTTCGGGGGCAGCGCGGCCAGCTCGGCGACCGGGGCGCCGGTGGCGTCGAAGAGCTCCTCGGGCCGGTAGCTGCGCAGCCAGCGCTCCAGCTCGGCCAGGTGCGCCGGGTTCTTGCGTACCGCGTCGATCGGCACCTGGTGGGCGCGGAAGGTCCCCTCCACCTGCTTGCCGTCGACCTTGTCCGGGCCGGTCCAGCCCTTCGGCGTCCGAAGGATGATCATGGGCCAACGGGGGCGCTCGACGGTGCCGCCGGAGCGGGCCTGGCGCTGGATCTCGGCGATCTCGTCCACCGCCCGGTCCAGCGTGCCGGCGAGGCTCTGGTGCACCGTGGCGGGATCGTCGCCCTCGACGATGTACGGCTGGTAGCCGCAGCCGCGCATCATGCCGAGCAGGTCGTCGGTGGGGATCCGGTCCAGCACCGTCGGGCTGGCGATCTTGTAGCCGTTGAGGTGCAGAATGGGCAACACCGCCCCGTCCCGGGCCGGGTTGAGGAAGACATTGGACAGCCAACTCCCGGCCAGTGGGCCGGTCTCCGCCTCGCCGTCGCCGATCACGCAGGCCACCAGCAAATCCGGGTTGTCGAACGCGGCCCCGTACGCGTGGCTCAGCGCGTACCCCAGCTCGCCGCCCTCGTGGATCGAACCCGGCACCTCCGCGGCGACGTGGCTCGGAATGCCGCCCGGGAAGGAGAACTGACGGAACAGCCGCGCCATCCCCGTCTCGTCCCGGCTCACCGAGTGGTGGAGCTCGCTGTACGTGCCCTCCAGCCAGGTGTTCGCCACGATGGCCGGCCCGCCGTGCCCGGGGCCGGTGACGTAGAGGGCGGACAGGTCCCGGTTGACGATGACCCGGTTGAGGTGCGCGTAGATCAGGTTCAGCCCGGGGCTGGTGCCCCAGTGGCCGAGCAGTCGCGGCTTGACGTGTTCCGGCTTCAGCGGCTCGCGGAGCAGGGGGTTGTCGAGCAGGTAGATCTGCCCGACGGTGAGGTAGTTCGCCGCTCGCCAGTAGGCGTCAAGCCGGCGCAGCTCGTCTTCGGTCAGTGGGCTGTGCAGGTCGAGAGCGGTGTCCATGCTGCAATAGCCTCTCGCGGCTCGGGGTGGTCTGCCACCCGAAGGCGGGAATCCGTTCGGGCCGGTCCAGCTTCCCCGCCGCGCCGGGTCCCGGTTCAGGGTCGTTGGTCCCGGAACGTGCGGGCGTCATGCCCGGCCCTCGGATTGCGGGTCGATGCCCCGGACCACGATCACCGGGCCCGGCGAGTGGTAGAGCAGGGACTGGCTGACCTCGCCGAGCATGCCCCGCCACGGCTCGTCGCCCCGCGCGCCGACCAGTGACATCTGCGCCGACCGGGACTGTTCGACCATGACGGTGTCGGGATCGCCGACGATGGTGTGGCACTCCGTTGGCACCCCGGGATGGTCTCGGCCGCACCGTGCCACGGCTTGTTCGAGCAGGTCGGCGCCCCCGTCGGGGCGGCCGGGTTCGACCACCCGGACGGCGAGCAGCCGGGCGCCGCGGCGGGCGGCATGGTCGAAGGCGAAGCCCAGCGCGGTGTCCGCGCTCGGTGAACCGTCCACACCGACCAGCACCGGGCCCGGCGGCGGTGGCTCGGGCCGCCCGACCAGCACCGGGCAGCCGGCCCGGGCGGCCAGTTGCACGGCCGGCGCGTCGGCCGGTACGCAGTCGCCGCAGTTGGCCATCCCGCCGTCACCGAGCGCCACCAGGAACGCCGAGTCCGAGGCGCGGATCAGCGCATCGACCGACGATCCCTCGACGATCTCGCCGCTCACCGGCACCGCCGGTTCGACCTCGCCGGCGACCTGCCCGGCCCGTTCGAGGAGCTCCTCGGCGGCGGCGCGCGGACCGGACACGTACGGTGCCTCCAGTGCGGCCGCCCAGTTGAAGGCGTGCAGCAGGTGCAGCGGGCGGCCGTGTGCGGCGGCGACGCCGGCGGCCTCCCGGACCACCTGGAGGTCCTCCTCCGATCCGCCAACGCCGACGACCACGGCACCGTGGGTGGGTGCGGCCATCCCGCCTCACCTCCCCGGCTCCGGGTAGGGCACGACCATGCTTCCCTCACCCACGGTATTCGCTGCCGTGCCCGCCCGGGGCGGGTTCGGGTCAGCGGAACTGGAGCCGGCTCACCCGTCCAAGACCCGGGTATCGAGCAGTCGCGGGCTGCGCACCGTGGCCCAGGCGGCGGCGGGGTCCGGTCAGCGCGGCGTGGGGATGGCCGGGTGGACCCGGACCAGCACGGCGGTGGCGTTGTCGTCGCCCCCCACGGCCAGGGTGGCGGCGAGCAGGTCGCGGGCGGCCCGCGCCGGGTCCCGGCCGGCCAGCAGGTCCCGCAGCCGGTGGTAGTCGAGCTGGTCGCTCACCCCGTGAGCCCGCCATGCAGCCGGTAGGCCCGCGAGTCGCCGAGCTGGACGATCCACGCCTGCTCGCCGTCGGCCTCGGCGACCAGGGCGGTCATCGTGCAGCCGGTCAGCTCGGCCAGGCCGGCGCCGGCCTGGCGTACCCGGGTCTGCGCCACGGCCGTCGCGGCGCGCAGCTCGCGCGGCCCGACTCCGGGCCAGCGCGTGCGGAGCCGCCCGACCAGGGTGTCCATCGCGGTCCGGCCGGCGAGCCGGCTGCCCTCGCCCGAGCCCATCCCGTCGGCCACCGCGGCGATCGGCAGCTCCGGGTCGACGTGCAGCACGTCGAAGTTCTCCAGGTAGCGGTGCCCGACCACGCTGCCGGCGACGATCTCCAGCGTGACGCGGCCGACGGTCAGCCGGCGCGCCGCCTCGACGGGTCGGTCCAGGAAGCGGCGACGGAACACCAGCGGACCGTAACACCGCCGCAGGTCGCGGCCGGTGTGCTCGACGCGTGTCGGTGGCCGCCCGGGGTGGCGCGCGACCGATTCTGTCAACGAGGGTTGACAGGATCCGGACGTCAACGTAAGTTGACGCCATGAGTCAGGCGACGGAACTCGCGGCGGCCGCCGGCAGCACTGACCCGAAGGTCGGGCTGCGGGCCGTGCTCGCCCTGCGCCGGCTGCTCGAACGGCTCGAGGTGATCCAGGTGGACAACGCCCGGCGGCAGGGCTGGTCCTGGCAGGACATCGCCGACGCGCTCGAGGTCAGCCGGCAGGCGGTCCACAAGAAGCACGCCGGGCGACCGGCGGTCCGAGGCAGCTGGGAGGCGTGATGTTCGAACGATTCACCGACCGCGCCCGCGACGTCGTCCGACGCGCGGTGGACGAGGCCCGGGCCGAGGGGCGGCGTCCCGTCGGCACCGAGCACCTGCTGCTCGGCGTCCTCGCCGACGACGGCAACCTGGCCGTACGGGTCCTCGCCGACCTCAACGTCCGCGCCGACGACCTGCGGGCGGCTGTCGCCCGGCACGTGGCCCGCGGTGGCGTCGGGCTCGGCGAGGCCGACGCGGCCGCGCTGCGGGAGATCGGCATCGACCTGGCCGCCATCGTGGCCCGGATCGAGGAGTCGTTCGGGCCCGACGCGTTGCGGGAACCGCCGCCCCCGCCCCGCCGGTGGGGCCTGCGCCGGCCCTCTGGCGGCCCCTTCTCGCCGCGCTCGAAGAAGGTGCTGGAGCTCGCCCTCCGCGAGGCGATCCGGCTGCGCCACCACCACATCGGCACCGAGCACATCCTGCTCGGCCTGCTCCGCGAGGGGCGCGGGCTGGCCGCGCTCGTCCTCACCGAGGCCGGCGTCGACCTCGACGACCTGCGTCGGCGGGTGGAGACGGCGCTGCGGGCGGCGGCCTGATGCCCGACGACGCCGAGCGGTTCCACGCGGAGTGCGCGGAGCAGTGGGGCGACTGGCTGGCCCGGTGATCGTTCCCGACGACCTGGCGACCGCTTTCGACCGCCACCCCGGTGCCCGGGCGCACTGGGACGCCTTCCGCCGATCGACCCGACGCGCCACGCTGGAATGGATAAGCCAGGCGAAACGGGCGGAGACCCGGCAGCGTCGGGTCGCCGAGACGGCCGAGCGCTCCGGCCGGGGCGAGCGGCCACGCTGACCGATTCTGAAACCTTCTGGCGCTGCGCGCCTCATCACCGTCAGTCGGCTCGCCGCCGCACCGGGCTTGCTGCACACTGGCGCCGTGGACAGCGGACAGGACAAGCCGACGGCACGCCCCGACGGGCCGCGTTCGGCCGTGGTGGTCAACCCGGTCAAGGTGGCCGATCTGGAGGAGTTCCGCCGGACCGTGGACGGCGCGCTCACCGCGGCCGGCTGGCCCGAGCCGACCTGGTACGAGACCACCGTCGAGGACCCGGGCCGGGGTCAGGCCGAGAAGGCCGTGCAGACCGGCGCCGAGGTCGTCTTCGCCTGCGGCGGCGACGGCACGGTGATGGCCTGTGTGACCGCGCTCGCCGGCACCGACGTGACGCTCGCCGTGCTGCCGCTGGGCACCGGCAACCTGCTCGCCGCCAACCTGGGTCTCTCCAATGACCTGGCCGCCGGGCTGGAGGTCGCCGTGGAGCGCGGCCGGCGCCGGTTGGACGTCGGCGTGGTCGACGACCAGTGCTTCGCCGTGATGGCCGGGATGGGCTTCGACGCCCAGATGCTCGACTCCACGTCCGAGGCCACCAAGGCCCGGATCGGCTGGCCGGCGTACCTCGTGGGGGCCGCCAAGCACCTGCGGGACCGGCCGATGCGGGTCACCATCCGGATCGACGACCGGTCGCCGCTGCGCCGCCGGGCGCGGTCGGTGCTGATCGGCAACGTCGGCCGCCTCCAGGGCGGCGTACGGCTGCTGACCGACGCCGAGCCGGACGACGGGTGGCTCGACGTGGCGGTGCTCACCCCCCGCACGCTCGGCCACTGGCTGGCGATGGGCTGGGCCCTGCTGCGCCGTCGGGGCAGCGTGCCCCGGATGGAGGTCTTCAGGGGCCGGACCGTCGAGATCACCAGCAACCGCGCCCAGCCCCGGCAGCTCGACGGCGACCTGATCGAGCCGGGCCGGTCGCTGAAGGCCGAGATCAAGCCGCAGTCGCTCTGGCTCTGCGTGCCGCGTCCCGCGCAGCACCCCGACCTGTCGGTGGACGCCGGGGCGGCGGCCGAGCGCGGCGAGCAGTTGGTGGAGGAGGCCCAGCGTGAGTAGCACCCGGATGGTGCCGGAGACCCGGCTGATGGCCCAGGAGGAGTTGTCCGCCGACGACGCCTGGCGCACGCTGCGCCGACACGGCGGCTGGCGCCTGCTGCGGGACGCCTTCGTCCGGTTCCGCTACGGCGACGGGTTCAGCCACTCCCGGGCGTTCGCGTTGCAGCTCTGCCTGGCCGTGGTGCCCTTCCTGATCGCGCTCACCGGTCTGATCACCGACCTCGGCGTCGAGGAGGGCGGCAAGGTCGTCGCCGACACCGTGCTCGCGCTCACCCCGGGGCAGAGCGAATCGGTCGTGCAGGACCTGCTCGCCGACGGTGAGCGCACCGAACGCGCCGGCGAGCTGGCGCTGACCCTCGGTCTGTTGACCGGCATGATCGCGCTCACCACCACCATGGCCCAGATCGAGCGGGGCGCCAACCGGATCTACGGCGTGGAGCGGGACCGCCCGGCTCTGGCCAAGTACCTGCGCGCCGCGGTCCTCGCGGTCACCGCCGGCGTGCCGGCGCTGACGGGCTTCCTGATCCTGGTCGGCGGCCGGGCGATGGGCGACTCGGTGCAGCGGCACTACGAGTGGGGCACCTTCGCCAACGCCGCCTGGGACGTGCTCCGTTGGCCGTTGAGCCTGGGGCTCACCGTGCTCGCCGTGGCGGTACTCTTCCGGCACGCGCCCCGGCGTAACCAGCCCGGCCTGTCCTGGCTCTTCGTCGGCGCCGGCATCGCCACCGCTCTCTGGTGGCTGGCCAGCCTGCTGCTGGCGGCGTACGTCAAGTTCAGCGGCGGCTTCGGGCAGACCTACGGCGCGCTGACCGGGATGATGGCCCTGCTGCTCTGGGCCAACCTGACCGGCCTGGCGCTCTTCGGCGGGCTGGCCTTCGCCGCCCAGCTGGAGGCGATGCGGATCGGCGTCGAGGAGCCGGCGCAGCCGGACCTGTGGGAGCCGGAGGCCGAACGCGAGGAGGTCCTCGACACCGGCGGGATGACCGCGCTCTGAGCCCCTCCGCGGCGCGCCGGGCGTGTACGCGGAGCCGGAATCGGGTACTGCGCGCCTCGCAGAAGACGAGGGAGGTGCGGGGTGACCGCGCTCAAGGAGACGACGCGACGGCCGCTGGGCCATTTCGCCGAGCGGAGCATCGCCGGGCTGCTGGTGATCGCCGGTGGCGGGGTCGGGTTCGGCCTGCTGCTGATGCTCGTCCGGTTCAGGTGGGGTCCGCTCTACGACGCCGACCACGAGGCGGCCGAGTGGTTCAACGGCCTGGTCGCGCCGCACCACCCCCTGGTCACCGTGCTGCAGGCGGTCACCGACCTGGGCGGCCGGCCGGTGCTGATCTGGCTGGTCACCATCGCGGTGGTCAGCCTGCTGATCCGCCGCCAGTCCCGGCTGGCGGTCTACCTGATCATCACCGGGGTCGGCGGGCTGATCCTCGACCCGTCGCTGAAGGCACTGGTCGGCCGGCTCCGGCCGGTGGTCGACGTGCCGATCACCCACGCCCCGGGCAACAGCTTCCCCAGCGGTCACGCGCTCGGCTCCTTCGTCGCGTACGGGGCGCTGCTGCTGGTCTTCCTGCCGGCCATGGCGCCCCGGTGGCGTAAGCCCGCCATCGCGATCGCGGCGGTGCTGGTGGCGCTGGTCGGGCTGACCCGGATCGCGCTGGGCGTGCACTTCGTCTCCGACGTGCTCGGCGGCTGGCTGCTCGGCGCGGCCTGGCTGGGCGTCACCGCGTACGCCTTCCAGCTCTGGCGCCGCGAGCGGGGCCGGCCGGTGCCGCCGCTGACCGAGGGCCTGGAGCCGGAGGCGGGCGAGGAGATCAGTCCCGCGCCGGCCGAGGAGCACGTCCTGGAGCACCCCCGCTCCGCGATCGCCGAGCTGCTGGTCGGCTGGGTCATCGTGTTCGGCGCGCTGTACGGCTTCGGGATGTTCGTCAGCTACCACGCCAAGGGCACCTTCCTCGCCACGCTGGACACCGAGGTGCCGCAGTGGTTCGCCGAGCGGCGCACCGACCCGCTGACGGAGCTGAGCTGGTGGTGGAGCAAGTTCGGCGACACCCACGCGATCCTGCTGGTGTCGCTGGTCTTCTGCCCCCTGGTGCTGGCGATCTGGCGGCGCTGGCGGCCGGTGCTCTTCGTGGTGCTGGCGATGTTCGGCGAGCTGAGCCTCTTCCTGGCCTCGGCCCGGGTGGTCGAGCGGCCCCGACCGCCGGTACAGAACCTGGACGGCCAGATGCCGACCTCGTCCTTCCCGTCCGGGCACATCGCCGCGACGATCTGCCTGTGGAGCGCGATGGCGATCATCGTGTTCGCCCGTACCGACCGCTGGTGGCGCTGGCTGTTCGTGGCGCTGGCGGTGATCATGCCGGTCGGTGTGGCCACCTCGCGGATGTACCGGGGCATGCACCACCCGACCGACTTCATGGGCGCGATCCTGCTCGGCGCGCTCTGGATCGGCCTGCTCTACTGGGTGGTGCGGCCCAACGCCGACGTGCACCAGGGCAACCGGCCGGCGATCGGGTCGGGGCAGGTGCACGAGCTGGACGACGAGCTGGCCAGGGCCGGCCGGGAGGACTGACCGGCGCCGATGCTGCGGGTGATGACCTGGAACATCAGGACGGGCGGCCGGGACCGTGACGGGACCGACCGGCTGGACCGGGTGGTGCGGGTCGTCACCGCGCAGCGGCCCGACGTGCTCGCCCTGCAGGAGCTGCGGGGTTTCGACCGGGGCGGCCTGCTGGCCGATCTGGCGGGCCGGCTGGGGATGGCGCCGCACCTGGCCCGGTCCTGCTTCGGCCAGCCGGTCGCGGTGCTGGTCCGCCCGTCGCTGCGGGTGCTCTCCGCGGGGCCGGTACGCCGGCCGTTCCACCACGCGGCCGCCCGGGTGGCGGTGGCCACGCAGGCCGGGCCGCTGACCGTGTTCAGCACCCATCTGAACCCGTACTCCGGCGGCCGGCGGCGGATGGAGGCCGACTGGCTGGCCGCGGCGCTGCGGCGCTCCGGCGGCCCGCTGGCCCTGCTCGCCGGTGACCTCAACACCCTGGACCCGACGGTCGACCACACCGCGCGGCTGGCCGGGCTGCCCGCCCTGTACCAGCGCCGGCACCTGCGCCGGGACGGCCGTACGGTCGACACCCGCGCGGTGTCCCGACTGCTCGACGCCGGCCTGGTGGACCTGTGGCCGCGCTCCGGCGGCGCCGAGCCGGACGGGCTGACCGTGCCGACCCGGCACGGCGGGGCCGAGTTCGCCGCGATGCGCCTGGACTACCTGCTGGCCACCCCGGCGGTGGCCGCGCTGTCCCGCGGGGTCCGGGTGGTCCGGGACGGGGACGCCGACCGGGCCTCCGACCACTACCCGGTGGTCGCCGAGCTGGCCCTGACCGCCGGCTGACCGGGGCTGCGGCCGTTGCCGCGGGGTCGCGGTGCAGCTCAGAGCAGCAGGTTGAGCAGGACGGTCAGCACGATCGAGGCGACCAGCGAGAAGAGGATCATCAGGAGGCAGCCGAGGCCCCCGCCGAGGGGACGGATCTCCACGTTGCCGATGCGCATGGATTCAGCCCTTCAGCGCGGGGGTCAGCAGGGCGCGGATCGCGTCGGTCACCTGCGCCGGTGCGGTGGTGGCGACGTTGTGCGCGGCGCCCGGCACGCTGACCGTGCGGGCGGCGGGGACGAGCCGGGCCACCTGCTCCCGCCAGGCCGCCGGGACCACCGGGTCGCGGGCCCCGGCCACCACCAGCGTCGGCGCGGCGATCCGCACCAGATCCGCCTCGATCGCGTTGCGGACCGAGTGGGTCAGCGTGGCGTAGACCCGCCACGGGCGGGCGTCCCAGACGTCGCGGAGCAGGATCGGTGCCTGCGCCGGGGCCTCCCGCAGGGTGTCCACCAACCACCGCCCGAACTGACCGCGCCGGGACCGGGCCGCCCGGTCGCTGGTCGGGCCGGCGAGCACCAGGGCGTGCACCAAATCGGGCCGGTCGGCGGCGAGCCGGGCGGCGACCTCGGCGCCGAACGAGTGCCCGAGCAGGCAGACCGGCCCCAGCCGGTACGTGGCGAGCCAGGCGGCCAGGTACGCGGCGTGCCGGGCGACGTCGTACGCGGTGCCGGGGCGCTCGGTCAACCCGAAGCCGGGCAGGTCCGGGACGTACACCGGATACCTGGTCGACAGCGCCACGGCGAGTGGGGTGAGGTAGCGGTGCGAGACGGCGAGGCCGTGCACCAGCAGCACCGGCGGCGCGCCGGTACCCGGGTCGGCGGACCGCCGGGTGTGCGACCGCAGCCCGGCCACGAGCCGGAACTCGCTGGTCAGCCCGGCGGCCGGCTGGGGCGCCGCCAGGGCGAGCCGCAGCTCGGCCAGCGCGAACCGACCGGCGGGCGAGATCGGGTGGGGCGCCGACGAGGCCGCCCCGGATCGTCGCCCCGCCGCCAGCGGCGATCGAGGTCGGGGTCGGGGCCGGGTGAGGCTCACAGCTCGCGCAGTCGGGGCAGCAGCTGCTCCTGCGCCCAGTCCAGGAACATCGGCTGGGTGTCGCCGCCCACCTGGACGATCGCCACGTGGGTGAAGCCGGTGTCGACGAACTTCTTGAACGCCTCGACGTGCTTGTCGACGTCCGGACCGCAGGAGATGCCCTCGGCGACGTCCTCCTCCCTGACGAACTGGGTGGCGGCGGCGAACGACTCCGGGCCGGGCAGGTCAGCGTTGACCTTCCAGCCCAGGCCGAACCAGCGGAACTGGTCGTGCACGAGCTTGCGGCACTCCGCCTCGTCGGGGCCATAGCAGATCGCCACCTGGCCGAAGCGGGGCTGGCCGGCGCCGCCCGCGTCGTCGTACATCTGGATGAGGTGCGGGTCGGGTTCGGTGGCGACGAGGCCGTTGCCGTACTCGGCGGCGAGGGTGGCGGACTGCCGGCCGGAGGCGGCGATGGCTGTCGGCACCGGGCGGTCCGGCCGGTCCCAGAGGTACGCGTCCGGGACGTCGAAGTGGTTGCCGGAGAAGGTCAGCGTCTCGCCGTTGAGCAGCGGCCGGATGATCTGCAGGGCCTCCTCGAACATCTCGTGCCGCTGCTGGACGTGTGGCCAGCCGCCGATCACGTGCTCGTTGAGGTTCTCGCCGGCACCGAGGCCGAGGGTGAACCGGCCGTCGGAGAGCACCCCGACGGTGCTGGCCTTCTGCGCGACCACGGCCGGGTGGTACCGGCGGATCGGGCAGGTCACGAAGGACATCAGTTCGGCCCGGCTGGTGGCGTGGGCGACCGCCCCGAGCACCGACCAGGCGTACGGCGAGTGCCCCTGGGAGTCCAGCCACGGGTAGTAGTGGTCGGACATCACGAGCTGGTCGAAGCCGGCCGCCTCGGCCCGTACCGCGTAGTCGACCAGCTGTTTCGGGCCGGCCTGCTCGCACATCAGGGTGTAGCCGACGCTGACCATGGTGGTCCTCCTTCCGGGCGATCGTCACCGGTTACCCCGCCGCGCGGGGGTCAACCCTGGTGTCCCCTTCCGACCCCCGGCGTCTCGACGGGCCGCCCGACGTCAGTCGACGGCGGTGACCTCCAGCAGGACAGCCTGCTCGGGGTGCAGGGCCGGTAGCTGGAGCCCGACCGTCGCCAGCACCGCGCCGCTGAGCGTCACGCCCTTCGGCGTCCAGCCCGGCTCGGTCAGCTGCAACACCGCCGGCTCCGGCACCCCGGCCGGGAGCCGGACCGCGTACCGCCGGTGCGGGTCGAGCCCGGGCAGGCGGACCGGACCGGGGATCTGGGCCGCCGAGGTGGTCAGCCGGGAGACCGCGTACACCGCGTGGGAGCCGTCGTGGGCGACCACGCCGTGCGCCTGGACGGCCGGGTCCGGGTGGTCGACCCGGACCACCCGGCCGGCGTGCAGCAGCGGGCGGAGCCGCTTGTGCAGCGCCACCCAGGCGGCCAACTCGGCCCGGTCGGACGCGCTGATCGCGCTGATGTCCCACTCGATGCCGTGGTGGCCGAAGAGCGCGGTGGTGGCCCGGAAGCCCAGGTCGTGTACCCGGTGGGTGGTGTGCGACCGGGACGGTCCGATGTGGGTCCCGACCAGCTCGGGCGGGAGGAGCAGCCCGGTCCAGCGCTGGATGGCCAGCCGTTCCAGGGCGTCGTTGCAGTCGCTGGCCCAGACCCGATCGGTGCGGCGCAGGATCTCCAGGTCCACCCGGGCGCCGCCGGAGGAGCAGCTCTCGACCTCCACGCCGGGGTAACGGGCACGCAGCTCGTCGAGCAGCCGGTAGACCGCCACGGTCTGCGCGTGCACCCCGGGCCGGCCGTGGTGCCCGGCCTCGGTGAGGTCCCGGTTGTGGTCCCACTTCAGGTACGCGATGCCGTCGTGCTCGCGCAGCAGCGCGTCCAGCCGCCCGAGCAGGTGGGCGTACGCGTCGGGGTGGGCGAGGTCGAGCACCTGCTGGTGCCGCCACTCGGGTGGCAGCCGGCCGGGGGCCTGGAGCACCCAGTCCGGGTGGGCGCGGAACAGGTCGGAGTCGGGGTTGACCATCTCCGGCTCGACCCAGAGCCCGAACTGCATCCCGTGCCGGCGGACGTGGTCGATGAGCGGTTGCAGGCCGTCCGGCCACACGTCGCCGTCGACCCACCAGTCGCCCAGGCCGGCGCGGTCGTGCCGACGGCCACGGAACCACCCGTCGTCGAGCACGAAGCGTTCCACCCCCACCTCGGCGGCCCGGTCGGCGAGCAGCGTCAGCCGGTCCAGGTCGTGATCGAAGTAGACCGCCTCCCACACGTTGAGGGTGACCGGCCGCGGGGTGCGCGGGTGCCCGGGGCGGGCGCGCAGGTGGGTGTGCAGCACGTCGCTGAGTCCGTCCAGCCCCGCGGTGGAGTGGACGGCGTACAGCAGGGGAGTGGCGTACTCCTCGCCGGGGGCGAGCAGGATCTCGCCGGGGGCGAGCAGTTCGCCGCCGCCCAGGGTGGCCTCGCCGGTGGGACGGCGCTCGGCGACGGTGACGTGGTCGCCGCTCCACGCGGTGTGCACCGCCCAGACCTCGCCGTGGCCGAAGCCGAAGCCGGGCGTCCCGGCGACCAGCAGCAGGGTGGCGTCATGCCCGGTCCGCCCGTGCCGGCCCTCCCGCACCCAGGCGCCCATCGGCCACGGGTGCCGCTGCGGGGCGCGTTCCCGGCACCACCGGCCGGTCAGGTCGAGCAGTTCGGTGGCGACCGCGGGCACCGGCAGCACCGGGGTCAGCTCCCGCACCTCGTAGGGCGCGTCGCCGTCGTTGCGCAGCCGGTGCCGGACCGTCAGCAGTCCCTGCGCGTCCAGCGTGATCTCGATGGTCAGCGACAGGGCGGCGTCCGGGTCCGCCGCCCGCACGGTCACCCGCGCCGCGCCGGGCCCGCCGTGCGCACCGTCCTCCTCGGGTACGCCCACCGCCTCGCCGCCGACGGCCACGCGGCTCGGGTCCGGGCCGCCGTCGGCGACGTCGAGCCGGTCGAGGCGGAAGGCGGTAGACCAGTCCCGTCCGTTGCGGTGGCCGGCCAGGCCGGGACGGCCGCTCCAGCCGGCGCTCGCCTCGGGCAGCAGGGACAGCACGGTCGGCGCGTCGAAGCTGCTCGGCACCACGGGCGGGATGGTGGCGTCGACCAGGGCCGGCAGGTCGTCGGCGGGCAGCAGGCCCAGGTCGGCGCCCCAGTGCACGATCCGGGGCAGCCCCGGGCCGCGTGCGTCGAGCACCAGGCTGATCCGGCCCCGGCGCAGGTGGACGACGGTGGAATTCGTCATGCTCGCTCGTCTCTCGGTACGGGCGCGCCCTTCCCTCACTCTGGGTGAGGGGACCGGGCGGCCAGACCACGATGAGCGATATACCTGTCAGGCATATTTATGCCTGACAGGTATATCGCTCCTCCGGACATCCGTGGGCCGGGCCTCAGCCCTTCGAGGCGCCCAGCGTCAGGCCCCGGACGAACTGCTTCTGCAACAGGAAGAAGATCACCAGGGTGGGGATCGCGACCAGCACCGAGCCGGCCGAGACCAGGTTGTTGTCGGTGAAGAACTCGCCGCGCAGGTTGTTCAGCGAGCTGGTCACCGGGAACTTGTCGCCGGTGCGCATCAGCACGGTGGCCCAGAAGAACTCGTTGTAGATCCAGGTCACCTCCAGCGTGGCCAGCGCCGCCAGCGCCGGCCGGCAGAGCGGCATGGTGACCTGCCAGTACTGCCGCCAGACGCTCGCCCCGTCGACCATTGCCGCCTCGTACAGCTCGTGCGGCAGGGCCTTCATGTAGTTGCTCAGCACGAAGACGCAGAAGCCGCACTGGAAGGCGACGTTGACCAGGATCAGCCCCCAGTAGCTGTCGTAGAGCACCTCCGAGTCGCTCATG
Organism: Micromonospora coerulea; assembly: GCF_016598485.1. GTDB lineage: Bacteria > Actinomycetota > Actinomycetes > Mycobacteriales > Micromonosporaceae > Micromonospora > Micromonospora coerulea. Next base: position 54,228 of record NZ_JAEMUW010000026.1, on the reverse strand, counting down.
AACTCCGGCAGCGGCACCTGGGTGAAGAGCCGGAACAGCGGGATCAGCAGGGCCTGCTGCGGCAGCAGGTTCGCCGCCGTGAAGAGTCCGAGCAGGACGATGTTGAGTTTCCAGCTGAACCGGGCGATCACGAACGCCACGCAGGAGGCGAGGAAGAGCGTGAGCAGCACCGCCGGCACGGTGATGTAGACCGAGTTGAGGAAGTGCTTGCCGAACTCGGCGGTTCGCCACGCGGTGACGTAGTTGTCGAACGTCCAGCCGCCGAGCGAGACGTAGCCGTTGGCGGCGGTGTACTGGTACGACCGCAATGAGGTCAGCACCGCCCAGAGGATCGGGAAGAGCCAGCCGACGGCCACCGCCCCGAGGAAGAGGTGTAGTGCCACCCGGGCGGGCCGCACCGGCTTGCGGCGCCCGGCCGGCGCGGCGGCCGCGGGTTCACGGGTCAGCGTCGCGGTGCTCATCGCCGGTCCTCCCGCATCACGGTGGTCAGGTAGAGGGTGATGAAGACCAGGGAGATGACCAGCATGATCGTCGCCAGCGCGGAGCCGAAGCCGATCCGGCTGGCCTCGCCCACCACGTTGGTGGTGACCAGCGCGGAGATCAGCTCCAGGCCGTTGCGGCCCTTGTTGATCACCCAGACCAGGTCGAACGCCCGCAGCGACTCGATCACGGTCACCACCAGCACGATGATGTTGATCGGCCGCATCACCGGGAAGACCACCCGGAAGAAGGTGTTGACCTCCGAGGAGCCGTCCACCGCCGCCGCCTCGCGCAGCGACGGGTCGACGCCCTTCAGCCCGGCCAGGTAGAGCAGCATGATGTAGCCGACGTGCCGCCAGCCGGCGGCGAAGAGCACCGCCCAGATGTTGACGTCCGCGTCGCCGTACCAGTCGGTCTGGGTGCCGAGCGCGGCGTTGAGCAGGCCCTGGTCGCGGCTGTAGATGAGCTGCCAGACGAAGCCGATCAGCGCCAACGAGAGCACCACCGGCAGGTAGAGCGCTGTCTGGTAGAACCGGCTGCCCCGCATCTCCTTGTCCAGCAGTACGGCGAGGAACATGCCGAACGGGGTGGCCACCACGAAGAGCGCGCCGAGCCAGAGCAGGTTGTTCTGCACTGCCGGCACGAACGGCGGATAGTTGTTCACCACGTCGTCGTAGTTCTTCAGCCCGACCCAGTCGATCTCGCTGAGCGGGCCGATGCCGTCCCAGTTGGTGCCGGAGAGCAGCACGGTGGCCACCGACGGCAGCCAGACCAGGCCGACCACCAGCAGCAGGGGTACGAGCACCATCAGCGTGACGACCACGCGGTCGGTGCGGGACAGCAGCCGTAGCCGGCGGCCACGACCACCCGTGGAGGTGGTCGCGGCCGGCGGCGGCACGGCGCGATCCGCTTGGATCAGGGGCAGGTCGGACACGTGTCCTTCCCCTCTCGCCGTCGTCAGTCGGTGAAGATCGACTTCTTCTGGTTCTCGATGCTGGTCAGCAGCCCGCCAATGTCCTTCGGGTTCTTGATGAACTGCTGCAACGCCGGAATGATCACGGTCGAGGCGAAGTCCGGCCGGGTGTCCCGGTCGAGGAACTGGGCGATCTCCGTGGCGGAGCCGACCAGGTCGGCGGCCTTCTTCTGCAGGGCGGTGTAGCCGCTGGTGTCCGCACCGGTGTTGGCGACCAGGGTGCTCGGGTCGTTCTTCACCGTGATGTTCGCGGCGTCCTTCGAGCCGACGTACTCCAGCAGCTTCTTCGCGTTCGCCTCGGACTTCGGCTTGCGGGCCATCATGTAGCCGTCGATCGGCGCGTCCAGGGCCTTCGCCCCGATCGTGGAGTCGATCTCCGGGAAGGTGAAGAAGTCCAGGTCGTCCTGCTCGTCGTTGTTGAACTGCTGGGCGACGAAGAGGCCGAGCAGGTACATGCCGCTCTTCTTCTGCTGCAACGACTGGGCGGCCTCCTGCCAGGTGCGGCCCAGCGCGTCCGGCTGGTGCAGCGGCAGCAGCCCGGCCCAGGCGTCGAAGACCTTCTTCACCTTGTCGGAGGTCCACGCCTCCTTGCCGGCCATCAGGTCGATGTGGAACTGGTAGCCGTTGATCCGCAGGTTGAGGATGTCAAAGGTGCCCATCGCCGGCCAGCCGTCCTTGTCGGCGAAGGCGATCGGGTTGAGGCCGTCCTTCTTCATCTGGGCGCCGAGAATGTTGAGCTCGTCCAGGGTCTTCGGCACCTGGTAACCGCGCTGCTGCCAGACCGACTTGCGGTAGAAGACGGCCCACGGGTAGTACGACGCGGGCACGAAGTACTGCTTGCCGTCGTCGCCGGTGGAGGCCTTCTTGAACGCGTCCGAGTAGCCGGAGAGCTTGCCCCACACGTCGCTGACGTCGCCGGCCAGGCCCTTGGCGGCGAAGAAGCGCATCCGGTAGCCGGCGAACCACATGAACACGTCGTCCGGCTTGCCCTGCAGGTAGTTGTTGATGTTCTCCTGGAACGTGTTGTGGTCGACCGTGTTGACCGCCGGCTGGATGCCGGACGCGGTCTGGAAGCCCGCCATCACCTTGGCGATGACATCCTTCGGCTTCGGGTCCGACTGGTTCGAGCCGACCGAGACCGTCTTGGAGTCCGATCCGGAGCCGGAGCCGGAGTCGCCGCAGCCGGCGAGCAGGCCCGTACCCAGCAGCGCGCCGGTGCCGGCCGCGCCGGCGAGCAGCGAGCGGCGGTTCAGGCCGGCGACGGACGGGGGAACGAGCCGAGCAAGGTACTCGGCTTGCGAGCGGGGACGGGACATCTGTTCCTCCTGCGTGGAAGAGGTGCGCTGCGCCCAAGGGCCGTGAGTGGTGGCGGGGAACGGTGTTCGCGCGGGCAGGGATAGATCCACCGTGAATCCACATGTCCGAACACAAACAGCCGGTGGCTCGTCAAGCTACCCCTCCGTACGGCGCTGTCAAGGGGGTCGAAAGACAGTGATAACCCAGTCGTGACACGGCTGGGACAAGGTAAACGTTGGAATGGCAGTCGATGTTGGAAAGTGTTGACTTGGGTGTCGTCGAGGGGCACGCTCTGCTCTCATGCGGAGCTGGCACGGCGATGGCATCTGGTACGGGGCCGACTACAACCCTGAGCAGTGGCCAGAGCAGACCTGGGCCGAGGACGTCGCGCTGATGCGCCAGGCCGGGGTCAACCTGGTCTCGGTCGGCATCTTCTCCTGGGCGCTGCTCGAACCCCGGCCCGGCGAGTTCCAGTTCGGCTGGCTGGACCGGGCCCTCGACGTGCTGCACGACGGCGGGATCCGGATCGACCTGGCCACCGCCACCGCCAGCCCGCCCCCGTGGCTGGCCCACCGGCACCCGGAGACGCTGCCCCGCCGCGCCGACGGCGCCGTCCTCTGGCCCGGTGGCCGGCAGGCGTACTGCCCCAGCTCGCCGGTGTTCCGGGAGCGCTCGCTGGCCCTCGTCGAGGCGGTCGCCGGCCGGTACGCCGAGCACCCGGCCGTGGTGATGTGGCACGTCTCCAACGAACTGGGCTGCCACAACGTGCACTGCTACTGCGACGTCAGCGCCGAGGCGTTCCGCCGCTGGCTGCGCGACCGCTACGGCGACCTGGCCACGCTCAACGACGCCTGGGGCACCGCCTTCTGGAGCCAGCGCTACCACGACTGGGCCGAGGTCAACCCGCCGCGGACCGCGCCCACCTTCGCCAACCCGACCCAGCAGCTGGACTTCCTGCGGTTCTCCTCCGACGAGCAGCGGGCCCAGCTCCGCGCCGAGCGGGAGTTGCTGCACCGACTGGTCCGCCAGCCGGTCACCACGAACTTCATGATCGGCACCGGCATCAAGTACCTGGACTACCACTCCTGGGCGTCCGATGTGGACCTGGTCGCCAACGACCACTACCTCACCGCCGCCGACCCGCAGCCGCAGGTCAACCTGGCGCTCTCCGCCGACCACACCCGGGGCGTCGCCGGCGGCGACCCGTGGCTGCTGATGGAGCACTCCACCAGCGCGGTCAACTGGCAGCCGCGCAACGTCGCCAAGACGCCCGGCCAGTTGCGCCGCAACAGCCTGGCGCACGTGGCGCGCGGCGCCGACGGCGTGCTCTTCTTCCAGTGGCGGGCCTCCCGCGCCGGCGCCGAGAAGTTCCACTCCGCGCTGGTCCCGCACGCCGGCCCCGACACCAAGGTGTTCCGCGAGGTCTGCCGGCTCGGCGCCGACCTGAAGGCGCTGGCCGAGATCCGCGGCAGCCGGGTGGACGCCGACGTGGCGATCCTGTTCGACTACGAGGCCTGGTGGGGCGCGGAACTCGACTCCCACCCCAGCGTCGACGTCACGTACGCCGATCGGCTCGCCGCCCTGCACGGCGCGCTCTGGCGGGCCGGCGTGACCGCCGACGTGGTGCACCCGTCGGCCGACCTCTCCGGCTACAAGCTGGTGCTGGCACCCACCCTCTACCTGGTCCGGGACGCCGACGCCGACGCCCTGCGCCGGTACGTCGAGGGCGGCGGGACCGCGCTGGTCAGCTACTTCAGCGGGATCGTCGACGAGCACGACCACATCCGCCTCGGCGGCTACCCGGGCGCGTTCCGGGAGCTGCTCGGCGTCCGGACCGAGGAGTTCTTCCCGCTGCGGGAGGGGGAGCGGGTCCGCCTCGACGACGGCTCCACCGCCGACGTGTGGACCGAGTGGCTGCACGCCGACGGGGCGGAGGTGCTCGCCTCGTACGCCGACGGGCCGTTGCCCGGGGTGGCCGCGCTGACCCGGCACGCGGTCGGCGCCGGCGCCGCCTGGTACGTCGGCACCCGGCTCGACGAGGCGGCCACCGACCGCCTCGTGGCCCGGCTGCTCGCCGAGTCCGGCGCGCGCCCGCCGGCGGCCGCGCCGCCCGGCGTCGAGGTGGTCCGCCGCCGCGACACCGACCGGAGCTGGCTCTTCGTCATCAACCACACCGACGCCGACGCCCGGCTCGCGGTGACCGGCGCCGAGCTGCTCGGCGGCGTCCGCTGCGCGGGCGAACTGGTGGTACCGGCCGGTGAGGTGGCCGTGGTCCGCGAGGAAGCCGTCGCCTGATCCCCGCCCCGTCAACCCGTGCGGTCGAAGGAGGTCCGATGCTCGCCCAGCAACGGCAGAGCGCCATCCTGGAGCTGATCCGGCAGCGCGGCGGCGTCCGGGTGAGCCACCTGGTCAGCCGCTTCGGGGTGTCGGACATGACCATCCGGCGGGACCTGGAGGTGCTCGCCGAGCGGGGCCTGGTCGACAAGGTCCACGGCGGAGCGACCCTGGCCGGCCCGGGTTCCGCCGAGGAGCCCGGCTTCGCCGCCAAGTCGATCCGCCAGCAGACGGAGAAGCGGGCCATCGCCGAGCGGGCCGCGACGATGGTCGAGCCGGGGATGGCCATCGCGCTCTCGGCGGGGACCACCACCGCCGCCCTCGCGGCGCGGCTGGCCGACGTCCGCGGGCTCACCGTGGTGACCAACTCGATCCCGGTCGCCGACGCCCTCTACCAGAACCCGCGCGCCGACCAGACCGTGGTGCTCACCGGGGGCATCCGTACCCCGTCGGACGCGCTGACCGGGCCGGTGGCCGAGGCGGCGATCGCGGCCCTCAACGTCGACCTGCTCTTCCTCGGTGTGCACGGGATGAGCCCGCGCACCGGGTTCACCACGCCGAACCTGCTGGAGGCGGCGGTCAACCGGCGGCTGATCAGCTCCGCCCGTCGCCTCGTCGTGCTGGCCGACCACACCAAGTGGGAGACGATCGGCATCGCCACCATCGCCCCGCTCGAGGACGCCGACGTGCTGATCACCGACGGGCGGCTGCCGGCGGAGGGCCGCCGCCAGATCGGTGAGCAGGTCGGTGAGCTGATCGTGGTCGAGGCGGACTGATCTGGTTTCCGGCCCCGACCCGGCGCTGCTCACAGGCACTTCACAGCGGCCCGGGTTAGGGTCGGCTGAGCAAGCGTCCGACGTTCCATGGTGGAGCGCCGTCCGGCGGGGAGTGACCGATGGTCTTCAAGAAGATGTTGAGCGCGTTCGGCGTGGGCGGTCCCAGCGTCGACACCGTGCTGACCAACCCGAACACCCGACCCGGGCTCACCCTCGACGGGCACGTCAACCTCGTCGGCGGTGACGTGCCGGCAAGCATCGAGCAGATCACCCTCGGCCTGGTCACCCGGGTCGAGATCGAGGGCGGCGACTCCGAGTACGCCGGCGTCATGGAGTTCCACCGGATGGCGGTGAGCGGGCCGCTGGAGCTGGCCCCGAAGCAGCAGCTCGCCATCCCGTTCCAGCTCCCGGTGCCGTGGGAGACCCCGGTGACCGACGTGTACGGCCAGCGTCTGCACGGCATGACGATGGGGCTGCGGACCGAGCTGGCGGTGGCCCGCGCGGTGGACAAGAGCGACCTGGACCACGTCGCGGTGCACCCGCTGCCGATCCACGAGCGGATCCTCGACGCCTTCCAGGCGCTCGGGTTCCGGTTCAAGCACGCCGACCTGGAACGCGGTCACATCCGTGGCGTGCAGCAGACGCTCCCGTTCTACCAGGAGATCGAGTTCTTCGCCGCGCCGCAGTACGCCCGGACGGTCACCGAGGTCGAGCTGACCTTCGTGACCAGCCAGCGGGGCGTCGAGGTGATCCTGGAGTGCGACAAGCGGGGCGGTTTCCTCAGCGCCGGGCACGACGTCGTCGGCCGGTACGCCGTTCCGCACACCGACGCCGGCCGGACCGACTGGGTCCAGGTGGTCGACGGCTGGCTGCGCGAGACGACCTCCCGCTACGGCAACCTGCGCGCCGGCGGCTTCGGCGCCCCGCACGGCCACGGCCGGGGTCCCGGGATGGGTGGCCTGGTGGCGGGCACCGCGCTCGGCGTGGCCGGCGGCCTGGTCGCCGGCGAGCTGATCTCCGACGCCTTCGAGGGTGACTTCGGTGACTTCGGCGGCGACTTCGAGTAACGCGACCGACGACGGTGGCCCTGGGACAGCTCCCGGGGCCACCGTCGTTCTCCGGTCCTGCTCACTCAGTGGCGGGGCTTGCGCTCGTCGCCGCTGCGGAAGTTGCTGCCGGCCTTGGCCAGACCGCGGCTACCCAGGTAGCCGAGAGTCAGCAGGGTGATGAAGAACCACGCCTGCGGGGCCCGGAAGATGTCCACTCCGGCCGCGTTCTTGCCGACCAGGTAGGACGCCAGCAGCACACCGGCGATCGACGCGATGTAGACCCAGAATTCGGTCGTCGCGAACGACGGCTTGGTCTCGGTGCCCGGTGCGCTGATTGCCTGCTCCCGTTGCCCGTCGTGCATCATCGGCATCGGACGGGTCGGAGCTTCCTGCATTGCCGCCCGGTTGGGCGCGTCCTGCATCGGCCGGTTCATGGGCCTGGTGGATGCAGCCTGCGTGCTCATCTGGTCCTCCTCAGGATGCGATGAGTCGTTCCCTGCTGTCCCTCGCCCCGCTACCGCGTTTCGGCCACGGCACGGTTGGCGTTCATGGCGCGGGCAACCCCGGTCTACCCGTGGCCCCGGCAGAGGTAACACCCGCCGGCCGGTCGGATGTCGCCTCCACCGGAGCCGCGACGCTCGGTTCAGCGCAGACCGTTGCGGATGGCAACCGGGATCAGCAACTCCGGGTCGTCGGTGATGATGCCGTCGACGCCGAGGTCGATGACCCGCTGCATCACCGCCGCGTCGTCGACGGTGTACGGCACCACGGTCAGCCCGTACCGGCCCTGGAGGGTGCGGACGTCCGGTCCGTGGAAGTATGCCGGGTTCTCCCGCAGGTACCAGTCGGTCGCGGCCACCGTCCCCTGGGCCGGGTCGTGCACCTGCCAGTTCGCCGACACCGTGGTCGCGCCCGACTCCCGGACCAGCGCGCCCAGGTCCTCGTGCCGCCACCAGTCCAGGCCGGCGGTCCAGGGGCTCTTGACCGTCGGGTCGTCGTACACCGCGCGCAGCGAGCACTCGTCGGCGAGGCTGGCGCACTCGGCCGGGCCGTACTGCCAGACCAGGGCCACGGTGTCGAGGTGCGGGTTCAGCCGGTGGGCGTACCGGATGGTGCGCCAGTCGAAGGACTGGATGGTGGCCCGCCGGGTGAAGCCGGCCCGCTCGATCGCGCCGACCAGCTTGCGGGTGAAGCTCGGGTACGCCTCGGTGTCCGCCACCAACGGGCTGATCTTCGTCTCGATGTTCATCCGGACGTCGTTGCGGCCGCTCGCCTTCACCAGCGCGAAGACCTCGTCGAGGGTGGGGATCCGGGCATCCGGCACCGCCACCTGGTCGGGGAACTCGGCCAGCGTCTTCGACCCGCAGTCGATCGTCTTGACCTGGGCCAGGGTCAGCTCGTGCACCAGCTTCCCGACATACGGGTACGCCGGGTCGTCGGGCCGCACCGCAGCCGTGTCGACGCAGTGCGAGCCGTTGATCGCCCGGTCGTGCAGCACCACCAGGTGCCCGTCGGCGGTGACACCGGTGTCGAGCTCCAGGGTCGAGATGGCCCGGTTCTCCAGCGCGTGCGCGAACGCCGGCAGCGTGTTCTCCGGCCGGGTGGACCGTCCGCCCCGGTGGGCCTGGATGTCGAACGGCGACGCGTACGCCCGGGGGAGCCGGTAGCCGCGTACGGCAAGTAGCCCGCGCAGCCGGTCGGGGTAGTCGGTGATGATGCCGTCCACGCCGTCGTCGATCAGCTTCGCCATGGTGGGCACGTCGTCCACCGTCCACGGGATCACCCTGATCCCGTTTCGGTGCGCGTGCGCCACCAGTTCCTTCGTCACGTACGGCCGGTAGCCGGGGTCGGTCACCCGGCCGTCCTGCGGGAAGCCGTGCACCGGGGAGAACGCGGACGCACCGAAGCTGCGGATCGCGGTGATCGGGTCCCCGCCGAAGTCGTCGATGTCCAGCCCACCGAGCCACGGCGAGGCGCCGGGCTGCCCGACCTGGAGGAAGTCGTAGTTGGTCAGCGCCACCAGGGGCAGCCGGGGCTCGACCTGGCGCATCCGGATCAGCGAGCCCCAGTCGAAGCTCTGGATGCTCACCTGCCGGAGCATCCCGGCGTCGCGGATCTCCCGCGCGGTGACCTGCACGAACTGCTCACGCGGCGCGGTCTCGGACGGCGCGCCGGCCTCCACCTTGGTCTCCACGTTGAGCGTCACGTCGTCCGCGTGGTAGCGCTTGACCAGCGCGAAGACCTCCCGCAGCAGCGGCATCCGGGCACCGGGCACGGCGAGCTGGCCGGGCTTGTCGGGCAGGGTCTTCGATCCGCAGTCCAGGGTGCGCACCTGGGCCAGGGTGAGCGTGTTGACGTACTTGCCGACGTACGGGAACTTCGGGTCACCCGGGGTCACCGGTGCGGTGTCGACGCACTTGGCGCCGCTGACCTTCCGGTCGTGGGTGACCACGGCCTGCCCGTCGGAGGTGAGCTGAACGTCCAATTCGAGGGTGCTCACCCCGAGCTGGAGGGCGTTGCCGAACGAGGCGAGGGTGCTCTCCACCCGCAGCCCGAGGCCACCGCGGTGGGCCTGCAGGTCGAAGCCCCGGTCTGGCTGCGGGGTCGCCTCGGCGGGGGCCGGGAGCCCGATGGTCACGGTCGCCGCCACCAGGGCGGCGATGGCGGTACGGCGTACGGCTCGCACGCGTTGTCCCTTCGGGGGCGGGCAGTTCCCGCCAACCCGCCGGTCAGCATGGGCAACCGGAACGGCGGGCGGGCGAGCGGCGGGAGTCGTCCCGGTGAACCCCGGGGGACGACCGGATCCGGGGGTTTGGCCGGCGGGTCGTCGGGCACGCAGAAAGATCCGAGAGAGCTGCGAGGTGGTTGACGTGCGTGAGGACGACATCCGGCAGGACGCCGCCCGCCGGGCCGAGGACCGGATCGCCGGCGGCGTGTACGGCAAGGGCGCGCTCGACGAGGTCACGGTGCCGCAGACCGACGTGGAGCGAGTGCGCCAGGAACTGGACCCGGACGACCCGGCGCATGTCCGGATCGATCCGCAGGTCCTCCGGGACGGCGGACCGACCCGGGGTCAGGGTGCGGTCACCACGACCGGCGGCACCGCCGGCCCGGCCAGCGCGCGCCGGGTCGCCCGGCAGCCGGAGCGGCACCCGGGCAAGGTCGCCCCGACCACCACCGGGGACGCCACCACCGGCGGGCTGAGCACCCCGGCCGGCGGCTCGACCAGCGACGCGTCGTCGAACGGCAGCCAGGTCGGCAACTTCACCAACGACCAAGCCAACCCCGGCTGAGCCGGCCGACCGCACGGTCCACCAGGACGTGGTGGCCTCCGCCCCGGAGGCCACCACCTGGGCCGGTCAGGCGGGGCGGAGGATGCCGAGGCGCTGGGTGGCCCGGGTGAGGGCGACGTAGAGGTCGCTGTGCCCGCGCGGGGACTCGGCCACGATCCGCTCCGGATCCACCACCAGCACCGAGTCGAACTCCAGCCCCTTGGCCTGCCCGACGGTGAGCACCACCACCCGGTTCTCCAGTTCCGGCTGCTCGCCGACCGCGGCCTCGGGCAGGGCGGCGGTGACCGCGGCGCCCAGCTCGGCCACCCGGCCGGCGGGCACGATCACGCCGAGCCGCCCGTCGTCGAGACCGGACGCCTCCCGCGTGGTCGCCTCGACCAGTTCGACGGCGAGCCGGTCCGGTTCGACGGTACGGTCCCACGGCGGCAGGCCGCTGGCGCGGACCGACCGGGGCGGCCGGAGCGCGGGGTCGATCTCGGCGAGCACCTCGGCGGCGACCGCCATGATCTCGGCGGGGGTCCGGTAGCTGACGGTCAGCTCCTCCAGCCGCCAGCGCCGGGCCACGTACGGCTCCAGCGCCTCCTGCCAGGAGGGGGTGCCGACGAGCGCGCCGGTCTGCGCCACGTCGCCGACGATCGTCATCGAGCGGCTCGGGCAGCGGCGCATCAGCAGCCGCCAGGCCATCGGCGACAGCTCCTGCGCCTCGTCGACGATGACGTGCCCGAAGGCCCAGCTCCGGTCGGCGGCGGCCCGCTGGGCCGTGGTCAGCCGTTCGGACTCCTCCTGCCGCTCCGACAGCCGGTCGGCGTCGATCAGGTCGGTGACGCCGAGGATCTCGCCGCCGTCCGCCTCGTCCTCGACGTCGATGGAGCGGGAACCCCGCCAGATCTCCAGCACGCCCTCGGCGTACTCCCGCTCGAAGGCGCGGATCCGCTCCCGGCGGGCCGTCGCGGCGCGCTCGTCCTCGCCCAGCAGCTCGGCGGCCTCGTCGAGCAGCGGCACGTCGGCCGGCGTCCAGCCGCCCGGCTCCCGGTGCAGCGACGCCCGCTCCGCCTCGGTGAGCATCGGGGCGGCGGTGGCGATCCGGTCCGGCGCGGCGTACAGGTCGGCGAGCAGCCGCTGCGGGGTGAGCACCGGCCAGAGCTCGTCCAGCACGGCCCGCACCTCCGGCTCCTCGCGCAGCTCCCGGCGGATCTCGGCCAGGTCAGCCTCGGAGAGCAGGTTCTCCCCGCCGAGCGGGTCGGCGCCGATGCGCTCGGCGACCTGGGCGGCGAGCGCGTGCACGATCTCGATGTCGAACAGCGCCCGGGCCAGGTTGTGCGGGCGGCCCGAGCGGCGGACCCGCTCCCGGGCCTCCCGGACGGTCGCCGGATCGAGGGTGAGCAGCTCCCGCTGCGGCAGCTCGATCTCCAGCGGCTCGTCCGGCACCCACTGCCGGTCGCGTACCGCGGCGGCGAGCACCTCGGTCATCACCGCCCGGCCCTTGAGCGCCGCCGTCTCCGCCGGCTCGCTCCGCCGGGCGCTCACCCCGGGAAAGAGGTCCGCCGGGGTACGCAGCAGCACGCCCGTCTCGGCCAGTGTGGGCAGCACCTGGGAGATGTAGCGCAGGAAGGTGGCGTTCGGCCCGACCAGCAGCACGCCCCGGCTGGAGAGCTGCTGCCGGTGGGTGTAGAGCAGGTACGCGGCCCGGTGCAGCGCCACCGCGGTCTTGCCGGTGCCGGGGCCACCCTGGACGACCAGCACTCCGGGCAGGTCGGCCCGGATGATCCGGTCCTGCTCGGCCTGGATGGTCTCGACGATGTCGCGCATCCGGCCGGTCCGTCCGGCGTTGAGCGCGGCGAGCAGGGACGCCTCGCCGGTCACCTCCTCGTGGGCGGTGGGGGAGGCGGTGGCGAGGTCCAGCACCTCGTCGTTGAGCCCGGTCACCTTCCGCTGCCGGGTGCGCAGGTGCCGCCGCCGGCGTACGCCCTGTGGGTTGGCGGCGGTGGCGAGGTAGAACGCCCGGGCGGCCGGCGCCCGCCAGTCCATCAGCAGCGGGTCGTAGTCGCCGCTAATGTCGAAGATGCCGATCCGGCCGATGTAGCGCGCGGAGCCGTCGCCGCCGTCGAGGCGGCCGAAGCAGAGGCCGTTCTCCACCGCCGAGTACTGCTCGACCTGGTCGGCGTACATCTGGACGGCCGAGTCCCGCTGGGAGCGGGCCTGCAGCGTGCCGCCGGTGGTACGCAGCTCGGCGGCGAGCCGGTCGGCGGCCTGGTCGCGCATGCCGTCCAGCCGGTCGTAGAGCATCGAGACGTATTCCTGCTCGCGACCGATCTCGTCGTCCTGGTGCAGCTCTCCGGTGGAGTGCGTTGACAAGCCGGCTCCTCATAAGCTAAGGTGGTCAAAGGAATGGCCCGCAGGGGTCGTTCCTTTTTGTGTTTGAACTGAGAAAGATACCGCGCGGCTGGCCGGCGGACCAAGCCTGCCCGGCCACCCGCGCCCACGTCACATCCCCCCGCCACCGCCCCTGACCGGCGCGACCCGGCGGGTCACGGACGGGCGTCGAGCAACTGGTCGAGGCGCACGGCGGCGCTGATCAGTGAGAGGTGGCTGAACGCCTGCGGGAAGTTGCCGATCTGCTCGCCGGTGGGTGCGATCTCCTCCGAGTAGAGCCCGAGGTGGGTGCTGTAGGTGAGCATCTTCTCGAAGGTCAGCCGGGCGTCGTCGAGCCGGCCGGACTGGGCGAGGGCCTGGACGTACCAGAACGTGCACATGGTGAAGGTGCTCTCGTTGCCGGGGAGGCCGTCGGGTGAGGCGTTCGGGTCGTACCGGTAAACCAGGCTGTCGGAGACCAGTTCCGCGTCCATCGCCCGCAGGGTCGACTGTCACATCGGGTCGGTGGGCGGCAGGAACCCGACCGCGGGCATGGCGAGCAGCGCCGCATCCAGCACGTCGTTCGCGTAGTGCTGCACGAAGGCGCCACGTCGCGGGCTGAAGCCCCGCGCCATGATCTGTTCGTAGATCTGGTTGCGGGTGCTCGCCCAGCGGCTGGTGTCGCCGGGCCTTCCCCGCCGGTCCACGAGGCGGACGGCTCTGTCGAGGGCCACCCAGGACATCAGCCGCCCGTAGGTGAAGTCCCGGCGGCCGCCCCGGGTCTCCCAGATCCCGTCCTCGGGCTGGTCCCAGTGCTCGCAGAGCCAGTCGATCAGGCGCACCGTGTTCATCCAACCCCGGTGCGTGCTCTGCAGGCCATGATTGTCGGCGACGTACAGGGAGTTGAGCGCCTCGCCGTAGATGTCGAGTTGCAGTTGTTGCGCCGCGCCGTTGCCCACCCGCACGGGAGCCGATCCCCGGTAGCCCTCGAGGTGATCCAGCACCTCCTCGGCCAGATCGGGTGAGCCGTCGACGCGGTACATGATCTGCAGGGGTACGCCGCCCTCGTCGGCGTCCCGGATCCGGTCGTCCACCCAGTGCATGTACTGCCGGGCTTCTTCGGTGAAGCCCAGGCCGAGCAGCGCGTGCACGGAGAACGACGCGTCCCGGATCCACGTGTAGCGGTAGTCCCAGTTGCGTTCCCCGCCGATCTGCTCCGGCAGCCCGGCGGTGGGGGCGGCGATGAGCGCGCCGGTCGGCGCGTACGTCATGAGCTTGGGCGTCATCGCGGACCGCTCGACCATCTCGCGCCACCGGCCGGCGTACCGGGAGCGGTCGAGCCAGCGCCGCCAGAAGTCGCGGGTCTGGTCGAGCATCTCCCGTGCCTCGTCGGGGGTGAAGGGCCGGGGTGGATCGGGGGACTGCGCGGTCTCCAGGACCACCCCGCCGGCCTCGCCCTCGCGGAGCGTGGCGACCACCGAGATGCCCTCGGTGGTCCGCTGCACCTCCCTTTGGTCGCGCAGGCTCTCGGCGTAGCGGGCGGGACTGAGGGTGAGGGAGAGGGCGGGAGTCCGGAAGACGCTGCCGCCCGGGTGGACGTCGAGCTCGTGTGGGTCGCGCCCGTAGTTGAACCGGGGTCGGCAGTCGACCCGGAACCGCATGGTGCCCCGGACCATCCGGAGCCCCCCTGCCTCGACGGGACAAACCCCGCGGAAGGCAATTCGAGGACGTAAGGCCTCGCCCGGCGGTTCGTGGGCGAAGCCGACGCGGCCCGGGGCCGGAACGGCGTCCGCCGTCCCGGCCCCGGGCCACGTGTCGCGCCGGATCAGCCCCGCGCCGCCTGGTAGAGCCGTTCCGGGGTGACCAGTCCGGCGAGCACCCGGCCGTCGTCGGTGAGCAGCACGCTGAACAGCTTCCCGCTCAGCAGCCGGCCGCTGCCCCAGTCGCCGCTGACCTTCGGCAGCGCGCCGAGCAGCCCGGCCGCCTGATCCGCGGCCGCCCGGTCGCCGGCCGTGCCGGCGTCCGCCTTGGCGGCGCCGCCGGTGCGGCCGGTCGCGTCGAGCCGCGCCACCAGCACCGTGGTCCAGCCCGTGCCGACGGTACGCACGTCCGTGCCGTCCGGCCGGGCCTTGTCCGCGCCGGTCTTCCCATCGCGCCAGGCCCGCCCAGCGGACTCCTCGGTCACCTTCACGCCCGGCGGCGGGTTGAACCGGAACTGGTCCGCCGCGGGCCGGCCGAAGTCGACCTGGGTGAAGGCCACCTCGAAGGCCGGCTTGTCCGCGCCGTCGGCGAGCACCTCGAACCGCAGCGGCACGTGCTCCTTGGCGTCGAGGGCGATCCGCACCTGGTGTACCAGGGAGTCGGCGTCGCGCGGGGTGAGCACCAGCTCGTAGGCGTCCCGTCCGGCGACCCGGGCGGACCGGCCGACGGTGACCGCGGTGGTCGGGTCGATCGCCGCGAGCGCCTGGTCGGCGGCGTCGGCCGGCGTGGCCGGCAGCGACGGCGGCCCGTCCTGGCCCGCCGGCAGGGTGCGGTGCGTGGCGGTGTTGGTCCGGCTATCCCAGGCCCACAGGTCGCGGCCGTCGCGGATCAGGTCCCGCTCGCCGAGGGTGTCGAGCAGCGCGACCCGCTGCCGTTCCTCGCCGGAATACCAGACGCGCAGGGTGTGGGTGCCGGTCAGCAGGGTGGTCAGTTCGTTGCCGCCGGCCAGGCCGGCGAGGTTGGCCAGCGCCGGCAGCCCCAGGTCGGCCCGCTGCACCACGGTGCCGGAGAGCCCCTCGAGGCGGGACGTCTGCAAATCGACCAGGAGCTGCGCGGCGGTGCGCGGGGGCAGCGCCGGGTCGGCGTCGGCGGCGAACGTGCCGACGGCGGCCCCGCCACCGATCACGGCGACCCCCGCGGTCACCGGGACCAGCCAGCGCAGCACCGTGCGGTTCTTCAGTACGGACATGTGGACACCTCCTGACCACCATGCTGCACCCCGGTGGCTGTGAGGGCGCTGAGGAGATCCCCTACGGGGTGTCGCCCGAGTGGCACCCTTGAGGCGTGCGGGTGCTGGTGGTGGAGGACGAGGCGCGGCTGGCGGCCGCGGTGCAGCGCGGGCTGCAGGCCGAGGGCTTCGCGGTGGACGTGGCGGCCACCGGCCCGGCCGGCCTGGAGGCCGCCCGGCACGGCGGCTACGACGCGATGATCCTCGACGTGATGCTGCCCGGCCTCTCCGGGTACGAGGTGGTGCGGCGGCTCCGGGCCGAGGAGCGGTGGCTGCCGGTGTTGATGCTGTCGGCCAAGGACGGCGAGTACGACCAGGCCGACGGGCTGGACTGCGGCGCCGACGACTACCTCACCAAGCCGTTCTCGTACGTGGTCCTGCTGGCCCGGCTGCGGGCGCTGCTGCGCCGCGGCGCGCCGGAACGCCCCGCCGTGCTTGCCGTGGGTGACCTGCAGCTCGACCCGGCGCGGCGGCGGGTGACCCGCTCCGACGTCGAGGTCGCCCTGACCACCCGCGAGTACGCCCTGCTCGACTACCTGATGCGCCATCCCGGCCAGGTGGTCTCCAAGACCGAGCTGCTGGACCACGTCTGGGACGCCAGCCTGGAGACCGCGCCGAACGCCGTCGAGGTTTACGTCGGCTACCTGCGCCGCAAGATCGGCCGGGAGCGCCTGGAGACGGTCCGCGGCGCCGGCTACCGGTTGGCCACGTGAGCCGGCCGCGCCGGCTGCGGCGCCACCTCGGCCTGCGGGCGCGGCTGATGGCCATCGGCGTGCTCGGACTGGCCGTGGGGCTGGCGCTGGGCGGGGCGCTCCTGCTCGGCGCGCTCGGCTGGACCCTCCAGCGCACGGTGGACGCCGAGGCGTTGCGAACGGCGGACGCGGTCGCGCTGCTCGCCACGCAGGACGTCCTGCCCGACCCGCTGCCCGTGGCCGGCGGCCAGCTGCGGGTGCAGGTGATCGACGCGCAGGGGCGGATCCGCGCCGCCTCGATCGACGCCGACCGGCTCACCCCGATGCTCCGCCCGGACCAGCTCGAACCGGGGACCCGGCAGCGGCTCGTCGTCGGCGGGCAGCGGCTCGGCCTCGACGGCCCGGTCCGGGTGGTGACCGTGCCGGCCGGCCCGCCAGGGGAGCCGCTGACCGTGCTGGTCGGCAAGTCGATGGCGGACGTGCGACACAGCCTGGATATCGTCCGCACCCTGCTGCTGGTCTGCTTCCCGCTGCTGGTCGCCGGCCTGGCCGTGGTCGCCTGGCGGGTGATCGGCGCGACCCTGCGCCCGGTGGAGGCGCTGCGCAGCGGCGCGGCCGAGATCACCGGACGGGCCGGTGCCGGCCGGCTGCCCGTGCCCGCGGCACGCGACGAGATCCACCGCCTGGCGGTCACCCTCAACGACATGCTGGACCGGCTGGAGTCGGCCCGGGACCGGCAGCGGGCGTTCGTCGCCGACGCCGCGCACGAGCTGCGCAGCCCGCTGACCACCATGCGTACCGAGCTGGAGGTGGCCCGGCGGCTCGCGGACCGTACGGACTGGCCAGCGGTGGCCGACAGCCTGCTCGCCGACACCGAGCGGCTGGCCCGGCTCGTCGACGACCTGCTGCTGCTGGCCCGGCTGGACGAGGCGGCCGGCGCGGGCAACGGGTCGCCGCGGCGGACGGTGGGGCCGGTGGAGCTGGGCGAGCTGCTGCGGGGGGTGGCCGGCCGCCAGTCCTCCCCGCCGGTGCGGCTGCTGCCGCCGGCGGCACCGGCGTGGACGGAGGGGGACCCGGACGAGCTGCGCCGGATCGTCACCAACCTGGTCGACAACGCCGTCCGGCACGCCCGGTCCCGGGTCACCCTGACCGTCACCGGCCCGGGCGGCGGCCCGCACCCCGCCCCGCCCGCGGGGCCGGAGCCGTCCGCCGGTCCGCGCCGGGCCGCGCCCGGGCAGCGCCCGGCGGCCGAGTCGCCCGGTCCGGTGGGCGGCCGGGCGTACCAGCTGGTGACGGTGACCGACGACGGGCCGGGCATCCCGGCGGCGGACCGGGAGCGGGTCTTCGACCGGTTCACCCGCCTCGACGACGCGCGGACCCGCGATGACGGCGGTGCCGGCCTGGGGCTGGCCATCGTCCGCGAGCTGGTCCGCCGCGCCGGCGGCACCGTCGAGCTGGGCGATGCCGACGCCGCCGCGGGCGGGGCGGCCGTGCCGACGACGGCGCCGCCGGTCGTCCCGACGGGCGCGCCGGGCGGCGGGGACGGCGCGGTGGCGGAGCTGGCCGCCCCGCCGGCCGTCGCGGCGCCGTCCGGCCCGGGGTTGCGGGTGCGGGTGTGGCTGCCCGCCCTGGACGAGCCGGACGCCGGCTGAGCGCTCAGCGGCGGCGGGTGCAGACCGGCGCCGCGCGGGCCACCGTGTCGGTCGACCAGACCAGCGCGACGGTGAAGCAGTAGTCGGTGGTGCGGCTGAGGCCGTACGCGATGTAGCTGTCGGTGCCGGCCGGCAGCTCCTCGAAGGTGCGCTGCCCCTCGCCGGCCCGCCCCCCGGCGATCACCACCGGCCCCTCCGCGCCGGCTGGGTACGTCCAGCGCAGCGCGATGCTGTCCCGCCGGTCGGTCAGCCGTACCGCCCCGGGTGGGGTGCCGGGGGAGGCGGGCGGCGCGGCGCGGGGCGTACCGGTGGCCGGCGGGACGCTGGTCGGCACGCCGGTCGGGACGCCGGTGGTGGCCGGCGGGGACGGCGGGGCGTTGCGTCCACCGTCCACCCGGGACACCCCGGCGATCACCGCGCCCGTGCCGAGGAGCACCACGACCACCCCGGCCGCGGCCAGCGGCAGCCAACGGTTGGCGCGCGGCTCGGGCTCGGGCGGGCGGGGCACGTGCACCGGCAGGTACCGCGACGACGGCTCCGGCTCGGCGGCTCGGGGTACCCGGCGGACGCCGTCCGGCTCGTCGCCGGTGAGGCCGACCACCGTCGGGGGC
Organism: Micromonospora coerulea; assembly: GCF_016598485.1. Classification (GTDB taxonomy): domain Bacteria; phylum Actinomycetota; class Actinomycetes; order Mycobacteriales; family Micromonosporaceae; genus Micromonospora; species Micromonospora coerulea. Next base: position 35,731 of record NZ_JAEMUW010000026.1, on the reverse strand, counting down.
AGCGCACTATCCCCGGCCCGGTACACGTCGTCGAGCTGCTCCTCCGGCGGCCACCAGTCATCCCCGGCCAGGTCGTCGAACGGCTCGTCGGACTCGGGTGGCAGCCGCTGGGTGGGCACGTTCGGATGCGAGTTGGCCGCCGCCCGGTCCGGCGGGTGGTAGAGCGGCGGCTCGGGCGGCTGGTACGGCGGCGGCTCGGCGGGCGGGTACGGCGGTGCCTCGGGGGGACCCTCGGCGGCCGGTGGCACCCGGGCGGCCGGTACGACGGGCGCCGGCGGGGCGGGCGGTTCCGGGTCGGCGCAGACGTGGTCCGGGTCGGCCGCCGCCCGGGACAGGGCGGCCACCTGCGCGGCGAGCGGGTCGTCGGCGGCGAGGTGCAGCCGGCAGAGCTCCTCGGCGAGGGCCAGGTGCTCGTGCGAGTCGGTGTACCGGCCGCAGTCGCGTTCCATCGCGCCGAGCTTGGCGAGCATCTTGATCCCGCTCGGGTGGTCGTCGCCGTACACCTCGCGGAGCAGCTCCCAGGCGTCCTGGAGGCGGTCCCGGGCCACCTCGCACTGGCCCCGGGCGTACTCCACTGTGGCCAGGTCGGCGTGGGCGGCCAGCACCCGCATCGACTCCGGGCCGTCGCGGGCGGTCAGCTCGATGATGACGTCGGAGTAGAGCCGCGCGGCGCGGGCGTCGCTGCCGACCCGGTGCAGCACGGCGGCCAGGGTGGCGGCGGCGGCGACCGTCCGATCGTCGGAGCGGCCGTAGAGCCGGGTGGCCGCCGCGTACGCGAAGGCGGCCCAGCCGCGGGCGGAGTGCGGCTCGCCGAGCGCGACCAGCACCCGCGCCTGGAGCCCCGCGGCGTCGGCCAGCTCGGGGGAGGCGTTGGCCGGGCGGGGATCGGCGTCGGTGAGCGCGTCGGCGAGCAGTCGCTGCGCGCCGGCGAGGTCGCCGGCGGACACCAGGTGGTGCGCCTGGACAGTCAGTTCGCCGAAGCCGGAGGGCACGCCCCATCGTGGCCGGCCGGCGACGGTAAGTACAACCCCTGGGCCGGCCTTGATCGGTCAGGAACCGGTCAGGTGGTCGGCCAGGGTCTCGCTGATCCGCCGAAGCTGGTCGACCTGGGCCGGGCTGAGCGCGTCGAACAGGTGCCGGCGGACGCCCTCGACGTGGCCGGGCGCGGCGGCGGCCAGGGCGGCGAAGCCGGCGTCGGTGAGGACGGCGAGCTGCCCGCGCCGGTCGGTGGGGCACTCCTCGCGGTGGATCCAGCCGGCCGCCTCCAGCCGTGCGGCGGCGTGCGAGAGCCGGCTGCGGGACGAGCCGGTCGCCTCGGCCAGGTCGCTCATCCGCAGCCGTCGCTCGGGGGTCTCGGAGAGCCGGACCAGGATCTCGTAGTAGGCGTGCGGCATCCCGGCGTCGCGTTGCAGCTCGCGGTCGAGGGTGTCCATCAGCGCCCGGGAGGCGGTCAGGAACGCCCGCCAGGTCCGCTGCTCGTCGGGGTTCAGCCACCGGGTCATGACACCCATCATAGCCGTACTGGTTGAACGCTCAACTAAACCGCGCTACCGTGGTGGTCATGGGAATCCACCGGCTCAACCACGCGGTCCTGTACGTCAGCAACCTTGAGCGCAGCGTCGCCTTCTACCGCGACGTGCTGGGCTTCCGTCCGGTGGCGATGACCCCGGACGGGTTCCGCGGCGCGGCCTTCCTCCAGGCCCCCGACTCCACCAACGACCACGACCTCGGCCTGTTCGAGATCGGTGCGGCCGCCGGCCGCTCGCAGGCCGGCCGGGCCACCGTCGGCCTCTACCACCTGGCCTGGGAGCTGGACACCCTGGACGAGCTCGCCGCCACCGCCGAGCGGCTCGCCGCGGCCGGCGCCCTGGTCGGCACCTCCGACCATGGCACCACGAAGAGCCTCTACGGGCAGGACCCGGACGGGCTCGAATTCGAGATCGTCTGGATCATCCCGGCCGACCTGCTCGACGACGAGGCCCTCGCCGCCCGCAAGCGGATCGGCCGGCTCGACATCGACAAGGAGCGGCGGCGTTACGGCGGCCAGACCCGCGGCGGGGTGGGGATCTCCGTACCGGCCTGACCGGCCGTGCGGTAGAACGGCAGGATGTCCACCGACGCCGTCCTGCGCGAGCTGCTCGTCCGGCAGCTCGACCACTGGCTCCCGGGAGCGCTGCACCGCTCCCGGCGGGCCACCCTCGCCCTCGCGTACGCCGGTGGTGACGCCGGCGGCGCGGAGGCGGCGCTGCGGGTGGTGGCCGAGTTCGCCGACCGGTTGCGCGGCCGGCGGCTGACCGTGCTGGTCCTCGCCGAGGCCGCCGACCTGCCGGCCCGGCTCGGTCCGGTGGAGGCCGGCCTGTCCGCGGACGTCGCGGTGCACGTGGTGCCCGGCCACCCGGACCGGCTGCCGGTGGTGCTCAAGGCCGCCGGCGCGGCCGGCGCGCCGCTGCTGACCGTCGTCGACGGCGGCGCGCCCACCCCGGCCCTGCTGGCCGCCGCCGCCAGCGGCAAGCCGGCCGAGCTGCTGCTGGTCACCGCCGCCGGCCAGTCGCCGCGGCCGGCCCTGACGGCCGCCGGCTTCCCGCTGCTGACCGAGGTCGAGCTGGTGCCCACCGACGGCTCCCCGGCCCGGCTGCTGGCCTTCGCCACCGGCTCGGATCGCAGCCTGGAGGCGGTCAAGGAGGCGCTCTGGGCAGTCGACGAGTACGCCGGGGTCCGCTACCGCGACCCGGCCGACCCGGCGGGACGGCTGCTGGACATCACCCTCGACCCGGAACCCGGGCCGCTGCGCCGGGAGCTGCTCGCCGAGCTGGCCCGCTCCGGCCCGCGTACGGTGACCGAGCTGCGCCGCTTCACCCTCACCTCGACGGTCTACCGGGCCGCCGACGCGAACCGGGCGCTGACCTCCCTGCTCGCCTCCGGCGCGGCGACCCGGGACCCGGAGCACGGCCGGCTCGGCGGCGAGGTGCTGATCAGCGCCGCCTCGGACACGAACGCCGGGTAGCTGCTGCTGCTGTTGTTGCTGCTGACCAGGCGGGACACACTGACCCGGACCCAGTAGGACACCAGGTCCGGTCGGCCGGAACGCCCAACCCGGCACCGTACGCCGAGCGGGATGCCGGTGAGCCACCGGCATCCCGCTCGACCTCGGGACGTCACGCCCGGGTCTTGTCCTGCTTCCACGAGAGCGGCCCCGGCAGGTCCACGCGGTGGGCGCGGGACTTCGAGTTCCAGGACCACCTGCCGATCTTGATGCTCCAGGAGGAGTAGCCGTTCTCGGTGAAGTTCAGCACCAGCGGGCCGTACTTCTGACGCTTGCGGAACTGAATGCCCATCACGGGTTCCTCTCGTCATCTCCCTTGCCCCTGCGCATCGAACATGCCCGAAACCCCGTTTCGCGAAACCCGGTCGGTCCGTACTGGACGGTGCCCTGGGCGCCCGCCAGAATCTCTACTCAACGGGTAGGTGTTAAGGAGTGGTAAGTGCTGGCGGAGGCGGGTGGTAACAAAGCAGGGGACGCGCATCTCACTCTGTGGAAGGGCGTTGACCGGGCTGGAGAACGGCCGGCAGCATGAGGGCATGTCGCAGCGGGACGAGCTTCTCCTCACCGCTCGCGTGCACGTCGACCTGGTCCGGCATGCGAGCGCGCTCTGTTGAGCTGACCGGTTCCACCGGCCCGGCTCCCCGCCGACTCACCTCCTCCGCCCGTCCGCTCCCGTCGCCGGCGCACCGTCGCCCGGCCCGGCGCGGCGTGCCGTCGCGCCCCTCGTGGGCTTCCTCCACCGCATCGTGGACAGATCAGGAGACCCCTCCATGGCCGCACCCCGTCAACCGCTGCGCCGTACCCTCGCCGCCGCCGTCGCCCTGCTCACCCTCGCCGCCGGCGGCAGCCAGGCCACCGAACTGCGCTACCGGGGCTCGGTCGGTCAGGTGACCCTCCCCGAACTCGCCGCCGACCTCGGCTACCTCGGCGACGTCAGGCTCAACTGGATCGGCAACGTCACCGGCGGTCCCGCCGACATCCAGGCCACCGCCACCGGGCAGAGCGATTTCGGCGGCGCGTTCAACGGCGCCATCGTCAAGCTCGCCGCCGCGAACGCCCCGATCACCGCCGTCGTCAGCTACTACGGCTCCGACGCGCAGACCTTCCAGGGCTACTACGTGCTCGACGGAAGCCCGATCCGCGGCCCGCGCGACCTGATCGGCAGGAAGGTCGGCATGAACACCCTCGGCGCGCACGCCGAGGCGGTGCTGAAGACCTGGCTGGTCAAGGGCGGACTGACGGCCGAGGAGATCGCCAAGGCCGAGCTGGTGGCGCTGCCGCCGGTCAACACCGAGCAGTCGCTGCGGCCGCGGCAGATCGACGTCGCCGTGCTCGGCGGGGTGATCCGCGACAAGGCGATCGCCAACGGCGGCATCCGCCCGGTCTTCACCGATTACGAACTGCTCGGCGCGTTCAGCGCCGGCAGCTACGTGTTCCGCGACGACTTCATCAAGCGCAACCCGGAAACAGTCAAGGCGTTCGTCACCGGGGTGGGCCGGGCGATCGAGTGGGCGCGGACCCAGCCGCGGCAGACCGTGGTGGCCCGTTTCGAGTCCATCATCGCCAAGCGCGGCCGCAACGAGGACCCGTCGCTGGTCCGCTACTGGAAGTCCAGCGGCGTGGCCGGCCAGGGCGGCGTGATCGCCGACCGGGAGTTCGCCACCTGGATCGACTGGCTCGCCGACGCGGGGGAGCTGAAGGGCGCCAAGCCAAAGCCGTCGGACCTCTACACCAACCGGTTCAACGGCCTCCCGAGCGGCGGAGGTGGGGCGTGAGCACCGACAAGATCCTCTTCGACCGGGTGACCAGGACCTTCGACGTCCGCGGTGGCCGGCGCACGGGCGCCGGCGCGGTCACCGCCCTCGACGAGCTCACCCTCGCGGTACGCCCCGGCGAGTTCCTGGTCGTCGTCGGCCCCAGCGGCTGCGGCAAGTCCACCCTGCTCGACCTGCTCGGCGGCCTGCCCACGCCGACCAGCGGCCGGATCCTGGTCGACGGGCAGCCGGTCACCGGGCCCGGCCTCGACCGAGGCATCGTCTTCCAGCAGTACGCGCTGCTGCCGTGGCGCACCGCCGCCGGCAACGTCGGGTTCGGGCTGGAGGCCAAGGGGGTGCCCCGCGCCGAGCGGGCCGAGCTGATCGCCGCGCACCTCGACCTGGTCGGGCTGACCGGGTTCGCCGACCGTTACCCGCATGAGCTGTCCGGCGGCATGAAGCAGCGCGTCGCCATCGCCCGCAGCCTCGCGTACGACCCGGACGTGCTGCTGATGGACGAGCCGTTCGCCGCGCTCGATGCGCAGACCCGCGACTCCCTCCAGGACGAGCTGGTCCGGATCTGGCAACGCACCGGCAAGACCATCGTGTTCATCACCCACGGCATCGACGAGGCCGTCCACCTCGGCCAGCGGGTCGCCGTGATGACCTCCCGCTCGGGGCGGATCAAGCAGGTCATCGACATCGAGCTGGGGGACCGGGACGCGGTCGAGGACGTCCGCTCCTCCGATGCCTTCCGGCACCACCGGCACCAGATCTGGACCCTGCTGCGCGACGAGGTCCGCGCCGCCCGGTCCGCCGAACGCCCCGCCGTACTCCAGGAGGCCCGCCGTGGTTGACATCGCCGAACGTCCCGCCCGGCTGGCGGCCCCGGCCGCCGTGCCCCCGCCGGCACCCGCCGGCCCCGGACCCACCCGGCCCGCCCGGCTGCTCGGGCTCGGCGGCCGGGCGCTGCACCGCAGCGCCGCGCTACTCGCCCTCGCCGCCGGCTGGGAGGCCGTGCCCCGGGCCGGGCTGGTCGACCGGGTCTTCCTGCCGCCGCTGTCGGAGGTCCTCACCGCCTGGTGGGCGCTGCTGCGCGGCGGACAGCTCGCCGACCACGTCGGGGCCAGCCTCACCCGGTCGCTGACCGGGCTGGCCCTGGCGGTGCTCACCGCCATCCCGCTGGGGCTGCTGATCGGCTGGTACCGGCCCCTGGCGGACCTGCTCAGCCCGCTGCTGGAGGTGTTCCGCAACACCGCCGCCCTGGCGCTGCTGCCGGTCTTCGTGCTCATCCTCGGACTGGGGGAGACCTCCAAGATCGCCCTGGTGCTCTACGCCTGCTCCTGGCCGATCCTGCTGAACACCATCGCCGGAGTGAAGGGCGTCGACCCGCTGCTGATCCGCTCGGCCCGCTCGATGGGGCTGAACCACCTGCGGCTGTTCCAGAAGATCATCCTGCCGGCGGCGGTGCCGACCGCGGTGCAGTCCCACCAGAGCCGCTACCAGCTCGTCGTCGAGCTGGCCCGCCGGGAGAACCTGACCATCCGGCAGCTCATCGGCCGGCTCGGCGGCGGCCGCGGGCACCGGGTGGTCGCCGGCACCCCGGAACAGATCGCCGACCAGATCGAGCTGTGGTTCACCCAGGGCGCCGCCGACGGCTTCAACGTCATGCCACCACTGCTGCCCCATGGACTGGAGGCCTTCGTGGACCACGTCGTGCCGCTGCTGCGCGAGCGCGGCCTGTTCCGGCCCGAGTACACCGGTCGTACGCTGCGCGAGCACTACGGGCTGCCCCGCCCGGCCAGCACATACGCCGGCCGAGAGCTGGTGACGGCGTGACCACGGTGGACCGGCCGGGGGCCGGCGCCGTCGAGCTGCGCCCGGTCGACCCGGACCTGCTCCGCGCCCTGCTGCGCCGGCAGGCGTCCACGGTCACCGTGGTCACCGCGCCCGGGCTGGCCGCGAACCGGCACCTGCCGGCGCTGCCGCCGGCCGGGTTCACCGCCACCTCGTTCACCTCGGTGTCGTTGGATCCGCCGCTGGTGTCGTTCTGCCTCGGCCGGGAGTCGTCGAGCTGGCCCACCGTCGAGCGGGCCGAGCACCTGGCGGTGCACCTGCTCGCCTCCGGCCAGCAGGAGGTGGCCCGGACCTTCGCCACGAGCGGCATCGACCGGTTCGCCGCCCACCCGGGCTGGACCCTGGGACCGTTCGGGGTGCCGCTGATCGACGACGCCCTGGCCGTGCTGCTCTGCCGGGTGGTCCGCCGGATCGAGGCCGGCGACCACACCATCGTGCTCGGCGAGCCCCTCGCGCTGGGCACGGGAGAGGACGGCGACCCGCTCGTGCATCACCGTGGCGGCTACACCACCACGTTCGGCCCGTGGCCGTCGCCGTGGTGACCGCCGCGGCGGCGGAGGACCTGCTCGCCCTCGACCGGACCGCCCAGGACCTGCTGTTCCGGGCGGCCCGGACGGCCAACGCCTTCACCGACGAGCCGGTCGACGACGCGCAGGTCCGGGCGATCCACGACCTGGTCCGGTACGGCCCGACCGCGCTGAACGCCCAGCCGCTGCGGGTGCTGCTGCTGCGCTCGCCCGAGGCGCGGGCCCGGCTGCTGCCGTACGTCAGCGCGGGCAACCGGGACAAGACGGCGACGGCGCCGCTGGTCGCGGTGCTCGCCGCGGACATCGACTGGCACGAGCGGCTGCCGGAGGTGTTCCCGCACCGACCCGGCGCCCGGGACTGGTTCGCCGACGAGCCGGCCGGCCGGGAGGCGCAGGCCCGGCTCAGCGCGGCGCTGCAGATCGGCTACTTCCTGGTCGGCGTGCGTGGCCCGCGGCGGACGCCTGGCGGGAGTGGCTGCCCCGGCTGGACTACGCCGAGGTGTTCCGCACGCTGTGACGCCGCCCGGCGGCCGCCTCGACGCCGGCCGGTGGGCACGCCCGTCCGAATCCGCGGTGCCGATGGGGCGGGCGGGGGAGTGGGGTCGGCTCGCTATGGAGCTGATGTCGCAAACGAATCGGCGCGGGACGGGCCGGCAGCCAGCCCCGTCGGCGCAGCGACCCGGGCCGGCGCAGCGACCCGCAGTGGCGCAGCGACCCGGGCCGGCGCAGCGACCCGCGGCGGCGTGTCGCTGAGCCACGCCGGCGCAGCCGCCCGCGACGGCGTGCCGCGGTCGGGACCGGTCAGGGTCAGCGGGGCTCCCAGGCGTCGGGGCGGGCGATCAGCTTGCGGACGTGCCCGGGCAGCTTGCCGCTGGCCATCTCGGCGAGGCTCACCTCGTCGACGACCTGGCGGACGGCGGCGCGGACGGCCACCCAGAGCCGGGGCAGGTTTTCGGCCGCGCCCGCGTAATGCGTCTCCTCGGGGCGCAGCCCGCGGACGCCGGCCAGCGGGCCGTCGACGGCGCGGAGGATCTGCCCGATGGTGATGTCGCGGGGCGGGCGGGCCAGGGTGTAGCCGCCCTCCGCACCACGCTGGGCCCGGACGATCCCGGCCCGGCGCAGGTCGGCCAGGACGGCCTCGAGGAACTTCCGGGGCATGTCCTGTTCGGCGGCGATGGCCTGGGTGGACAGCAGGGCGGGGTACGCGGTGGCCAGGCTCAGGGCCGCCCGGACCGCATAGTCGCCGCGCGCGGAGATCTGCACCGTTTCCTCTCAGTGGACTGTGGTAAGTCCGTGGTTGGAAGTCCCGCCTTGCGGCGGAACGGTCCCGGTCTTGCCCGCCGCAGCGGTGCCGGGTTGACGCTTCACGGCCACCGGCCCGCTGGGGCGGGTCTTATGGTCGGCTCCACGTCCGGCCACCGGGCCACTCCCGGCGGTGGTGACCTCATGCGCGAGTGCGGCGAGGTTGCGTGCGGCGTTAATGTCCCGGTCGAGGGTCAGGCCGCAGATGGTACAGGTGTAGGTGCGCTCGGACAGGGCCAGCTTGGTTTTCACCGCGCCGCAGCCCGAGCAGGTCTTCGAGGACGGATACCAGCGGTCGGCCACGACCAGCCGACTGCCGTACCACCCGGTCTTGTAGGCCAGTTGCCGGCGCAGTCCGGCGAACGCTGCGTCGGCGATGTGCCGGGCCAGCCGCCGGTTACGCAGCATCCCGGCCACGTTCAGATCCTCAACCACGATCGTGCCGTACTCGCGAACCAGCCGGGTGGTGAGCTGGTGCAGCCCATTACGACGCAGATTCGCCACCCGGGCGTGCGCCCGGGCTACCTGTCTACGGGCAGCCTCCCACCGCTTTGACGCGCGAAGGCCGGTCCGCCGATCGGGGCCGACCCGGCGGGACATCCGACGAGCAAGCCTGCGCATCCGCCGGGCCGCGCCATCGAGGTGACGGGGATTCGGCACCAACTCGCCCGTGGACAGCACGGCGAGATGCCTCACACCCACGTCCAACCCGACCGTCGCGTCCGGTCGCGCCGGACTGCGGTCTCGACGGTCGACCTGGACGCAGAACGCGACGTGCCACCGGCCGCCCTGGAAGCGGATCGTTGCAGACAAGATCCGGGCGGTCCCGGCCTCGAGGCGGCGGGCGAGCTTACGGGTCGACTCGTGGGTCTTGAGCCGGTCCAGCCGAGGCAGCACGACATGCTTGCGGTCCGGCTCGATGCGAATCGTGCCGGTGGTGAACCGCACCGTTGGTGTCGACCGGCGACGCGACTTGAACCGGGGAAAGCCGACCGGCCGCCCGGCACGTTGACCAGACCGCGAATCGGACCAGTTCTTCAAAGCCCGCGCCAAGGCGTCCAGGCCGGTGTTGAAGGCCTCCTTTGAACACTCCGCCCACCACGGCGCCACCTCCGACTTGGCCTGATTCCACGCCTTGCGCAGGGCAGGAAGCGACCAGCCCACGGCAGGGGTAAGGTCTGCAACGGCGATTCCGTAAGAGCGTTCGGCGGCCCGCTGATCCATCACCGCCTTCACCATGGCCAACGCCCAATTGTGCGCTACGCGTGCCGCGCCCGCATGCGCCCGCACCGCCCGCTCGTGCGCCGTAGTCAGGTCCAGCGCAAACCGGTACGCCTGAATCGTCTTCACCCTGGGCCGTCTCCCGTGGCGCCATCCACAACGCGGCTGTTGCGGATCATCGACGAGCGACGCCCGCACAACGACGTCAGGAGCTCCATCATGTCCCGCACACGGACCCCGTCAAGCTCTGCCGGTCCCACCAGCAGCCTGCGACCCTGCGTCGCTGACGGCGACGTCAGGGTACCCATGGCCGAACCGGACACATCCATCGACGCCGATGATTCGACCACCCGGCGAGCCGCCACCGGCATATCCCTTCCCGAAACCACCTGCACATCGCGGCGCGACGCACGGCTTCGCGCTCCGCCCACTGTTGCAACCTCACCAGATCATCACCACGAATACACGCAACAATCAGTTGGAGGCCCTGCCATCATGCCTCGCCAGGGCGGGCGTTGGGTCGGCGGGCGGGCGGGGGCGCACCATCCGGACCGGTAGGGGGTGTTCCCGGGCGGCCCGGAAGGCCCCGGGGCTGACGCCGACCTCACGGGTGAAGAAGCGGCCGAAGTTTGTCGGCTCGGGGAAACCGAGCCGCCGGCCGATCCGGGCGATCGGCTCGTCGGTGGCGGCGAGCAGCCGGCTGGCCTGCAACGCCACCCGCTCGTCGATCACCTGCTTGGCGCTGCGGCCGGTCACCGCCAGGCAGGCCCGGGTGAGGGTACGCACCGAGCAGCCGAGCTGCGCGGCGTAGTCCTCGACCCGGCGGGTGTGCTGGTAGCCCCGCTCGACCTCCCGGCAGAGCCGGTGGAAGGTCTCCGACTCAGGGCGCGGGGCCGGCCGCTTGCCGGTGTCGCCGAGCAGGGTCAGCCGTAGCAGCAGCACGGCGAGCTGGTGCCGCAGCAGCGCCCGGGCCGCGGGCTGCTCCCGGTGCCGCTCCGCGTCCACCACCAGCTGGGTGACCTCGCCGATCACCGCGTCCTCGTCCTCGCCGGCGAGCTGCCGGTACGCCGGCACCGCGTCCGGGTCGACGTCCAGCCCGCGCAAGGTCCCGGCGCCCCAGCGCACCACCGTCGCGTCGAGGTGGGCGCCGAGGCAGCGCAGCACCTGGCCCGGGCGGGCCCGCACGATGGTGCCCGGCCGGCAGGGCAGCGCCCGGAAGTCCAGCTCGGCGCTGCCGTGTCCGCCGGTGACCAGGATCAGCAGGTCGGCGTCGAGCAGCACGGGGCGACGCCAGCCGAGCTCTGGCGTGAGATCGCCGAGCGCCCCGGTGGCGATGTCGTCGGGGTCCACCGCGACGGTGGACAGGTCGGTACGGGTGGCCGGGGGGAGCTGACCGGGAGTGACCATCGGTTCGACGTTAGCCGCCCCCTGCGCAGCTTGCATCTCGGCGGTGGACGGCAGGTACGGGCTTGTCCCCGCCGTCACGCGCCGACTAGGTTACCGATCGGTAGCGCCTGGGCCGGCGGACCACGCCGCGGCCCCGCCGACTCGCGATGGGATGGACATGACGGATCTGTTCTCGGTCGGAGGCAAGACGGTCCTGGTCACCGGCGGTTCGCGGGGTATCGGGCTGATGATCGCCCGGGGTTTCGTGCAGGCCGGCGCGACGGTCATCATCTCCTCGCGTAAGGCCGATGTCTGCGAGCGGGTGGCCAAGGAGCTCTCCGCCGAGGGGCAGTGCACGGCGATCCCCGCCGACCTCAGCCAGGACGAGGGCGCGCAGCGGCTGGCCGCCGCCGTCCGGGAGCGCACCGACCGGCTCGAGGTGCTGGTCAACAACGCCGGCGCGACCTGGGGCGCGCCGTTGGAGGACTATCCGGAGGCCGCGTTCGACAAGCTCTGGGCGGTCAACGTCAAGGCCGTCTTCCGGCTCACCACCGCGCTGCTGCCGGCGCTACGCGCGGCAGCCAGCGCCGACGACCCGGCCCGCGTGATCAACATCGGGTCGATCGACGGCCTCCGGGTCCCGTTCATGGAGGTGTACGCCTACTCGGCGACCAAGGCGGCCGTGCACATGCTGACCCGCAGCCTCGCGCATCAGCTCGCTGGCGAGCAGATCACGGTCAACGCGATCGCGCCGGGGCCGTTCGAGAGCAAGATGATGGCCTTCGCGCTGGACGACCCGGCGTCCCGGTCGGCGATCGAGCAGCAGGTGCCGCTGCGGCGGATCGGGCGTCCCGAGGACATGGCGGGCACCGCGATCTACCTGTCGTCCCGCGCCGGGTCGTACCTGACCGGCGCGGTGATCCCGGTCGACGGCGGGATCACCACGCACGGCTGAGGCCGGCACGCCCACGGCGTACCGGATCGGTGGTGGCCGGAGCCGCGCGGACTCGGCAGATCCGCGCGGCCCCGGGGTTGCGTTGTCAGCGGCCGGCGAGCAGCCGGTTCACCGCCGTGTCGACGTCCAGGTGCTCGGCCTCGCGGCCGCGCGGGACGACGACGTAGGTCCGGCGCAGGAAGCGCACGAGCACGCTGCGCGGGACCTCGAAGAGGGCGTTGCCGTCCGGGGACGACAGCGCGAGTGCGACGAAGTCGCCGCGCGGCGTGGCCCACGGCCACACCCGGACGTCGCCGATGCCGGCCGGCTCATCGAGCCCGGTGACCAGCAGTTCGCGCGCGAACGACCAGCTCACCGCCTCGCCGCCGGCGGATTCGGCGTGGAACAGGACATGGACCGCATACGGGTCAGCAGGGTCGTAACGCAGACTGGCACGCACCGGCAATGCGGTGGCGTCAGGCGCGACGAGCCTTAGCGACGTCTCGACCTCTACGGTCGTCGGTCGGATGACACTCATGGACGTTCTCCCCCCGGCACCGCTGCGGAACGCGCGTGTCCCGCTTTTCCCATACTCAGGTGCTACTCCTGGCTACGCTCCGCCATACGCTGACTTCACCCAGTGGTGGGAAGGGGGTCGGAAAGGCCGCGAGAATGTGAAAATTCTTGTAGGATTTCCGGTTCCGCCCGAACCGTGGTGCCGCCCGGCAGCGGGTGGTTCAGTCGTCGACTTACTCCGGTAACGTCCAGTCCTCTGCGGGGGTGACGGTCCCGGGCCACACTGGGGGTGGAAATGGTCAGGCGGGGTTCCGCGATGGATCCGACGACCATGGCCGGCCCACCGAAAGGAGTGGCCCGAGCAGCCGAAAGGCGGGGGTACGTGGTGTCGACGGAGCCTTCCGAGGGCCCCTCCCGCGGCCCTTCCTCCGCCTCCGGGGTCGCCGTCGCCCGGAAGCCCCACAGCGGCTGGCGGGGGCGGCTACACACCACCCTCGACCTCATCCGGGCCAACCCCACCGGCCGGGTCGCCCTCAAGATCTTCATCGGCATCGCCGGCGCCATCGTCGTCACCGTCGGTGTCGCGCTGATCCCGCTGCCCGGACCCGGCTGGCTGCTGGTGATCGCCGGGCTCGGCATCTGGGCGGTCGAGTTCCACTGGGCGCGGCGGCTGCTCGGCTTCACCCGCCGACACGTGCACGCCTGGACCCGCTGGGTGACCAGCCGATCGCTGCCGGTCCGGTTGGCGCTCGGCGCCGTCGGGCTGGTCTTCGTGTTGGTGGTGGTGTGGCTGTCGCTCAAGTACAGCCTCGGCATCGACCTGGTGGCCCGGGTGATGCGCTACCTCGCGACGCACTGAAGACCCGGGTTTTTGGTCTCGGTTCTCGATCGGGTAGAGTCATCGGCGCTGAGGGCGATTAGCTCAGCGGGAGAGCGCTTCGTTCACACCGAAGAGGTCACTGGTTCGATCCCAGTATCGCCCACGCAGCTCAAAGGCCACTTCCCATTCGTGGGGGTGGCCTTTTTGCTGCCCGTACAGCAGCGAAGTACAGCAACGGTCATCTCGCGAGGGAATCGCCGAGCCGCTTGAGGGCGTCGCGGGTCGCCTTCGACGAGACCTGCGTGTAGATCTCCATGGTTATCGAGAAGCGGGCATGCCGGAGGATCTGCATGACGACTCTCGGATGGACGTCGAGGTCGGCCAGGAGCGTGGCACAGGTGCGCCTGGCGTCGTGGACGGTGATCGGCCTGACTTTGGCCTTCTCGCAGCGGGTTTGCCAGGAGCGCTGGAAGTTGCGCGGCTCGATGGGCGTGCCATAGCGGGTGGTGAATGCGAGGTCGGTTTCATGCCACGCGTTGCCGGCCGCTGCTCGTGCCTCGTCCCGTTGTACCTTCCTGATTCCTAGTGCCGTGCCGCAGATGTCGGGCAGCGGGAGAGTGGCGTCGGATGCCTGGGTCTTGGTGTCGCGGTGCAGGAGCTGGCCGCGGACGCGTTGCAGTTGGCGGCCGATGGTCAGCTCTCCGGCGTCGAGGTCGACGTCCTCCCATGTCAGTCCGAGGGCCTCACCCTTGCGTAGTCCGGTGACGAGTACCAGGGCGTAGGCGGCGTAGAGCGGGTCCTCGTCGTGGCGGGCGGATTCGAGGAACTTGCGGGCCTCGTCGCTCGACCACGACCTGCCTCGGCGGCGGCGGACCGTGGCGAGGGTTACCGGCACGGCTGGGTTCTTGGTGATGAGGTCTTCGGCCTGGGCGTGGGTGAGGGCGGCCCGCAGCGCGGCCCGGATGTCGCTGATCGTGCGCGTCGACGGGACGGCCTGGCAGCAGCGGCCGACCGCGCAGCAGCGCCGCTTGTCCTTGGGCCGGGTGGCGTCCTTGCCCTGGGCGCAGCACTGGCAGGTGCGGGCCACCTGGTTGATCCAGGTTTGCACGTCCCGCGACTGGAGCCGGTCGAGCCGCTTGGCACCGAGGCCCGGAGTGATGTAGCGGCGGACGATCGTCTCGTAGGTGGCGTAGGTCAACGGTGCCCGGTTCGGCTCGATGATCTCCGACAGCCACCGCGTCAGGAAGCTGCCGACCGTCGGGACGCTGGTCGCCACCGGCCCCTGCTTCGCCTGCTGATGCAGCTTGATCCACTTGTCGTGGACGGCCTCGCGGCTCTTGCCGTAGACGTACTTGCGGGTGCGCTTGCCGTCGGGCTTGGTGACCCAGACGTAAGCGGCGAAGCCGTTGCGGTACGGGAAGATCGAGCCTTCGCCGTTGGCTCGTGCGCGGGCGGGCATCAGGCTGCCTCCTGGCGTTCGACCTGCTGGCGGATGTAGTCGTCGACCCATTCAGGGAGGATGCGGCGGTACTTACCGTCCTTGATGGAGCGCAGCTCGCCGGTGGCGATCTTCATCTTGACCTTGGAGATGCCGAAGCCGAGTAGGACGGCGACCTCGGCGGGGGAGTACCAGCGCGGGGTGAGGTCTCTGCTCATGCAGCCGCCCCGATGAGCCAGGCTTCGTGGGCGAGTTCTTCTCGGCCGATGCGTCTGCTTTCGCGTCGCTGTCTGGCGGCGGTGTTGGCGAGGAGAGCGTCACCGTCGCTGAGCCAGCCGGCTCCGATGTAAGTGAGGGTGGCGACGGTGGTGCTGTCGGTGGACTCGTCGTCTTCTGTGCGGCGGTAGGTGGCGCGGGTGTCGCGCAGCAGGCCGAAGGTGACGGAGTAGCGGCGGGCCTTGGTGAGGAAGTGGCCGCCGAAGCCGAGCATGTGCGCCCACCGCCGCATCCCGGCGTAGGCGTGGGGTTTGGTGTCAAGGCTGTCTTGACGGTTGCTGGCGGTTGCGGCGCCGCTGGTCGTGTCGCTGTAAGTGGGCCTGCCGAGGTGCCAGCAGGCGTCGATGAGGCGGGCGAGGTGGTCGCCTTCGGGGTCGGCGTAGTCGTCGATGGTGGCGGGGGTGAGCCGGGTGGAGCAGTGGCCGGTGGCTTCGGTCGCCTTGGTGGCGTACTTGGCGAGGTAGGCGGCGACCTTGCCGTCGGTCAGCTCACCGCTGGCGCTATTGACGTGCCGAACGTCGACCTGCTCGCCCCAGGCGACCACCCAGCCTTCGGGCTGGTCGGAGTGTGGGGGTGTGGTGACGGTGATCCGGGAGGCGGCGGCGTGGACAGCAGCGTCCAGGTCGCCGACGGTGATGCCGGCCGGCGGCGGCACGAGGGCGTCCGGGTCGTCAGGGTCGACGCCGTCGAGGCGCAGCAGGACGTGGAAGTGCACGGCGGCCCGGCGTTGCATCTCGGCGACCTTGCCGTGCGACACCCGCACGGGCGGCACCCAGCGGAGCTTGCCTGAGGCGGTGAGGACCCGAACGAAGGGGATGCCACGTCGGCGGCAGAGGGCGGCGAGGTTGCGTTCGATGGCCTGTTTGGTGCGCCGCCACAGCTCCCCTGAGAAGTGGTTCCAGACGACCTGGTGGTCGTGGTCGTAGCAGTCGAGGCACAAGGGCTGCCCGAGCCGCGGATCGTCGACGTCGTGGCGGGCGAAGCACACCGCGGGCTGCCCGTGCGGGCAGGTGCCGGGGGTGCTCCGGGCGTGGCAGGGGGCCGGTCGGCAGTCGCAGCGCTGCCGGCTGCGGCAGGTGTGACGGGGGATGTGCCGGTGGTGGACCGCGCCGAACGACGGGGCGGTGAAGGTGGCGAACACGACCGGATGCCGGCCGACCGAGGCAGGGACGCCCTTGCCGCCGGTCAGGCCGCACCGGACGACCTGGTAGGCGTCGCCCTGGTAGACCCAGGCGCAGTCGGAGCACTGCGATTCGCGGCGGTTGCCGCACGCCTTGTAAAGCGCCCGGTCGGGCAGCTCATCGGTGTGCAGTCGGCTGGTGATGCGGCCGGTGTTTCGGTCGACGGCGGCAATGGTGCCGGAGAGGCGGATCGGGCGCGAGCAACCGCCGGCGGGGCGGGTGTGCTCCAGCCAGCCGGAGAACTCCGGCGAGGCGGCGCGGTGCAGCGCTTGGAGGTCCCGGCCGACGGCGAGGCCGGGCCGGCACAGGGTGAGCGGGGTGGACACGACTGTCTCCTCTTCAGGGGGTGGCAGGGACGGGAGACGAAGCACCACCAGCCGTGGACGGCTGTCCGCTGGTGGTCTTCGTCGTGTCTCCTGGCACCGCCGACAGGGCGGCAGACGCCGGAGGGCGGAGTCGTGGTCGTGCCACTTCCCGCCGATGGGTCATGTCCTTTCGCGCTCGTGGGCTCGGTGATTGGGCCGGCACGGGCGGGGAGCCTGGGATGTCGGCATCCGGCGGGCTGCCGCAGGCTGCCCCACCCGTGGACATGTGCGAATCCGGGCCATCGTGGACGGCAGGCAAGGCCGTGCTGGGCCGCTCAACGGATTCGGGGGACCGGCACAGCGGCCGGTGCGATCGAGAACCGGCGGGGGGTGACCCGCATCAGCGGCAGGAAGGCCGCTCGGCATCCTCGAGATCGAGTTCAGCGATTCGGCAGGAAGGCCGCGCTGGCGTGCTCGACGAGCGCCAGAGTAGCACCGGGTGCCGACACGTCAACCCGAAGTAATGCCGGAGTCTGAGAGGCCGTCCGGCCACCCAATTACGCGCTCGGCGGTGACACCTCGAAGGTTGGCCCCGTCCCACCGGGCCCCGGTAACGTCTGTGCGTCCGTACTCCGGATCGTGAGTCCTAACGTAGCTGAAACGCGCGTAGGACAGATCCGCGTCGCGCAGGTCGGCACCCCGCAGATCGCAGCCAGCAAAGCTGGCACCCCGGAGCGACGCACCCCGGAGGTCGGCGCCACGGAAATCACAAAACTTGAAGTAGTGCTTATCCAGGGTGCGATGCCGAAGATCGCGACCCACGAACGACTGCCTCGTCGCGCCGGGCAGGATGCTCATCCGCGAACCGTAGCCCGATTGCCCGTTGCCGAACCACCGGCTTTCTACGCGCTCACATGCGACGTATCGAGCGGTGCAGGACAGCCGCCCGCCGGCCTTGTCGGGTCTCAGGACCTTGTCGGGTCTCAGGACCTGCGTGGGAGGACTTTCTGTACGTCTTCAAGGCGGCCCGCAACGGGCCGCACGCGCCGCCGCCTGGGCGCGCGTCCGACGCTCCGCTGTCGCTCCACGCCGGCCACGCAAGACGCCCGTCGGCTGGCGCGGACAGCGGGAAGCCCGGGGGCCGCCGCAGACGGCAGCGACGAGAGTGGTTGAGGTTCGTGGGCCGGCAGCCGGCCGGGCGCGGCGGCCGTCGCACCGCCGCGCCGTAGGGGCGAGTAACCGCCGGCCGTGGTGGGGATGCGGCGCGGAGGATGCGGGGCCGCCCCTCCGACCTCAAGGGTGCTTCGCATCGCTGCGCGACGGCCCTACGGGCCGCCCTTGACCCCGGAGCCTCTGCGACCCCTCGGGCCGGCGTTGCCGGCAGGCGGGGGCCTGCCCGGATAGCACGCGCCGCATCCCCACCACGGCCTCGTCGCAACGCGCAGCGTCAAGCCTCGCTTGACTCCGGCCACCCTAGGCATCTAATCACCCGACGACCGGCTCGCCAGCGGCTCAATCTGCGGTTGAAGGTCGGCGACCACGAAAGCGCAGGTACCGGGGCGCGCCGAGGAACGCCCTGGTCAGGAACATCACGACCCCGAAGCCGCCGACGACCAACGCCACCCAACCCAGCTTGACGATGAGCAGTAAGCCGACATTGAGCAGGTACCCGATTGGTCTACCGTACGAGCAATCGGTGACATCCCCCTTGACATGGCAAGACTCGCGCAGTTCGACCGACCGACCCCGGTCTTCCGGCACGACGTCCGACGCATGTATCCGGGCCTTCCGGACCGTGCCGTCGGGTGCGGTCACCACCGCATCACATTCCCACCAGTAACCAAAGCCCCGCCGGCTAATCGGGCCAACCTGCTGGCAATCGTCCACCACCACCCGCGCCGGGTGCCCGTAGTGCACACCTCCGAAAAGGCTGGCGAGCGTCATGGAACCTAGGAAGGCCACCACGCTGGCCAGGGCCAGCAGGACGGCAAGGCAGGCGGATCGCAGGCGATACTTTGCCGGCCCCAGCGACTGCCAGAGTCGCATCTCGCGGCCATAGATGTCAGGGCCCATGAGGTCAGCACCGAACATCGTCCGGATCATGACGAGGTGTCGCCGAGACTTCGACCGGGCAGGAAGCCTGGGGCATACATGGGTGGCCTTCACTTTCGCGACCGGGTACCCGGCGAATAGGTTTCGTCTCGCGAGGGCCACTACGGTACGACACTGCCGCCACTCGTGCGCGCTCTGTGCCCGACAGTCGGGTCAACAAGGGTTAGCAGTGGGTCTCCCTACCCGGGGCACGTCCCCTCGTCCGCAGACGACGAGCCTCATCACCAGCAGGTCCAGGAGGATCTACCTGGGGATCAAGGCACCTTCCAGACTGAGGGTGCTTGCCCAGTTGGCTAACGCTCCCCGAGGTAGCGGCGAGCAAGTCGTCTGATCATGGCCTCGCCGACGGTGGCGGGCAGGTAGCTGGCCTCTTGATGTGACTCGCTGGCTTCCCACTCGGGGATGTCTGCCGGATCGTCGCCACCAATGCCCAACGACACATCACTATGCCGGGCGCGAAAATAGAACCGCTCGCCGCTTGGCAGAGTCCCTTCTACCTGCACTGGAGCTGCCTCACACGTCACCTGCGCTTCCCAGCCCTCACGTCGAAGGGTGGCGGCGAGTTGGAGCCAGGACGCCGAGTGCTGCTGGTGCCACCGCCGTCGAGCCTCATCCATGAGGTCATTGTCTTGGATCTACCTCTAAGAGGTCCTAACAAAATGATCTCTGGGGTTTCCATCCCTTGTAGCGGGTGATCTACGATGTCGTGCCGTGAGGCGTGGCGAGCAGCCGCCGTGGATCGTGCCGGACGGGCTGTGGCAGCGCATCGAGCCGCTGCTGCCCAAACCTGAGCGCAACCCACGAACCCGGGACGCAAGCGGATCCCGGACCGGCAGGTGCTGTGCGGGATCTTGTTCGTGCTGCACACCGGCATTCAGTGGGAGTTCCTGCCCCAACAACTGGGGTTCGGGTCCGGAATGACCTGCTGGCGGCGGTTGGAGGAGTGGAACCGGGCCGGGGTGTGGCAGCGGCTGCACGAGCTGCTGCTGGCCGAACTCCAGGCACCCGGCAAGCTCGACTGGTCTCGCGCCGTGATCGACTCCTCGCACGTGCGGGCCGCTCGACGTGGCCCAAAAGCGGCCCGAGCCCGGTCGACCGCGCCCGCCCGGGCTCGAAGCACCACGTCCTGACCGAGGGCGCCGGTATCCCCCTGGCCGTATCGCTGACCGGCGGCAACCGCCACGACGTCACCGAACTGCTCCCGCTGATCGACAAGATCCCGCCGGTACGAAGCCGCCGTGGCCGACCGCGGCGGCGCCCCGACCAGATCTTCGGCGACCGCGCCTACGACCACGACAAGTACCGCCGGGCGGTACGGGCCAAGGGCATCCGCCCGCGCATCGCCCGCCGCGGTCAACCGCACGGCTCCGGTCTGGGAGTGGTCCGATGGGTCATCGAGCGCACGATCGCCTGGTACCACGGCATGAAACGGCTACGCATCCGGTGGGAACGCCGCGACGACATCCACGAAGCCTTCCTCGCCCTGGCCACCTGCATCATCACGTACCGACACGTCGTACGACTTTGTTAGGACCTCTAAGTCCGCAGGGGCTGCTGAGTTGGTGACTAACTGAGTGACGATCGGTGCGGACGCGAGCGGACGAGCACGGACGATGGCGGACCGCGTTTCCAGGTCAAGGGCCACAGGGCAGCAGCTCACGTGACGGTGCTGGTTGCCTGGGGCCAAGGGGTCGTCGGGGCGTACATGGGGCACAAGACAGCTTGAAACGCCGGCGGCCAGCGACGAACGGGACCGAGTCGCACCCCATTCCGTCACGCATCCCCAACTGCCGCAGGGTGGGCCGGCGGTAGCCGCTTCCTTCGTGATATCTCACGGCGTCCCACCTCTTCGAGGCAGGGTACGTCCGTACTGAATCGCGAAGAATGTACCCAGCACTGGCAGGAGCGCCACACCCCAGCCGCCTGCGTGGAAAAGGAGCGCGATCGCTATACCGTTGGTGATCAGCATTGCGAGGATGTAGAGAGCGATGCGCAACTCCAGAAGAGACATGCGTGGAGTATTGCGGACGGGCGCAGACCGGGTGTGACCCAGGCCAGCTCATCACCTGTGGACCGCCGCACAACGCTCCGGCGTCGCCGGGTCCACTGGTACCTGAGCCCAAAGTGGGCGTGACCAGGTGACGCCCGTGACGGGGTCGCGGCGAGAGGTGGCCGCCGACAGCAACGACCCCGGACGAGGACAGCCGCCAGTGGCCAAGCGCGGATCAACGCCCGACGTCAGTGACGTGCGCGGACCGGCCCGAACGGAGCGCCCAGAACTTACAAACGAGGGGTCGAAGGGAGCGGCGACCGTACCGTCGATGCGGACAGGTCCAACGCCGTTGTGAGTCGAGCCATGGCTGGAGCAAGGGGCATTAATCACGGACACCCCGGAGCCTTGCTCCGTGATCTTCTTTGATGAGGATGATGCCAGCCCTGACGAGCCGTCGTCTCGCCAAGGCTGGCGATACGTGGCGACGAACGGCAGTGTCTTCGCGGTGATGGTGGCGTTGGCGGTTGCCGGCCTGCTGATGCTCGCGACCCTCATGGTGTACTCGCGCGTCATCGTCGGCTGGTCGCTCGTGTTGGTTCGCTCAGTGATGTAGGGCCGTCTGAGTGACAAGCTGAGTGACGACCGGGGCGACCACGGACGGACGTCCACGTACAACGACGGATGCCCGTACCAGCGCAGTGCGGGAATCAGGGCAGGTCGTCGCGGGCTGATTGTTGCCTGGGGGTCAAGGGGTCGACGAGGACCAGGTCCAGGCTGCGGCCAGGCCGTCAAAGGCGGGCCAGCGGTGACCACCAGCAACCGCCGGTGTCAAGCCTTCGCACAGGCCAGAGCTCGAATGCCCACCCTTTGCCGAAATGCAAGGCCGGTGACAGTTCACAGCAGGACAGCCCACTGCGGACGTCGTGCGGGCAGGATGGGCGGGTGAGCGACACGCAGGTCCTGACGAGGGGTCGACAATGCCGCGCGGCAGCCCACGCGGTGAACGATGAGCCGGTCAAGTCCCAATGATCGGGCAGGCAGTTCATCGCGGGACAGAAGCCGGGGAGCGACGGCGCCTGCGCCGGTTTAACCAGGCGAAGTACCTGGGGACTCCAACCACTGCGCGTACCAGATAGAAGCCGGCACCAATTATCAAGAGAAGCGATAGGCAGCGACTGACCATGACCACCACCGCTACGGCGAGTCCCCAGAAGAGGGAAGTTGGCCGGCCGTAGTTGCACTCGGTGTTGTTCTTGCCAAAGCAAGCCTCACGGAACTCCACCGGCCGTCCGCGGTCGTCCGGCGTGACAACCGAGTGGCCCACTGTAGTCGAAACAGTCCGACCGTCGCTCATCCGCACCGTCACGCCGCAGCGCCACCAGTAACCGAACCCGTACACGCTCACCGGGCCCACCCGCTGACACTTCTTCACCATCGCTACCGCGGACTGTTCCTTGGGGGAGGACTTTATGACCCCAGTTCCGGAATAGAAACTTGTGACGGTGCTGGCCAGCCCGGTCGAAAGGACCACCCCCGAAAGCAGTGCGAGTGCCGTCAGGAACTGGGTCAGCCGGCCCCAGAATGGCCCCCGCCGTTCATACGCGACGATCTGCTCGCGCACAAGCTCAGCGGTGCTCTTGGTCGGGCCACCCTTGTTTGGCACCTGCCACTTCCTTCCTGCAGCGTTTCAGCAGCATAAGAGGCACCGTCAAGCCGACATCTACCGCTGACATCAACCGTTGCAGACGTCGGCGGACAGATGAGGACTCGCGGCGCGCCCGACCAGGACGTGGTAGCCGTCGGGGGGGCGCTGCCGCTCATGCCAGAGCCGCCTTACAAGCGAGGGGTCTGGTGGGCCGTCTCCGGGCCGTCTGGGCCGCCGGCGGGCCGTCTAACGCCGACCAAGGATGACCGACGACGACCGGCAGCACCCGAAAAACAGCAGGCCAGCCGCGATGTGTTAGCGGCTGACCTGGTGGGCGACGGACGAGTCGACCTGTACGCCGGAGACTATGGCATCGCCGCTGCGGGTGGCAGGGTGGCGACGAGAGTCATTGCTGCGGCACCTGGACTGTCACTGGCATGGTTCCCGTGTCGATCTCACAGGGTAGGTACCAACTCCCATGATCCTGGTGCTCAGCAGTGAATGCCAGACGGATAACCGGACCCCGTTCGCGCAGCCAGGACTCCTGCGTGTAACTCCTCATCCAGTGCCCGGGGTGGGTGTGCTCCAGCTGGTACGGCAGCTCTTCACCGACCGGAAGACTCTTGTCATACACGACTTGACGCCCCATGCCATCGGCCTGCGCATCGTCCGGCCCAGTGTGAGGCGTGAAGCGGTAAGGCCCCCAGACGTGCTGCTTGACCTCTTCGCGGGTCGGTCCGTCCATGTACTGCTGGAACCCACTTTCGCCTCGGCGGTGGTGGTCATTCCTGACGGCTACGGTCAACCGATCGAGGCGGTCGAGCCCCGGCGGGCCAATCAACGCCACCCGCAGACGGATGCCTTCGGAACCTGGGTTGAAGGGCTCGCAAGTCACACGTAGCCGAGGGGAGAGCTCGCTCTTGCGGCGCTCGCTCTCGATGGCGGTCATTCGGACGGCGGTCGTCCTCGCTTGCCAAGCGGCGATGGCCGCGATGGCAGCGGCGGCGACGGCCGTAGCGCCCTGGACTGGTGCCCAGATGTCCAACGGTTCAGCCGATCGTGCGACGGGGTGTCGGCGAGCGCGATGATCGTGCCATCGACTGAGTCGTAGATCAGTTCGCCACGCCGGGCAGACGGTTGACCGCCGCTGCCGCGACGAACCGGGCGGGGGAGGCTGCCGACAGCAACGGTGGCAAAGAGCCGGGGCGCCACCAGCCAGCAGCACACTTGGCCGGACGGTCGTTTGAGGTGGGCGACGCGGCTGGACGCGGCCGGACGAATTGCCCAGAACTTACAAACGAGGGGTCGCGACTCTCGCGATGGCAGCCAGGCTGGCAGTCAGGTGAGTGTCTAACTGAGTGACTACGGGTGCGAACACGGCCGCACAACGACGGACGTCGGCGCACCGATCACGCAGATCAGAGGCTCAGCAACGCCAGCTCAACGAAGCGGAATCGTTGCCTGGGGGTCAAGGGGTCGAGCTGATGTCGCAATGCGCAGGAGCCGTGCGGGATCATGGGCTAGTGCCGACAGACGGAGCTCTCCCGAGTCAGACCCGACGGCCGCTCACCGAGCCTGAACGAGCGGTGATTGAACGTCTGCTGGGTTCGACGTTTCCCGGTAGTACCGAGCTGCTGGCCCAACTGAGGCATGCCGCCGTCGAAGGTGGATGCGGCTGCGGTTGCGCGACGATCAACCTGTCCGTTGACCAATCGTCGGCGACCCCTGCTCCGGTCATCTCACCGGCACCCGTTTCAGCGGACATCAGCGACGGCGACACCTACGCCGGTGTCGTCCTACTTGTTGACGGCGGATTTCTGTCGTGCCTAGAGGTCTACTCCATCGGTGAGCCCGTCCGAGATCTGCCACCGCCGCACGCCATCACTCCCCGCCCGGTGAGGTGAGCCCAGACGCCCGAGGCTCGGGGGCTCCTACTTGGGTGGCGACCTGAGCTGCGCGCCGAGTCGCTTGGGGCACGCAGGGGGCACAAGACACCGTCAAACATCGTCAACCAGCAAGCAGCCGTGGCAACCGCCAGAGCGGTCTGAGCAGCCGTCGAGCATTGATTCTACTGGCGGGCCGATCGTGGCCTGTAGTTCCGCTTCAACTCTCCGACGTGCTGTCCTGGAGGTACCGCAGGCAGCCGCGGCCGAAGAGTGTCACTGCCCATGCAGCATTATCGTCGGCGTGGGCGAGTCGGTCTTCCGCCAGGCCGTGCCGCACGAGGGCAGGCATCAGCGGCACGATTCCTGCGGCCAGGTTGGGGAACTGCTCTTCAAGCTGAGACTGAAGTGCGACCCCGGGGAGTCGCTCTGCTCTGTCTGGGCGACGAGGAAGCGAGCCGCCGGCGATGGCGTCGAGGACTCGGACGTGAGCAGCTTCGAGATCGGCGAGAGCGTTGATGATGAGGATCCCCAGATCTAGACGTGCGTCGTCCTGGAGGTTCTCGGTCAGCACGGCAGCGGAGTGCCATGACCTTCTGGTGGTACATCCTTGCTCTTGGCCCAAGCCTCGAATTCCTCTGCGGATAGGCCGGTGGACTCTGTGATGGCTTCTACAAGCAGTTCGACGTTGCGGAGTCCCCGGCGGTCGCGAACGGCGACAAGCTCAAGGGCCGGCTTGATGAGGGCGGCGCCTAGCGCGCCCGCCGGGCCAACGACGGCGAGACCAACGCCAACGGTTCCGACCTCGATGGCAGTCCGGGCTGCGTAGCTGTCGTGCTGCTTCGCGCTTGGTCATGCTCTCTGCATAGCTTGCTGTTTCAACGGGTTGCTGTCGACAGCAACGGTGAGCAACGGGCCGGGACGGGGAAAGCTGCCGGCCGCCGTGCGCGGACGGTCGCCCGAGGTGGCGGATGCCGCCGGACCCCACCGGACGAAGCGCCCAGAATTTACAAGCGAGGGTCGTCGGGTGCAGCCGCAAGAGGCAGCGCCTCGGGACAGATGAGCATAGCGTCCATCTTGGACATATCGGCTACTGTTACTACGTCAACTCGCCGCGCGCTCCGGTAGGGTGGCTGAGCCGGAGTAAAGACTGTTCTCGGGGAGTGTGGGTGGACAACGAAGCTTCTCAGTTCGACGGAGAAAGCGTCGAGGCTGAGTTTGAAGACGATCTTGATTCGGCTAGAGAGCAGGCGGAGCCACTCGATCTAAGCTCGGAGGAGCGGAAACTTGTAACCCAGCCATATGATCTGGGCGTTAAAGGTATCAACGATGACATCGAACGTGGTCGTCTGCAATTGTCCATCGAATACCAGCGCAAGTACGTATGGGATCAAGCGAAAGCCAGTCGACTCATTGAATCGCTCTTGCTGAACGTCCCGATCCCCGTCTGTTACTTCGCGGAAGACGAAAAGGGCAATTACGAAGTTATCGATGGGCTTCAGCGACTTACGACGATTAAGCGCTATCTAGAAGGCGAGTTTCCGCTAACGGGTATTTCTGTTCTTAGGGAATTGGAGGGTAGGGCGTTCGCGGATCTTGCCCCGCGCGATCAGCGACGCCTGGAGAACCGCACAATCCGCTGTATCGTTATTACTGACGACAGTCATCCAGACATCAAGTTTGATGTCTTCGAACGACTTAATACCGGTGCCGCGAGCTTAACCGCTCAAGAGTTGCGTAACTGCATCTACCGAGGCGCCTTTAATGATTCCCTGAAGTCGATGGCCCACAACCCTGATTTCCTAGGCCTGATGGGAACTCATGGGAATCCGAGAATGGATCACGAAGAACTCGTACTGAGATTCCTTGCGCTGACTAACGGGGTAGCCTCATATAAGCCGCCGCTTCGGCAATTCTTAAACGCGTTTATGCGGGAAAACCGATCATCCGCCCCCGATGCCTCCACGGTTACCCTATTTGATGAAACCTGCCATGCCGTGTTCCAAGCATTAGGAGGGGGTGCTTTTAGAGCTAAAGCCCGCGACGGGAAGGTGCACCGGAACGTTAACAAGGCTTTCTTCGATGCAATCATGGTGTCGGCGGCTTTCTGTGACAAATCGCAGTTGGTGGCTTCTGCGTTACAGGTGCAAGAACTGAGAGAGGAGGTCCTCGACGAGGAGGAGTTTCTTGCGAGCATTGGCTCAGCCACTGCCGACCGCTCGCGCATGAAGTATCGGATTCAAAGATTCGCCAAAGGACTGACAGAGAGAGGAATTGCTGTTAGCCTGCCTGAGATCAAAGGCTGACGGCTGTGGCGAGCATCGATCGCTTTGGTGCAGGCGTCGACGAGGTGAAGCGCCTTCTCGAACTCGATCCGTCTCACCAAGAGGACTTGGATCCATCTGACTCGGTCGCCAGCGTTGGGGCGAGCGTTCGCCGCGCTGCCGTTGTACTCCTCGTTAGCCACTTTGAAGGATTCCTGAAAGCTGTCGGAGAAGAACTCCTTGATGCGCTAAGCGACGGAACCATTGAAACGAGGAGTATCCCGCGGGGTGTTCGAGAGGTGCATGTAATGCCTCGTCTCGCCGAGGTCGTGGCTTGTAATGACATTACGCAACGGTTTGCGCTTCTCGCAAAACTAGGCAGCATATCAAGCCTCTGGAACGATTCCGCCAAGCCATCCAAAGGCACATTGCGCACCAGCGTAATTTCCCGAACCATTCATAACGCAGACAGTGAATGCATCGACAAGCTATTTCAGATGTTCGGGCTGACGGAGCAGGTCTGTAACGGTGAGATCGACGTCTGGGACGATGAGCTTGAGATCGAGCAGTCAGACGACATTCGTACTCGACTGAAGGACATCGTGAAATGCCGCAATGACATCGCTCACGGCGACATGGACCGGCGGCCGACGCGAGATGACGTTCGTCGCTACCTCATATTCCTTACGCATTTCTCTCGAAGACTCGATCGCAAGCAGAGGCAGCTCATCGAACGCTACGAATCATTTGCGGCGTCATCCTAGTATCGGCCCGCATGTTTCTTTCTGGATTTGCGAGCAGTCAATCCCGGCCAACAAGGCAGATGTCGACGGCGAGTCGCTGCCTTCGACTCGGTTGACCTCCCAGAGCATTGCGATGCAGCCAGGCTAGCGGCGTCAAGGTGAGTGTCTAACTGAGTGACTACGGGTGCGAATACGACCGGACAACCACGGACGTCGGCGCACCGTTCGCGCAGGTCAGAGGCTCGGCAACGCCAGCTTAACGAAGCGGAATCGTTGCCTGGGGGTCAAGGAGTCGCCGGCTTGCCATCCCTAGGAGCATCGGGATGGCAGGAAGACCTTCAGTCGTTCGTGGTTGAGTTCGAGCTGACGCTACGGACGATGGCGGACCGTTACGGCAGCTCGGAAATGCCGCCTACCAGCTTGCCGTCCAGTGGTACCAGGGACCCTCGATCTGTTCGAACTGTGGCCACTCCCATTCACCGTTTCCAAGGTCACTGTCCGGCCCGCTTGGGAAGTAACCCCATCCAGAATCGTCGAGGCCAGGGCTGTCGACAGCGTAGAAGATGTAGCCGCCCTTCACCCCGTATGACGACCCAATGTCACACGAGCCGATCTTGTCAGGTGCATCGACCGAATCGAACGCGTCTAGGGTCGGGGGCGGCGGTAGCTTCGTCACCACCTGGTCGAAGGTGGCACGGTCGAAGCAGTCCGGGCGGGGGTAGTACCCCATGGCGAGCGCGGTCGTCACTGGTATCGCCACAAGGGTGGCCCCGACGGCCGTAACCGCGATGGCCCAAGTTCGCATATCGCGGAGTCTGCCAGACCTTCGGAGGAATGTAGAGATCCAGGCCGTGCCCGTTACGTGCCCGCCTGACCCGTCACCAGGGGCACCAAGGAGTGGAATACAGCGGCACCACCAGCCCTGAGCAGCGGGCCAGCCTCCCTGTCACCGACGGCGAGGAGCGATCTATCAAAGCTCAACGTGCCTTCTAAACTGACGGTTCTCTGGGCCGTATCCGGGCCGTCAAGCGCCGACCAACGATGACCGAGGACGACCAGCAGCACCCGAAGAAACGGCAGGTCAGCCACCAGATAAGGGCGGCTGACCTGGTGGGCGACGGACGAGTCGACCTGTACGCCGGATTCTGCGGGGCGCGCGGAGAGGGCGCCTGGCTTCCTCCGTCAGGTGTAGATGTACTCGCGGGTATGGCCGCAGGGGCTCGCCGTCAGCTTGTAGCCGTCGATGTCGGAGGCCGGGCCGTGCGGACCCTTTCTCGTAAAGTCCTCGCGGCTGACGTTCTCAACCTGGATGCCGCACTCGGCTTCCGGACACGGCTGGCCGACGACCAGGGCTTGACTGTTGTTCATGGAGCGACTCTAAGAGCCGGATACGACAACCTGGGCCCGGCACAGATCCGGCACAACCGAGCGCGAGTAACGGCGGAAGATGCCGGAAGCCGACGGAAGGCATTTCGGCAGGTCAGCAGCCATGCCGATGACAGCGTGGGAGGCCGGGAAGCCGGGGCTCTTACTGTCCAGCGGAAATGCACGAATCGGGGCAGTTCACGGCGTTGACCTGCACCTCGGCGACCACCTCGCTCATCTCGACGGTCCGACGGGGTCGTCACTTGCTCTGGTGCGAGGCAGCACAGCAGGCGATGATCGATCTGTGCTGACATGCCCACTCTGCTCCAGCGACGTCGATCCACATGGGCCGGCGGTGCTCCGATTCCGGCGGGACAGCGCATGGAGCTACATGTGGCAGCCGTTCGTGGAGGACCTCCGTACAAGCGCACCGGGCCTCCTCCATCCCCGGTGCCACGTAGAAGACCAAGGGCTCGACGCTCTTCTCGTCTTGATCACCGCCAGCGACAAGCAGCAGCGGGCGAGCGCTTTCAGGGCGCACCAACGGATCATGGAGTTGGAACAACAGCTTGGATCGGGTGACTAGCCAGCCGTCGACAGCAACGGCGACAGCAACCGGCCTGGACGAGGCGGCCCGTCGGCGGAAGCGTGCGGACAGTCGTCCGAGGTCGCGAACGCGGACAGACGACGCCGGACGATCCGCACAGAGCTTGTAAGCGAGACGTCACCTTGGTCCGCTGTCTATTGCCTCTCTGTGACGAGGAGGTCGATGGCACTCCGCGGCTTGAGGAAAAATGCGGTGAAGCCGGCCGCTCTCGCCCCTGCCGTGGCCTCAACCGTTACGACGTCCCCGGACTGGAGCTGAAGCTCAAGCGGTGAGCTTCTGAGCCAGTCCAGGCGGGCCTGAATCTCGTGTGTTCCCGGCGGCACCTCGACCCGAATCCGATCGAATCGTCCCACCTTAGCCGCGAGGGAACCGTCAAGGTAGAACTTGAACTTCCGGCCTGAGCCCAGGAAGTCAAATCCTCTCACCAGGATGACCGTAGGCACCGGGTGACCCACCTTTCCTTCACGAACCTAGATGGCCTTCTATAGGGGCTGGCTGGTTCATGGGACGTTACATCCATCGAGCAGCCAAGGGAGCAGCCAAACCGGCGAGCAGTAGTGAACGAGCGCGGACGCGGACACCACGTCGAGCAGGACGACCAAATGGCTGACCAGCGCCCCGGGACTGACTCGCAATGCGCAGGTCAGCGGCCGACGCGGATCTGATCGGCTGGGTACAGCTCGCGGGAGCCGTCGGCGCGGAAGACGACCAGGACGGGGACGCCTTCGCCGATGTCCAGCTCCTTGCGCTCGGCGGGGGTTGGCATCCGAGCGGAGGCGGTGTCGCCCTTGCGCAGGGTCACCGTCTCGGTCGGCTCCAGGTTGCGGACGAAGGTGCCGCGCGGGGGTTGGACGATCACGAGCCCTTCCGACCGGAGCAGGGAGATGGCCTGCCGGACGCTGGTCCGGCTGAGTCCATACTCCTGAGCCAGTCGCAGCTCGCTCGGCAGCGACGCGCCGGGCGCGAGGTCGCCGGACGTGATCCGGTCGCGCAGTAGGTCGGCGAGCTGCCGGAACACTGCGCGATCCGCGTTGGGGTCGATCACGAACGTGACGCTACGTGTCCAACAGCTCTACAGTTTATTGTATCTACAGTCCTACGTATGTACGGTGGGCTTGCAGGTGCGGCGGTCGGATGACCAACAAAGGCCCGACCGCCGTGCCGCCACCAGGAAGGGGAGATCCGGTGCGGCGTGTCTTGTACGAGGAGTACCTGCTCGCCGTCGCGATGACCCTGGCGAGACGGCATCGACCGATCTGGTGCTGGCGGCAGTGGCGACAGGTGTGCCGGTGCGGAGCCGACCTGCCGTGCCGCGCCCGGCATCGGATTCCGATTAGTCGTGGCCACTGGCCGGGGGAGGGGGAGCAGTGAAGGAGGAACAGGCGCAGATGATCCTCGCGGTGCACGTCCGAGGGCTCGATGGCATGTGCGCCGGCTGCCGCGCATGGTGGTCGCGGCTGACGCCGTACCCGTGCTGGCAGATCGATTGGGCGACCAGCCGGCAGGCCCGGACGATCACCGCTCGCTTCCTGGATGGTGTGCGATGACCACCCACGGGCCGGTCGTGCCGGTCTGGAGCTGCGGAGGCTGCGACCTGCCTTGGCCGTGCCCGACGCGGAAGCGGGAGCTGCGAGCGGAGTATGCCGATGCTCCCGTGTCGCTCGCCCTCTACCTCGGCTCCTACCTGGTCCAGGCCACCGAGGACATGCCCTGGACGCCGGCCGGCATGCTGCACCGCCGCTTCCTCGGCTGGACCAGGCAGGCCGAGCGGTCGACGCCAGCAGTACAGCAGCGAAGTACAGCAACCGCACCAGCCGAACGGAGCCGAGAAGCGCCTCAGCAGGCCGTTTGACCTCGTATCGAGCCCGATCCGACCCGCTCGCCGAGATTTCACACCGAAGAGGTCACTGGTTCGATCCCAGTAGCGCCCACCATCGATATAGCACACAAAAGGCACCCTCCGGCGAGGGTGCCTTTTGCTGACTGCATCGTTAGTTGTCGTTGGAAGTCAGCGGATCGTCAGCGAACGCGTCGCGGATGCGTTGATCACGCCCGTCCGATCGGTGGGTGTAGAGGTTCAACGTGGTCGACGGCTTCTCGTGGCCCATCACGGCCTGGACGTCGTTGACGGGCACACCGCGCTGGTGAAGGGCATCCTCGCGGACGAGGGTTTGTGATGCGGGGCGTGATCCTGTACGGCCCGCCAGCGTCGGGCAAGGACACGATCACAACCGCCTTGCACAGGCTCGATGCCCGGTACGCCCTGTACCCGCGTCTCAAGGTCAGCGCGGGACCCACTAACGGCTACCGCATGGCCGATGAAGCCACTCTTGCCCAGCTACGTCACAACGGTGATGTCGTTTGGGAGAAACAGCGGTACGGCGCCCGCTATGTCGTGGACCGGCCGTCCCTGACGCAGCGGTTGTCGACCGGCGTGCCCGTCGTGCACCCGGGCCAGCGTCCCGCCGTCGCTGCGGTCGCCGCGGCTGTTCCGGGTGCCCGCTGGTGTGTGGCCTACCTGTGGTGTCCGCGAGAGGTGGCGGCGCGGCGGATCATCGCCCGCCGAACTGGCGACACCGATGCGCGCCTGGGATGACACCGAGCCGCTACCCGATGCCGATCTCAGTCTGAACACCGCTGACGTGTCTCCGCGTGCCGCAGCCGAGCGAATCCATCGTCACGTCCTGGCCGATGAGCCCTCAGCCGTGCCCCTGCTCTGATGAAGTAGGGCGAGTAGCCCGTGGCCGTCCTCGATGCGGGCGTCCGGTCGCAGGTCCGGGTGGGGTGGTTCCCGGTCCGTGCGGGGTGAGCGCATGAGGATCGCGGCGCCGGCGCCCGCACGGCGGGCGCAGGCGATGTCGCGGTGCGGGCTGTCTCCGACGAACCAGCACTCTGCGATCGGTACGCCGATGGCGTCGGCGGCCAGCTGGGCGAGGCGGGGGTTGGGTTTGCGGGGTCCGGCTTCGTCGCTGTAGAACTCGGCGGCGAACAGGTGCGACAGGCCGGCGGCGGCGAGGAAGTCCCGGTGGGCGGCGCCGCAGAGGGTGTTGCTGACCACGGCCATCGGCAGGCCTGCGTCGGCGGCGGCGTGCAGCGCCTCGGGGATGCCGGGGCGGACCCCCCACTCCGAGCGCCAGGTCCAGGCGTACGCCAGCGGGGTTGCCTCGCGCTCGATGGCGTCGCGGGCGGGTTGTGGCCAGGTGGGGGTGACGAAGTCCGCCCATACCTGGGCGTGTGTCAGCTCGACCGGATCACGGGTCTGGCCGACGTCATCGCGCCAGCGCGCATAGGCGCGCGCGCCCTCGGTCAGGTCGGCAGCGATTCGCTCGGCCGGCACCGAGTCGCCGGTCAGTTGGGACAGCCGACGGACGAGGTCCGGGGGAGCGGGGGGTTGTCGCGGGGCATCGGCCAGGACGCCACCGAAGTTCAGCAGGAGCGCGCGAGGCATCCGCAGCATGCCCTTATCGTTCCGCACCCTCGGGCGTCGGAGTGGGGGAGGGGGAGGCGCGGGGGCACTGGCGATGCAGCGACGATCAGTGAAGCTGCGCCATCTTGAAGTAGCTGATCAGGGTGGTGGCGTGAGGGTCGTTCGGGGTGCTCGTGCTGGTGGTGGGCGGCAGTCTGAGGTGTAGCTGGCCGACCGCGGCTGGCTGCACAACGGCCCGACGGGAAGATCACCGTCCGCCCGTGACCGGCCCGCACGGACGGCAGGGCGTAACCAAGGTGTCCCCGGTGGCTGTTGGAATTGGGTGACGAAAACCAATAAGCATGCCGGGGACACCGAGTCCACGTAGGTTTCCGAAGCTCGATCGCCGGTTATCGGAAAGTCATATTCGGCGCGGTACGGCTCCGTCCTGCCAGCGGTAGAGGTCGCGCAGCAGGGAAATCTCGGCGCCGTGATGGATCAGCTCCCTGTTGACGTGCAGGACGATGCCCTCCATGGGAAACCGCTCGGGACCCACCGTGGGCGGATTCTCCAGGTCAGCGTCCGAGAGCTCGCGGACCCCCGCGTTCCATCTCCCATACATCTCATCGAGCTGTTTTAGCGCCTCGTCAGCGGTCCCCGCGTAGGCGAATGTCTGCGAGTCGACGTCCTGGCCGCCGAAGTGCCATCCGACCCGATAGCCCAGGCAGGAGACGATGATGTGCGCCAGCCGCCAGGCAATCGTGGTCACCGGCGCGGGCACCGGGCCAGGGGACGCGGAGTCCATCGTCCATTCCCCCGAACCTGCCGACATCGGTGCGGCCGACGTGCCACGTGGGCGGATGCTCCAGCAGCCGCGCACCGGCTCCCAGAAGTACTCCTCATCGGAAAGACCGTGCAGCCGCGGCCGCAGGTTCTTGTGCCAGTGCCGGTCCAGCTGGTCCGCGAGTCGCTCGCTTCTTGTCACTTCCGCACACTACATACTACGGAGACCTGGCTGCGACCCTCGCGGACGCCCGCCCGAGATCAGCATGAGTATCCCGAGCGAGCGCCACGCCAAAGCCTCCGACCTGCATGTTCGAAGATGGCGAAGACTCAATCTGGCCTCGTGTCGGTGTCCATCTCGCGCCACTGGCCGCCGTCAGCTTGCACGAGGCGCTTCACCATCTGCCGTGCTTCGTCTTCAGTGTCGAACTCTCAGCGGAGCACCTTGCCTGTCTCGGAGTCGCCTGCTCTGGCGACAACTTGCCACCGGACTTCGCGGGCGAGCCACACGTCACGCCGGGTCAGCCGTCCCCAGCTGCTGTTCCACCAGCGCGTCACCAGCTCCCAGCCCACGTCGTCATCGTACAAGCGTTCTAACTCGGCGATGGCAGGTGGTGTGAAAGGGGGAGGTGGAAGCCCGAGCGGACAGGCCGGGAGGGAACCGCAAGCCGATGAAGGAGAAGGGCGGCAGGCGACCACGAACCGAGCGGACAAGGCAGCCACCGTCACGCCTCGGGTGGGTCCTCGCGGTCACCGAGGCACTACTGGACGGCGAAGGCCGGGGTGGTGTTGTGGTCGTGCCCGCTTGGTCGCCACGGAGCGCATCCTGTGATCTGTTGCCGAATTGGCCTGTACTGAGATCAAGGCGCTCCGCGCGGCGCGGACCGCGGCGCGGCAAACGGCTCCGCCGGAGCCGCCGCCCCGGCGCCACAGCGCCGGGGCGAAAAGTGAGCAGGCCCGAACCCCACGCCCCGCCCCGCGCGTTACCCCCGGGTCATGAGGTGACCGTGACCAGCCCGGGAGATGACCAGGGCCAGGCGGACATTCTCTCAGCCGGTGTCGACAGTCCAGAGCCCGCGAAGACCAGAGGCCATCACAGGCCGAGAGTTGCCGAACGATCCGTATGAGGTTGCCGGAGCCCCAGGAAGGAAGGGTAGATGTGTGGTTTGCGGGGCATGGCGTGGAGGACGTCGACGCGGCGTCGGGCCAGGCAGATGACCGCGGCGTTGTGCTTCTTGCCGGCCGCCCTCTTGCGGTCGTAGTAAGACGCGGCTGGTCGGTGGGGAGGGGTACGACCATACTGGTCCGCCATGGACCTGGACGAGTATCAGCGCGGCGCCCTCCGTACTGCCGCTCCACGTGACAAGAGGAACGAGCTGCTCCACCTGGTGCTCGGGCTGGTCGGCGAGTCGGGTGAGATCGCCGAGAAGTTCAAGAAGTGGGTCCGAGACCTCGACAGCGAGGAGT
The DNA here is from genome assembly GCF_016598485.1 of Micromonospora coerulea. Classification (GTDB taxonomy): domain Bacteria; phylum Actinomycetota; class Actinomycetes; order Mycobacteriales; family Micromonosporaceae; genus Micromonospora; species Micromonospora coerulea. The sequence goes on along the minus strand of NZ_JAEMUW010000026.1, from coordinate 903 downwards.
CGCGGATCGACCGGGCCGACATCGCCAAGGAACTCGGTGATGTGCTCTGGTATATGGCGGTGCTCGCCGACTACCTCGACCTCTCGCTGAACGACATCGCGACGGCCAACCTGGCCAAGCTGGCCAGCCGCCAGGGCCGTGGCGTGCTGGGTGGCAGCGGCGACAACCGCTGAGCCGGGAGTTTGCCTATGTGGTTGTCAAGCCGCGTTCGGGGGGCATCAGACCTGCCTGGGCGAGACGACCACGTGCCCGATGCATGCCCGCTGGGTCGGTCAGCAGGGGTCAACAACGGAACATCGGCCGGACTCCCCGACGGCGAAGGTCTACAGCTGCCCCTGGTTGACCGCGCTGCCGGAAGGGTCATCGGTGCCGATCAACACACCTTCCGAACTGACGGTGAGGCGCAGGGGATCGACGGAACCGACCTGGTAGAGGACGATGTCGCCGTGAGCTTCGACCTAGTGGTCCTCGCGGTTGAACCTGCCACCTCTCTGGACGACATGCGAAGGATGATCGTGCACTGCGCCAGCCTGGTGCACCGGGACGGCGAGCCTGATCCGCGGATCATTGGCTTCTACGAGGAGCTGCAAGAGAGCTTCCCGGATCATCCGCCCTACGACCGGGAGTCGCCCTGGATGTCGGCACCCCTCGCCGTCGGCATAGATCACGTGAGCATGAGCATCAGCCACTCGCCTCGGGGCACTAAGGCCGTGCAGGCTGTGTGTCAATTGGCCGAGCGGCATGGCCTGGTCATCTACGACCCTCAGGGCAACGAGGTCACCGGCCTGGATCTTGAATACAGCACCGCTGGGTGACTAACCGAGTGACGATCGGCCCGGACGCAGCCGGACGTCGGTGGACAACGACGGACGCGAGCGCCAGGCAGGACTTGGCTTGCGGCAG
>NZ_JAEMUW010000025.1 GCF_016598485.1 Micromonospora coerulea | reverse complement strand
CTGAGCTGGCGGTCGCGCCCGCCACGCCGGGGACGGCGCGGCGGTCAGCGGTGCGCCCGGCCGGCGGTGACCGGGGGCGCGGCGGACGAGGGGCGGTGCGGCGGGGTGGGGCCGAGCGTGGGCAGACCGGCGATGCGCCAGGCGGCGAACCCGCCGACCACGTCGGTGGCCCGGTGCAGGCCGAGATCCTGGAGGGCGGCGGCGGCCAGCGAGGAGGTGTAGCCCTCCTGGCAGAGGATCACCACCGGCAGGTCGTAGCCGACGGCCTGGGGCAGCCGGGCCGGGCAGCGCGGGTCGAACCGCCACTCGAGCACGTTGCGTTCGACGGCGAGGGAGCCGGGTACGGTGCCGTGCGCGGCGCGCTGGCCAGCCGGCCGGATGTCGACCAGCAGCGCCCCCGACCGGTACGCGAGGTGGGCCTGCTCGGGGTCGAGCCGGCGCAGCCGGGCGCGGGCGTCGGCGAGGATCTCCTCGATACCCCGGGAGTCGGCGGGCGCTGCCGGACAGCTGTCGGTGCGGGTCTGGGTCGGTGGCATCGTCGGGTCCTTCCATGACCGGGCGGCGGCCGGGGGCTTCGGACGGTGGGCGGCGGCGGACGGTTCGGGGTGGTGGGCGGTCACCAGGCGACGCCGGCCTCGGCGACCTCGGCGATCCGGAGGTGGCCGTCGAGGAGCCGGTACCGGGTCATCCGGCGCAGCGCGGGGCGGTAGACGTGCACGCTGACCGCCGGCTGGTCACCCCGGTTGGTGACGACGTGCACGTGCCGCGCGCCGAAGCGCCGGCCGGCGCCGGTGGCGAGCCGGTGCGGCCGCAGTCGGCCGCCACTGACGGTCTGCTCGGTGAGGGTGCCGGCGACGACCAGGAAGCCGCCGGCGGAGCCGCCGTGGTCGTGCAGGTCGGTGCCCTGGCCGGGCAGCCAGCTCAGCGCCCAGACCTCGTGGTCGGGGCCGGCCGCGAGCCGGGCGTACCACCGCTGCGCCCGGTCGAAGCGCAGCGGGACCGGCCAGCCGGTGGGGTCCGCGTACCGGGCGGCGACGGCGAGCAGGTCCGGCGGGTGACTGCTGGTCATGGGCGGATCGTCCTTCCGGCGCGGAGCGGAACGTGTTCCGTCACTATAGAAGGCAAAGCCTATAGGTTTAGTAGGCAATACCGCATGCTGGGAGGCGGCGGTGACCCCCGATCCGGTCAGCGGACCAGCGGGGGGTCCACCCGATACCCCGGCACCGACGGCCAGCGCACCGTCAGCACCACCGACTCCCGCTCCGCGTACCAGGAGTGGTCCACGCCCCGTCCCCACACCACGTAGTCGCCGGGCGTGCCGAGCACCACTGTGCGGTCCGGCAGCTCCACCCGGAACCGCCCGCTGATCAGCACCAGCAGCGCCGTCCGCCGCTCACCGGTGGCCCATTGCGAGCGGGTCTCCCCCGCCGGGTGCACCCCCCACTTGACCTCGACCTCGGTGCTGTGCCGGACGTCCCCCGGCGGCTTGAAGTGACCGAGCAGCCAGCCCGCGTCGGTGGCGCCGTCCACCCCCGCGTTGCCGACGTACACCGAATCGTCCATCCACCCCTCCCCTGCCGGGCTGGCAAGCTATCAGGCGCGCCCGGCCGGGATCCCACCAACCTGGACGGATGACCGACGACACCGACGCGGAGACTCTCGCCTTCGCGCACCGGATGTTCGACCTGGCGCGCGGCGGGATGACCGAGGAACTGGCCGGACAGGTCGACGCGGGGCTGCCGGTCAACCTGGGCAGCCCGTCGGCGGTGGACATCGCCCGCTTCTTCGACCTGCCGGAGATGCTGGCGGCGCTCGGGCGGAGCTGAGCCACCGGCCGGTGCGCCGGCCGGCGGGGCGGTATACAGGGTCGGTGGAGGATCCCGTACCCGAGCAGATGCGCGCCGCGGCCGACGCCCTGCTGGCGGCGCTCGACGAGCCGGGCAGGCGGCGCGCCCGGCACGCCTTCGACGACGAGTCGGCCCGGCGGTGGCTGGAGTACCGGCCCCGGCCCCGGCCCGGCGTGCCGCTGGCCGACCTGGACGTGGCGGCCCGCAAGGCGGCGCACCGGCTGCTCGCGACCGCGCTGAGCCCCCCGGCGTACGCGCAGGCGATGGCGATCGTCGCCCTCGAGGAGGTGCTCGATCGGGCGGAGGACTGGCGGCGCGGCCGGCACAGCGGCGACTACTGGGTGGCCGTCTTCGGCGACCCGGCCGCCGACGACCGCTGGGGCTGGCGGATCGAGGGGCACCACCTCTCGGTGAGTATGACCGTGGTCGACGACCAGGTCTCCTCGGCGCCGCTGTTCTTCGGCGCCAACCCGGCCACCGTCCGGCACGCGGGCCGGCCGGTCTCCCGACCGCTCGCCGTCGAAGAGGACCTGGCCCGCGAGCTGCTGGACGCGCTCGGCCCGGCGGGACGGGCCGCGGCGATCGTCGCCGACGAGGCGCCCGCCGATATCATCAGCGCCACCCGGCCGACCGCCCCGGGCCGGCTCGACCCGCTCGGGGTGCCCCGCGACCGGCTCACCCCGACCGGCCGGGCGCTGCTCGACCAACTCGTCGCCCTCTACCTCGACCGGCTGCCGCCGGAGCTGGCCGCCCGCGAGGCCGGCCGGCTGGACGGCGGTGAGCTGCACTTCGCCTGGGCCGGCCCGACCCGGCCGGGCCAGCGGCACTACTACCGGATCCAGGCCGACGACCTGCTGATCGAGTACGACAACACCACCGACGACGGCAACCACGCGCACACCGTCCTGCGCCGCCCGGCCAGTGATTTCGGCGCGGACGTCCTCGCCGCCCACCACGCCACCGCCCACTGACTCCGCCCGGCCCGCCCCTCGGTGGCACGGCGGCCGGAGGCGGGTCAGGGTTTGCGGGCGTCGATGAGGAAGCGTCGGGCGTGGGCGACGAAGGGGCCCTCGGCGCGGATCCGGTCGTGCAGGCGGCGCAACTCGTCGCGGTACCGGTCCACGGTGAAGCCGGGCACGGTCCAGATCACCTTGCGCAGGAAGCGGACCACCGCGGCGATGTCGTGGAAGACCGTCCGCAGGGTGGCCGTACGCAGGTCGACGACCTCCAGTCCGGCGGCCCTGGCGGCGGCGACCGCCTGCTCCGGGTGGCGGCTGGCCGGCGGCGGCAGCGGGCCGAGGATCGCCTCGCTCAGCTCCCGGACGGTGCCCGCGCCGATCTGCTGCGACAGGTAACCGCCACCGGGCCGCAGCACCCGGGCGATCTCGTCCCACCAGGTGTCCACCGGGTGCCGGCTGGTCACCAGGTCGAACGAGTCGTCGCGGAACGGCAGCGGGGGCCGCTCCGCCACCCGGACCACGGTGCCGCCGACCCGGCGCAGCGTACGGCGGGCGACCTCGACGTTCGGCGGCCAGGCCTCGGTGGCGACCAGCAGCGGCGGCGGGACGGGCGTCCCGGCGAGCACCTCTCCCCCGCCGGTGTCGATGTCCAGCGCGGCCGCGACCGTGGCCATCCGGGCCCCGACCAGCCGGGCATAGCCCCACGGCGGCCGTTCCTCGGTGGCCCGCCCGGCCAGCCAGGAAAAGTCCCAGCCGTCGACCGGTACGCCGGCCCCCTCGGCGATCAGCTCCTCGAAGTCCCGCTCGGCATGCATCGGGCCAGCCTGCCGCCACTGGCCGGCACCCGGCAACGAGTTTCCCCGCCCACTCGCGTCCGCTGGGCCACCCGCGGCTCCCGGTCGGGCGGCGCGGTCCCGGTCAGGCCGGCGGGCGGACGATCTCAACGGTGGACCCGCCGACGGGGCCCAGCGCCTCGAACCCGCTCGCCTCCATCCGGCCCCGGTCGAATTGCCGCATCAGCCGGGCGCCGAGCCGCACCCCGACCCCGCCGACGGCGAGGGCGACCAGTTCGGTGACCAGCAGCACGCCGGTGGCGCCTCGCTCCGGCGAGTGGGACCGGATCAGGCAGGTGAGCAGGAACAGCGCCGCCATCACGGCGTTGACCAGGTTGAACATGATCGCGGTGCGACGCGTGCGGCCGGCCCGGACGTCCCACAGGTCTACCATGCCGGCGACGGCGGCGAGGGCGGCCGAGACCAGCGCGGCGACGGCGCTCCAGTAGCCCACCTCGCCGAGGAAGGCCGGGCCGCCGGCCACGTCGGCCAGGTCGAACACGGCGGCGCTGACGAAGAGCCCCAACGGGAACGTCACCAGCATCGGTTGGATGGGATGGCCCTGCACCCGCAGTCGGCTCTCCATCGGTTCCTCCCCAGGATCGGCGCGACTCGCCAGCTCAGAGTGCTACCCGGGCGCCAATGGGGCGAAACGAACGTTCCTCAGCTCTCCCGAGGACGGGAGACCGTGATCACCAGCCGCTCGGCCACCTCGCGTAGCGGTATGTCCAACGAGGCGGCGGCGCTGCGCAGCACGTCCAGCGCTTCCGGGGCCGGGCAGCCGCGCTGAGTCATGATCACGCCGATGGCCTGACCGACGACCCCCTCCTCCAGCAGGGTGGTGTCCAACTGGTCCACCTCCGCCGCCTGCCGGGCCCGGTCCCGGACCGCGGCCAGGAGCAACCCGGCGTGCTCGGCGAGCAGCATCGCGGTGAGCTGGTGCCGGGTGGTCAGCGGCTCCGCCGACCCGGCGTACAGGTTCATCGCGCCGATCATCTGCTCGTCCACGTCGACCGGCGCGGAGATCACCCCGCGTACGCCGAGACGGCGGGCCCGCCCGGTCCAGGCCGGCCAGCGCGACTCCGCGGCCAGGTCCTCCGCGAGGATCATCTCGCGGCAGCGGATGGCGCTCATCGCCGGCGAATCAGGGCCGTGCCGCAGGTCGTCCAGCTCGGCCAGCCGAGGGTCGGAGGCCGCCCCGCCGGCCGGCTCGCCGGCCCGCAGCGCGGTGAACCCGCACCACGCCACCCCCGGTACGGCGTCCCGGGCGATCCGCACCAGCGCGGTCAGGGCCTCGTCGAAGTCGGTGATGCCGATCAGGCCGGCGGTCAGCTCGCGCAGCAGGGCGGCCGTCTCCAGCACCCCGAGGTTGTCGCTCATGGGCTCCCGCGTGTTCAGGTTCACCGCGCCACGGCCCCCGCCACCCGCGGGCACCGCCCCGCGGTGTTCCCCTCCGGCGCCATTGCCAGTTCCATGCGTCGCCTCTCCCTGACTCGAAAGCCTCGGGCTACTACCCTCGCAAACCGGGATCGAAACCGCGCAAAGGGGTCCCTTCCGGCGCGGTCGCACGCCGGCAGGAACCCCTGCGACGGTCAGTGGGAACCGGAGATGAGCCGCCGCCCGACGGAGGCGATCAGCCGGTCCAGCTCCGAGCCGAACGGGTTGTCGTGCACCAGGTACGTCCAGGTGGCGGTCGGCCGGACCAGCTTCGCGGCGTCCGGCTCCCAGCCCTCGTCGAACTCGGTCTCCGAGAAGGTGGCGATGGTCCGCGTCTCGATCTCCGGAACCAGGGCGTTGAACGCCGGCACGGCGCTGCGGTGGAACTCGTCGAGCGGGTCGAGCCGGCCCAGCGCGCGCAGGTGCACGCCCTCCCGGACCTCGGAGAGCTCGGCCAGGTGGTCGGCCCAGAGTCGGTCCAGGTGGTAGAGGGCGATCGACCGGGCCGCGTCGGCGAGCAGGTCCTCGTCCATCTCGCCGGCCTTCTCCGGCACCCGCTCCAGCAGCATCAGCGCGGCGATGTCGCTGGTGAGCAGCCGCTCGCGGCGCTCGGCGAGCGCCTTGCGCTGCTGCTCGATCACCACGCTGTAGCGCCAGGTGTTGCGGTGGATCTCGTGGTTGACGCCCTCGGCGACCCGCTGGGCGTGCTCCACCGCGTAGTCGACCTGCGGGTCGGTGACCAGGCCGTCGGCGTTCATCCGGGGCGACGGCGGGATGGCGTCACCGGCGTGCCGGACCACCAGGTCGTCCTCCAGGCTGACGAAGAAAACCGAGCCGCCCGGGTCGCCCTGGCGGCCGGCCCGGCCGCGCAGCTGGTCGTCGACGCGGCGGCTGTCGTGCCGGCCGCTGCCGATCACGTACAGGCCGCCCAGCTCGGCCACCCGCTCCTGGTCGACCTGGTCGCTGCCGCCGAGCCGGATGTCGACACCCCGACCGGCCATCTGGGTGGAGACGGTCACCGCGCCGTACGCGCCGGCCTCGGCGATGATCGCCGCCTCCTCGTCGTCGTTCTTGGCGTTGAGCACCACGCAGGGCACCCCGGCGGCGTGCAGGCCGGCGGCCAGCCCCTCGGACTCCTTCACGTCCAGGGTGCCGACCAGCACCGGCCGGCCCTGCTCGTGGCAGCGCTTGATCTCGTCGATCAGCGCCTCCTCCTTCTCGGCCCGGGTCGCGTAGATCCGGTCCGGCTCGTCCTCCCGGACGCACGGCGTGTTCGGCGGGATCACCGCGACCTCGAGGCCGAAGAACTCCCGCAGCTGGTCGCCGACCAGCACCGCGGTCGCGGTCATCCCGCAGACCGTCGGATAGAGCGCGATGTACGCCTGCACGGCGATGGTGCCGAGCACCTCGCCCTCGGCGGTCGCGTCCAGCCCCTCCTTCGCCTCCACGGCGGCCTGGAGGCCGTCCGGCCAGCGGCGACGCTGCGCCACCCGGCCGCGCATCTCGTCGATCAGCTCGACCGAGCCGTCCCGGACGATGTAGTCGACGTCACGGTGCAGGAGGGCTTGGGCGTGCAGCGCCACGTTCACCGCGGAGAGCTGCGCGACGTGCTCCTCGTCATACAGGTCGATACCGCCGAGCTTGGCCTCGACGGTGGCCAGGCCGGCCGCGGTGAAGGCGACGCTGCGGCCGTCCTCGGCCACGGTGTAGTGCTTGCCCCTGCGCAGCCCGCGCACCAGCGCGGCGGCCGCGTGCACCGGGTCCTGCTCGCCGGGGACCGCGCCGGCGAGGACCATCGGCACCCGGGCCTCGTCGATCAGGATGGAGTCGGCCTCGTCGACGATCGCGGTCCGCAGCGGCCGCTGGACCCGGTCGTCGAGGTCGGTGACGAGCTGGTCGCGCAGGTAGTCGAAGCCGGCCTCGCTGACCGAGACGTAGGTGACGTCGCAGCCGTACGCGGCGCGCCGCTCCTCGGGGGTGGAGGCCTCGTTGACCCAGCCGACGGTGAGCCCGAGCAGCCGGTAGACCGGCGCCATCCACTCGGCGTCGCGGCGGGCCAGGTAGTCGTTGACGGTGAGCACGTGCACCGGACCGTTGCCCATCCGCACGTGCCCGTACGCGGCGATGGTGGCGGTGAGCGTCTTGCCCTCACCGGTGGCCATCTCGGCGACCTTGCCGGACAGCAGCGCCATCGCGCCGAGCAGCTGCACGTCGTACGGCCGCTGGTCCAGCCCGCGCCGGGCGGCCTCGCGGCCGATCGCGCAGATCTCCTCGTACCCGGTGGCGGCGCCGGCGGCCTCGGTCAGCTCGGCGTCGCCGAGCGCCTGCAGCTCCGCCTCGCGCGCCTCGACAGCCGGCAGCAGCTTCTCCAGCGGGGCCAGCTCGACCGTGGTTCCCGGCCGCTGGAGGAACCGCCGGAACCTGCTCTTCACCCGTTGCGACACACCCATGAGCGGCAACGGTACGCGACCGCGGAGCAATTTCCGTGCCCCGGTCGGCATGTCGGTGGCCGACCGGGTGGGCCCCGGGCCGGGCGGACGCCGCCCGGCGAAGGTCCGACAGCGGGGCGGAAAGCGTCCGGAAGGTACCGGACGGGGCCGACCCACGCGTCCGGTCAGCTCACCAGCAGCTGGTGGGTGGCCAGCTCGCGGTAGAGCGGGCTGGTCCCGGTCAGCTCGTCGTGGGTGCCGACGGCGACCACCCGGCCGCCGTCGAGAACCACGATCTGGTCGGCGTCCACGACGGTGGAGAGCCGGTGCGCCACGATCAGCAGGGTGCGCCGGACCGCCACCGCGTCGATGGCCCGGCGCAGCGCCGCCTCGTTGCGGGCGTCGAGGTTGCTGGTCGGCTCGTCGAACAGGAGCACCGGCGGCCCGGCGAGCAGTGTGCGGGCGATGGCCAGGCGCTGCCGTTCGCCGCCGGAGAGCAGCACCCCGCCCTCGCCGACCTGCACGCCCAGCCCCTCGGCGGTGCGCTCGGCCAGGTGGCCCAGGTTGACCTCGTCGAGCACGGCCCGCAGCTCGTCGTCGGTGGCCTCCGGCGCGGTGATCCAGCAGGTTGTCCCGCAGCGTCCCGGCCAGCACCGGGGCCTCCTGCTCGACGTAGCCGAGCCGGGCCCGCAGCGCGTCCCGGGGCAGCTCCCGCAGGTCCGTCCCGTCGAGGCGCAGCGCGCCGTCGGTGACCTCGTAGAAGCGCTCGACGAGGGCGAGCAGGGTGGACTTGCCGGCGCCGGACGGGCCGACCAGCGCGGTCCGGGTCCCGGCCGGGACGGTGAAGCTCACCGCGTGCAGCACGGGCGGGCCGCCGGGGTAGCCGAAGCCGACCCGGTCGAACTCGATCGCGGGCGGCCGCCCGGCCGCCGGAGCCGCCACCGGCCGGGCCCGCCGGTCGTCGGCCCCCTCCGCGGGTACGGCGAGGATCTCCTCGATCCGGGCGAGCGCGCCGAGCCCGCTCTGCAACTGGGTGTACGCCGTGCACCGCCTGCCCCAGCGGCAGCACCAGGAAGAACAGGAACATCACGAAGGCGACCAGGTCGCCGACGCTGATCGCGCCGGCCGCCACCCGGGCCCCGCCGACCGCGAGCACCAGCAGGAACGCACCCTGGATGGTGACCGTGCTGGCCGGGCCGACGAGTGCCTGCACCCGGGCGACCCGGAGCCCGGCCGCGTACGCCCCGGCGGCGCTGGCGGCGACCGTGTCGGCCTCCCGCGCCTCGGCCCGGCTGGCCCGGATGGTGCGGGCGGCGGAGATGGCCCGCTCGACGGCGGAGGTCATCTCACCGACCCGTTCCTGGGCCCGGCGGGCCAGCCCGCGGACCCGGCGGGCCACGGTGAGCGCGAAGCCGATGCCGACCCCGACGGCGGCCAGGGTCACCCCGAACAGCGGCGGGTCCAGCAGCAGCATCGCCGTCCCCGCGCCCAGCACCATCACCGCCCCGGTGACCGTCTCGAAGAGGCCGGAGGTGACCACGGCGCGCAGCAGGGTGGTGTCCGAGCCGACCCGGGAGAGCAGGTCGCCGGTGCGGCGGCGGTCGTACTCGGCGATGGGCAGCCGCAGCAGGTGCCCGGCGAGCCGGCGCCGGGTGCCCAGCACGAGCCCTTCGGCGGTGCGTTGCAGCAGGTAGTCGCGGAGCCCGCCGACCGCCGCGCCGGCCACCACGAGCAGCACCAGCACGGCGACCAGCCCCGCGACCGGCCGGGCGGCGGTGATCCGGTCCAGCACCAACCGGGTGAGCAGCGGCTGCGCCAGGGCCGCCCCGGCACCGGCCAACGACAGCGCGCCCACCACGGCGAGGGTGCCGCGATGGGCGCGCAGGTACGGCAGCAGGGCGGCGAGCCCCGCCGGGCGGGCGGCTTCGGTGGTCATGGCAGCACGCTATCCGCCGTCAACCCGCCACTAGCCGGTGAGCACCACCTGGAGCTCGGAGCGGCGGCGCTCGGCCAGGTCGGTGAGTAGCGCCGGCGCCTCCTCGAACGGCACCACCGCCGAGACGAGGTGCTTGCGGATCAGGTCGCCGTACTGCCGGAGCAGCTCGATGGTCTCCGCGGAGAGCCGTTCCCGGTCCCAGGTGGGAGTCAGTCCGCGGGGCACCCGCCCGATCTGGGCGCAGCGCAGCGACAGGCCGTTGTGGTGGAACTCCTCGCCGAGCCGGACCTCGTCCGCGCCGGCCTGGTAGAAGGCCAGGTCGATGACGGTGCCCTGCGGGCGCAGCAGGCGCAGCGCGAGCTGCAGGGCCCACGCCTGGCCCCGGCACTGGAAGACCACGTCGGCGCCCCGGTCACCGGCGGCATGGTTCCACCGGGTCTTGAGCACCACCGCCGGGTCGTCGGCGGTCGGGTCGAGGATCTCCAGGCCGAGCGCCTCGGCCACCTCCCGCCGCTGCGGCGTCGGGTCCAGCACCACCACCGAGGCGGCGCCGTGCCGCCGGGCGAACAGCGCGGTGAGCAGCGCGACGACACCGCTGCCGACGACCGCGACCCGGCGTCCGCGCACCCCGTCGCCGAGCGAGCGCACGTCGGTGCCGCACAGGTCGGCGGCGGCGTGCAGCAGCCCGTTGGCGCAGATCGGGCCCATGTGGGCGACGTACACACCGAGCAGCGGGTCGAGGTCGTCCGGCAGCGGCACGAAGCGTTCGGCGACCGGGTCGGCGACGTACCGGGTGCGGTGCCCGTAGGTCATCGCGCCCACCGTGCCCACCGCGATCGCCGGGGTGCGGCTCTCCACCACCCGGCCCACCTGCATGTAGCCCAGCCGGGTCACCGGGTACGGGGTGCTCGCCTCGCCGGGCTGGAACAGGCCGAGGTCGGCGTTCCAGGTGACGTTGAGGTAGGGGTTGGTGCCCTTGACGTAGCTGAGTTCGGTGCCGGCGGAGACGCCGCTGTAGAGCGTCTCCACCCGGAAGGTGCCGTCGCGCAGCTCGGCGGCGTCCTGCTCGACCAGCTCCACCCGCCCGGGCGCGCTGACCACCACGACCTGGTCACGCATCGACGGTCACCCCCGCCGGCACGGCGTCGGCCACGGCCGCCCGGGGCCGCGCGGCGGGGCCGGTGGGCAGCGACACGCTGCGGCCGGTACGGGCCGACTCGGCCACCGCGAGCGCGAGCCGCTGGGTGCGCAGCGCCTCCGCGTACGGCACGCGGACGTCGTCGCCGATCCCCCGGACCGCGTCGACGAAGGCCCGGTCGACGGCCGCCCGGGCACCGTCGGGGTCGGCGGGCAGGTGCCGCTCGCCGTCCCCGTCGCAGACGGTCAGGCCGTCCTCGGCCAGCGACAGCGCCAGCCCGTCGGCGAGGATCTCCACGCCGGCCCGGTGCTTCCAGCCCAGCACGCACGCCGCGGCGAGCGTGCCGACGGCGCCGCCCTCGAACCGCAGCGTCGCCGCGGTCACCGAGTCGATGTCGGCGCCGTCGACCGGCGGCGGGTTGCCGTCGCCGTACGCGGTCACCTCGGTCGCCTCGCCGACCAGCGCCCGGACCAGGTCGAGCACGTGTGCGGCCTGCTCGACCACCGGCCCGCCGGAGCGGTCCCGGCGGGCCCACCAGGCCACCGGCGGCACCTTGTCCAGCCAGGCGCCGTTGACCATCCGCACCGGACGGTCGGCGAGCAGCTCCCGGGCCTGTTCGACCACGTGCAGGTAGCGCCAGTGGTGGCCGACGGCGGTCAGCAGCTGCCGTCGTTCCACCAGGTCGGCGATCCGCTCGGCGGTCTCCAGGTCGACCGCGACCGGCTTCTCGACGAACATCGGCACCCCGGCGGCGATGACCGCCTCCTCGACCGGCCCGTGCGCGAACGGGGGCACGCAGACGTACACGGCGTCCGGGCCCGCGGCGAGCAGTTCCCCCACGTCGACGAAGGTCCGGGCACCGTGCGGCCCGGCCAGCGCCTCGGCCGCGTCCCGAGCGACATCGGTCACCCCGACCAGTTCCACGTCCTCGAAGCCGCTCAGCACCCGGGCGTGGCGTTGCGCCACCCCGCCGGCTCCGACCAGTCCCACCCGGCACGCCCGCATTCCATCGACCCTCTCGCCACGACATCACGTCCTACCCGGAGAGCACTCCCCCTGCCGGAGCGCGACCAAACCCGCCGGGCGGCGCAATCAGACGTTCATCTGCCGGGAACCGGCCGGTGCCCGGGACGTGATCAAGCTGATAGGCATGATCCGGTTAGCGCGGGGCCTGAACTGGGAAACCCCTTCCCGCGTTTCCGCCACAACCTGGGGGTGTGCCTGTGCGGGATACAGAAGCGATCGTCTCACCGGTGGTGGAGGCCTGGGCCACCTATCGGACCACGTCGGCCGGGGACTGGCCGGCTCGGCGCCTGCTGCGCGCCAAGGGTGACAGCCGGGTCAGCGTGGTGCTGCCGGCCCGCAACGAAGAGGCCACCGTCGGCGCGATCGTGTCGACGATCCGTCAGCATCTGATGGACCGACTGCCCCTGGTCGACGAGCTGATCGTGGTCGACTCCCGGTCCACCGACCGGACCGCCCAGGTGGCCCGGGCGGCCGGCGCCGAGGTGGTCAGCCAGGACGCGATGACCCGCGGGCTGCCCCAGCTGACCGGCAAGGGCGACGCGCTCTGGGCCGGCCTGGCCGCCGCCGAGGGGGACGTGGTCGCCTTCGTCGACGCGGACCTGCACGAGTTCCGGCCACACTTCGTCACCGGACTGATCGGCCCGTTGCTGACTGATCCGTCGGTCGACTTCGTCAAGGGCTTCTACCACCGGCCGCTGGTCGGCGCGACCAGCGTGGAGGCCGACGGCGGGGGCCGGGTGACCGAGCTGATGGCCCGGCCGCTGCTCAACCTCTTCTGGCCGGAGCTGGCGGGCTTCGTGCAGCCCCTCGCGGGCGAGTACGCGGGCCGCCGGGAGGTGCTCGAACGGGTGCCGTTCGTGTCCGGCTACGGCGTGGAGACGGCGATGCTGATCGACCTGCTGGAGCTGGTCGGTCTCGACGCGCTGGCCCAGGTGGACCTGGGTGAGCGCAAGCACCGCCACCAGGACACCGCCGCGCTGGGCCGGATGTCCGCCCAGATCATGCTGACCGCCTGGTCCCGGCTGCAACGCCGTGGCTGGGCCAGCCCGGGCACCACGCCGGCGGCGCTGCTCACCCAGTTCCGGCGGGGCGGCTCCGACGCGCTGCCCAACCTGGACCGCGAGATCGTGGTCAACGACGTCTCGGTCGAGGAGCGCCCGCCGCTGGCCCAGCTGCGGCACCGGGTGCCCCGGCGGCGGGTGGCGGCGTGAGGCCACCGGTCGAGGGTGGCGAACACCGGTCCCGCGGACCGGCGCACAGCGTTGACGGCCGGCCCACGGGGCCGGTCGCTGGCACGCGGAGGGCCGACGGGGGCGCCGCCGAGGGAAGGATCCCGACACCATGAGTCTCACCGTCCTGATGAACGCCGGCCCCTGGTTGTCGGTGCCGCCCCCCGGCTACGGCGGGATCGAGAACGTGGTGGCCACCCTCGTGCCCGAGCTGCGCCGCCTCGGCGTACGCGTGGTGCTGGCCTCCGTGGAGACCAGCACCCTGGCGGTCGACGAGAAGATCTCCGTCTTCCCGGACGGGCAGTTCCACGCCCTGCAACGGCCGTACAACCAGGTCTGCGGGGTCTCCCAGGCACACCTCAACGGGGTGGTGCGGGCGCTGCAGCACCGCGACGACATCGACCTGGTCCACGACCACGTGGAGGCGGTCGGGCTGGCCACCATGACCGCGATGGGCCCGGACGCCCCGCCGGCGCTGCACACCCTGCACTGGGACCTGGCGAAGCACCCGGAGCTGTACGGCAACCTGGACGGCGGCGACCGGGTCCGGGTCAACGGCGTCTCCGCCTCGCAGCTGGCCCGGGCGCCGCAGGCGCTGCGGGACCACTCGGTGGGGCACGTGCACCTGTCCACCCCGCTGGCCGTGGACGCGGACCGCCGCCCCCGGGTGGACAAGGGCGACTACCTGATCATCCTGGGCCGGATCAACCCGGGCAAGGGCCAGGACCTGGGCGCCCGGCTCGCCCAGCAGGTCGGCTTCCCGCTGGTGCTGGCCGGGCCGGTCGGGCCGTACCACCGGCCGGAGGACCTGGCGGCGGCCGGTGACGAGGCCCGGCAGAACCCCGACGTGCGGTTCTTCTACGAGCACGTCGCCCCGCACGTCGACGGCGACCTGGTCCGCTGGGTCGGCACCGTCGCCGGTCGGGAGCGCGACGACCTGCTCGCCGGGGCCCGCGCCTCGCTCTTCCCGCTGCGCTGGGAGGAGCCCGGCGGCACCGCCGTGGTCGAGTCCCTCGCCCTCGGTACGCCGGTGGTCTCCACCGCGCGCGGCTGCCTGCCCGAGCTGATCGAGCACGGGCGCACCGGGCTGCTCACCTCCGACGAGGAGGAGCTGGGCGAGCTGGTGCTGGCCGCGGAGCTGCTGGATCCCGACGAGTGCCGCCGCGAGGCGGTCGCCCGGTTCACCCCGGCGGTGATGGCGGAGAAGTACGTGGGCCTGTACGAGCGGGTCCGGCTCGGCGCCCGCCCGCTGCAACCGGCCTGACCCGACGCCGACCACCCGGCCCGGCCGCCTTTTGCGCACGGGTCGGGTGGGCGTTTGTCACCGGTGGCGGCGGGAATGCCGCCCGGTCCCTTGTCCGGTGAAGGAGACCGACATGACCAACTCGATGGCGCACTCCCGCGGGCGACGCAACCCCGCGGACGGCCGGGCGCCGGTACGCCGGGTCGCGGCCACCGTCGGGGTGGTCTTCCTGGTCATCGGCGTACTCGGCTTCGTCCCCGGCATCACCAGCAGCTTCGACGACCTGTCCTTCGCCGGCCACCAGTCCGAGGCCAAGCTGCTCGGGCTGTTCCAGGTGTCCGTGCTGCACAACATCGTGCACCTGCTCTTCGGCGTGGCCGGCCTGGCACTGGCGCGCACCGTCTCCGCGGCCCGCACGTTCCTGATCGGCGGCGGCCCGATCTACCTCGTGCTCTGGCTCTACGGCGTGGTGGTCGACTACGACAGCGGGGCCAACTTCATCCCGCTCAACGGCGCCGACAACTGGCTGCACCTCGGGCTCGGGGTGGGCATGATCGCCCTCGGCCTGCTCACCACCCGGCACCTGAACCGCCGCCGCTGACCGCCCACCCCGGACCGGCGGGAACCGCTCCGCCTGCTCCCTCGCGCCGCGCGGCCCCGCGGGTCACCCGAATCGTCGCCGCTGAGCAGTCCCGAATGGGCGGCTGGTCCGGTTTGGCCGGGCCGGGCGACGGGTAGTTCGCAGGTTCGCGACAGACGGAAACGAGGGCACCATGCCGACCCGGATCAGCTGCGAGGTCCGCGACGAGTCGCCGGTCACCCTCGTCCGGCTCGCCGGCGCGCTCGATCTGGCCACCATGCGCGCGGTGCACACCGTGCTCGACCGTTGCCTCACCGCCCAGCCCGACGCGCTCGTGGTCGACCTGACCGAGGTCGAGGTCGCCGATCCGCTGGCGCTGTCGGTCTTCGCGGCCGCCGCGCGGCGGGCCGCCGACTGGCCCGCGGTGCCGATGGTGCTCTGCGCTCCGCCACCGGACGCGGCAGCGTGGCTCGCCGAGACCACCGCGTACCGCGTGGTGCCGGTCCGGCCGGACTGCGCGGAGGCCACCGCACTGGCCGGCGCGGCGGCGGCGCCCCGGCTGCGGGCCCGGCTGGAGCCGGTCGCCGAGGCCTGCCGGCGGGCCCGCGAGCTGGTCGCCGACGCCTGCGGGCGGTGGAACATCCCCGAGCTGACCGGCCCGGCCTCGCTGGTGCTGACCGAGCTGGTGGCCAACGTGGTCCGGCACGCCGGCACGCCGATGCAGGTGACGGTGACGCTGCGCCGCCCGTACCTGCAGGTCGCCGTCGCCGACGGCAGCCGCAGGGCGGCCCGGGCGGTGACCGGGCGGGACGCGCGGGCCGAGGGTGGCCGCGGCCTGATGCTGGTCCGCGAGCTGACCCAGCGTTGGGGCAGCGCGCCGACCGGCGACGGCAAGGTCGTCTGGGCGATGCTACCGGCGAACTGACCGAATTTTCCGCTCTCGCCTGGTTTCATGGGCAGAGGGCCGGGTAGGCGTGCCCGTCCTTTCTGTCGTCACGACGGGGTGAGAAATATGGCCAAGCGGGTAGTCACTGAGCCGCCACGAGACCGGGGACCGGCGGTTCTCGCGCCGGCCAGGTTCGGCGGCTATCCGGGTCCGGTCCGTAGCGCGCTGCCCGGCAACCATCTGATCAAACTGCTCGGCACGACCGACGCCAAGCAGATCGGTCTGCTGTACCTCTACACCTCGTTCCTGTTCTTCCTGATCGGCGGCGTGATGGCGCTGCTGCTGCGGGCCGAACTGGGCCGCCCGGGGCTGCAGTTCCTCTCGCCCGAGCAGTACAACCAGCTCTTCACCATGCACGGCACGATCATGCTGCTGTTCTTCGCCACCCCGCTGGTCTTCGCCTTCGGCAACTACATCGTCCCGCTGCAGATCGGCGCCCCGGACGTCTCGTTCCCCCGGCTGAACGCCTTGGCGTACTGGATGTACCTGTTCGGCGGGTCGATACTCATGGCCAGCTTCTTCACCCCGAGTGGCGCGGCGGACTTCGGCTGGTTCGCGTACACCCCGTTGAGCCTGTCCCAGCACAGCCCGGGGGTCGGCGGAAACATGTGGGTGGTCGGGCTGGCCCTCTCCGGGCTGGGCACGATCCTCGGCGCGGTCAACATGATCACCACCATCGTGACCCTGCGCGCCCCCGGGATGACCATGTTCCGGATGCCGATCTTCACCTGGAACCTGCTGCTCACCAGCGTGCTGGTGATCTTCATCTTCCCGCTGCTGGCGGCGGCGCTCTTCGCACTGGCGTCGGACCGGATCCTGCAGTCGCACGTCTACGACCCGACCACCGGCGGGCCGATGCTCTGGCAGCATCTGTTCTGGTTCTTCGGCCATCCCGAGGTGTACGTCGTGGCGCTGCCGTTCTTCGGCATCGTCAGCGAGATCATCCCGGTGTTCGCCCGCAAGCCGATCTTCGGCTACACCGGTATCGTGCTCGCCACCATCGCGATCACCATCCTGTCGATGACCGTGTGGGCGCACCACATGTTCGCCACCGGCCAGGTGCTGCTGCCGTTCTTCAGCATCGTGAGCTACCTGATCGCGGTGCCGACCGGGGTGAAGTTCTTCAACTGGATCGGCACCATGTGGAAGGGGCAGCTCACCTTCGAGACGCCGATGCTCTTCGCCATCGGCTTCCTGACCACCTTCCTGCTCGGCGGCCTGACCGGGGTGCTGCTGGCCAGCCCGCCCGCCGACTTCCACGTCACCGACACGTACTTCGTGGTGGCGCACTTCCACTACGTGCTGTTCGGCACGATCGTCTTCGCCGCCTTCGGCGGGGTCTACTTCTGGTTCCCGAAGATGACCGGGCGGCTGCTCGACGAACGCCTGGGCAAGGTGCACTTCTGGACCATGTTCGTCGGCTTCCACACGACCTTCCTGGTCCAGCACTGGCTGGGCAACGAGGGCATGCCCCGCCGGTACGCCGACTACCTGCCCGGCGACGGCTTCACGGTCCTCAACACCGTCTCCAGCATCGGATCGTTCATCCTGGGCGTCTCCACGCTGTTCTTCATCTACAACGCCTGGAAGTCCTGGCGGTACGGCACGCTGGTCTCCGTCGACGACCCGTGGGGCTTCGGCAACTCGCTGGAGTGGGCCACCACCTGCCCGCCCCCACTGCGCAACTTCGACCGGATGCACCGGATCCGCTCCGAGCGGCCCGCCTTCGACCTGAAGTACGGCCAGCTCGTCGCCGATCTCGGCCGGGACCTGCCGCAGCGCACCACCAAGCCGCCGCAGCACTTCGCCGAGGAGCTGCACCTCGAGCCGCACGTCCCCGAGTCGCCGGCCGCCGAGGGGGCGCACGGCGCCCGCGAGGCCGTCGAGCACCATCCCGCGCCGCAGTCCGGGGCGCGGCCGGTGGTGGTGCCGGAGCCGGAGCAGATCCGGCGGCCGAGCTTCGAGGAGACCGACGCGCCCGAGGAGATCGAGCCGGGCGCGGAGCGCCGGCCGCCGGAGCGCGAGCGGTGGCGGCACCCGCGCGGGCACGAGGACAACCCCGACGAGCGCTGAGCGTCACGAAAAGAAGGGGGCCGGCGCCACGAGCGCCGGCCCCCTCCCTCGTCCGTACCGGCCAGGTTCAGTCGCCGGCGGGCGGCAGGCCGGCGGCGGCGAGCGAGCGGCGCACCGCGGGCTGCACCCGGGTCAACCGCAGCGGCACGCCGGTCCGCGCCGCCGCGTCCCGGCCGGCCATCAGCGCGGCGATGCCGCCCGCGTCGAAGCCGCCCGCGCCGACCAGGTCGACCACCACCTCGCGGGGCTGCCCGGTCACCGCCGCCAGCATCGCCCGGCGCAGCTGGTCCGCGCCGTCCCGGTCGACCTCGCCGCCGACCTCGACGACCACGCGGTCGCCGTTCTGCTTCACCGAGATCCGGGTCTTCGCCGGCTCCGACTCGGCGGCGCCGTTCTGCCAGGGCGGCGGGGCGTCGGCGAGCATCGCCTGGCGCAGCCAGGTCAGCGCCCGGGACAGCAGCCGGGAGACGTGCATCTGGGAGATGCCGAACCGGGCCGCGATCTCGGCCTGCGTCTGGTTGCCGTAGAAGCGCATGGCGAGGATCCGCCGCTCCCGCCAGGGCAGCCGGTGCAGCAGGCCGCTGACGGTCACCCGGTCGTCGACCGACTCCAGCGCGTTGTCCGACTCGCCGACCAGGTCACCGAACTCGGCGGAGCTCTCCCCGCCGACCGGGGCGTTCAGCGAGGCCGGGCTGTAGCCGGCGGCCGACTCCAGCGCGGCGAGGATCTCCTCCTCCGGCGTCTCCAGCCGTTCGGCCAGCTCGGCGACCGTGGGCGCCCGGGACAGTTCGCTGGTCAGCGCCGCCGTCGCCTGCCCCACCTCGAGGATCAGGTCGCGCAGCCGGCGGGGCACGTGCACGCCCCAGGTGCGGTCCCGGAAGTGCCGTTTGATCTCGCCGACGATGGTGATCGCCGCGTACGCGGTGAACGAGCCCCGTTCCGGGTCGTACCGGTCGACGGCGTTGACCAGGCCGAGACGGGCCACCTGCTCCAGGTCTTCCAGCGGTTCCCCGCGACCGCGGTAGCGGCGGGCGAGCCGACCGGCGAAGGGCAGCGCGAAGCGGACCAGGTCGTCCCGGGCCTCCTGCCGCCGCTCGGGTGGCAACCCGGCGATCCGGGCCGCGTATGCCAGCGCCGCCGCGTCGAGGTCTTCCAGTCCCCGATCGGTGGGTGGTGGTGTCGTCGTGGTGGTGGTGGTCTGTCCGAACATCCGCGCCTCCCTCAGGAAGGTCCCCCGCCCGGATTGGGAAACCGGTCATGCGCGTGGTCGGGCCACGCACCGGGCCGGAAGTGGGTTACGTGACTGGCACGCCAGGAGCGACGACAACTCGCCACGCAGCGTCATCAGGCCGTCGCAGCGAGCGGTGTTCCCGCTCCGTAGGTACTCAATCACGGACCGCGAGTTCGCGAGGATGTTTCGCCGGTGTTGGTGCCCGGCCGCGCGCGAGTGGCGCGGGCCGCCGCCACTCAGCAGACCAGCAGACCCTGGTGGGCACCGACGTCGCGGAGCACGTCGAGCGCGTCACCGACCCGCAGCGGCGGCGGAACCGGCAGGTCGTACGGCTGGTTGCGCAACACCTCCGTGGCACGCCGGGTGGGCACCGAGGTGACCGGGTACCCCCGGGCCGATCCCCGGTCCAGCGAGCGCCGGCGCCGGCCGAAGGCGGCCACCGCCAGCCACTGCGGCAGGCCGGCCAGGGCGGGCGACCGGACCCCCGGCGGCTCGGGCAGCACGTCCACCGAGCTGAACGGCTCGCTGCCGGCGAGCCACCACTCCACCCCCTCCACCCGCCGCCGGGTCGCGTTCTCGCACCAGTACGGCACCATCCCGGCCCGGACCACCTGCCACGGGTCGAGCAGCCGGCCGCACTCGACGACCAGCCGGTCGCCGGTCTTGCCGCAGCGGCGCAACCAACGCCGGTAGAGGTCGGCCGTCGCGGCGCTGAACGCGTCGGGCTGCGGGAAGAACACCTGGTGCAGCGGATGGCCGTGCCGGCCGGTCCACTCCCGGGCGCTGTGGTCGAAATCGGACTCCACGCCGTGCTCGGCGTACCCGGCCGGGGTGCTGACCTCCGGCGGCTCCCAGTGCGCCCCGTCGCCACCGGCGGAGCGGAGCACCTGGCGCAGCGCGTGGGCGTCCGGGTGGAAATCGACCGGGTCCAGCCCGCTGGCCGGGGACCCGACCTGGAAGCTGTGGCCCCGGCCCTCGTCGAGCACCGGCCAGGTGCGGCCATCGCGCAGCAGCAGCACCGCCGCGTCGGGTTCGAGTCGGTCGGCCAGGAACCGCGCGTACGCCGACGGCAGGCGTCGCCAGCGCACCGCCAGGGAGACGGCGGCCCCGGCGAGCGCGCCCCGGCTGGCCGGGCAGTGCACCTGCCGGACGTGCACGTCGGCGTTGCCGGCCAGCAGCCGCGCGGCCAACGCGGCGCCGTGGTCGAGCGCGGCGCGCGGCCGGTCGACCGCGCCCTGCGTCCAGTGCGCGGTCAGCTCGAAGGTGGCCGGCAGCCAGGGCACGCCCAGCGCCACCGCCAGGTGCGCGGCGGCGCCGTGCGCCGAGCCGAGCAGCACCCCCGGGTAGCGGCGCCGCGGGTACTGGTCGACGATCCAGCGCGCCACCCGCTCGGTGTCCACCTCGGCGACCTGGCCGGGGGTGAGGGCGACCCGTCCGGCGGCCCGGGCCGCCGCGGCCCGGCGGACCGGCTCCGGGGCGCCGGTGAAGCGGGACAGCGGGGTGGGGTGCCCGAGGTCGGCGCAGTCGTCGCCGCGCAGGGCCCGGGCGGTCGCCGCGACCAGGACCCGGGCGGTGCTGCCCGCGGCCACCACCCGGTCGCCGGCCAGCCCGGCACCCTCCGCCGTGAGCCCCACCTGCCCCTTGGGCACCGGCCCCACCTTGCCTCGTTCGCTCACCACGCGGCCCGGCTTCCCGTCCCTATGCGGTCTAAACGGGCATCCCCCCACGGCAAGGATCAATCCTCGGGTGGTGCGTCGGCGGGGTGGTCGGGACGCACCGCACCCAGCCGAGGCGAGTCGCCGGTTCCGCCGTCCGGGGGCGGAAACCCCTGCTGGAAGGGGGTTTCGGCGACACGGCGGCGGGCACTTCACCGGCCATGCGCGACGACGAGGCAGGCCCCCCGGTGGCCACCATCACCCCCTACCAGGACGGTCCGCTGCTGGTCCGCGGCGCGTTCGCCCTGGTCACCCCCGACGGTCGGCCGATCGAGACCCGCCGCGGCACGATCGCCCTGTGCCGGTGCGGCAAGTCGGCCGTCAAGCCCTTCTGCGACGGCACCCACAAGGCCATCAACTTCCGCAGCACCCCCTGACCCCCGTCCTTGCCCCGGTTGCGGCCGATGCGCCGGGCAAGCTCCGCGCGGGTCGCGCCGAAGATCTTGGCCGGTGCGCCGGGAGGAAGCGGGGCGAACGCCCCGCGATCGCGACGGAACGGGCAAGATCGCGGATCGAGGTGTGCGGCGTCAGGCGACGGCGGGGAGGCCGGCGGGGGCGGAGAGCGGGGGTGCCGCGACCACGGCGGCGTGCGCGACCGCCGGGACGGGAGCGGCGGCGGGGCGGAGGGAGGACGTGCCGGCGGCCCAGCTGTCGAGCAGGTGGGCGGCGAAGAGGCGGTCCACGGCCAGCGCGGCGGCGGCGCCGAAGAGGACGTCGGCGGCCAGCGCCGGCTCGGCGGCGACCAGGCCGCCACAGAGGTCGTGGGCGGCGATCTGCTCGTGCACCGCGTCGGCCTGGACGTGCTCGTCGTAGAACCGGGTGGCGACCTCGTCCAGGCCGAGCCGGCGCAGCCCGTTGCCGTACCGGCGGTTGGGCAGCGAGGAGGTCATCTCGAAGGCGGCCAGGTGGCCCAGGAGCGCGCCGCGCAGCCGCCGGTGCAGCCCGAACAGCGAGATGATGTTGTTGGTCGCCAGCGTCACCGCCGGCGCCCGGTCCACGTGTGCGCCGTACGCGGGGTCGAGGCCGAGTCGTGCCATGGTGAGCCGGAACAGCTCGGCGTGCATCCGGTCCAGCCGGCCGTTGCCGTACTCGTCCATCTGGATCTCCACCAGCGCGGCCTTGGCGGGGCCGTCGAGCCGGGGCAGTGCCCAGCTGTGCGGGTCGGCCTCCCGCAGGTGGTAGACGGATCGGTGCGCGACGAACTCGCGGAACTGCGCCAGGCTGGCCCGGCGCTGGAGCGCGGCGGCGAGCGAGGGGCCGTCGTCGGCGGCCACCAGCTCCGCCAGGGCGCGTGGCACGCCGCCGGGCAGCACGGCCGGCAGTGGGCCGGCCAGCCGGCGCAGCGCCGCCTCGACGGGCCGTTCCGCGCGCGCCCGCAGGGCCAGCAGGGTGGGCTGCCACTCCCACCCCTCGTCGACGCCGCGCCAGCCCCGGTAGTGCAGCTCGTAGCAGAGGAAGAGGGTGAGTTGCAGGTCCTCGTCGGTGAGCGGGTCGGCCACCGCGGCGAGCTCGGCGCCGAGGCCGGCCGGCAGGTCGTACGGCGGCTGCCGCAGCGCCGCCAGCAGCGCGGCGGAGACCGGCCCCCGCGCGGACGGCAGCGGTGCGGGACCCTGACGAGGGGCGGGGCATACGGACATCTGACCTCCAGGCGGTGCCGATCTCCCGCAAGGTGCCCTGGCCGGTGCCCGCTAAACGAGGTCCTCGGCCTCCACCGTGACGGTGTGCAGCATCCGCTCGCGCACCCGCCGGGCGGCGTCTCCATCGGCGAAGAGGCCGCGCAGGTCCGCCAGGGCCGGCTCGGGCGGGTTCAGGGCCACCATCGGGTCGACCACCGCCTCCAGCACGCTGGGCCGGTCCGCCGCGAGCACCTCGTCCCAGGCCGGGCCGATCAGCTCCGGCCGGTCGACCCGGACGCCGTGCAGGCCGAGCAGCCGGGCCCAGCCGGCGTACGGCACGTCCGGTCGCCGGTCGGCCAGCTCGCCGGCCGGCCGCCGGCCACCGCCCATTCCCGACTGGTCCCGGTTGTTCAGCACCAGCACCACCAGCCGGGGGTCCCGCCACTCCTGCCAGTGGTGCGCCACGGTGATCAGCTCGGCCAGCCCGTTGAGCTGCATCGCGCCGTCGCCGAGCAGCGCGATCACCGGCTCGTCCGGGCGCGCCAGCTTGGCGGCCACCGCGTACGGCAGCGCGCAGCCCATCGAGCCCAGCGTCCCGCAGAGCTGCGCGCGGACCTCCGGCGGCAGCTCCAGGTGCCGGGCGTACCAGTAGAGGACCGAGCCGACGTCGACGGCGACCGAGCCGGCCCGGGGCAGCCGGGCGGAGAGCTCGTGCAGGACGAGCTGCGGGTTGACCGGCTGGGCCGGGGCGGCGGCCCGTTCGGCCGCGGCCTGCCGCCAGCGGTCCACCGAGCTCTCCACGATGCCGCGCCACTGCGGGTTGGGCCGGTCGGCGACCCGGGTCAGCAGCGCGCGCAGCGTGTCCGCGGCGTCGCCGACCAGCGGGACGTCCACCGGGTACCGGGTACCGATCCGCCGGCCGTCGATGTCGATCTGGATGGTCCGCACCTGTCCCGGCATCGGGAAGTAGTCGGTCCACGGGTCGTTCGTGCCGACCATCAGCAGGGTGTCGCAGCCCCCCATCAGCTGCGCGGCGGCGGTGGTGCCCACCTCGCCGAGCACCCCGGTGTGGAACGGCAGCCGCTCGTCCAGCACCGGCTTGCCGAGCAGCGAGGTGGCCACCCCGGCGCCGAGCCGGTCGGCCAGCGCCACGATCTCGTCGGCGGTGCCGTGCCCACCCTGGCCGACCAGGATCGCCACCCGCTGGCCGGTGGCCAGCAGCGATGCGGCGGCGTCCAGGTCGGCGTCGTGCGGCAGCACCCGGGCCAGCGGCTCGCCCGGGGTCGCCGTCAGCACGCCCGCGGCCTGCGGCAGCAGGTCCGGCACCGCGGCCATCTGCAACGCCCGCGGCAGGACCACGCAGGTCGGGCTGCGGGTGGCGGCGGCGGTACGGAACGCCTGGTCCAGGAGCGCGGGCACCTGCTCGGGCACCCGTCCGTACCGGACGAACTGATTGCAGACGTCACCGAAGAGCCGGCTCAGCCCGATCTCCTCGTGCGCGCCGCCGAGCGGGCCGGTGACGTCCTCGCCCACGATCGCCACCACCGGTTTGCTGTCCAGCTTGGCGTCGTAGAGGCCGTTGAGCAGGTGCACCGCGCTCGGCCCCTGGGTGGCCAGGCAAACCCCGATCTCGCCGGTGAACTTGGCGTGCCCGGTGGCCATGAAGGCGGCGGTCTCCTCATGCCGGGCGGGCACGAACTGTGGGTCGCCGCCGGCGCGGTCCAACGCGGCGACCAGCGGGGCGATCGCCTCGCCGGGGTAGCCGAAGGCCCGGGGAACCCGCCAGGCGCGCAGCCGCTCGACCACCAGGTCCGCCACCGTCCGGTCAGCCATTGCCCCGCCCGGGGGTGCTGGCGTCGACGTAGCGCAGTACCGCGCCGACACCGTCGGTGAGCTCGGGTGCCTCCTCCGGGGCGAGCA
The DNA here is from genome assembly GCF_016598485.1 of Micromonospora coerulea. GTDB lineage: Bacteria > Actinomycetota > Actinomycetes > Mycobacteriales > Micromonosporaceae > Micromonospora > Micromonospora coerulea. The sequence continues at coordinate 56,555 of NZ_JAEMUW010000025.1, read as the reverse complement.
CGGTCAGCTCGGCGTCGGTGCCGACCAGGGCCCGGAGCAGGGCGGCGTCGGCGCGTACCCGCTGCGGGTCGGCGACCGACATGCCGGCCAACTGGTCCGGGTCGGTGGCGATCTCGGTCGGCCCGGGCCCGATCCACAGCTTGCCGTTGGCGGAGGCGTCATCGACGATCAGCATGTTCTCGACCTGGTTGCGTTGCAGCGCGTACACCACCGCGTCCAGTCCGGCCCCGACGTCCTCCTGCATCCCGAAGCGGTCCAGTGTGGCGGTGATCCGCTGGTCGGCAACCTCGGCGATGGTCTGCACGGTGAGGTCGTCCATCAAGGTCGGGTCCGCGCCGCGGGCGCGCTTGCCCGCGTCGGTGCGGACCAGGACGTCCTGCCAGCGGTCCGGCAGTTGCGCGGCGATCACGCCGGTGGCCCGGATGTCGCCGGCCACCACCACCACGTCGGCGCCGACCTTCTCGGCCAGCTGCACGGTGGCCGACGCGACGTCGCCGGCGTTGTGGTGCCACGCCTCCATCGCCGCCCGCTGGTAGCGGGACTGCGACCAACCGCCAGGCTGCACCCGGCGCAGCTGGTGGCTGTACTTGCCCTGCACGTGGGCACGGCGCGGCACCCCGCCGGCGCTGACCGCCACGGCGTCGGCGCCGGTGCGGTCAGCCAGCACCCGCACCCAGGCGACCTGCTCGCCGCGCTGGGCGACCAGCGGCATGGTGTGCGGCAGGGTGGACCAGCTCGCCAGGTCACGCAGTGGCGGCGCCGCGAGGTACTCGGTGAGCACCACTCGCCCGCCGGTGGCGAAGACGGCCAGGCCGTAGTCCCCCGGCATCGGATCGTGCCCGCGAACCACCCGTTCCACCGCGTGGATGGTCGCCGGGTCGGCGCCCTGCTCCAGCAGGCTCCCCTTGAGGGCCCGCCACCGCAGGTCGACCTGCGGGTGCCCGTCGTGGGTGTCCAGGGAGGCGTCCAGATACACCGAGCACCACGGCCCGGGACGGTCGTAGAGCGGGCGCAGGAAGGACAGCTGCATGCTCGACCCCTTTCCAGCTCGGCCGCACGCATACCCGCAGCACCCGGGTTGTCACCTGGCGGCCACCGCCGTGACCGTCGTTCATTCACGTCGTTCTACCCGACGAACCGATACCATCAGTGAACGGATCCGGACTCTCGGTGGTGATCATGGGTACTGACCTCCACATCCGGCGCGTCGTCCACCCGACGGAGCGGATCGTCACCGGGCGGGTGGTCCGGCTGCTGGAGGGCTATCCCCGCGAGGTGCGGGTGGGCCAGCCGGTGCTGGTCGCGGTGCTCACCGCGGCGGGCGTGGTGGGACTGCTGATGCTGCTGCTGCGCTCGCTGCTCAGCAGCGGCGGCGGGGGCGCCCGGCGCAGCTTCAAGGAGTTGAAGAAGGGGCCCGAGTTCCTGGTGACGCCGCTGCGGCTGCGCGACCGCGCGGACCGGCTACTCGAGGTGGAGCTGCATGGTCACCTGCCGCAGAGCGCGCTGCACCCGGCGGACCACGTGCAGCTCACCCTGCGCCCGCAGCGCGACCCGCAGCTGCCGCCGCGGATCGAGCGGATCGTCAACCTGACCACCGGTCAGCTGCTCACCCCGCGTACCGCGACGGTCTGGTCCCACCTCGGTCCGGCGCTGCTGCTCCAGGCGGCGCTCGGCGCGCTGCTGCTGACCGCGATCGCCGCCTGCTCGGCGCTCGGCTGAGGTTTCCGCCCGGGTGGGCGGGGGCACCGGTGCGGCCATGTTCGCCGGATTCACCCTCGAGGAAATCGACGTCGGCCCGGTACGCCTGCGGGTCCGGCACGGCGGGTCGGGGCCGCCGGTGGTGCTGCTGCACGGGCACCCGCGTACCCACGCCACCTGGCACCGGGTCGCCCCGCTACTGGCCGACCGACACACCGTGATCTGCCCGGACCTGCGGGGCTACGGCGGCTCGTCGAAGCCACCCAGCGATCCGGCGCACACCACGTACGCCAAGCGGGCGATGGCCGCCGACGTGGTGGGGCTGCTCGACGCGCTGGGCCACGACCGGGCAGCGGTGGTCGGCCACGACCGGGGCGCGTACGTGGCGATGCGGACCGCGCTGGACCACCCGAACCGGGTGAGCCGGCTCGGGGTGCTCGACGGGGTGCCGATCGGCGCGGCGCTGGCCCGCTGCGACGCCCGGTTCGCGGCCCGCTGGTGGCACTGGTTCTTCCTGGGCCAGCTCGACAAGCCGGCCGAGCGGGTGATCAACGCCGATCCGGACGCCTGGTACGGCGGCTCGCCGGAGGCGATGGGCGAGGAGGCGTACGCCGACTACCGGCGCGCCATCCACGACCCGGCAACCGTGCACGCGATGTGCGAGGACTACCGGGCCGGGCTGGGGCCGGACCGGGCGGCGGAAGACGCGGACCGGGCCGCCGGCCGCCGGATCGGTTGCCCGGTGCTCTTCGTCTGGTCGGCGCGGGATGACATGGTCGACCTCTACGGCGACCCGGCGGCGATCTGGCGGGACTGGGCCGACGACGTGCGCGCCGCGTCCGTGGACTCCGGGCACCACATGGCCGAGGAGGCGCCGGAGCGGCTCGCCGCGATGCTGGCCGACTTCCTGGCCAACTGCCGCCGGCCGGTGGGTGGGCCGGCGACCTGACCGCGCGAATCGCGCGGCGCCGAAGCGGGGCGGTCGGCAACCCCGCCGGCCGGGCCCGGCCGGGCGTGGCGTCCGGACGTCGGACGCGACAGGGATCACCGGGCCGGCGACGGGGTAGGTAGAAGGACCTTCGGGTCTTCCCCGCCCCCGCCGTGTCATGCGAGGTTAGGGGAACCAACGGTGACAGGGTGGTGACCATGGGCGAGGACGTCGGCGCGCGGACCTTCAGCCGGGAGGACCGGGCCCGCTACCGGGAAAAGGTGCGCCGCTGTCTCGACGTGTTCGCCGAGATGCTCCGCGAGTCGCGCTTCGACGTGGAACGGCCGATGACCGGCCTGGAGATCGAGCTGAACCTGGTCGACGACGACTCCGAGCCGACGATGCGCAACGCCGACGTGCTGGCCGCGGTCGCGGACCCGGCCTTCCAGACCGAGCTGGGCCAGTTCAACGTGGAGATCAACGTGGCGCCGCGCCGGCTGGCCGGCGCCGGCACCGCACAGTTCGAGGAGCACGTCCGGGCCAGCCTGAACGCCGCCGAGGAGAAGGCCCGCGGGGTCGGCGCGCACATGGTGATGATCGGGATCCTGCCCACCCTGCGCCCGGAGCACCTCACCGCCGAGACGCTCTCGGCCAACCCCCGGTACGCGCTGCTCAACGAGCAGATCTTCGCCGCCCGCGGTGAGGACCTGCGGATCTCGATCAGCGGGGTGGAGCGGCTGGCCACCACGGCGGACACCATCACCCCCGAGGCGGCCTGCACCAGCACCCAGTTCCATCTCCAGGTCAGCCCGGCCCAGTTCGCCGACTACTGGAACGCCGCCCAGGCGGTCGCCGGCATCCAGGTCGCCCTGGGCGCCAACTCGCCGCTGTTCTTCGGCCGGGAACTGTGGCGGGAGACCCGGGTGCCGCTGTTCCAGCAGGCCACCGACACCCGCTCCGAGGAGATCAAGGCCCAGGGGGTACGCCCCCGGGTGTGGTTCGGGGAACGCTGGATCACCAGCGTCTTCGACCTGTTCGAGGAGAACGTGCGCTACTTCCCGGCGCTGCTGCCGGTCTGCGACCCGGAGGACCCGGCGGAGACCCTCGCCGCCGGTGGCGTGCCGAAGCTCGCCGAGCTGCGGCTGCACAACGGCACCATCTACCGCTGGAACCGACCGGTGTACGACGTGCTGAAGGGACGGCCGCACCTGCGGGTGGAGAACCGGGTGCTGCCCGCCGGCCCGACCGTGGTGGACACCATCGCCAACGGCGCCTTCTACTTCGGACTGGTCCGGGCCTTGGCGGAGTCGGACCGGCCGCTGTGGTCGCAGATGTCGTTCAGCGCCGCGGAGGAGAACTTCACCAACTGCGCGCGGCACGGCATCGACGCCCAGGTGTTCTGGCCCGGGCTGGGCTACCTGCCGGTGACCGAGCTGGTGCTGCGGCGGCTGCTGCCGCTGGCGTACCACGGGTTGGACCGGTGGGGGCTCGACCCCAGCGAGCGGGACCGGCTGCTCGGCATCGTCGAGCAGCGCTGCCTGACCGGGCGCAACGGCGCGACGTGGCAGGTGGAGACGCTGCACCGGCTCGAGTCCGCCGACCACCTGGATCGACCGGCGGCGCTGCGCGAGGTGGTCCGGCACTATGTGGAGCTGATGCACCACAACCGGCCGGTGCACGAGTGGCCGATCCCCTGACCCGCGTTCACTCCGCCGGGCCGTGCCACGGCGACGCGTTCCACCAGCCAGCCGTCGACGGCGAAGCGCCGGGCCGGCGCCTCGGCCTCGCGGAAGCCCGCCCAGTCCAATCCGACGAGCCCTGGCTGGGTGCAGAACCGTCGGAACATGGCCAAATCGGCTTCGGTCACCGGCCGCAGTCGCACGGCGACGTCGTCTGCCACGTGCCCGGCACCGCCACGTCACCACACTCCATTGCCGACACGCTAGTGCCGTGTCCACAAACGTTGGCCGGGTTGGTCGGGGTTGGGGAAATGTCGTAGGGCTGGTGTTGGCTTCGGTTCATGCCTCGCCGTCGGGATCCCGCCGCGCCGCGGGTCGTGCATCGCACCGCGCGCGTCGCTGTGCGGGTGACGGCAGGGCAGCGGCGGCGGTGTTTCGGGCTGCTGCGCTCCGCCGGTGACGTGTGGGCGTGTGTGTTGGAGGTCAATGCGTGGCGGCGTCGCCGCCACGACCCGCCACTGGTCGGCTATCAACAGCTGTGTCGGGAGCTGTCCGCGTCCGGGCCGGGCACGTTCGCCGACCTGGACACCACGGGTGCCCGGTCGGTGTTGCGCCGGTTCTCCGATGCGTGGTTCGCGGCGGCGAAACGCCGCAAGGCGGGTGACGCGTCGGCGCGGTTCCCGCGTCGCCGGCGGGGGTTGGTGCCGGTGCGCTGGTATCACGGCACGTTCACCCTCGACGGCCGCCGGGTGCGGATCCCCACCGCCAAGGGCACTGCGCCGTTGTGGGTGCGCCTGGCGCGCGACGTGCCGTATCCGGCCGAACAAGTCCGGTCGATCACGCTGCTGTGTGAGGGCGGCCGTCTGTTCCTGGACGTGACCGCCGAGGTGCCGGTGGCGGTCTACCCGCACGGTGAGGGACCGGATCCGGGCCGGGTGGCCGGGGTGGATCTCGGGATCATCCACCCCTACGCCGTGGCCGGCCCGGACGGGGAGGGGTTGTTGGTGTCGGGGCGGGCGATCCGCGCCGAACATCGCATGCACCTCGCTGACACGAAAGCCCGCCGCCGTGCCGTGGCCCGGCGGGCGCCGAAGCCGGGTGAGAAGGGGTCCCGGCGGTGGCGGCAGTACCGGCGTCGGGCACGCCTGGTGGAAGGCCGGCACCGGCGGCGGGTCCGTCAGGCCCAGCACGAAGCCGCCCGCTCGGTCGTGTCGTGGGCGGTGCGGCAGCGGGTCGGTGTCCTGCACGTCGGTGACCCCCGGGGGGTGCTTGAGATTCCTGCTGGCCGGCGGCACAACCTGCGGTTGCGGCAGTGGCAGATCGGCCGGCTCCTGCAGGTCCTCACCGACAAGGCCACCCTCGCCGGCATCAGTGTTCGGCTGGTCGACGAACGCGGCACGTCGTCCACCTGCCCCGCCTGCCGAAGGCGGGTGCCGAAACCCCGCGGCCGGACCCTGTCCTGCCCGCACTGCGCGTTCTCCGGGCACCGTGACCTCGTCGCGGCCGCCAGCATCGCCACCCGTCTCCCGGGTGGCGGACCCACCACCCCGACAGCCGTTGTGCTGCCGGAGGTGGTCACGCACCGTCGAGCCGGCCGACACCTACCCGGTGCCGGCCAGTCCCGACGTGACCCCCGCCGCCCACCCCGGGCGGCACGAGGATCAGTTGGCCCGCGCAGGCCCGCCCCACCACCCGGAGGGGAGTCGCTCGCCCAACAGGCGAGGATCCACAACACCCACCGCAAACCCGGTGAACGTTAGTGGACATCGCACTAGCCGTCCCGGCGCGATCCAACAGCCCGGAGACCGCTGACGAACGGCCCGCGGGCGGGCGGCGCGCTCTCCCGTCGCCCCGTCCGCGGGTGGCCGGCCGGGTGCTGCTGCTCGGCGCCTTTGGAGCTGAATCGTCTACGACATCAGGCGCCCGACAAAACGGGCCCAACATCGGCGGCTGACCGATGGGCACCGCCTGCAGCGCGCCGGGCACCGCCTGCCGCGCGACAGGCACGGCCCGGACGCGCGAGCTGATTCGTCTACGACATCAGCTCCAAAGGGACCGCGTGGTACCTCCGCACCCTCGGCGACCTCGGGTCCACCCGGTCAGACCTTGAGGACCACCTTCGTGCAGTCGTCCTGCTTCTTCTGGAAGATCTTGTAGCCCTTCGGGGCGTCCTTCAGCGGCAGCCGGTGGCTGATCACGAAACTCGGATCGATCTCCCCGCGCCGGATCCGCTCCAGCAGCGGGCGGGTGTACCGCTGCACGTGGCACTGGCCGGTCCGCATGATCAGCGACCGGTTCATCAACGCGCCCATCGGAAACTTGTCGACGAAGCCGCCGTACGCGCCGACCACCGAGACCACTCCCCCGCTGCGGCAGGCCAGGATCGCCTGGCGCAGCGCGAAGGGCCGCTCGGTCTCCACCCGCACGGCCTGCTTGGTCCGGTCGTACGCGTACAGCGCGGGGTTGTCGTGGTGGCTCTCCAGCCCGACCGCGTCGATGCAGGCGTCCGGGCCCCGGCCGGCGGTGAGCTCGTTGAGCGCGTCGAGCACGTCGACCTGCTCGTAGTTGAGCACCTCGGCGCCGGCGTGCTGCTCGGCCAGCCGCAGCCGGTACGGGTACCGGTCGATGACGATGACCCGGTCGGCGCCGAGCAGCCGGGCGCTGGCCGCGGCGAGGAGCCCGACCGGGCCGGCGCCCCAGACCGCCACCACGTCACCGGGCTGGATGTCGCACATCTCGGCGCCCATGTAGCCGGTCGGGAAGACGTCGGCGAGCAGCACCGCCTGGTCGTCGGGAACGTCGTCGGGCACCTTGAGCGGGCCGACGTCGGCGAACGGCACCCGGGCGTACTCGGCCTGACCGCCGGCGTACCCGCCGGTGAGGTGGGAGTAGCCGAAGACGCCGGCGGGCGAGTGCCCCAGCAGCTTCTCGGCGAAGCCGGCGTTGGGGTTGGAGTTCTCACAGACCGAGAAGAGGCCCTGCCGGCAGGAGCGGCAGCGCCCGCAGGCGATGGGGAAGGGCACGACCACCCGGTCGCCGACCTTGAGGTTGCCCACCTCGGGCCCGACCTCGACCACCTCGCCCAGGAACTCGTGGCCGAGGATGTCGCCCTTGCGCATGGCCGGGAGGTACCCGTGGTAGAGGTGCAGGTCCGAGCCGCAGATGGCGGTGGTACTGATCTTCACGATCGCGTCCCGCGGGCTCATGATCTTCGGCTCCGGGACGTCGACCACCTTGACGGAGTCCCTGCCCATCCAGGCCGTGGCCTTCATCGTCTGTCCTTCCTAATGGGGGTGCCGCCCCGGCGGGCGGCCGGGTTCAGCGCCTCGGGCCGGTGGGCAGGGGCTGGGCGGGGCGTTGGTGGAGCTGCTGGCGTACGGAGATGCCGTCCGGGCTGCCGTCGGAGCGGACCACGTCGCCGGTCTCCAGGACCTGCTTGAAGCGGCGCAGGTCGTCGCGGACCTGCTGCTCGGGCTCCTCGCCGAAGAGCTTCGCCACCGCCCGGCCCAGCCCGCCGGCGGGTGGGGCGTAGCCGAGCTGCACCCGCACCTCGGTCCCGCGGTCGGCGGGCAGCGGCACGAAGCGGACCCGGCCGGCGTTGGGGACCCGGGTGCCGGGCAGCGACCGCCAGGCGATCGACCGGTTCGGCTGGTCGTCGACGATCTCCGCGTCCCACTCGATCCGGCGGCCGGCCGGGCCGCGCGCGATCCAGTGCGAGCGGCGCAGGTCCGTCGCGCGGACGGCCGCCAGGTGGGTCATGAACCGCGGCAGGTTCTCCACGTCCCGCCAGAACCGGTACGCCTCGCTGGCCGGGGTGTTCACGGTGACCGCGACCGTCATCCGGATCAGCCGCTCGCGGGCCTTCCGCGCCCGGGTGGCGCGCAGCGTGGCGATCACGTCGACGACGGTGATGCCGGCGATGACCGCGGTGGTCACCGCGACCCGACGGCGCCGCTCGCCGCACCGGTCCGCGAGGGCCCGGCCGAGCAGGGTCAGGTCCATGGCGTCGCCGGCTACCCGGCTCCCGGTCCACCACCCGGGGTGACGGGCCCGCAGCAGCCCGGCGGCCGGGGCCAGCTCGCGCAGGCCGATCGCGGGCAGCGCCGCGCGGGCCTGCGGGGAGTCGTCCAGGCCGGTCCACCGGGCGAGGACGTCCGGCGCCACCAGCGCGCCCACGCCGAGCGCCAGACTGAGCAGGCCGAGGCTGCGCGACAGCCCGGTGTTCGGTCGGGCGCCGTCCAGTTCGGGCAGCACCACTCCGTCGACTCTGTCCACGTCCGCACCTCGCTCCCGGGTGTTCGGGACCGCCCCCTGCCGGCGGCCGGGCGGCCGACCCGCCACGACGACGCTATGCCCCGCAACCGCCGGATGAACCCCGAATCCGCCCAACCCTCACCTTCGGGTGGTTGGCGCCGCGCGAATGCCCGCGCACGCGGGCGGTATCCGGCCGGAGCCGGCGCGGGCGCGGGTCGGCTCAGAGCGCGACGATCGCCGCCGTCTCGGCCGGCAGCTCGATCCCGTCGCGCATCACGGTGACCCCGGTGCCGGTGGCCAGTAGCACGCTGCGCACCACCCCGGGCAGGTTGATCCGCTGCGACTTGCCGGCGAGGTTCGCCACCACCAGGCACTCGCCCCGGCGCATCAGCAGGAACCGGTCGCCGTGTCGGACGTCGACCGCGTGCAGCCGCGGGTCGGACAGGTCGGACCGGCCCTTGCGCAGCGCGATCAACCGGCGGTAGAAGTCGTACATCTCCCGGTGCTCGGGCTTGTCCAGCTCGGCCCAGTCGAGCCGGGACCGGACGAAGGTCTGCCGGTCCTGCGGGTCCGGCACGTCGCCCTCCGGCCAGCCGTGCGCGGCGAACTCCCGCTTCCGGCCGGTCGCCACCGCGGTGGCCAGCTCCGGCTCGGGGTGGCTGGTGAAGAACTGCCACGGCGTGCTGGCAGCCCACTCCTCGCCCATGAAGAGCATCGGGGTGAACGGCGCGGTCATCAGCAGCGTGGCGCCGACCCGTAGCAGCGCCGGGGAGAGGGTGGCGGAGATCCGGTCACCGGTGGCCCGGTTGCCGATCTGGTCGTGGTTCTGCAGGTACGCCACGAACCGGTGCCCGGGCGTGCGCTGCCGGTCGACCGGTCGGCCGTGGCTGCGGTTGCGGAAGCTGGACCAGGTGCCGGCGTGGAAGAACGCCCCGGTCAGCACGTCGGTGAGGCATTCGAGGGAGCCGAAGTCGCCGTAGTAGCCCTGCCGTTCCCCGGTGAGCAGGGTGTGCAGGGCGTGGTGGGCGTCGTCGTTCCACTGGGCGTGCAGGCCGTACCCGCCGGCCTCCCGAGGGGTGATCAGCTTCGGGTCGTTGAGGTCCGACTCGGCGATCAACGACAGTGGCCGGCCGAGGTGGGTGGAGAGGGCCTCCACCTCGACGGCCACCTGCTCCAGGAGGTGGGTGGCGCGGGAGTCCGGCATCGCGTGCACGGCGTCCAGCCGCAGCCCGTCGACGTGGTAGTCCCGCAGCCACATCAGCACGCTGTCGATGATGTAGCGGCGTACCCCGTCCGAGTGCGGGCCGTCCAGGTTGACGGTGCGGCCCCAGGTGTTGCTCTGCTCGGTGAGGTACGGCGCGAACATCGGCGCGTAGGCCCCGGAGGGCCCGAAATGGTTGTAGACGACGTCGAGGATCACCCCCAGCCCCTTGGCGTGCGCGGCGTCGACCAGGCGCTTGAGCCCGTCCGGCCCGCCGTACGGCTGGTGCGGGGCGTACCAGCAGACGCCGTCGTAGCCCCAGTTGTGCTCGCCGTTGAAGGCGTTGACCGGGAGCAGCTCGATCAGGTCGACGCCCAGCTCGACCAGGTGGTCGAGGCGGCCGATCGCCGCGTCGAAGGTGCCCTCCGGGGTGAAGGTGCCGATGTGCAGCTCGTACAGGACGCTGCCGGGCAACTGCCGGCCGGTCCAGCCCTGGTCGGTCCAGTTGAAGGCGGCATGGTCGTAGCGCCGGCTCGGCCCGTGCACCCCGGCCGGCTGCCAGGCCGACCGCGGGTCGGGCAGCGCCCGGTCGTCGTCATCGAGCAGGAACGCGTAGTCGGTGCCCGGCCCGGCCCCCGCCACCTCGACCCGCCACCAGCCGTCCGGGCCGGCGCGCATCTCGTGGTCGGCCACGCCGGGCAGGCGCAGCCGGACCCGGGCGGCCTCGGGCGCCCACACGGTGAACTCGGTCATGCGGCAGCCTCCACGGAGTCGGTGGGAGCCAGCAGAGCGACGGGATAGGTGCCCAACAGATCATGCATGAGCAGCTCAGAGCCACTGTAGACCCGACCGGTGAACATGTCAGTCACCGGATGAACGGGAAGTGACAGAGTTGTGTCCCGCCACCCGCCGGCCCGGGCCAGGCGCAGCGGCAGCCGGGTGGCCACCGCGATCGCCCCGCCCCGGTCGAAGGCCACCGCGTGGCTCCCGGCGGGGCCGCGCGCCGGCACCGGGCGGTAGCCGGCGAACAGCTCGGGGCGGTCCCGGCGCAGCCGCAGCGTCCGGGAGACCACCAGCAGCTTCGCCGCACCGTCGGCGGCCACCGCCGGCCGCCAGCCGCCGTCGAGCCGGGCCAACAGGTCCCGCCGTACGGCGAAGTCGACCGGCCGGCGGTTGTCCGGGTCGACCAGCGAGTTCTCCCACAGCTCGGTGCCCTGGTAGGTGTCCGGCACCCCGGGCATGGCCAGCTGGACCAGCTTCTGCCCGAGCGAGTTGGACCAGCCGGCCGGGGTGATCTCGGCGGCGAACGAGCTGAGCTCGGCGTGCAGCTCCGGGTCGTCGTACATCCGGTCGACCAGCGCGTGCAGCTCGCGCTCGAAGGCCAGGTCGGGGTCGGCCCAGCTGGTCGACACCGACGCCTCCCGGGACGCCTTCTCCACGTACGCGTGCAGCCGCTCCCGGTCGATCGGCCAGGCCCCGACGGCGGTCTGCCGCAGCAGGTGGGCGAAGGCCGGATCGGCCAGCGGTGCCCGGGACATCCAGTCCGTGACGCGCTCGGCCCAGCGCCGCGGCAGCTCGGACAGGACGGCGAGCCGGGCCCGGACGTCCTCGCCGCGCTTGGTGTCGTGGGTGGAGAGGGTGGTCATGCTGGCCGGCCAGCGCACCTGCCGGACGGCGGCGAAACGGTGGAACTCCGCCGGCGGCACGCCGAAGTGGGCGGGGCTGCCGCCGACCTCGTTGAGCGCGACGAACCGGCTCCACCGGTAGTAGGCGGTGTCCTCGACCCCCTTGGCCATCACCGCCCCGGTGAGCTGAGGAAAGCGGGCGGCAAGCTCGTGCCCCGGGTCGCGCAGCCGGGCGGTCACCGCGTCCAGGGTGGCGGTCAGGTCGGGGCGGCGCCGGCCGGCCTCGGACCGGGCGGCGGCGAGGTGCCGGGCGCCCTCCGGCGGGTAGCCCCGGTAGACCGGGAAGCAGGCGGCCAGCTCGGCCAGGGCGGCCCGGGCCTGCTCGCGGGGCAGCTCGGGAACGAGCGCGGCGAGTCGGCTCAGCTCGGCGCCGAGCAGCCGGGTGGCGGCTTCCAGCTTGGTGTCGTGGGTGAGATTCTCCCACGAGGTGGCGTGGCCGGTGAGCCGGGTGTCCAGCGCGGTGAAGTCGCCCTCGGCGGCGGGGTCGACGAAGAGGCCGCCGGCGGCGGCGAGGGCGTCGTAGCCGGTGGTGCCGTCGACCGGCCAGTCCGGCAGCTCCTCGCCGTACTCCAGGATCTTCTCCACTACCAGCCACGCGGCCGGCGCGGCCACGCGGAGCCGGGCCAGGTAGCCGGCGGGGTCGCGCAGCCCGTCGGGGTGGTCGACCCGGATGCCGTCCGCCTCGCCGGCGGTGACCCAGCGCAGGATCTCCACGTGGGTCGCGTCGAACACCGCCGGGTCCTCCACCCGCAGGCCCGCCAGGTCCGAGACGGCGAAGAACCGGCGGTACGTCAGCTCGGCGTCGCCGCGCCGCCAGGAGATCAGTTCGTAGTGCTGCCGGTCGTGCACCTCCCGAGGGGTGCCGGTGCCGGTGCCGTCGGCGATCGGGAAGCGGTGTTCGTGATAGCGCAGCTCGCCCTCGACCACCTTGAGGTCGTCGAGGGCGTCGGGGGTGTCGGCGAGCACCGGCAGCAGCAGCCGGCCCCGGTCCCAGTCGATGTCGAACCAGTCGGCGTACGCCGAGTCCCGCCCCCGGCGCAGCACGTCCCACCAGGCCGGATTGGCCACCGGCTGGGCCACCCCGACGTGGTTGGGCACGATGTCCACGACCAGGCCGAGCCCGGCCGCGCGCAGCGCCCGGACCAGGCGCTGCCGTCCCGCCTCGCCGCCGAGCTCCGGGTTGACCGAGCGGTGGTCGACCACGTCGTAGCCGTGCGCGGAGCCGGGGGTGGCGGTGAGCAGGGGCGCGCTGTAGAGGTGGGTGACTCCGAGATCGGCGAGGTAGTCGGTCAGGCCGGCGGTGGCGTCGAGGTCGAAGCCGGGCCGCACCTGGACGCGGTAGGTCGACCCCACCCGCGTCGTCGGTGCCGTCGTCACGTCGGGTCGGGGGGTGTCGGGCATGTCAGGCCGTCCTCTCCAGGACCAGCAGGGAGCGGTCGGGCACGCAGACGGTGCCGCCGGCCTCCACCAGCGTGGTCTTCTCCGGATCCGGTTCCGCGGTGCTGATCACCAGCTCCCACCGCTGCCCGAACTCCTCCCCCGGCAGGGTGAAGTCCAGGGGCGCGTCGTGCGCGTTGAACAGCAGCAGGAACGAGTCGTCCCGGTGGCGCTGGCCGTACTGGCCGCGCTCGGGGATGCCGTCGCCGTTGACGAAGAGGGCCACCGAGCGGCCGAAGTCGTTGCCCCAGTCCTCGCCGGTCATCTCCCGTCCGTCCGGGGTGTACCAGGCCAGGTCGGGCAGGGCCGAGCCGGCGGCCCGGCCGCCGACGGGCAGCCCGGTGAAGAACCGGCGGCGGCGGAACACCTGGTGCGAGTTGCGGAACTCGGTGAGCCGGCGGACGAACGCGAGCAGCTCGGCGTCGGCGGTGTCCCAGTCGACCCAGGCCAGCTCGCTGTCCTGGCAGTACGCGTTGTTGTTGCCGTGCTGGGTGCGGCCCAGCTCGTCGCCGTGGCCGAGCATCGGCACGCCCTGGGAGAGGATCAGGGTGGCCAGGAAGTTGCGCCGCTGCCGGGCCCGCAGGGCGAGCACGCCCGGGTCGTCGGTCTCCCCCTCGACGCCGCAGTTCCAGGACCGGTTGTGGCTCTCGCCGTCCCGGTTCTCCTCGCCGTTGGCCTCGTTGTGCTTGTCGTTGTACGACACCAGGTCGTTGAGGGTGAACCCGTCGTGACAGGTGACGAAGTTGATGCTGTGGAAGGGGCGGCGGCCGTCGTCCTGGTAGAGGTCGGCGGAGCCGGAGATGCGCGAGGCGAACTCGGCCAGGATGGCGGGCTCGCCCCGCCAGAAGTCCCGGACGGTGTCCCGGTACTTGCCGTTCCACTCGGTCCACTGCGGCGGGAAGTTGCCGACCTGGTATCCGCCCGGGCCGACGTCCCACGGCTCGGCGATCAGCTTGACCTGGCTGACCACCGGGTCCTGCTGCACCACCTCGAAGAAGGTGGAGAGGCGGTCGACCTCGTAGAACTCGCGGGCCAGGGTGGCCGCGAGGTCGAAGCGGAAGCCGTCGACGTGCATCTCGGTCACCCAGTAACGCAGCGAGTCCATGATCAGCTGGAGTGAGTGCGGGCTGCGCACGTTGAGGCTGTTGCCGGTGCCGGTGTAGTCGACGAAGTACCGCCGATCCTCCTCAGAGAGCCGGTAGTAGCTGGCGGTGTCGACGCCCTTGAAGCTGAGCGTCGGGCCGAGGTGGTTGCCCTCCGCGGTGTGGTTGTAGACCACGTCGAGGATCACCTCGATGCCGGCGGCGTGCAGGGCCCGGACCATGCCGCGGAACTCCTGCACCTGCTGGCCGAGGCGGCCGAGCGCGGAGTAGCCGTGGTGCGGGGCGAAGAAGCCGATGGTGTTGTAACCCCAGTAGTTGCGCAGCCCCAGGTCGGCCAGGCGGTGGTCGTGCACGAACTCGTGCACCGGCATCAGCTCGACCGCCGTCACCCCGAGGCGCTTGAAGTAGTCGATCATCACGGGGGAGGCGATGGCCGCGTACGTGCCGCGCAGCTCCGCCGGGATGTCCGGGTGGCGCATGGTCAGCCCGCGCACGTGCGCCTCGTAGATCACCGAGTGGTGGTACGGGGTACGCGGCGGCCTGTCGTTGCCCCAGTCGAAGTAGGGGTTGACCACCACCGACTTCGGCATGAACGGCGCCGAGTCGATCTCGGACATCCGGTCCGGCTCGCCGAGCACGTAGTCGTAGACGGCCGGGCCCCAGGTGACCTCACCGTCGACCGCCTTGGCGTACGGGTCGAGCAGCAGTTTGTGCGGGTTGCAGCGCAACCCGTTGGCCGGGTCGTACGGGCCGTGGACGCGGTAGCCGTAGCGCTGACCGGGCTCGATGCCGGGGAGGTACGCGTGCCAGACGTAGGCGTCCACCTCGCGCAGCTCCACCCGGCGCTCCGCGCCGGTGTCCCACTCGTCGAACAGGCAGAGCTCGATCCGGTCCGCCACCTCGGAGAAGATCGCGAAGTTGGTGCCCATCCCGTCGTAGGTGGCACCCAGGGGATAGCGCTCGCCCGGCCAGACCTGCATGTCGCTCCTTCGGCCCGTGATCATGAGCGCACCGGACGGTCGGGGCCGCCGGTGCGCACGCCGTTGATGCCCCGTCACGGCAGTGGCCAATCCACCCGCGTCGCGGCAGCGGCCAGTCCACCCGATCGGCGGGCACCCGATATCCACCCACCTGAGGCCGGCTGGACCTTTGGGTGTCTTCCGTCACGATAGGCCTTTCGGAGGTGCGCGGGACCGTGTGATGCCCTTTGCTTGGTGCGGACGCGCCCGCGCGGGCAGGTCCGCTCGGCCTCTCGGCCTCCCCCACCCTCCTTTCGCCGCCACCGTTGCCGGCGCGACCCTTCGTGCATGGACGGAGATTGATGTGACCACCCTGCGGGTCGGCGAGCAGCCCGCCACCGCCCCGGACCGGACCCACCGGCCCACCCTGACCTCCCGGCCCCAGATCCCGCAGCGGACCCCCGGCACCGGCGTGCCGGCGTGCACCCGCCGCATCCTGATGCTCTCCTGGGAGTACCCGCCGGTGCTGGTCGGTGGACTGGGCCGGCACGTGCACGCGCTGTCGGTCGCCCTGGCCGCCGCCGGTCACGAGGTCACCGTGGTCACCCGGCACGCCGAGGGCGCGCCGCTGGAGGAGTACGCCGACGGCGTGCGGATCGTCCGCGCCGCCGAGGATCCGGTCGCCTTCCCGCTCGCCACCGGCTCGCTGCTGGCCTGGACGATGGCCTTCAACCACACGCTGACCCGGGCGGCGCTGCGGGCCACCCTGTCCGGCGCGTACGACGTCATCCACGCCCACGACTGGCTGGTCGCGCACACCGCCATGACGTTGCGCGAACACCTGGACGTACCGCTGGTCAGCACCATCCACGCCACCGAGGCCGGCCGGCACCAGGGCTGGCTGCCGGAGGAGATGAACCGCACCATCCACGGGGTCGAACACTGGCTGGCCGCCGAGTCCGGCCGGGTGATCGTCTGCTCCGGGTACATGCGCGACGAGGTCAGCGCGCTCTTCGGCGTCCCGGCCACCCGGGTCGACGCGGTGCCCAACGGCGTCGAGCCGCACCGCTGGAAGGTGCCCACCACGGCGATCGCCGCCGCTCGGGCCCGCTTCGCCGGGGACGGGCCGCTGGTCACCTTCGCTGGCCGGCTGGTCTACGAGAAGGGCGTGCAGCACCTGCTCGCCGGGCTGCCCCGGCTGCGCGAGCGGCACCCCGGACTGCGCGCGGTGATCGTCGGCGACGGCCCGTACCGGTCGGAGCTGGAGGCCGAGGTGCACCGGCTCGGCCTGGGCGACACGGTCAGCATGCCGGGCTTCCTCGGCGGGGCCGACCTGCCGGCCGTGATGGCCGCCTCGGACTGCTTCGCCGTGCCGAGCATCTACGAACCGTTCGGCATGGTCGCCCTGGAGGGCGCGGCGGCCGGCGCACCCCTGGCGGTGGCCCGTACCGGCGGCCTCGCCGAGATCGTCGAGCCGGGCGTCACCGGGATGACCTTCGCCCCGCAGGACCCGGACGCCCTGACCGAGGCGGTGCACGCCCTGCTGTCGGACCGGGAGCGCGCCCGCACGCTGGCCCGCCGCGCCCACGCCATGGTCCACGAGCAGTACGGCTGGTCCACGATCGCGGCCCGCACCGCCGGCACCTACGCCGCCGCGATCGCGAACGACGGCGTGTTCACCGCCGAGCGCACCGAGCAACGGATGACCCTCGGCCGCACCCTCCCCGCCCTCCCCCCGGGCAACCTCCTCGCCGCCGCCGGCCTCCGCTGACCCCACCCACCCCGCCCCGCCGATCCTGCACTGGGTCGCCGGTTCCCGGCTCATGCCGGTGACGCCGAGGCCGAAGGTGCGAGATCGCCGGGGCGAGAGGTGGGGGCCCGAGGTGGGAGATCGCGAAGGCCGCCGGCCCCGGGTGGGGTCGGCGGCCTTCGTGGGTGGCTCAGCGGTCCGAGGCCGGGGGGTAGTCGCGCTCGGCGTAGCCGGTGTAGATCTGCCGCGGGCGGCCGATCTTGGTCTCCGGGTCGTTGATCATCTCGCGCCACTGGGCGATCCAGCCGGGCAGCCGGCCGAGGGCGAACAGGACCGTGAACATCTTCGTCGGGAAGCCCATGGCCTTGTAGATCAGGCCGGTGTAGAAGTCCACGTTCGGGTAGAGCCGACGAGAGACGAAGAAGTCGTCGGCGAGGGCGATCTCCTCCAGCTCCATCGCGATGTCGAGCATCGGGTCCGGCTTGGCCATCCGGCCCAGCACGTCCTGCGCGGCCTTCTTCACGATGGCGGCACGCGGGTCGTAGTTCTTGTAGACCCGGTGGCCGAAGCCCATCAGCTTCACGCCGTCCTGCTTGTCCTTCACCTTCCGCACGAAGGAGCGGACGTCGCCGCCGTCGGCCTTGATCTTCTGGAGCATCTCCAGCACGGCCTGGTTGGCGCCACCGTGCAGCGGGCCGAAGAGCGCGTTCACGCCGGCCGAGACCGAGGCGAAGAGGTTGGCGTTGCTGGAGCCGACCAGCCGCACGGTGGAGGTGGAGCAGTTCTGCTCGTGGTCGGCGTGCAGGATGAACAGCATGTCCAGCACCCGGGCCATCACCGGGTCGACCTCGTACTCCTCGGCCGGCACGCCGAAGGTCATCCGCAGGAAGTTCTCCACGTAGCCCAGCGAGTTGTCCGGGTAGAGCAGCGGCTGCCCGATCGACTTCTTGTAGGCGTACGAGGCGATGGTGGGGACCTTCGCCATCAGCCGGACCGTGGACATCTCCACGTGCTCGGAGTCGAACGGGTCCAGGCTGTCCTGGTAGAAGGTGGAGATGGCGCTGACCGCCGACGACAGCACGGCCATCGGGTGGGCGTCGCGGGGGAAGCCGTCGAAGAAGCGGCGCATCTCCTCGTGCAGCAGCGAGTGCCGCCGGATCCGCTCGCTGAACTCGGTCAGCTGCTGCTGGGTCGGCAACTCGCCGTAGATCAGCAGGTAGGAAACCTCCAGGAAGGAGGACTTCTCGGCCAGCTGCTCGATCGGATACCCGCGGTAGCGCAGAATGCCCGCGTCACCGTCGATGTAGGTGATCGCGGACGAGCAGGACGCGGTGTTGACGAAACCGGGGTCGTAGGTGGTCATCCCGGTCTCACCGAGCAGCTTGCCGATCCGAACGCCGGCGGGGCCCTCGACCGCGGACTGCACCGGCATCGACAGCTGCCCACCGGGGTGGTCGAGCTTGACTTCCGTCATGTGTTCCTCGCTTCGCCGGCAAGATCTTCGTTGAATTGCCTTCGCTTTTACCGTAATCGCGGTCTCGGGGACACCGCTCGCCATGGTTCTGCGGTGAGGTATGCGTCACCCGATTCCCGACTTGCCGGCTCGGAAACCCTGCCCGGGGACACGCGGGACCCGCCGCCCGGCCGGCGGCCGGGCGGCTCGGGCCGGCTCAGGAGAGGGTGAGGCGGCGCAGGCCGCCGTCCGCGGCGACCCGATAGAGGTCGAGCCGGTTCGGCCCGGCGGCGAAGAGCCGGTCGTCGGGGAGGAGGGCCGCGAAACGGCGGCCGGCCCGGTCGGCGGGGACGACGGGGACCACCGCGCCGATCGTGCCGTTGACCGCCACGGCCAGCAGCGTCCCGCCCGGCACGGCCGCGGGCACGGCGCCCCAGACCAGGGCCGGCAGGTCGCCGTTGGCCGGGTCGACGGCGCGGAACGCGGCGAGGTTCGCCACGGTCGCCGTACCGCCGCCGGGGCGCTCCCCCACCCGGGTGCCGACCAGCGGGCTGACCGGCGGCGCGGGGGGCACCGACGGCACCCCGCCGGTGATCGTCACCGGCTGGCCCGGCCGGTCGTAGAAGCGCTTGTCGGCCCGCTCGCGCGGGGCCTGCCGGGCCGACCGCCCCTCCATCAACCAGGGGACCCGCAGGTGCGCGTAGTCGGCGATGGTGGGCAGCAGGTCGACATGCTCCCAGTTCCGGTCGTCCACCCGACCGGCGCGCTGGCCGGGCTCCTTGATGAACATCGGCACCCAGGCGACCTGGTCGGCGGCGTGGTCGATGGCGTCCATGCCGCGGCCCTGCCAGTCCCGGCGGAAGCTCACCCCGTGGTCGGCGGTGACCAGCACCAGGGCCTTGTCGTAGAGGCCGGTGGCGCGCAGCGTGCGCAGCGTCTCGCCGATCAGCCGGTCGGTGTAGCCGAGCTGCGCGAGGTGCCGCTGCCGGGCCAGGTCGACCCAGCCGGCGCCGTCGTTGGGCAGGTCCTCCGGCGCGGCGTAGTGCGCCCCGGACGGCAGGTACGCCCACGGCGAGTGCGGCATCAGCAGGTGCAGGAAGTGCAGGGTGGGGCGGGTGGACGGGCGCAGCCCGGCCAGGAAGCTGGTGAACCGGGCGGGCTGGTTGTCGTCCAGGTTGTCCCAGCGGAACTTCGGGTCGGCGGGCACCGGTTCGGCCGCGTCCAGGCCCGCCTCGGCGCGGGTCAGCTCGCGGTAGGAGTGCTCCGGGTCGACCGGGCTGTCCATCGGGGCGGTGACCTGCCGCAGCAGCTTGCCGCTCTCCCGGACCAGCACGCCGAGGCCCTGCTCGGGGCTGGCCGGCTGTTCACAGCGGCTGGGCGGGCAGAGCCGGGTGATGCTCTCCTCGGCCCGGATGTCGTACAGGCCGCCGAGCGCGGTGAAGAGGTTGTCCGGGTACTGCGAGTAGTGCGGGGCGAGCGGCTGGGCCGGGTAGCGACCGGTGAGCATGGCCGGCAGCGCGTACGGGGTCCAGCCGCTGACCCCGGTGGCGTCGCGATACCAGGTGGAACGCTGGGCCAGCTCGGCGAAGTGCGGATAGCGGGCGGCGTCGATCCGGCCGTCCGGGCCGAGCAGCGAGACCAGCGGGAGCTCGTCCAGGACGATCATGACCACCGGTGGGTGGGCGCCCGGGCCGGCCACCCCGGCCGCCCCGGTGTGCGCCCGGGGCAGCACCACCGCCGAGGCCGGCGAGGCGAACAGGAACAGGCCGACGAAGACCGCCGGCCCGAGCGCGGCCATCCGCAGCACCCGGCCGGGCGCTCGCCAGCGCCGGTGCGCGGCGGCCCCGGCCGCGCCGGCCCCGGCGGCGGCCAGCAGCAGCGGTACGCCGCGCAGCGGCGTGCCGTGCCGGCCGACCTGGACGGCGAGGGCGGCCAGCAGCAGCCCCACCAGCAGCGTGTGCAGCGCCGCCCGGGCGGTCCGGCCGGCGACCAGGGTGGCCGCGCCGAGCAGCGCGAACGGCACGGTCGGCGCGATCGCGATCAGGGCGACCAGCAGCAGGATGTCGCCCGGCCCGGCCCGGTGGAACAGGAAGAAGTCGGGGCTGCGGCCGAGCACGTCCAGCAGTGGCTGGGTGACCACCAGCCCCACCAGGGCGACGACCTCGAGCTGCCGGCCCAGCTCCGCGCGCCAGGGCCGTCCGGGCCGGGTTGGGGCCGGGGGCGCGCCCCGGTGCTCGGGTGGCGCGAGGGTGCCCTCAACCATTTACCACCGCCCGATAGAGCGTCCGGGTGCCCGAGGGCAGCTCCGCGCGCCGGGTGATCCGGCAGCGCGCGGCGAGCAGCCGCTCGAACTCCTCGCGCCGGTAGTCGGGGAAGAGTCCGTCCGGCTTGTTGGCCAGCAGCCGGCGGGCCATCGGATCCTCGGGGTGGACGAACTCCACCACCAGCGTGGCCCCGGGCGTGGCGAGCCCGGCGAGCTGGTCGACCACCTCGGCCAGCGGCACGTTCCGCCCGATCGCCAGGTGGTGCACCACGGCCAGGGCGAGGACCACGTCGGCCCGGGTGCGGGCGGCGAAGCCGGCCCGCTCGACGCCGCGCCAGCCGCCGCCCGGCGACGGGTCGGCCAGGTCCATCACCAGCGGCAGGATCCGCCGCTCCCCCTCCGCCCGCAGCGCCCGGTAGAGCGCGTCGACCACCGCCGGGTCCTGCTCGACCGCGACCACGTACCGGGCGTGCCGGGCGGCGATCCGGGCGTACCGGCCGTCGTTGGCGCCCAGGTCGAGGGCCATCGCCGGGGCGCCGGCGGCGGCGACTGCCTCCTCGACGAACCGCTCCTTGGCGTGGCGGTCCTGCGCCGAGTAGCCGCAGGTGCGCTGGTAGTCCGACCAGTGGCTCTCCCCCGGCCGGCGGTCCAGCCGGCGGACCAGCTTCTCGATGCCGCGGACCGTGGCCGCGGCCAGTTCCCGGGAGTAGCCGGCCTCGCGCAGCTGGGCCCGCACGTCGCTGGTGGTGGCGCGGGCGTTGCGCTGCTGCATCGCGCCGTGCAGGTGCACGTGGGTGGGCACGCCGGGCAGCAGCCGCCGGGCGCCGCCGAAGAAGCGCCGCATCTGGTCCGGCTCCAGGCCGTCGACCCGGGCGCGCAGCCAGGGCTGGAAGTCCACGCCGAGGTGGGCCTGGAGCAGCAGCGGGTAGAGCAGCGTCTGGCAGAACTGCCGGTACCCGGCCCACGGTTCGCCGTCGCGGTACGGCTGGAAGGAGCCGATGTCGATGAAGACCGGCGCGGTGCCCCGCCACTGGAGGTTGTACGCCGAGCCGTCCTTGGTGGTGAACCCGTCAACCAGGGCTGCCCGCAGGATCTCCAGGTGCAGCAGGGCGGCGTCGCGCAGCATCCCGAAGGACCACTCGTACGGGTGGGAGACGAAGGGGATCCGCTCGTGCCGGAGCGTCGCGGACCAGGGCGGCGTCGGGGCGACCTCCTCGGTGCCGCACAGCTTCCCCGCGGCCAGCAGAGTCCGGAAGAAGCCGCTGCCCGCGAGCGCCCGCCAGTCCCGGGCGGACCGCTCGTCCAGGCCGCGCAGCACCTCGCCGTCGCGGTGAAAGACCCGGTTGCCGGGGTCGCGGAACGATCCGGGGTCGACCCGGACGCCGGTGTCGGGGTGGGCCATCGCCGACCCGCTCAGTGCTGGTCGGTCGGCTGACGCCGGAACCGGGCGACCAGCCGGCGCCAGTACAGCTTCGCCGCCACCGCCGCTCCGGCCACCCCACCGACCACCGCCTGCACGATGAGGCTGCCGGATCCCGCGTCCAGGTAGGCCAGGTGCATCACCGGGCTGCTCCCTTCCCTCGCCGTCATGGAGGCCGGCCACCCTGAGGCTTTTCGCCCTAAAAGCCGGACTTGTCTCCTGCTCACCGTACGCCGCGCGGGCCGGTCGTGACGGCCACACCGGTCACCCCGTCCCCGTCCGTTCCGTTCAAGACGACCCGCCCCGCCCGCCCCTAGCGTGACGGTCATGACACCTCGCTTCGACCTCATCGGCATGGCCGTCACCGACATGGCCCGAACGCTCGACTTCTACCGCCGGCTGGGGGTGCCGATCCCGCCCGGCGCAGAGGGCGAGCCGCACGTGGAGGTCACCCTGGCCGGCGGCGTCCGGCTGGCCTGGGACACCGTCCACATGCTGCGCACCTTCGACCCGGGGTTCACCCCGCCGACCGGCAGCCCCCGGGTGAACCTGGCGTTCCGCTGCGCCGACCCCGCCGAGGTGGACCGGTGGTACGCGGAGCTGACCGGGGCCGGGTTCCACGGCCACCGGGCGCCGTGGGACGCCGACTGGGGCCAGCGGTACGCCGTCCTGCACGACCCGGACGGCACCGGAGTGGACCTGTTCGCGCCGCTGGCGGCGGACTGAGCGACGGCGGTCAGCCCGACAGGAGCCGGGTCGGGGGCACGCCGGCCAGGTCGCGGACCTCCCGGGTGAGGTGGGCCTGGTCGGCGTACCCGGCGCGGGCGGCCACCTCGGCCAGCGGCGTACCGGCCCGGGCCAGCGCGAGGGCGCGCCGCATCCGCAGGATGCGGGCGAGGGTCTTCGGGCCGTACCCGAAGAGGGGCTGGCAGCGACGGCGCAGCGCCCGCTCGCCCAGGCCGACCTCGGCGGCGGTCGCGGCGATCGGGCCGCCGGTCGCCAGCCGGGCGGCGATCCGCGCGCCGAGCGGGTCCGGCCCGCCGGCGGCGCGCAGGCGGGTGAGCGCGACCGCCGTCAGCGCGGCGCCGATCCGCTCGACGTCGGGGCCGATCGGATCGTCAGGAGGGCGGCGAGCTGGCCCCGCCGACGACCGGGCCGCGTCGATCCGGTCCATCAGCTCTGCCGTGCCCGCTCCCCAGACGTCGGCCAGCGCGACGCGCCGGTCGAGCAACGCGTCGGCGGGCACCCCGAGGACCGCCGGGCCGGTGCCCGGTGGCAGCCGCAGCCCGACCCACCGCTCGCCCGGGGAGCTGGCCGAAAGGTGGGCGGTCCGGTCCGGGCCGGCGACCAGCAGCCCGGCCCGGCTCGACCAGAGCAGGTCGAGGCAGCCGTCCGGCAGCACCCGGGTCGGTGACCCGCCCGTGGCGACGCTGTGCCACACCACCGCCTCACGGATCCCCGCCGCCGGCACCTGCCGATACACCTCCCCAGCGTCGCACGCCCGCCCCACCCGCTGTCCATGCCGGCAAGCCTCGGGCGGCCCGCTGGCCGGCTCCGATGAACGACCTATGCGTCGGCTGTGGAGTCCGGCAGCCGCACGGTGAACACGGTGCGACCGGGGCGGCTGGCCACGTCGACCCGGCCATGGTGGGCCTCCACGACGGCGGCCACGATGGCCAGGCCGAGGCCGGTGCTGCCGTGCGCCCGGGACCGCGAGCTGTCCCCGCGGGCGAACCGCTCGAAGACCTCTTCCTGCAGGTCGGGCGGGATGCCCGGCCCGTCGTCGGCCACGCTGAGCTCGACCCCGCCGGCCACGGGGGCGAGCCGGGTGGTCACCCGCGTACCGGGCGGGGTGTGCACCCGCGCGTTGGCGAGCAGGTTCGCCACCACCTGGTGCAGCCGGGCCGCGTCCCCGGTCACGGTCATCGGCTCGTCGGGCAGGTCGAGCTGCCAGCGGTGCTCGGGTCCGGCCACGTGGGCGTCGCTGACCGCGTCGACGACCAGCGCGGTCAGGTCGACCGGCTCGACCGCGAGGGGGCGGCCGGAGTCCAGCCGGGCCAGCAGCAGCAGGTCGTCGACGAGGCTGGTCATCCGGGTGCTCTCCGACTCCACCCGGCGCAGGGCGTGCGCCACGTCCGGCGGCACCCGGTCCCGCCCGCGCCGGGCCACCTCGGCGTAGCCACGGATGGCCGCGAGCGGGGTACGCAGCTCGTGGCTGGCGTCGGCGACGAACTGGCGTACCCGCGTCTCGCTGGCCTGCCGGGCGGCGAGCGCGGCGGCGACGTGGCCGAGCATCCGGTTGAGCGCGCCGCCCACCTGGCCGACCTCGGTGCGTGGGTCGGTGTCGGCCTCCGGCACCCGGACCGACAGCGCCACCTCCCCCCGGTCCAGCGGCAGCTCGGTGACCCGGGCGGCGGTGGCCGCCACCCGGTTCAACGGACGCAGCGTGGCCCGCACGATCAGCGCGCCCAGGCTGCCGGCGATGAGCAGCCCGGCGACGAACACGCCGGCCTGGGCGACGATCATCCACATGACCGTCTCCTCGACGCCGGAGAGGGGGATGGCGACGCCGAGTACGTCGCCGTCGGCCGTCCGATGGGCCACCGCGCGATAGTCACCGCGGTCGTCGAGGTCAACGGTACGTGGCTGCCCGTCGGTCGGCAGCGCGGCAAGTGAGGTGATGTCGGCGGCCGGAACCGCGTCGACTCCCCCGGATTCGGCTCGGGCCGTCGCCGTCGTGACCCCGTCGGCGACCCACATCGCGATCGAGCCGGGCGGGAAGCCGCGCGGCGGCTCCAGAGCGGCCGGCTGGGTGCCGGTGCCCGGCCGCCGATCGCCGGGCTGCCGGAACCAGGGTGGCAGGTTGTCGGCGCGCCGGTCGCCCATGGTGAGCTGGTTGTCCACCTGGGCGATCAGGAAGTGCCGCAGGGCAACCGTGGTGACACCGCCGATGCCGATGCTGACCAGGGCGAGCAGCGCCAACACGGAGAGCACCAGCCGTCGGCGCAGCGACCAGCCGGCCAGCCGACGCCGCAGTCGGCCGCCCCGTTCACTCCGCGGGCTTGAGGACATACCCCGCGCCGCGCAGCGTGTGGATCATCGGCTCCCGGCCGGCGTCGATCTTCTTCCGCAGGTACGAGATGTAGAGCTCGACCACGTTGGCCTGGCCGCCGAAGTCGTAGTTCCAGACCCGGTCGAGGATCTGCGCCTTGCTCAGCACCCGGCGCGGGTTGCGCATCAGGTAGCGGAGCAGCTCGAACTCGGTCGCGGTGAGGGTGATCAGGTCGTCGCCCCGGCGCACCTCGTGGCTGTCCTCGTCCAGACTGAGGTCGCCGACGGTGAGCACGGCGTCCTCCCGGGTGGCGACCGCGAAGCCGGAGCGGCGCAGCAGCGCGCGCAGCCGGGCGATCACCTCCTCCAGGCTGAACGGCTTGGTGACGTAGTCGTCGCCGCCGACGGTGAGCCCGGCGATCCGCTCCTCCACCGCGTCCCGCGCGGTGAGGAAGAGCACCGGCACGGTCGGGGTCTGCTCGCGCAGCCGGCGCAGCACCTGGAAGCCGTCCAGGTCGGGCAGCATCACGTCGAGGACCACCGCGTCCGGCTGGAACTGCCGGGCGGTGCTCAGCGCCGCCATCCCGCTGCCCGCGCTGCGCACCTGCCAGCCCTCGTAGCGCAGCGCCATCGAGAGCAGGTCGGTGAGCGTCGACTCGTCGTCGACCACCAGCACCCGCACCGGCTCGCCATCGGGTCGACGCAGCTCGATCCGGCCCTGCGCGGCCTGCCCTTCCATGACCATGCCCCCCATCGTGGGCGGCTCGACTGTGCCGGGCCTGTCCCGATCCTGTGTACCAGCTGTGCAGGCCCGGGGACGCCCTCGCAGAGGCCGGACGCGCCGCGGGCGGACGCACAGCGCCGCCACAGGTCCGGCCCACGTGCCCGCCAGCCACGGCCCGCAGGCTGCCGGCATGAGCCGCAACGGGACGTTCGAGGTCCGCTGGTGGTGGCGGGACCGGCCGGTGCGGGTGGCCGTGACCGAACGGGCGGCGCTGCCGGCGGCCCGGCACGCGGTGGCGAGGCGGCTGGCCGCGCTGCGCACCGCCGAGGCGGAGCTGGCCCGGGCGCAGCGCGCCGCCGGCCGCCCCGTGCCGGTCGGCCCGCTGCTGCGGGACCTGGTGGCGGTGGCGCTCGGCGCGGCCGAGGCCAGCGGCGGCGCCGTGGATCCGGCCGTCGGCGCGGCGCGGCTGCGCGGTGGCCCGGGCCGGCCGCGGCTACGCCTTCGCCGGCGCGCCCACCGTGCCGGTCACCGTCGCGTGGGGCACCCGGGACCGGATCCTGCCGTACCGGCAGGCCGCCGTGGCCCGCGCCCGGCTGCCCGGGGCCTGCCACCTCGACCTCACCGGCTGCGGCCACGTGCCGATGCACGACGACCCGGAGCTGGTCGCCTCGGTCATCCTGGACACCACCCGGGCCGCCCCGGCCTGACCCGGCGGCGACTCACTCGGTGGCGCCGAGCGGGTCGGTGCGGACGAAGCGCATCGTCCAGGTGCCGTACCCGTCCCGGCGCTCCCGCTCGTACAGGTGGTCCGGGCCGCCGGCGACCGGGACCGCGGGGTGGTCGGGATGGCGCATGATCCACCGCTGCGGCGGCGCCCCGTCGGGCCCGGCCGGCAACTCCCGGACCAGGTCATGGGCGGGCCCGCCGACGAACCGTACGCGCACCTGAGCCACCCGGACACCCTCCGTTTCCGGACCGCGACCGATGGTCACGACCCCCTAGAGGGGAAGCTACCCCGCCGCGGCGGCCGGCGGCGGCGAACCGCGTGGCGGTTTGCCCAGCTCGGACCCCGGGTACCGCTCCCGGAACGCCGGGTCGGGCCGGGCGGGCCCGGGACGAGGACGAGGAGTGGTCGATGAGGACGCTGGGCGGGCGGTACCAGCTCGAACAGCGCGTCGGCATCGGCGGGATGTCGGAGGTCTGGCGCGCCCACGACCTCGTGCTGGACCGGACGGTCGCGGTGAAGCTGATCTCGCCGCACCTGGACGACGAGGCGACCTCGG
This sequence comes from Micromonospora coerulea, assembly GCF_016598485.1. Classification (GTDB taxonomy): domain Bacteria; phylum Actinomycetota; class Actinomycetes; order Mycobacteriales; family Micromonosporaceae; genus Micromonospora; species Micromonospora coerulea. The sequence goes on along the minus strand of NZ_JAEMUW010000025.1, from coordinate 29,667 downwards.
TGGAGCGGATCCGGGAAGAGGCCCGCTCCGCGGCCCGGCTGGTGCACCCGAACGTCGCCAGCGTGCACGACTTCGGCACCGCGAGGCTCGCGCCCGGTCGCGAGGCGCCCTACATCGTAATGGAGCTGGCCGAGGGCGAGACGCTCGCCGCGCACCTGCGCGCGGGCCCGCTGGACTGGCGGATCGCCGTCCGGGTCTGCGCCGAGGTGAGCGCCGCGCTGGCCGCCGCACACGCGCACGGCATCGTGCACCGCGACGTGAAACCGGCCAACGTCATCCTCACCCCGTCCGGCGTGAAGGTGCTCGACTTCGGCATCGCCACATCCGCCGGCGCGACCGACCACACCCCGGCCGGCATCGTGGTGGGCACTCCCGCGTACCTCGCCCCGGAGCAGCTGGACCAGCAGCCGGCCACTCCCGCCGCGGACATGTACGCCCTCGGCGTGCTGCTCTACTACTGCCTGACCGGCCGCCTGCCGTACGCCGCCAGCAGCACCACCGAGCTGCTGGGGGCGCGGAGGCGGCAGGCGCCCGAACCGCTGCCGGAAATCGACGGGCTGCCCGCGGAGGTGGCCGAGCTGTGCCGGCACTGCCTGGCCGACGACCCCGCCCGACGCCCGAGCAGCCTGATGGCCGCGCTGCTGCTCGCCGAGGTGGTGGACGCCCGGGTCTACGTGCCGATGCTGGCGGCGATGCCCCGGCAGCGGCCCACGCTGGTGTCCCCGTGGACCGACCGGGCGGCCGCCGAGGCCACCGAGGCGGTGGCCGTCGACCGCCAGCCCGCGGAGTGGGCCAGCTGACTCCTCCTCCCCGGGCCCCGGGCCCGGTTTCACCCGGCGGGGGCCGGGTAGCCGGGCGGGTGAGTGACGGGAGGAACGCGATGCCGGATCCGAGTTCCTGGCTGCACGAGGCCAGCGCGACCGCCGCGGGCGGTCACGTACGCACCGACGACGGTGGGCTCTCCACCGCCCTGGCGTCGCCACTGGCGGCGCACTGCACCGGACTGAGGCCCGAGCAGCTGCTCGCCGCCGCCTTCGCGTCCTGCCTGCATCACGCGGCGGTGGAGGCGGCCGGCAAGATCACCGACGAGGCGCACACGGTCCAGGTGACCGCGGAGGCGAAGCTGGGGCGCGACAACGACGGCCGCTACCGGGCCGACGTGCACGCCGAGATCTCCTCGGCCGGGCTGAGCCGGGAGCAGCTGGCCGACCTGGTCGCGTACGCGGATCGGCTCTGGCCGTTCTCCAGCGGCGACAACAGCCGGCACCGGCTGACCGTCACCCCGGCCGAGAACGGCCGGCACTGACCCGTCCGGTGCTCACCAGCGGAAGCCGGCGGTCACCGCCCGGTGGTCGCTGTCCGGGGTGTGCAGGACGCCCGCCGTGGTCGGGGTGAGCCCGCGGTAGAGCACGTGGTCGGGCCGGGTCACCGGCAGCTCCGCGGGCCAGGTGAAGCCGAAGCCCTGCCCGGCGTCGGCCTGCGCATCGCGCAGGAGGCGGGTGAGGGGGGCGAAGACCCGGTCGGTGGTGGCGGTGTTCAGGTCGCCGAGCACCACCAGCCGGGGGGCCGGGTCGGCGCGGACGGTCGAGGCCAGCGCGGCGAGGGTCTCGTCCCGGGTGGCGGTGTGCCCGGCCCGGGCCGAGCCGAGATGGACCACGTAGACCACCAGGTCGCCGCCCGGGGCCGCGACCACGGCGCGCAGTGCGCGGGTCCAGCCCAGGCCGGTGTCCACGTCGGCGGAGTCCCGGATCGGCCACCGGCTCCACAGGGCGACGGTCGATACCGCGGCCCGGTGCGGGTACCGCTGGCGCAGCGCGGCGTCGACCCGGTCGTCGTCGATCTCCTGGAGCCCGATCAGGTCCGCGCCAGCGGCGGCGACCGCGTCGACGGTGGCGACCGGGTCGGGGTTGCCGGAGCGCAGGTTCTGGCTGGCGACGCGGATCGCGGCCGATCCCGCCCCGGTGGCCGGTGGCAGCCAGGCGCCGCCGTAGAGCGCCGCCCAGACGACCGCCGGGAGCAGCACCACCGCGAGCGCGGGCCGGGACCGGCGCAGCAGCGCGGCGACCGCGAGCGGCGGTACGCCGAGGCCGAGCAGCGGGGTGACGCTGTCAACCAGACTGCCCAGTCCGTGCACGTTGGGGACCGCCCGGTGGCCGGCGAGCAGCCCGGCGAGCAGGACCGCGAACAGGCTGACGAGCCACCCCCGCCGGTCCCGGTGGCCGCCAGGTCCACCGGTCGTCCGCTCGTCGATCACAGGCTCGGTCACCGTCCGCATCGTATCGAGCGGCGGCGGCGTGGGCGGGTCGATGGCCACAGCGGGCGCCGACCGGCCGGGATGCGGTGGACCGGGCCCTCCGGCGGACCGGCCGCCACCAGGTCGGTGAGGTGGCGACTCCACCGAACGGAGGAGGGCCGCCCGGTCCACACCGGAGCTGATCTTGCGAGCGATTGACCCCTCCTTATCGCTTATAACCGACAAGGCTGGAAAGCCCGGAGCGCCGGCTTCATGGTTCACCGAGGGTAATGCCCGGGCGGATCATGGCAAATTGTGGCGCATGCCACCAACCGGCCCGGTGGCAAGCGGCGGGAAGCTGCCTAGCCTCGGCGGGTGCCTCCCGAAGACTCCCCCGAGCAGAAGCAGACCGAGACGCGGCCCGCCGGCCGTACCGCCGATGTCGCATCAGCCGAACGGACGATCGGGCGCCACCGGGCCCCGGAGGCGCCCCGCCGCCGACCCTTCGGCTCCACCCCGGCCCGGGTCGCCGTCGCCACCGGCGTGAGCTGCTGTCTGGGCCTGGTCGCCTTCGTCGGCGCCCGGGACACCGGCCAGCGCCACGAGCCCGTACGCGAGGTGATGGCCGACCGCGCGGCGGCCGCCGCGGAGGCCGAGCAGCGCGCCTCCCGGGAGTTCGAGCGGACGGCGCCGCCGGTCGCCGTGCCTGTGACCCCGGTACCGGCCGCCACCCCCAGGCCCACCGAGACGAAGAAGCCGGTGCGCAAGCCGGTCCGGCCGAAGCACCCCCGGCCCGTCGCCGGGCTCGACCAGCGCCAGATGGACAACGCCAAGGTGATCGTCGACGTCGGGCGGCAGATGGGCATGCCGCGCCGGGCCCTGGTCGTCGCGATCGCCACCGCGATGCAGGAGAGCAACCTCTACAACCTGGCCAGCGACGTGCTGCCCGAGTCCTACGACTACCCGCACCAGGGCAGCGGCGCCGACCACGACTCGGTCGGCCTGTTCCAGCAGCGGCCCAGCAGCGGCTGGGGCACGGTCGCCGAGCTGATGCGCCCGGCGTACGCGGCCCGGGCGTTCTACGCGGCGCTGGCCGAGGTGCCCGGCTGGGGGGACCTCAGCATCACCGAGGCCGCCCAGGCCGTGCAGATCTCCGCCTTCCCCGACGCGTACGCCAAGCACGAGGCCCGGGCCACCACCGTGGTCGCGGCGCTGGTCTGAGCCGCGCTCAGGCGGCGCTGCGCTCCGGCGGGGACTCGACCGGCGCCTCGGGGGCGGCGGCCGCCAGCCGGGTCGCCGGCACCCCGCTGCCCGGCGCGGCCGCCGCGGCGGTCGGCGTGTCCGCTGGAACCGGGTCCGCGGTCAGGCCGGTGAGGATCTGGTCGACCCGGGTCTCCCGCCGGCGGCGGGCCAGCAGCGCGGCCTCGACGTCGCGGCGGGCCTGCATCGCCTCGGCGTACGCCCGCTCCCGCACCAGTCGGGCCTCGGCGCGGGCGGCGTCGAGCTCGCCCCGAGCCCGGGCCAGCAGCGCGGCCGCCTCCCGCTCCACCGGCGTCGCACCGGCCCGCACGGCTGCCACGTCGTGCTGCACCGGCGCACCCCGCGAGTCGAGCAGGTCGCAGAGGCGGGTCGCCTCCTGCCGGATCTGGTCCCACTCCCGACCGGCTCCGGCGGCGCTCTCCGCTCGCGCCGCGAGTCGGGTCAACCGGATCCCCAACTCGTCCAGGCAGGAGTCCACCTGCCGCTGGTCGTAACCGGTCTCAACGACGGAGAACCTCATACTGTCGCCCCCCAGGCAGCTGATGTTTCTTCCCCACCTGCCGATCCTCGGGGCTGCCGGCGAGGGCCGAGGCGGTTCGAGAAAAATGTTCAGCATCCGAGGGCGGTCGACGATCGGCGACCGCGCGTGGACAATCCCGCGGCGCGGCCCGCCGGCCGGACGACGAGCCGGACGAACGGGGTCAGGAGTGCTTGGGCAGGACGACCACGCGACCGAAGAACTCGTCGATCCGCCGGACCACGTCGTTGAAGTCGTCCAGGTCGATCGGTTTGGTGACGTAGGCGTTGGCCTGGAGGGTGTAGCTGCCGACGATGTCGGTGTCCGCGTTCGACGTGGTCAACACGACGATCGGGATGGTGCGCAGGTCCTCGTCCTGCTTCACCTCGCCGAGCACCTGCCGGCCGTCCATCCGGGGCATGTTCAGGTCGAGCAGGATCATGTCCGGCCGGCGGGCATCGGTGTGCCGGCCCTCGCGCCGGAGGAACTCCATCGCCTCCTGACCGTCGTTGACCACGTCGATGACCTTGTCGACGTCGGAGTCCTCGAGGGCCTCCTCGATCATCAGGACGTCGCCCGGGTCGTCGTCCACCACCAGGATACGAACGGGGCTCGGGCTGCCTGGACCCATGGAAATACCTGCTTCGTGATCGGTGGCGGGGGGGACCTCTCGGTCACCTGCTGGCGGGGAAATCTAGCCCATCAGGGGCGCGACGGCGAGGCCGGGTGGGGCGTGTCCGCGCGGTATGCGAGAACGTCGGCGAGCCCGGTCACCTGCAGCACCCGCGCCACCCGCCCGCTGGCCCCGGTCACCCGGAGCCAACCGCCCTCGGCCGCGGCGCGGTTGTCGCCGCGGACGATCGCCGCAATGCCGGTCGAGTCGCAAAAGGTCAGTTCGGTGAGGTCGATCAGCAGGTGCCGCTCGCCGGCGCCGGCGAGCCGGTCGATCGCGGCGGTGAGCTCGGGGGCGGTGCTCATGTCCAGCTCACCGGCGAGTCGTAGGCACGCCTGACCGTCGTCCCGCTCGGCGTAGGTGACGCTGAACGTCAACGTGGCCCCTCTCGCTCCCACCGCAGGCGAATGCTTGCAGTGCAGCAAGTATATGCAGGGGTCCGCCCCGCCCGAGATCCGACCCGGTCAGGGCCGGGACCGGCCGGCCAGCCCGTTCACCCGCGCCCGACCAGCGTCGAGGAACCGCGCGGCCCGGGGAAAGTCCCGCAACACCTGCGCGTAGTGCCCCAGGGTCAGCCCCACGGCGGCCGCCGGCACCCCGCGGCTGGTCAGGATCGCCACCAGCCACTCGACGAAGTCGGTGAAGAGGGTCGCGTCGTCGACGTAGAGCGCGGCGGCCAGGAAGTCGAGGATGTAGCCCAGGTCGCTGACGGTCGAGTCGAGCTGCGCCGGGGTGTAGTCGTGCACGGCGGGGACCCGCTCCCGCAGGTCCGCCAGCGCGCTGTCGATCAGGTCGCCGCGCCGCTTGACCAGGCTGGCGTACTCGTCGTCGGCGAGGTGGTCCAGGTCGGTCGGCGGCACCCGGCGCAACGCCCGCTCGTCGGCGACCAGGTCACCGGCCGCCGGGGCGTCCGGCGCCCACACCGCCCCCAGCCGCCGCGCCCAGCGCCCGTCCTCGCCGAACCCACGCCCGCCGACGACCACCGGCACGTCCGACCGGCGGCACGCCTCGATCATGCGGTGCGCGTGCGGCAGCCGCATCGGCAGCGCGCAGGCCAGCAGGACCGCGTGCGCGTCGTAGCGGTGCAGGTAGGACACCAGGTGGGCGGCGGGGACGCTGGCGCCGAGGAAGGTGACCTGCCAACCGCGCAGCCGCAGCACCTCGGCCACCAGGCGCGGCGGCAGCGCGTGCCACTCGCCGTCCAGGCAGGCCACCACGATCCGGCCGCGGGTCGGCCGGGGATTCGCGTGCCCGGCGATCGCGGCCACCACCCGCTCGCTGATGTGAGTGGCCGCGTGCTCCTGGGCCACGCTCCACTCGTTGCGCGCCCAACGCTCCCCCACCTCCGCCTGGGCCGGGGCGACCAGGTCGAGCAGCAGCCGCTCCGCCGGCACGCCGGCCTCGAGCAGCCCCAGCGCCACCTCGACGGCGGCGTACTCGTCCGCCTCCTCGAGGGACCGGAGGTAGCCGGAGTAGGCGTGGGCCGGGTCGACCTCGGTGGTGGTGGCGGTCACGCGTGGATCTCCCTCGGGCGCTCGGGGCGGGCCGAGCTCGGCACCGCGTGCAGGTGGCGGGGCGTACGCACCGTCGGGCCGGTGGCCCGCAGGGCGAGCACCGCGATGTCGTCGTGGTCGCCGTGGGCCAGCCAGTCGCAGGTCACCTGCTCGATCCGCTCGGCCAGGGCCGGCGCCGGCATCCGGTGGCAGCCGGAGACCGCGGTGAACAGCCGCTCGGCGCCGAACTGCTCGTCGCCGCGCCGGCCACCACGGGCCTCGGTCACCCCGTCGCTGTAGAGCAGGCAGGTCTCCCCCGGCTCCAGCCGGACGGTGACCTCGCCGATCCGCGGGTCGGGCACCACGCCGATCAGCATGCCGCTGAGCGGCACCACCTCGATGTCCCCGGAGGCGCGCAGCACCAGCGGCGGGAGGTGCCCGCCGCCGGCCATGGTGAGGGTCAGGCCGCCGTCGCGCTGCGGGCGCGCCACGCCGAGCACGATGGTGGCGAACCGCCCCTGCCCGTGGGCCTGGGTGGTCTCCAGCAACGCGTCGTTGAGCAGCCGCAGCAGGCGGCCCGGCTGCGACTCCACCCGGTGCAACGCCTGCAGGCACTGGCGGAGCTGCCCGGTGAAGACGGCGGCCTCCACGCCCTTGCCCGAGACGTCACCGAGGAAGAAGACGGAGCCGCCGTCGGCGAGCCGGTGCGCGCCGTAGAAGTCGCCACCGATACGCAGGCCGGCCTGCGCCGGCCGGTACGCGGTGCCCCACTGCACCCCGGGCGCCGCCGCCGGCTCGACCGGCACCAGGCTGGCCTGCAGGGTGTCGGCCACCTCGGCCTGGTCGCGGTAGAGCACGGCGGTGGTCAGCGCCGCCCCGGCCCGGGCCGCGAAGGCGCGGACCAGGTCGACGTCGGCCTCGTCGTACCAGCGGGTGGCCCGGCGGGCGACCAGCAGCACGCCCGCCGGGGTGTCCCGGCCGGGCAGTGGGACCACCCGGGCCGTCGCCTCGGCGCCGATCACGCCGGGCAGCCAGCCGGCGTCGACCGCCTGCTCGACCAGCCAGTCCAGGGTGTGCGGCTCGATCCCCGCCAGCCCCTCCTCGATCGCTCCGGGCAGGTCGACGGCGTCGAGCTTGCCGCTGTCCACCGTCGGGGCCTCGTCGTCCGAGCGGCACGCCCGCCACCACCGGGCCCGCCCGGAGCGGGGCGCCAGCACCAGCACGGCGACGTCGGCGAGGGTCGGCACCGCGAGCCGCACCACGGCGGCGGCGGCCCGGTCCGGGTGCAGCGGGTTGCCCAGCTTCTCGCCCACCACGGCCAGGAACGCCGAGCGGGCCCGCTCGGCCAGCAGCGCGTCGGCGCGGCTGACGGTCTCCGTGACGTCCTCGACGTACCAGCAGCAACGGGCGGCGGACAGCGGCACCTGCCGAACCCGCAGCCGGTGGCCCCGGTGGGTGAATTCGCCGGCACTGGCGAGGGCGGCGATGCCGGCGGACGCGAGCAGCTCACCGGGCACCACCTCGGGCAGCAGCCGCTCGGCGACCGGGCTGAGGTGGCGGACCACGCCGTCGGCGTCGCAGACGATCAGACCCTCGCGGAAGTGCTCGACCACCTCCGACCAGTCGGGGGCGGGCAGGCCACGGTCCCGGGCCAGCGGCGGCAGGGTGGACGCGACCGGGACGTCGGCGGATCGCGCCGGAACCCGTGCGGTACTCGGCGTGGAGATCCGTCCGTCGCCCGGGTCGGAATCCCTGACGTCCGCAACAGTCACCAGCTAAGCCCCACTCCTTGTCGACATCCGCGGTCTCGACACCCGCGGTACCGGAAACGGCGTATGTGTTCCAATTTCTTCGCCCCACCCTACGCCGGTACGCCAGGACCGCCACCCCACGGCAGGTCCGCCTCCGCGTGAGGACCCCGGGGTTTCCCGGTCATGCGGGGCTGGGAGCATGGACCCATGCCCTCCCGGCTGTTGACCATCGAGATGACCCGGCTCGACCCCGGGCGCGCCCGGCTGCGGCTGACCGGCGAGCTGGACTTCGACACCGCCCCGGAACTCGTCGCCGCCGCCGCGGAGCTGCGCGTGGACGGCTACCGGGAACTGCTGATCGACCTCGCCGGCGTGGTCCTGTGCGACTCGTCCGGGCTGAGCGCCTTCGTGGTGATCCACCGCGCCGGCACCGGGCCGGTCCAGCTCACCGGGATGAACACGCAGGTGCGGCAGCTGCTCGACCGGACGGGGCTCGGCGAGCTGTTGGCCATGGCCCCGCTCGCCGCCACGGAATCCGGCCGCGCGGCGGGCTGACCCGGCCCGCACCGCCGGCTCAACCGCGCCAGCCCGTCGATGGACAGGGGTGGCCCCCGACCCTGGGACCAGGGGTCGGGGGCCGGGGAGGGTGGCTCAGGCGGAGGGCACCGGCTGCAACCGGGGCCCCGAGGACCGCAGCTCCGCCGTCATCGGCGGCTCCGCATCGTCCGGTTGACCGGAATCGGGCGTCTGGAAGAGATAGCGGACGAACTCCCCACCCGCCTCGTTGTCGTCCGCTCCGGGCCACTGTCCGACACAGTCCACGCCGACCACCTCACGGCCGGTCCCGTCGCCCTCCTCGAGCAGCGCCCACAGGGTCACCGCGTAGCAGCGGGTGGCTTTGGGGTCCACCCGCCAGCGGGCGTACCAGCCGGGTCGAGCGGGGACGATCTCGACGATCCTCTTCATGACGACCTTCCCTTCCGCGTGCCTCGGAAGTTTCCCGGTCCGTCCCGATCGTGGGTCGCCGCCGGGTGAACGCCCCTCACCCGCAGCGAATGAAGCTGTCGTCGGCCGGTGGTCGGATGCCGGACGCGGCCGTTTCCTTCCCCGCGGGGGCGGGAAGGCGACCCGCGGAACGGCCGAACGCGACGAGGAACGAGGTGCGACGATGCGCAAGCAGATGGAGGGTGACAACCAGCGCCGGCGGGCCCTGGCCCGGGAGGCCCGCGGGCGCGGTCAACAGCCCAGCCAGACCGGCGCCAGCCTGAGCGCGTCCAAGCAGATCACCTCCCTGGACCGGGGCAAGCGGGCCGGGCCGCCGCCGGCCGGGCGGCACAAGCCGGACACCACCCGGGGCGGTCCCGCGCCGCCGCCCGCCGGGGTGCCGGAGAGCCCGCGGCCGCGTACCGAGCGGAGGGCCGGCGTACCCGGGGTGACCACGATGGGCTACCGGGAGCTGGTCGGCGACGTCAGCCGCCGGACGGGAGTGGACTTCCGCACCGCCAAGGTGGGCGCCGAGGCGACCGTCCTGGCGCTGGCCTGGGCGCTGGAGGAGACCGAGCGGGAGCGGTTGCTCGAGGCCGTGCCGGTGTCCCTGCACGACGTGGTGCCGGTGGACGGCATCGAGCAGCACCGGGAGCTGTCCGGCTTCCTCGCCGAGGTGGCCCGGATCAGCGGCCGCAGCCCGGAACAGGCCCGCTACCAGGCGCAGGCGACCCTCGCCGCGCTGGCCGACGCGGACGGCGACCTGGTGGAGTCGCTGCGCGTACCGGACGGGTTGCGGGACCTGCTCGCGCCGCCGGAGGCCGGCGGTGGCCTGGTGGGCCCGGTGTCCGCCACCGCGCCGCTGGCCGAGGACGAGCTGCGCGAGGCGCTCGGCCTGCTGCCGTACTGGTCGAGTGACCGGCAGTCGCTGGTGCGCACGATCGAGCTGCCGCCGGACAACCTGGACCGGGTGCTCGACCGGATCGACCAGCTGCGGGTGGAGGTCGGGCGCGGACCGCAGATCGGCCGGCCGGACCCGGACAGCGCCGTGCTGACCGTGCGGACCCGGCAGGTCGACGGGGTGACCGCCGTGGACGTCGACCTGGCCGCTCGGATCGACGACGCCATCGAGGAGGTCGGCGCCGGCATTAACGCCGGCTGAGGCCGTGAGCCGGCGGCGCGCGCCCGCGCCGACCTGGCCGCGATCGTCGCCGGGCCCGGCCCGACCGGGTCCGGCGGGGGTCGCCTCGGTTACCGTTGCCCGCCATGGAGACCGCCGCCGAGGGCCTGGAGCTGGTCGTCGACCCGGCCCGACGGACCGGGCGTACGCTGCTCGCCGCCGGCGTGGCGCAGTCGTATGTGGACGTGGCGGACCCCCGATACCTGCACTTCGAGTACGTGCGCCGGATGGCGGCGGTGGTCGACCTGGCCGCCCCGCCCGGCCGGCCGGTGACCGCCCTGCACCTCGGCGGCGGCGCGCTCACCCTGCCGCGCTGGCTGGCGGCCACCCGACCCGGATCGGCGCAGCTCGTGGTCGAACGCGACGCGGCGGTGGTCGAGCTGGTCCGCCGGGAGCTGCCGCCGCCGGCACCCGGGGTCGCCGTGCGGGTGGCCGACGCGCGGGACACGGTGACCGCCGCCCCGCCCGACCGGTACGACGTGGTCCTCGCCGACATCTACCGGGCCGCCCGGATGCCCGGCCACGTGGCCAGCGTGGAGTTCGCCGCCGGGGTGGCCCGCACGCTGCACCCGGACGGGGTGTACCTGGTCAACGTGACGGACCTGCCCCCGCTGGTCTTCGCCCGGACCCAGGTGGCCACCCTCCGCGCGGTCTTCGCCGACGTGTGCCTGGTTGCCGACCGCCGGATGCTGCGCGGGCGTCGGTACGGCAACCTGGTGCTCGCCGCCGCGCGCCGCGCCGGCCGCCTGCCGGTACGCCGGCTGGCGACCCGGGTGGCCGCCGATCCCGTCCCGGGCGGGGTGCTGCACGGCCCGGCGCTGGACGCCTTCGTCTCCGGTGCGCGCCCGGCCACCGACGCCACCCTCGCCGACCAGTGACCGCGGCGCCACGGTGGGCAGCGGTTCCGCCCGGAGCGCGGGGAGCCGGCGGACGGACCCCGGCCGGCGGGCGGGCCCCTGGCACCGGGGACCCGCCGCCGGCCGGTGGCTGACCGTGGCTCAGGAGCGGCGCACCATCTCGGGCGACCGGCTCTCCAGCGGTACCGCGTTGGCCGGGACGAGGCCGAGCTGCACCGCCGGCCGGGACTGGGTCGCGTCCAGCACCCAGTCGGCCCCCACCCGGGCCCGGTTGCCCGGCATCGCCAGCAGGTGGTAGCCCCGCGTGACGGCCTTCGCCGGCAGGCCCGACAGCGACACCTTCAGCGGGTTCGCCGCGGCGTCCTTGCCGCCCAGGTCGACCACCCAGCCCAGGTCGTAGTGCCGGTACGGCTTGCGCTTGCCCTGCCCGTACGACGCGGCGATGTTCTGCGCCGCCAGTTTCCCCTGCCGCTGGGCGTGCTGCGCGGTCATCGCGCAGATCTGGCCGGGGCGGGTCAGGTCGGGCACGGCGGCCGCGTCGCCGCAGGCGTACACCTCGGGGTACCCGGGGACGTTGAGATACTCGTCGGTCACCAGGCGGCCCTTCTCGGTGCGCAGCCCCAGCTCGGCCACGAACGGGTCCGGGCGTACCCCGACGCACCAGACCAGGCTGCACGTCGGCACGTACTCGCCGTCGGTCAGCATCACCCCGTCCGGGGTGGCCTCCGACACCGACGTGCCCATCCGCACGTCCACGCCGCGCCGCCGCAGCACCCGGTCGGCGGTGCGCGACATCCGCTCGTCCAGCTCGGGCAGCACCCGGGATGCGATGTCCAGCAGCATCCAGCGTGGCCGAACGGTCAGGTGCGGGCGCTGGGCGACCAGCCGGTCGGTGAAGAGCTGCCCGTGCGCGGCGACCTCGGTGCCGGTGTAGCCGGCGCCCACCACCACGAAGGTGGTCCGGGCCCGCTGCTCGGCCGGGTCCTCGGCCAGCTCGGCCAGCTCGATCTGCCGGACCACGTGGTCGTGCAGGTAGAGCGCCTCCGGCAGGCCGCGGAAGCCGTGCGCGTACTCGGTCGCGCCGGGGATCGGCAGCAGCTTGTTGACGCTGCCGACGGCGAGGACCAGGCGGTCGTACGCCAGTTGGCCCCGGTCGCCCTCCTGCTGCCGGTAGCCGACCCAGCGGTTCTGCAGGTCCACCCGGTCCGCCTCGCCGATCACCACCCGGACCCCGTTGAGCGTGCCGGACAGCGGCACCGAGATCCGGGTCGGCTCGACCACCCCGGCGGCGACCTCGGGCAGCAGCGGCAGGTAGAGGAAGTAGTCGGTCGAGTTCAGCAGGACGATCTCGGCCCGCTCGCCGGCGAGCCGGCTCAACGTCTTCGCCGCGTGGTATCCGGCGAACCCGGCCCCCACGATCACCACACGAGGTTTCGTCATGCCCGCTGCCGTTCCCGTCGACACGCCCGACAAACGTGGCGAAGCCCGCCCGATGGGCGACCCCGGCATGCCGTCACCGAAAGGCGACGGTCACCCGGAGTCGTCACCCGCCGGGTGACCCCGCAGGCGGTCTCATCCACCTCGGACTATATAGACAAATCTCATGCGCTGGGGTGAGGATGCGCTGATGGGAACCCACGAGACCGCCGGAGACCGGCCCACAAGGTCCACCCGGCGCACCTTCCTGACCGCCTCCGCCGCGGCCACCGCCGCCACCATCGCCGTACCGTTCGCGGCCGCGCCGGCCGCCGCCGAGGAAGCCCTGGCGCCACCCGGTCCCGGCCAGCCGGTCCGGCCGCAACCGCCCGACCCGGAGCTGTACGCGCTGCTGGGCGAGGTGGACCGCGACCGGATCGAGGCGACCGTCCGCCGGCTGGCCGCCTTCGGCACCCGGCACACCCTCTCCAGCCAGGACGACCCGGTCCGCGGCATCGGCGCCGCCCGGGACTGGATCTTCGCGCAGCTCTCCGGGTACGCCGCCGCCTCCGGCGGCCGGATGACCGTGGAACTCCAGTCGTACGTCCAGCAGCCCGCCTCCCGCATCCCCACCGCCACCCGGATCACCAACGTGGTGGCCACCCTGCGGGGCGACTCGGCCTCGCAGCGGGCGTACGTGATCACCGGCCACTACGACTCGCGCGCCACAGATGTCATGGACGCGGTCGGCGACGCCCCGGGCGCCGACGACGACGCCTCCGGCGTGGCGGTGCTGATGGAGCTGGCCCGGGTGATGGCCACCCGGCGCACCGAGGCGACCATCCTCTTCGCCGCCGTGGCCGGCGAGGAGCAAGGCCTGTACGGCTCGGCGTACCTGGCCAAGCAGCTCAAGGCGGCCGGCGTCGACGTGCAGGGCATGTTCAGCAACGACATCATCGGTAGCAGCACCGCCGACGACGGCACCCGCGACCCGCGGGCGGTCCGACTCTTCGCCGAGGGGGTGCCCACGGCCGAGACGCCGGCCGAGGCGAGCACCCGGCAGTCGGTGGGCGGCGAGAACGATTCCCCGTCCCGGCAGCTCGCCCGGTTCGTCAGCGACGTCGCCGAGAACGGGGCGACCGGGATGCAGGTACGGGTGATCTACCGGCGGGACCGCTACCTGCGCGGCAGCGACCACATCTCGTTCCTCCGGGAGGGCTGGCCGGCCGGCCGGTTCACCGAGCCGAACGAGGACTTCGCCCACCAGCACCAGGACGTCCGGGTGATCGACGGCGTGCAGTACGGCGACCTGCCGGAGTTCTGCGACTTCGGGTACATCACCCGGGTCGCCCTGGTGAACGGGGCGGCGCTGTGGTCCCTGGCCCAGGCACCGGGCACCCCGAAGGGCGCCACCATCGTCACCACCAACCTCACCAACGACACCACTCTGCGCTGGCAGCGCGGCGACGAGGCGGACCTGGCCGGCTACGAGGTGGTGTGGCGGGAGACCACGGCCGCCGAGTGGCAGAAGGTGATTCCGGTCGGGGACGTCACCGAGGTGACGGTCGACCTGTCCAAGGACAACGTCTTCTTCGGCGTCCGGGCGGTGGACCAGGACGGGCACCGCAGCCCGGTGGCCTTCCCGAAGCCGGGCAGCTGACCGGGCTCACCCGTACCGGGTGGGGTCGCCTCACCCGGGGGCGGCGGAGGGTGGTGGGACCGCGAGTGAGAGGGAGGAAACGACATGGCGGTCCGGACCACGACGGTACGTCCCGCGCCGGAGGACGTCGTCCCGCTGCACCCGGCGCACGGCTACCGGCTGCGGCGGCAGCGGCATCCGGTGGGAGTGCGCGGCGGGCCACGGCGCGCCCCCCGGGGATACCGGTTGGGCGACGCCGAGCGGCACCGCGTCCGCGTCGGCTACGAACTGCGGGAGCGGCAGCTGGTTCGGGCCCTGACGGCGGCCGGCCAGCAGCCTGGTGACGCGGCGGAGAACCTGGTCGGGCAGCTCGAGCAGCGGATGGACGCGCTGGTGCACCGGGCCGGCTTCGCCCGCTCCATCGACGAGGCCCGGGACCTGGTCGCGCACAACACGTTCACCGTCGACGGCGGCAAGGTGAACCGGTCCTCCTACCTGGTCCGCCCGGGACAGACCATCCGGGTACGGCCGGAGCGGCGGTGCCGGCCCCCGGTCGCGGTCGCGGTCGCCGGGTACGCCGAGGGTGACGCCCCGCCGTACCTGGAGGTACGGCCGGAGCGGTTCACCGCGCGGCTGACCCGGGAGCCGCAGCGGCAGGAGGTACCGGTGTTGCGGGACCTCCCCCTCGCCGTCCACCCCGAACGGAGGAGCGGGTCATGAGCATGCCGATTCCGAACGAGCGACGGGTGCCGACGTACCTGCGGCAGAGTGGCCGCCCGGACCTGACGCCCCGGCAGCGGCGGCGCGTCGAGCAGAAACAGGCGCGGCTGGAGCGCCTGACCGGGCAGCGTTCGCAGGCGCGCGGGCCCGGCCGCTGAACCGACAGGTGGCGGCCGCCGCACGGCGGCCGCCACCACGCGGTCAGCCGGGTTCCGGCGCGGTGATCGCCCAGCGCTCGTGGTCCCGCCACGCCCCGTCGATGAACAGGTAGTCCGGGGAGAAACCCTCCAACCGGAAGCCCAGCCGGCGGGCCAGGCGCCTGGACGGCTCGTTGCCCGGCTGGATGTTCGCCTCCAGCCGGTGCAGCCCAAGCCCGGTGAAGGCGTGGTCGAGCACCAGGCCGACGCCCGCGGCGGCGTGCCCCGTCCCGGCGTACGGCAGGAAGGCGGCGTAGCCGAGGTGGCCGCCGCGCAGCGCGCCCAGCATGATGCCGCTGATGGTCGCGTACCCGGCGATCTCCGCGGTGGCCAGGTCGCAGAACAGGTAACCCGAGTTGTCCCGTCCCCGCACCTTGCGCAGGTACGCGGCGTACTTCTCCGGGTCGTCCGGGGCGGCGAGCCACGGGTGGTGCAGGTCCCGGCTGCGCCGGGCGGCGGCGGTGAACTCGCCCTCGTCGGCGGCGCGCGGGCGGCGGATCCCCACCCGCCCGTCGGTGCGCAGGTATCTCACGTGGCCACACTCCCGCCCACCGGCCGACCCGATGTCCAACCGGGGTCGCAGACCGGGCCGCCAGTCTCTAACGTGGGCCCGGACGACAGGAGGTCGATCATGGGTATGGCTCTTCTCGGCACGGTGCTGGCTCCCGCTTCGCCGCTGGGGACCACGGTGTCCTGACCCTAGCCAGGCGGCGTCCGTCGCCGCCCGGCCGACCGGTCCCGCCAACCGCCGGCCCCGCCGAAAGCGGGATCGTCCGCTCGACACCGCCCCTCACCGCGAAGCGATCAGGTGACCCGCCCCCGCGCGGGTCCTTCGTCATGGCGTGATCACGCCAACCCACATCGCTTCCGAGGGAGTTCCTCGTGTTTCCGGACAACCCGTCCGGGCGCCCCGTCGCGCCCGGACGTCACACCCCTGCCCGGTGGTCGGCATGACCGCCACCGTCCCCACCGGCGGGCTCGGCCCGGACTTCCGCCGGCTCTGGACCGCCACCGCGGTCACCAACCTCGGTGACGGCGTCACCATGGTCGCCGGGCCGCTGCTGGTCGCCTCGCTCACCCGGGACCCGGCCGCCGTCGCTGCGGCGGTGCTCGCCCAGCAGTTGCCGTGGCTGCTCTTCGCCCTGGTCAGCGGGGCTCTCGTCGACCGGCTCGACCGACGCCGGCTGATCGTCGGGGTCAACGTCGGCCGGGGCCTGGTGCTGGCCGCGCTCGCCGTCGCGGTGCTCGCCGGGTGGGCCACCGTGCCGTTGATCTGCCTGGCGTTCTTCCTCACCGGGGTCGGGGAGACGCTGGCCGACACGGCCGCCGGGGCGCTGCTGCCCTCGGTGGTCCCGCCGGAGCGGCTGGAGCAGGCCAACAGCCGGCTCTTCGCCACCTTCGTGGTCGGCAACCAGTTCGCGGCCAAACCGCTCGGGGCGTACCTCTTCGTGCTCGCCGCGGCGGCGCCGTTCGCCTTCGACGCGGCCACCTTCGGGCTGGCCGCGCTGCTGCTGGCGCTGCTGCGCTGGCGTCCGGTGCCGCCGCCGGCGCCGGAGCCGGCGGCCGGCGACCGGCGCCGGTCGCTGCGGGCCGACATCGCCGCCGGGGTACGCGCGCTCTGGGGCGTGCCGGTGCTCCGGGCCCTCGCGGGCTGCATCGCGGTGATGAACGTGGCGTTCTGCGCGGCGTTCGCGGCGTTCGTGCTCTACGCCCGGCAGCGGCTCGGCCTCACCGAGATCGGGTACGGGGTACTGCTGACCGCCGCCGCGCTCGGCGGGCTGGCCGGCACCGCCCTGGCGCCCCGGCTACGGGCCCGGTTCGGCACCCCGGCGCTGCTGCGGGTCGGGCTGCTCGTCGAGGTCGGGCTCCAGGTCGTGCTCGCCACCACCCGGCGACCCTGGGTGGCCGGAGCGGCGCTGGCCGTCTGGGGCGTGCACACCATGGTCTGGGGCGTGCTGGTCGTGTCGCTGCGGCAGCGGCTCGTGCCGGACCGGCTGCGTGGCCGGGTGAACGGCGCGTACGCCCTGGCCGACCTCGGCGGGGCGGCCGTCGGCACGGCTACCGGCGGCCTGATCGCCCAGGCGACGGGGAGCGTCGTCGCGCCGTTCTGGCTGGCGGGCGCGGCGATGGCGCTGCTCACCGCGCTGGTCTGGCGACGGCTCGCCGCCGCCGCCGGCTGACCGGCGCCGTCGGCGGGGAGGCGCGGCCGGCCTCCCCGCCGATGGCCACTGGGTCACATCACAACTGCCGCCTGACGGTCGCCTGGACGTCATGTCCAGGTCGCCGCTGCGACGACTGGCTCCACCAGCGTGGGTCGCGCCGGAGACGCCGGCCGACCAGCGGAGGACCAGCAGTGGGACAGGACGAGACGACGGCCGGGCCGCGCCACGGCCGGATCGTCATGCTCGTCGACAACAAGGTCGAGGGCGACTCCCGGGTGCAGAAGATCGCCCGCTCGGCCGCCGAGGCGGGCTGGGACGTCACGCTGCTCGGCCGGTCGCCGGACGAGGTGGAACGCCGCTGGCAGCTCGGCGCCGCCGAGGTGCGGCTGCTGCCGATGCCGAACCTGCTGGGCCGGCGCCGGCACGAATTCCGCCGCTCCTGGCTGCGCTGGCCGCTGGCGTACCGGCCGGGCGGCATCGCGGAGCACCGGGCGCAGTGGGTACGGGCCTGGCAGGCCGACCTGACCGTCCGCGCCGCGCTGCTGGAGCAGCGGGCCCGCGCCGGCGAGCTGGACCCCGGCCGGCTGCGCCGGGCCCGCCGAGGACTGCGGCTGCGGGCCACGGCGGCCCGGCTGCTCGGCCGCTGGGTGTGGCTGCGCACCAAGATGATGAACCGGGCCCGCAGCGGGCGGAGGTTCCGCAACCCCTGGGACCGGGCGTACACCCTGTTCTGGCAGGTCGTGCAGGGCGATCGTGCCTGGCGGCGGCTGGAGCCCGGGCTGTGGGACTACGAGCTGGCCTACGGTCCGGAGGTCGACCGGCTCCGCCCCGACCTCATCCACGCGCACGACTTCCGGATGCTCGGCGTCGGCGCCCGGGCGAAGATCCGCGCCGCCGGGCAGGGGCGCCGGGTGGCGCTGGTCTGGGACGCGCACGAGTTCCTGCCCGGCGTCAAGCCGTGGCGCGACCACGCCCGCTGGCTGCCCGCACACCGGGCCCACGAGCGGGAGTACGCCCGGCACGCCGACGCGGTACTCACCGTCTCCGACGATCTCGCCGAGCTGCTGCGCCGGGAGCACCGGCTGCCCGCGCCGCCGGCCGTACTGCTCAACGCCCCCGCCGCGGAGCACCGCCCGGCCGACGACGCGCACCCGCCGGACATCCGCGTCGAGTGCGGCCTCGGCCCGGACGTGCCACTGCTGGTCTACAGCGGCGCCGCCGCGCCGCAGCGGGGCCTGGACATGCTCGTCGACGCGCTGCCCCGGCTGCCCGGCGTGCACGTCGCGCTGGTGGTCAACCCGGCGCTGCGGTACGTCGAGCGGCTCGCCGCCCGGGCCGCCCGGGCCGGGGTGGCCGACCGGCTGCATGTGCTGCCGTACGTGCCGCACTGGCAGGTGGTGCCCTTCCTGTCCGGCGCCGACGTCGGGGTGATCCCGATCCACCACTGGCCCAACCACGAGATCGCGCTGATCACCAAGTTCTTCGAGTACTCGCACGCGCGGCTGCCGCTGGTGGTCAGCGACGTGCGGACCATGGCCGCCACCGTCCGGAAGACCGGCCAGGGCGCGGTGTTCCGGGCCGCCGACGTCGACGACTTCGTCCGCGCGGTCGGCGCCGTGCTCGCCGACCCGGCCCGGCACCGCGCCGCGTACGACCGGCCGGGCCTGCTGGCGAGCTGGACCTGGCGGGCGCAGGCCGACGTGCTGGACGCGGTCTACCGCCGGCTGCTGGCCGATGTCGCACCCCCGCCGGCCGGCGCCCCCGCGACACCCGGCGCCGCCCTGCCCGACCCGCCGACCGCCCAAGGAGCGCTCCGATGACCGCGCCCGACGTCAGCGTCGTCGTCCCCGTCTACAACACCATGCCGTACCTGCGGACCTGCCTGCACTCGCTGCTCACCCAGACCATCGGGCACGGGCGGATGGAGATCGTCGCGGTGGACGACGGCTCCACCGACGGTGGCGGCCGGCTGCTGGACCGGCTGGCGGCCCGGCATCCCGGCACGGTGAAGGTGCTGCACCAGGCCAACTCCGGCGGCCCGGCCGTCCCCTGCAACCGGGGCCTGGAGCTGGCCAGCGGCCGGTACGTCTTCTTCCTCGGCTCCGACGACCACCTCGGCCCGGAGGCGCTGGAACGCCTCGTCGCCGCGGCCGACCGGCACGGCTCGGACGTCGTGCTGGGCAAGGTGGTCGGGGTCAACGGCCGGCACGTCTTCTCCGACGTCTTCGCCGCCGGCAACCAGGTCGAGGTGGACCTGTTCGACTCGGCGCTGCCCTGGTCGCTGGCGAACACGAAGCTGTTCCGGCGGGAGCTGGTCGACCGGCACGGGCTGCGCTTCCCGGAGGACATGCCGGTTCTCAGCGACCAACCGTTCACCCTGTCGGCCTGCTACCGCGCCCGGCGGATCTCGGTGCTCGCCGACTACGACTACTACCACGCGGTACGCCGGCTGAACGCGCGCAACATCACCTATCACAGCCGGGTCGAGGCGCGGCTGGTCAGCGTCGAGCGGCTGTTCGCGTTCGTCGCCGCGCTGCTCCCGGCCGGCCCCGAGCGCGACGCGGTGCTGCGCCGGCACGTCGGGCTGGAGCTGGCCAGCCTGGTCGGCGACGACTTCCGCCGGCTGGACCGGGCCGACCAGGAACGGGTGCACGCCGTGGTGCGCCGGCTGGTCGACCGGCACGTCACCGACGGGCTGCGGGACCGGCTCGACATCGAGGCGCGGCTGCGGCTCGGCGCGGTGACCGCCGGCGGCGTGGCCGACCTGCTCGCGGTGATCGACCAGGACGCCGAGCGCGGCGTGCCGCCGACCGTGGTCGAGGACGGCCGGTGGCACGCGGGCTACCCGGGCGCCCGCGCCGGCGGCTGGGCCGACGTCACCGGCGTCCGGGCCGACTGGCTGGCCAAGCTCGACGCCGTCGAGGTGACCTGGGAGGGCGGGCACACCCTGGCGGTGACCACCCGCAGCCCGTACCGGCGCTTCGCCGCCGAGGCCGGTCCGGTCCGGCTGGTCGCCGGGCAGCTCGCCGGCACCACCCTGCTGGACGCCACCGACTCCACCGGCCGGACCGTCCGCACGGACTTTCCGGTGGACCGGCTCCTGGCCACCAGCGCGGCCACCGGCCAGCGGCACCCGGTCCGCGCGGAGCTGGCCGGCCCCCACGGCCGGGGCAGCGCCGCGGTCCGCGCGCCCAGACTCGCCGCCGGCCGGCCGCGCCTGCTCCGCCACGGCCTGCGCCTGTACGGGGTCGGCGCCA
The DNA here is from genome assembly GCF_016598485.1 of Micromonospora coerulea. Lineage (GTDB taxonomy): Bacteria > Actinomycetota > Actinomycetes > Mycobacteriales > Micromonosporaceae > Micromonospora > Micromonospora coerulea. The sequence goes on along the minus strand of NZ_JAEMUW010000025.1, from coordinate 9,328 downwards.
CCGTCGACCCGCGCAGCGGGCAGTTGGTCCTCTCCGTGGTCCCGCTGACCGTCGGGCAGCTGGTCAGCCGACTGGGCCGGCGCCTGCGCCGGGCCCGCCCGGTCGCCGCGCCGCCGGTCCGTCCCACCGCGCCGGCGATCCCGCCGCCCGGTACCCCGACGGTCGCCGTGGCCGGGGCGGGCAACCACGCCGAGCCCTCGCTGGCCGACGCCGTGCAGCTCACCGCAACGCCCTGACCCGCAGCTCACCGTCACGCCCTGACCAGAGCCTGGAGCAGAGCCGCACCGGATCGCCCACCCGGCGGCCGCCCCGCCCGTTCGGCGCCCACGTCGCCGGCCCGGAGTCGTTCGGCCGGCCCGCGACGCGGGCGGTCAGAGCGGACGCGGGTAGGGCTGGTCCATCGGCAGCGGCACCTGGAGGTAGGTGCTGCCGCGCAGGTCGAGCCAGGCCCGGTCGGGCGCCCGGACCAGGCGCAGCATGACCTCGCTGCACGCCGGGCAGCGGCCGATCAGACCCGGAGCGTGCGAGAAGACGTGCAGCCCGGCCATCGGGCCGACCGTCCCGCACGACTCGCACCGGCCGGTGGCCCCGCTCAGGTCCACGGCGAACAGCTCGCGCAGCGGCCCGTCGAGCATGTTGCCGTCCAGGTAGGACATGTCGGTCATCAGGTCTCCTCGCCGTTCAGCCGGTCGGGCCGAAGCGTTCGGTCTTCACCCGCCGCGTCTGGTGGCCCAGCCCGACTAGCAGGTCCGCCACCGTCTCCACGAAGCCGGTCGGCCCGCAGACGTAGCAGAGCGGCTCCAGGTCGGGCGGCCAGCCGTGGGTGTTCACATCGGCCAGGCCGATCCGGTGCGGCTCGCCCCGCCAGCCCTCGGGCGCCTCCCGGGTGTAGACCAGCGCCACGTCCAGGCCCAGGTCGTCGCGGGCCCGGCGGCGCAGCTCGTCGGCGTAGATGACGTCGTTCGGGGTGCGCACCGAGTAGATCAGCCGGAACGGCACCCGGCTGCCCGCCGCGCGGCGGGCCCGGATCATGGCCATCAGCGGCACCACCCCGGAGCCGCCGCCCACCAGCAGCACCGGCGCGGTCTCCTCGGTACGCCAGATGAACCAACCGCCGACCGGGCCGCGCACCTCCACCGGGTCGCCCTCGGCGTACACGTCGATCAGGTACGGGGAGACCTCTCCATCGGCCACCCGCTGCACGGTCAGCGCGATCTGGTCACCCTCGGCGGGCCTGGCCAGCGAGTACGAGCGGGCCGCCTGGTAGCCGTCCGGGGCGGTGAGCCGGACGTCGACGTGCTGCCCGGCGAGGTGGCCCGGCCAGCCGGGCACCTCCAGGACGAGGGTCTGCGCGGTGGGCGTCTCGACGCGGCGCTCCACCAGCCGGCCCACCCGCCAGGTCAGCGGCGCGGCCACCCGGTTGCCGGTCGTCGTTGCGGCCACCTCAGTCGCCCTGGTATCGCTGCTCGCGCCACGGGTCGCCGTAGTCGTGGTAGCCGGCGGTCTCCCAGAAGCCCGGCTTGTCGTCGACCAGCAGCCGGATGCCGCGCACCCACTTGGCCGACTTCCAGAGGTAGAGGTGCGGGACCAGCAGCCGCGCCGGGCCGCCGTGCTCGGCCGGCAGCGGTCCGCCGTCGTAGCCGTGCGCCACCCAGGCCCGGCCGCCCCGTAGGTCGTCCAGCGGCAGGTTGGTCGTGTAGCCGCCGTACGAGTGGACCAGCGCGTACCGGGCGGCGGTGTCGATCCCCTCCAGCAGGGTGTCCAGCGACACGCCCTGCCAGTTGGTGCCGAGCTTGGACCACCGGGTGACGCAGTGCAGGTCCACAGTGGGCGCCTCCTGCGGCAGGCCCATCAGCTCGTTCCACGACCAGCGGTACTCGGCGCCACCTTCGGCGCTGACGACGAACTCCCAGGTGTCCAGCGGCACCCGCGGCGTCGGGCCGGCGGAGAGCACCGGAAAATCCTCGGTCAGATACTGGCCCGGCGGCAGGGCCGGTTCGGCCGAGCGCGGCCGACCCTGAAAGCCCGGCGACACAATTCCCACCCGACAGTCGTACCACCTCGGGGTGGGGTCGGACACCACGATCGGCCAGACCCGCCGCGGTGGGTGACCCACCGCGGCGGCCGGGACCCGAGTCAGTGCCGATCCGCGACGACGGCGGTGGCGTCGGACTCGCGGTCGCGGGTGGCGCGCAGGCTGGTCAGGGTCACCACCACCAGGACGCCGATGATCACGCCGAGCGAGGCGAGGGTCGGGATCTCCGGTACACCCGTCCAGATGCCGTGCGCCCAGTGCAGGCCCAGCTTCACGCCGATGAAGGCGAGGATGATGGCCAGGCCGTAGCTGAGGTGCACCAGCCGGCTGAGCGCGGCGTGCAGCACGAAGTACAGCGCCCGCAGGCCGAGCAGGGCGAACGCGTTGGTGGCGAAGACCAGGTACGGGTCCTCGGTGATGCCGTAGACGGCGGGCACCGAGTCGACGGCGAAGACGATGTCGGTGGCGAGCACCGCCACCACGACCAGGGCGAGCGGGGTGAGCGCGCGCCTGCCCTGCTGCCGAATTGTCATCCTGGTGCCGTGGTACTCGTCGACCACCGGCATGAACCGGCGCAGCAGCCGCACCGACCGCATCTTGTTGATGTCGACCTCCTGCTCGTGCCCGGACAGGGCGTCGCGCAGCAGCTTGACCGCGGTGGCGATCAGGATGAGGCCGAACAGCAGGAAGGCGAAGTCGAGGGTCTGCAGGGCGGCGGCGCCGAGCGCGATGAAGATCGCGCGGAGCACCAGCGCGCCGGCGATGCCGTAGAGCAGCACCCGCTGGGCGAGCACGGCCGGGACCGCGAAGGCGGCCAGCAGCAGCATGAACACGAAGAGGTTGTCGACCGAGAGCGACTTCTCGACCAGGTAACCGGTCAGGTACTGGACGCCCAGCTCGGAGCCCCAGCGGGACCAGATCCAGCCGCCGAACGCCAGCGGCAGGGCGAGGTAGAACGCCGACCAGCCGAGCGCCTCCCGCAGCGACACCTCGTGCGGGCGGCGGGTGACCAGGAAGTCCAGGACCAGCAGGGCGAGCACCCCGCCGATGGTGATTCCCCACAGCGTGGGGGTGCCGACCGACGACAGCTCGACCGCGGACAGGTATGACACGTCGGTCATGGGGCCTCCTCGAACACCGTGACATGTTCGAGGTCTCCTTCACCCACGCTTTCCGTGGGCAACCACCCGAGGCGCGCCCGGGGCGCGCCGTACTGACCGGAATGATTCGTGGGAAGTACTCCCCTCGTGGCGTCAAGGTTAGGGCAGGCTCAACCGTCCGCCAAGCCGGCCGCGCCACCCCAGGTCAGCTGGTTGCCCTGGTCAACCGCTGTGCGGTGACCCGGCGACGGCCCCGGGGGGCGACGGGGTGGGCTGCCGACGCCTATCGTGGCCCGATGACCGACGACGCCCCGCACGCCCCGGTCGGACCCCTCGCCGGCGTCCGGGTGATCGAGCTGGCCGGCATCGGGCCTGGCCCGTTCGCCGCGATGATGCTGGCCGACCTCGGCGCCGACGTGATCCGGGTGGACCGGACCGCGCCCGCCGGGTTCGGCAGCCTGCCCGGGGACCTGCTCAACCGCAACCGCCGTTCGCTGGCCGTGGACCTCAAGTCCCCCGCCGGCCGGGAGGTGGTGCTGGCCCTGGTCGAGCGGGCGGACGCGCTGCTGGAGGGCTTCCGCCCGGGGGTCGCCGAACGGCTCGGGCTCGGCCCCGACGACTGCCTGGCGGTCAACCCGCGGCTGGTCTACGGCCGGATGACCGGTTGGGGGCAGCAGGGCCCGCTCGCCCCGACCGCCGGGCACGACATCGACTACCTGGCGCTGACCGGCGCGCTGCACGGCATCGGCCGGGCCGGCGAGCGGCCGGTGCCGCCGATGAACCTGCTCGGCGACTTCGGCGGCGGCGGGATGATGCTGGCCCTCGGCGTGCTGGCCGCCCTGCACGCCGTCGGGGGCGGCACACCCGGTCAGGTCGTGGACGCGGCCATCGTGGACGGCGTGTCGGTGCTCGCCACCCAGGTCCACGCGTTGCGCCAGATCGGCATGTGGCAGGACCCGCGCGGGGTGAACCTGCTCGACGGCGGCGCACCCTTCTACGACACGTACGAGTGCGCCGACGGGCGGTATCTCGCCGTCGGCGCGCTGGAGCCGCAGTTCTACGCCGAGCTGGTCCGGCTCACCGGCTTCCCGCTTCCCGGCGACGAGGACCTGGACCGCACCGACCCGGCGAACTGGCCCGCGCTGCGCGCGGCGTGGGGCCGGCTGTTCCGCACCCGGAGCCGGGACGAGTGGGCGCAGCTGCTGGCCGGCTCGGACGCCTGCGCCGCGCCGGTGCTGGACTGGCGCGAGGCGCCGGAGCATCCCCACCTGGCCGCCCGGGGGGTGTTCGTCACCCACGACGGGGTCACCCAGCCGGCGCCGGCGCCGCGCTTCTCCGGCACCCCGACGTCGGTGCGCCGGCCGCCGCCGCAGCCCGGCGAACACACCGACGAATTGCTGGCGGAGGCCGGCTTCGACGCCGAGCGGGTCGCCGCCCTGCGGGCCGAAGGCGCGATCGGCTGACCAGCCGCAGCGGCCCGGCGACGGCGCGGGCGCTCAGCCGCGGCGCAGGGTCGCGCCGGGGGCCAGGACCGGCTCCACCATGTCCCGGTAGTCGCGCGGCAACTGCACGATGACGTCGTCGAACTCGCCACCGCTGATCGCCTCGCGCAGCGTGGTGAAGACCGCCCGGACGGTGTCCCGGGCGGCGTTGGCGTCCACACCGGCCCGCTGGCCGACCCGGGCAATGAACTCGGCCGCGCCGAACCGGTCGGCCGCCTCGAGGCCCGGGGTCGGCTTCAGCACCAGTTGCAGCGGCTTCGGCAGCTGGGCCGCCAGGTCGAGCAACTCACCCCCGGTCAGGCGCTCGGCCAGCGTCTCCAACGTGGCCCGGGTCAGCTCGACGGCCCGCTCCGAGGACGTCCGGGTCCGCTGCGCGACCTGGTCGACGAAGGTGTCGTAGTTCATCGGTGGTACCCCTTCCGGCTCTTCCGCCGCGTACCCGGCGAGCCGGGACGGAAACGGGCGGCGATTTCCGGGTACGGCGCGCGTGACCTGCCGTCGGGCGGGTATCCGCCGCCGGTCGTGACCGCAACCCACGCGCGAGGAGCCCGACCCATGGCGAGTTACACCGACGTCCTCGATTACCTGTCCGCGCTGGACTACCCGGCCGGCAAGGACGACGTCGTCCGGGAGGCCGAACGGGAGGGCGCGCCGCCGGAGGTGCTGAAGGCCCTGCGGGCCCTGCCGCCGGTCGACTACGCCAACGGCAACGAGGTCGCCCGTTCCGCCGGCATCGACGCCGCGCCAGAGGTCAGCCGCGCGCAGCGGGCGGCGCAGGCCCGCGACACGCGCCACCAGCGGGTCTCGCAGCACCTGCGCGGCATCTGACCGCCGCCGCCGGTGCGGCGCGCAGGCAGCCAGCCGCACGGGCACACCCCGGCGGCCCTCCAGCTCCTCGTGATGGGGCTGGTCGGGGCGGTCTTCGGTGGACTGTTCGCGACCCTGGTCTCGCCGACGGTCGGCCCGCTGGTGGGCTGGGACGCCGCCGCGCTGACCTGGCTGATCCTGCTCTGGCGTCGGCTGTGGCCGCTGGACGCCGACGCCACCGCGCGGCTCGCGGTGCACGAGGACCCGAACCGGGCGATGCGGGACGCGCTGCTGCTGGCCGCGTGCGTCGCCAGCCTCTTCGCGGTCGGGGTGGTGCTGGCCACCGCGCACGCGACCAGACCGGGGCTGTCGCTTGACGCCTACGGCGGGCTGGGCGTGCTCAGCGTGGTGCTCTCCTGGTTCGTGGTGCACACCCTCTTCACCGCCCGGTACGCCCGGCTCTACTACGGCGGCGAGCCGGGCGGCATCGACTTCCACCAGGACGAGCAGCCCTGCTACGCGGACTTCGCCTACCTGGCGTTCACGGTGGGGGCCACATTCCAGGTCTCCGACACCGACTTGTCCAGCGCCGAGATGCGCCGCGCCGTGCTGCGGCACATGCTGTTGTCCTACCTGTTCGGCGCGGTCATCATCGCCGCAACGGTGAACCTGGGGGTCACCCTGGCCAGATAGCAGCTCCCGTGACAGGTCCCGGTGACAGGCGGGCGCCCCGGGTCACGAACCGCGACCTGGGGCGCCACGCAGCACCTGCTTTCGGCGGTTCACGCCCGAACCGGGTCGCGACCACCAGGTGGTGGATGTTCGCCCGAACCGGGCGGGCATCGCTGCCACGATCATCATACGATGCGACATCAGCCTTTCGGGTGACTATCACGGAACTGTGGCCCGCGGCACGTCCCGGTCAGCCGGTCAGCTCCGCGTACCGCTTCTCCAGGTCCACCCGGGCCAGCGCCCCGACCAGCCAGGCCAGCCGCTCCGACTCGCCGCTGCCGGCCAGGTTGGCCAAGTCGTCGGCGGAACGGCCCAGGCCCAGACGGCGCGCGGCCACGAGGGCCCGGCGGTCGGCCACCGGCGCCACCTCCCGCCACACGGCCTGCGCCTCCCGCAGGAACAGGTCGGCCACCTCGTCGTCCACTCCAGGCAGGGCGGTGAGCAGCCGCCGTTCCCGGGCCGGATCCTGGTGCGCCTCCGTCCGCAACCGTCGCAGGTCGCCCCGGTAGCGGTCCACCAGGGTACGGGCGAGGTCGCCCAGCACGTCGGCGAGCTGGTCCACGTCGCCGCGCTGGCCGTGGGCGCGCAGCACCCGCACCCGGTCGGCGTGCAGCGACCGGGCCAGCCGGGCGGCGCTGTCCCAACCGGAGTCGCGGAGCGCCACGGCCGACTCCACCGCCCGGCGGAAATCCCCCCGCCGGGACAGCAGGACGGACAGACCGAGCACCTGGAACAGGCTGGACGGATTGTTGATGACCCGGAAGCCATACTGTTCGGCGAAGCCACGACCGTCCCCGGCGAGCCGGCGAACGAGCCGCTTCTTGTCCTCGATGCTGGAGATCGCACTGGTCGGCATGCCCGCGTCTACCCGCGCCGGAGCCGCCCAATCAGCCGAGCGTGGTGCCCCGACGGTCGCGCGCCTTCAACCGGGTGGTGGGCAGCGCCGGGGCCGGCAGCGGCGGCGCCGGGTCGTCGGCCACCGCGCCGAACCGCCGGCCGGCCATCCAGTCCTCCCGGGCGGCGGCGACCTCCTCGTGCGAGCGGCCCACGAAGTTCCACCACATCACCAGGGGCTCCTCGAACGGCGCGCCGCCGAGCAGCAGCAGCCGGCTGCCCGGCGCCGCCCGCACGGTCAGCGCGTCCCGGCCGGCGCCCACGTACAGCAGCGCGCCCGGCGCGAACGCCACCCCGTCCGCCTCGGCGGAGCCGGACATGGCCAGCAGCCCGTACTCGAAGTCGCGGCGCAGCGGCAGCGTCGCCGGCGCCGGACCGCCGACCTCGAGCTGCGCGCCGAGCAGCGGGGTGTGCACCACCGCCGGGGATTCCTCGCCGCCGAACTCGCCCACGAGCAGGGTGACGTCCAGGTCGCCGTCGCGCCAGCGGGGCAGGTCCGCGTGATGCGCGAAGTCGGCCGCGCCGGCTCGCGCCGGGTCGGGCAGCGCCACCCACAGCTGCACGCCGTGCATGACCGGCGGATGCTGCGCCGGTGAGCGCTCGGAGTGAGCGATGCCGTGGCCGGAGGTCATCACGTTCAACTGGCCGGGCCGGATCGGCTGCACGTTGCCCAGGCTGTCCCGGTGCAGGATCTCGCCGTCCACCAGCCAGGTCACCGTCTGCAGGCCGGTGTGCGGGTGCGGCGGCACCTCCATGCCGGGCCGCTCCGCCACGTCCTCCGGTCCGAAATGGTCGACGAAGCACCAGGCCCCGACGAGCCGGCGCTGCCGCTGCGGCAGCAGCCGCCGCACGGTCGTGTAGCGCCCCAGCGGCACGTCGTGGCCCGGCAGCAGCACGCTGCCGGGATCCGCGGGGGCTACGCCAGGTGGCAGGGTCTGCGCCGGCAAGGATTCGGTACGGTCCACCGCCCGACTGTACGCTCAGCCCTCCGCGACGGTCACCGTGTTCGCCCCGGCCACCAGGTCGACGTAGAGCCGGCCGGCGGCCCGGTCCCAGGTGGGTGAGCTGACCAACTCGCCGGCCGCCACCCCGTCCCGGCGCTGCAGGTAGACCGCGACGGAACCGGCGCCGGCGCCCGCGCGGACCCGGACCGGCACCGCGTCGGGTACCCGGATGCTGAGCTGGCTGACCCCGCCGGTCATCCGCACCGTCAACGCTCCGGCGAGGCGGGGCAGCAGCAGCTCGGTGCGGGACGAGCCGCCGGTCAGCTCGACCCCGGCCAACCGGCCCGCGCCGAGGTCGAGCAGTTGGTCGCTGACCGCACCCACCAGGCGCAGCCGCCACTCGACGCGGGAGTTGAGCTGCACCTGCACGGCCGCCGGACCGCGTCGCCCGTTCTCCTCGGCCCGCAACCGCACCCGATCGCCGCGCACCTCCGCGCGGGGCGTCACGCCCCCGTCGGCCGGCACCTCGATCCGGTACAGCTCGTCGCCCAGGTCGGCCGCGCGCAGGCCGAACATGGCCAGCGCGTCCACCAGCTCGAAGGTCGCGCGGCGCCGACCGGCCAGCGGCGCGGTCGCGGTCTGCGCGGCGGCCGCCTCCGCCGCGCCGACCCCACCCGGGTCGGTGGCCGGCCAGCGGGCTGGCGGCTCCGCTCCGGAGAAGGCGAAGCCCAGCCGGGCCGGATGGGACAGCGTCGCCATCACCGCGACGACGCCGAGGGCCACCACCAGCACGGCGGCGACGCTCAGCAGCCGGACCGGACCAGGCCAGGACCAGCGCCGGGGCGGGACGGCATCGGGATCGCCGGACACCTCGGTCGTCGGCTCCAGCGGTCGGTCCCCGGCCGTCGTTCCGTCCCCGGCTGCGGCCATGCTGATCCCCTCTCCCGGTCCCCTCCGGCAGTACGTGCCCAGGGGGCGGTGCGGTTCACCGCTGGTTTTTGCGGGTTGCTGTTGGGGGCTCGGTGGTTGCTGTTGGGGGCTGGGGGCGACCGTCCCCGGCTTCGGGCGGTCAGGCTTGATCCCTGCGCCGGGGACGGTCGCCCCCAGCCCCGACCTTGGTCACGGTCCGCCCGGACGTCACCGTCTCTTCGTGGGTACGTGGAAACGCCGCTGGCCGGCACCCCTGTCTCGGGGTGCCGGCCAGCGGCGTGTTGCTTATTAGGTCAGTTGTTCCAGTGCTGGGCGACGAGGTCGGCGGCCTGCTGCTCCCACTGGGCGTAGGCGTCCGGGTAGGCCGAGACCTGCACGGTCTGG
>NZ_JAEMUW010000024.1 GCF_016598485.1 Micromonospora coerulea | reverse complement strand
CTGGCAGTCGAGCCGTGGGGGTTCGTGTCGGAGGAGCGAGTCGAACCATACGCACACGTGCCTGCTTGGGTGACCTGGATCGAACGGCTGGCGTCCTGAATCGGCGTTCAGGAGTTCCCGGTGACCGGCCAGCCGGGACCATCGCATCCCAGCGGCACCGGCGCGGCCACCCGCCGGCGGTCTTGGACAGGCCACAGAACAGCAGCTCGAGCACGCCGTCGGTGAGTCCGGCGGCGGGGCGGCCGTGGGCGTGCGACACCCGCACGGCGTCGTGGGCGAAGACGACGTGAACGACGCGTGCGTCGAGGTCAGCCCCGCCGGTGTCGCGGTGGTCCCGCCGAACGAAGAGGGCTGGCTGCTGCACACCAACCACTTCCTCGACCCGGTGCTGGCCGCCGGCGAGCTGCGCGGACGGCGCGAGCCGGAGACGTACGACCGGTTCCGCGCGTTATCCGCGCGGGTTCGCGAGTGGCGGGACCCCGACAGCGTCGGCGACCTCGCCGCGCTGCTCACCGTCCACGCCGATGATGGTGCCGAGGTGTGCTGCCACCCGCCGATCGACGGCCGGCTGGGGCCCGGTGGGCGACGCTCGCCACGGTCGCGGTGGAGCCGGCGGCCCGACGGCTCATGCTGCAGAACGGCGGCCCGTGCTCCGCACGACCGTGGACGTGGATTCCGGTCACCGCACCGCCGCACTGACGCGGGCTCCCAAGATGCGGGCCTGCCCAGGTGCTCGGCGGACTCGCGGTCGCGTGCGTGAGCCCGACCCACGAGGCCAGCTGCGCCGGGCCACCGAACCGGTCGACCTCGCCGATCTCCGCCACGAACACCGCCGCCAGGACCGGCCGGCGGGAGATCCCGGTGAACGCGGGGCGGTTGAACAATCGACGAGCCGACCGGCTCGGCAACTGAAGATCATCACGCGCGCCCGAGGTGGTGCCGCGACCACCCTGTTGCGCACGAGATCGTTAGGGCGCGCAGAGGATTAACACGCTGATTCCGATTCTGGGAAGCGCCGTTGTGGTAGGCACTCGTTGGACCTGCGCAAATAGGCGATGGGCATCGAGAGTGCGTGCAGTCTGTCGAGGGGAATCTCCGCAGGCCGCGGGTGGCTTCGATAGCAACTCGGCCGGATCCGGAATCCGCGTGTTGTTCTTCTGCAAGCCCTTAGGCGTTCGTGGGAACGGCCGGCCCGGGGGCGAGGAGACCTTGATCGTTGACGGCGGCTGCGATGTCGCCATAAAGTGACGGGCGTCGCTGTTCAAGTAGCGGATAACTCCGCCGGACCTGGTCGATCATGGACATGTCGATCCGCGACGTGACAATGCCCTCCGTGTCAGATGCGGTCGCGATGACGGTACCCCACGGGTCGACAATCATCGATCGTCCAACGAAGCCGATTCCGCTAGCTGGTTCGATACCGACTTGCCCAGAGCCCACCACGAATACCTGGTTCTCGACCGCTCTCGCCCGCAGCAGGAACTCCCAGTGGTCGACGCGGGGGGCCAGGAACGCGGAAACGTTCAGGATGATCCGAGCGCCGCGGAGCGCCAAGAGGCGGTAGGGCTCGGGGAAGCGTAGGTCGGAGCAGATGGTGACACCGATGGGTCCGAGTTCGGTCGAAAACACGGGCAGCTCGTGGCCAGCTTCGACCTTGTCCGACTCCCTGATGCCGCCCTTGATATCCGCGCGGTTGGGAGCGTCAAAGAGGTGCGTCTTGACGTAGCGCCCGAGGACCGTGCCCTCAGGGCCGATGACAGGCGCCACGTTGTACAGTCGGCCGCTCGGCGCATGCCCGTAAAGCGAGCCGACGATGTAGAGGCCGTGCTGGCGCGCCCTTTCCGCCAGCGCGTCGGTCGCTGGTCCCGGCACCGTCTGGGCCAACTCCTTGGCTGCGATCGGCGAGGAGTAGCCGAGACCGGTCCACACCTCCGGCAGCACGACGAGCTGAGCGCCATCGGCGGCGGCCTTGTCGATGAGCGCCAGGCATTTCTTTACCGTGCCGTCGGGGTCGAGGTCGGACGCGGTGAACTGGACGACAGAAACGACCAGAGAATCGCGATTGGTCACGAGGTCTCCTTCATTAATGGGTGGGCGCTGACGCGGACGTTGCTGGCGCGGTCGGTTCCTGCGCCGCCACCTCCGGCCCGAGGTCGTCGGCGTCGAGCATGGGACGGCGGTACGTCTCCGGCATGAGCAGGGCGGCCACAAAGACGAGTGCGGCCAGACCGGCCATGTAGACCGCTGGCGCGAGCAGGCTCCCTGTCCGCTCGACGAGCCAAACACCGAGCAGCGGCGCCGTCCCGCCGAAGACGACGTAGGCGCCGTTGTATCCGATGGCCGATCCGCTGAACCGCACTCGTGTCGGGAACGCCTCGAGGAACGCGATACCAACCGGGCCGAAGAAGATGCCCAACGCGAGGGCCAGCAGCGCCTGACCCGCGATCGCGCCGGACAGTGTCCCCTGCCCGGCGAGGACGTAGGCCGGGATCGCGACGACGGCGGACAGGAGGGCACCCGCCGCGAGCACCTTCTTCCGACCGAGGTGGTCGGACGCCAGCCCGGCGAGCGGCATCGCGACGAAGGCGATCGTCAGTGCGATGGAGTTCGACAGGAGGGCCGCGTTGCTCGGAAGCTTGACCGCCTGGGTGAGGTACGTGACGAAGTAGCCGGTGAGGGTGTAAAAGCCGAGGCCGGAGAGCGCGGCCATGGCAAAGGTGAACGCGAGCGGCTTGGCGTGATCGCGCAGGACCGACACCGCAGGGATGCGGGTCACCCTCTTGGCTTCTCGAGTTGCCTCGAAGGCGGGCGATTCCTCGACGTGGCGACGAATGTAGAGCCCGATGAAGGAGATGACACCGCCAACCAGGAAGGGGATCCGCCAGCCCCATGAACTGTAAGCGTCCGCCGCCAAGACATTTGTCAGGAGCAGGATGAGGAGCGCCGCAAAGATCGGCGGCACGTTCGCGAAGGAGTAGGTGAACCCCACGAACAGACCACGGCGGTTCGTAGGTGCGTGCTCCGCGACGAGTGAGTTGGACCCCATCGCTTCACCCCCGGCCGACAGGCCTTGCAGGAGGCGGCAGGTCACGAGGAGGACCGGAGCGGCAACCCCGATCTGCTGGTAGGTGGGCAACAGGCCGATGGCGAGCGTCGCGCCGCCCATGAGCAGGATTACCAACGCCAGCACACCGCGGCGCCCGCCTTTATCGCCAAGGTGCCCGAAGAGGATTCCTCCCACGGGTCGCATGACGAAGCCGACCGCGTACACGGCGAAGGTCGACAGCAGGCCGACCACGGGATCCTCGCCAGGAAAGAACAGCTGCGCGATCATCGCAGCCGAGTATGCGTAGACGGTGAAGTCGTACCACTCGACGAACTGCCCGATGGCTGCCGAGGTCACAACCCGTCGCACGCGTGGCCGATGGCCTTCCTGCCCTGCCGCGCTCGGCGCCCGGGAAGTCGCAGGAACCACTCTCACGTCGCTCACCCCTCCCTGTCAAAACGATTTGATTGTTGCGAGACCCTATGGGCCCAGGCCGGCGTGTGTCAACGGTCACGGTGAGGGCCGTTGCCTGCCGGTCGCAGGTGAGTCATCAGCCGGGGGCATAATCGGCATGTGACCGTTGCTTCCTCCGCTCGACCCCCGAGAGTGACGATCCGGGACGTGGCGGACAGGGCCGGCGTCTCCATCAGCACGGTTTCTCACGTGTTCAGCGGGAGACGTCGGATCTCCGCGGAAACCTCGGCCCGCGTCCAGGAGGCGGCGGCGGCGCTCGGATACCGCGCCAACCCCTCGGCCCGCTCGCTCCGTACGGGTGAGTCAGGCCTGCTCGGCCTGGTGCTTCGCCCGCGCGACGCCGTCGCCGGGTCGCTTGCCGGCACAGAAACGTTCACCCGGTTCTCCGGTGCGGTCGCGGCCGCCACCCTGGCGACTGGCCGAGGCCTCGTACACGTCCCGGACCTGCTGAACGTGGACTCGCAACGCGTCCCGATGGACGGCTGCATCGTCGAGGCGCCGTACGGCAGCGACGCCTTGCTCAGGGAGCTGCACAGCCGGGGCGTACCCGTCGTGTGCGCGGACGTCGACCCTGACCATCCTGAGGACGCCTGGTCGGTGCGGGTCGACTACGGCGCAGCCGTCACCCAGCTCTTGGAACACCTGCACGCTCATGGCGCGACGGCGGTCGTCATGGTGAGCGGCACAGAGGACAACGCCTGGAACAGGTTCTCCCGCCAGGCGTACGAGGCTTGGTGTGCGCGCACGGGGAGCCAGATGCGGCTGTACAGCCTCTACGAGGGCGCTGGCGCCACAGGTGCACAAGAGCTGGCGGGTCCGCTGCTCGATGCACCTGACCGACCCGACGCGTTCGTGGTCGCCGCCACCCGCTTCGCCATCGGTGTCGCCGAGGCGGCCGAGATGGTCGGCCTACGCATGCCGGAGGATCTCCAACTGGCGGCGTTGACCGACAGCGACCTCGTACGGCTGCACCGGCCGCCGATCACCGGCCTCGACCTCCGGATGGAGGAGTTGGGACGGCGAAGTGTCGATCTGCTCCTCCGTCGTATTCAGGAACCAGATCCACCACTACGGCAGGAGACGGTCCGCCCGGAGATCCGCTGGCGGGACACTACTCGCTGACGGGCAGCCGGACAGGAGCCGGTTAAGAGTCCACAATCTGCAGGCGCCAAGGAATGCCCGGCATCTCATGGGTGGTTGAACGATCCCGGCCATCGGCCAAGAGCGACCCGGTGAGATACCGCGCCGAGGTGGACATGACAACGCGGTCTTCCGCGTTGACGATTACCACATGGGTTCGTTCAGGTTGCAACGCCCGCAGCAGAAGGGTTTCGAAGTTACCGACGGTGACATCGGCGCCCACCACGCCCAGAAGCTGCCCGTCGTCGATCACGGGAGCGGTCAGGGTCATGATGTAGCGGCCGGTGCCGTGGACGTCGACATATGGACCCACAATGTGACGCTTCCCGGACCGGCGGGGCACCTCGAACCACTCCGCCGCCGCGTAGTCGTAGAAGCCGAGGCTGGATGGGTTGAGGTCCACCTTCAACGGCTTGGGGGGCTCCAGCGAGGACTCACGCTGCCACCATTCCAGGTAAAGGGGAACGTCGGACAGGAGCCCGGGCGCGACGATCATGCCCACGCCCACCACGATCTGCTGTGGGCCCGCGAGCATGTCCCGCATCGACTGCGCCAACCCGGCGATATCCATGCTCCGCAGACGGTTCCCGCGCGCCCGCGCAGCGCGGTGGCATCGCAGCGCCTCGTCGTGCAGCGTCATCACTTTGTCGAAGACTGCCTCGACCGGCCCGGCGACGACAGCGCTGACCTGCGAGACATCCCGTGATTCCGTAGTCACTGGAGCACCTCCTGAGCGGCTTGCCCGGTCGAGCCGACACCGGTCTCGACGTCGGCAGCGAGCCGCAGTCGCAGGGTGATCAGCCACATGGTGCGCATGGCGATAAGGGCCTCCGTGAGCCTGCGGGCGCCGTCGGCGTCTCGCGCCGCGATCGCGTCGACGACTGCCCGATGAGCCTGAGCCGTCTGGTCAAGACGCTCTGGTGATCCTGCGGTAGGCCACGGCAGCTGCCCGGCCTCTACCTGCAGGTCGATCTCCTGCATGGTGAAGCGGACGGACTGTGCGCATGCGGCGACCTCTATGTAGAAACGACCGTCCAGGCGGCGCTGGTCGGTGTTCTGGCCAGCGGCCGCGAATTGATCGACGATCTCGTGGAGACGCCCAATCTCTTTGCGGGAGGCTCGGGACGCCGCAAGCCGGGCCGCCGCCCCTGCGACCGCGGCGTGAAAGTCCCCCATCTCGCGAAGATCGGCGGTGCCCAGCTCTGCGAGCCGGGCGTGGGTCAGGTCCGAGAGCGCGTCAGGGGAGGCATGTACGAACGTCCCCCCGGCGCGGCCGCGGCGAGTTCTCACCAGGCCCCGGGCGCGGAGGTCGCTGAGCGCGTCTCGCAGGGTCATGGTGGACACGTTGAGGGAGGTGGCGAGTTCGACTTCCGGGGGCAACTGCTCCCCGTCGACGATGAGGCCGAGCGCGATGGCGCCGCCGAGCCTGCGGACCACGGCCTCACTTCGGGCGGCGCCGTCGTCCAAGGGCGCGAAGACGGCCCGGTGGGCGACACCCGATAGCAGTGTCATAGAGCCTCGTTCCTCCCGTTCGGGGTGCGCCGGCTGCCTCAAGACATCACGGCGACATCATCCCAGACGACAAAAACCCTAATCCCAAACCATTGATTTCATAGTTTTGGCCGTCTAGTGTCGGGCGTCACATCAGCATCCATCAGGAGAGCCTGTGACCGACACCCAGACTGACCCCGCTGGGGCCGATGCGCTGTCCCGCCCCTTCACGCCGGGCGCGCCGTCGAACGCCCCGGAACTCTCCGAGTACCGCGACCTCGTCAAGGGTCCGGACATCGTCCCCCTCGCAGACCCCAAGACACGCGAGTTCGTCCAGGAGTGGCGCAACGCGTCGTACAACTGCTACTCCTCCGGCCACAAGTTCTGCCGCGAGGTGTGTCCCGTCATGCAGGTGACACGTAACGAGTCCTGGACCCCCACCGCCTTCCACGCCAACGTCGTGGCCATGGAGCGCGGCGAGCTGGACATCGCCGACATCGCCGCGGACTACGTGAACTGCACCCAGTGCGGGGCGTGCGAGCTGCGTTGCCCCAACACCTTGTTCACCGGGGACTTCTACCGCTTCCGCACGCGTACCGTCGACGTGGTCAAGGCCGTCCGCGCCCTCGCGGTCGAAAGCGACATCCATCAGCCGCAGTGGAAGTCGTGGAACGAGCGCACCAACGATCGGACCCACGAGCCGGTGCTGGGGCAGACCCCGGTGAGCCAGGAGCGGGTCAGGGACTGGGCTGAAGGGCTCGACATCCCCATCGGCGGCGACACGATCCTGTTCGTCGACTGCGAGGCGGCCTTCTACCGCACCTCCGTGCCGCGGGCTGTCGCCCAGGTGCTCCAGTCCGCGGGGTACGAGTTCGGTCTGATGGGCGAGCAGTGGTGCTGCGGAGGCCCTGCCGCCGAGATGGGGTACGTCGACCAGGCCAGGCGCTTCGCGCGGCACAACCTGGATAACTGGCGCACGACGGGCACAAAGCGCGTGCTGGTCCTGGACCCGCACGACTACATCACCTTCACGGAGGACTACCCGAAGTACTTCGGCGCGGAGTTCGACATCGAGGTGGTCCTCGTCATCGAGGTGTTCGCCGAGTTGATTCGGCAGGGGCGGCTGACGCCCACCGTCCCGGTCAACCGCACGATCACCTACCACGACCCCTGCCGGCTCAACAAGCGCAAGGGGATCTGGAAGGAGCCCCGCGAGATTCTGCGCGCCATTCCCGGTCTCACCTTCGAAGACGTCGACCGGGTCACCCAGTGGTCGTACTGCTCCGGAGGTGGCGGCGGCCTGCCGGTGGAGAAGCCGGAGCTGACCGCGGCCATCAGCGCCAACCGCCTGGACAAGGCCGCCCAGCTGAACGTGGACACGCTGGTCAGCGCCTGCCCATGGTCCGAGCGCCCGCTCAGCGAGGCAGGCGATGCGCGCGACATCGACGTGGTCGACCTGCACGAACTGCTGGCGGAGTCCCTGGGCATCACCGTCGGCGGCAGCCGCGGCGAGGTCGGCGACAAGCGTGCCGCAACGGCCCGAACGGGCGTCCCGCAACCCCGCGGTCGCGGCGGTTGCGGTGGCGGGGGCTGCCACTCGGGAGGCGGCTGCGGAAACGGAAGCAGCGGCTGCGGCTGCGGCTGCGGAGGGCAGCACTGATGACCATCACCACCAGCCACCTGGACACGGTGGTGCGGGCGCTGCGAACCGTGCTGCGGGACGACCAGGTCCTGACCAGCAAGACCGACCGCTACAACCGAGCCCGGGTCCCGGCGCCGTTCCCGGTGCATCGTTGGGCGGAACGGGTGCCTGACCTGGCGGTCCTGCCGACGTCGACCCAGCAGGTCGCGGACGTTGTCCGGATCGCCAACGAGCTGAGGATCCCGATCGTGCCCCGGGACGGCGGAACCGGGCTGACGGACGGAGCCGTCCCGCTTCGCGGCGGGATCGTGATGGACGTCAAGCGGATGAACCAGATCCACGAGCTGGACCTGGAGAACCGGACGGTCACCGTCGGCACCGGGATCAACATGCTCAAGCTCAACGAGGCGCTGGCCAAGCACGGGCTGTTCTACCCCGACGACCCGGCCTCCTACCCCTGCTCCCTGGTCGGCGGCCGCATCGGCACGAGCGGATGGTCCCTCATCGGCTCACGCTACGGTCACACCAGAGACCTGGTCCTGAGCTTCGACCACGTCCTCCCGACCGGCGAGATCATGCACGTCGGCGACGGCATCGGCCAGAAGATCAGCAAGTCCTCCAGCGGATACCAGCTCAAGCACCTGTTCATGGGGCATCAGGGCACGCTGGGCATCGCTACGAAGGCGGCCCTGAAGCTGTTCCCGAAGCCGGAAGCCGAACTCTCGCCGTTCTGGGCGTTCGACAACTACGACGACGCATACGCCTGCGTCGGTGCGCTGGCCCGAGCGGGTGTCGCGACGTTCGCCGGCGCCGTCCTGTTCGACGAGCACAAGGTCGCCTACCTGCGGCGCGACGACGAGGCGTACATCCCGCAGCCTGGTGACGTGCGGGCCCTGGTCTGCGCTGCCCTCTACGGCTACGAGGACGAGGTCCGCGCGGGCGGGCGGAGACTGTTCCGCATCGCCCGCGACCACGGCGCCCGGTACCTGGGTGACGAGATCTCCGAGGGAGACTGGGCCGCGCGCCACGACCGCTACGCCACGCCGCTGCACGGGCGTACAAAGGACGGCCAGGTCGTCCCCATGAGCTGGCACTGCGAGGACGCGGCGGTCAACTACACCAACATCCCGGCCGTCTCCAAGGCGTGGCACGAGATCATCGCCGATCTCCGCCGCCAGACCGACGTGTTCGACGACTGGGGGATGTTCGCCTACACCTCCGGCAACACCGGGGTGGACTACCTCACCGAGATCGACGTCGGCATCTGGGAACAGCGCCTGGACGACCACGCGTGGCAGATGTGGGTCAAGGCCAAGCGCGACATGGCGGCGGCAGCCCTCGCCCACGGCGGTTCCATCAGCGCGTGCCACGGCTCCTGCCGCGAGGGCGAAGTCGACCTCGTACCGCAGGAGCTCGGTCGTGGCTTCCAGGTCATGCTCGACGTCAAGCGTGCCCTGGACCCCAACAACATCATGAACCCCGGAAAGTACCTGCTCGACAGGGCCTACGGGCACGACGAAGGGACGATCCATGAGTGACGTCAGTCGGCACGGCCCCTCGGCTGCCTCGGCGTACCGGTACGCCGAGCAGATGACCCCGCCCGATCCGCGCCGGGTCAGCATGGTGGCTCTGGAGACGTTCGCGCACGTCTACGAGGTGGACCCCCGGCTCATGCAGCGCTGGGTGCTCCAGCAGACCTTCCCCAACTGGGACACCCTGAGAATCATGAACAGCCGGCACGACCACCTCGACTGGATGCACGCGCACTTCGCGCACAAGGTGATCCCCGGCTCGGAGCTGCTCGCCGAAGTGGCGGCCGAAACGGAGACGGTGCCGGTAGGCCAGGAGGGTCAGCGGTGAGCGCGAAACCCTTACTGGCCCAGGCCCACAGCCCGTCCCACGACCAGGACGCGGCACAGCTTGCCGAGCTCGGCTACAAACCCGAGTTCGAGCGGGACCTGAGCTTGCGCGCCAACTTCGCGCTCGGCTTCACGTACCTCTCCCCCGTGGTCGGCGTCTACACCCTGTTCGGCCTTTCCCTGGCGACCGCCGGCCCACCGATGTTCTGGTCCTTCGTCATCGTCGGTATCGGCCAGCTGCTGGTGGCCCTCGTCTTCGGCGAGATCGTGTCGCAGTACCCGGTCGCCGGCGGGGTCTACCCCTGGGCCAGGCGTCTCTGGGGACGACGATGGGCGTGGATGACCGGATGGGTGTACCTCATCGCGCTACTCATGACGATCGCAGGCGTCACCTACGGCGCCGGTCCCTACCTGGGTCAGCTCCTCGGCTTCACCGCGGGAACCGGCACCACGATCACCTGCGCTCTGATCATCCTGGCGGTCGCCCTGGCCATCAATCTCGGTGGCACGCAGTGGCTCGCCTGGGCCGCGACCCTGGGCTTCGCCGCCGAACTGCTCGGCGCCATCGCCGTCGGCGGCTGGCTCCTCGCCACCGAGCGGCACCATGGCCTGGGCGTCCTGTTCGACACGTTCGGCGCCGGTTCCCAGGGCAGCTACCTCACCGCGTTCCTCGCCGCCGGCCTCATCGGCATCTTCCAGTACTACGGTTTCGAAGCCTGCGGCGACGTCGCGGAGGAGGTGCCGGACCCGACCCGGCGTATCCCCAAGGCCATGCGCATGACCATCTACATCGGCGGCGCGGCGGCGATGTTCGTCTGCCTGTCCCTGTTGCTCGCGGTCAAGGACTACGCCGCAGTCATCGACGGCACCGACCCCGACCCCCTGACCACGATCCTCGACAGCGCCTTCGGGGTCGTCGGGGCCAAGGTGGTCCTCGCCGTCGTCATGCTGTCGTTCCTGTCCTGCGCCATGAGCCTGATGGCAGCCGCCAGCCGTCTGATGTACTCGTACGGACGAGACAACATGATCATCGGCGCGAAGGCACTGCGCTTCTTCCTGCCGTCGCGTCGGGTCCCCCCGTACGCCATGATCGTCGCGGCCGTCATCCCCGCGCTCATCGTCCTCGGGTCCATCATTTCGGCCGACGCCCTGACAGCGATCATCTCGTTCGCCACCCTGGGCATCTACCTCGGCTTCCAGATGGTGGTCCTGGCGGCCCTGCGCGCCCGCATCAAGGGCTGGCGACCCTCGGGCGCCTTCCAGCTGCGCGGGTGGGGTCTGCCGGTCACCATCGGGGCGCAGGTCTACGGGGTACTGGCCATGATCAACATTGCCTGGCCGCGAACCCCGGATGCGCCCTGGTACACCAACTGGATTGTCGTGCTGTCGGCCGCGGTCGTCATCGGGTCGGGTTGGCTGTACCTGCTCGTTCGTCGGCCACACGACCGAAGCGACGCCCCAGCGGGGGACGCCGTCAGGAGTTCCACGCCGCATACGGCCGTGGCCGCTCCGCAGATGGAGCCGACCACCTAGCGGAGCAGCTCCCTCCGCAGTGAAGACGAAGTGTCGAGGGAGGGCGGTGGCGAACTGCCCGCCGCCCTCCCTTCCCCGGACGGATCAGTGCGGGCAGGCTAGGTACCGAGCCAGCAGCGCGCAAGCGGGAGCCTCGACCACGGAGGCCAGTTGTGCAATCCCCCACCGGGCCGCTCGACGGCCTGCTCGTGGCCGACTTCAGCCGCGTGCTCGCCGGGCCCCTGGCCAGGATGTTCCTCGCCGACTTGGGCGCCACCGTGAAGGTCGAGCGTCCGGACCTGGGTGACGACACCCGCCACTGGGTCCGCCATACATCGGCGCGATGAGCACCTACTTCACCAGCGTCAACCGCAACATACACAGCATCGTGCTGGACCTGACCGACCCGGGAGACCGCGCGGTCGCCCACTGACCCACGGGCCGCGCCGACGCCCTGGTCGAGAACTTCCGGCCGGGCAAGCTCGCCGACTTCGGCCTCGACTATGCGTCGCTGCAATCAACCTGGCGCGGACCTGATCGGCCGGCTGGTACTGACCCAGCTGGCGCGACGGGGTCTGCTGCCCTTGGGCCGTGCGAGTTGATGGTGACGCCCTGCACCAGGACGTTCTCCGACAGGTCGGGTGGATTTCCCACATGGGCGACCTGACGATGGTGACGCCCTCGATGAGGACGTTGCGGCAGCGGTACGGCTCGATGAACGAGGAACGCAGGTAATCACCCTCGCCGAACACCCGTTGCTCGACCGGGACACCCTGCTCGGCCATCGCGAACAGTCGGGCGCGGGCCTCGTCCTGCCTGGGGTCGCCAGGCTTCCAACCGTATTCGGTCTTGCCCTTCCAGGGCCACCAGTGGACGTTGTCCGCCTGGCCGTCCAGCACACCGGCGCCGGTGACGCCGATGTTCTCCTGGCCGTAGGCGTAGATCAGCGGCGAGTAGTTGTAGAGCTCGACGCCCTCGAACCGGGTCAGTACGGCGGGCAGGTAGTCGGCGGGCGTCTGGCTGAACAACACGACCGCGTCGGCCGCGACGTGCAGGTCGACGTTGCTGAGCAGGTGGATCGGGCCGGTCAGGAACCGGCCGGCCGGCACCACGACATGGCCGCCACCGGCCGCGTGGCATTCCTCGATGGCACGCCGGAACGCCGCCGTGCAGTCCGTGACGCCGTCGCCCACCGCCCCGAACCTCTCGAGGTCGAGCCGGCGCTCGGGAAAGTGCGGACGGCGTACCTTGCCGCCGATGTACTCGGCTCGGGCCCAAGGGTTGCCCGCGGGCGTCGGGGCAGCGGACGCGCTGCCGCCGGCTACCGGCGTCAGGGCCGCTGCGGCGCCCGCTAGCGCCGCCCATCGAAGGAGGTCTCGTCTGGTGTGATCCGTTGTCATCGGGCTCTCCTGGGCTCTGGCCCGAACAGGGGCGGTACCGGTGTCGGCCTCACCGGAACGGAACGGGGCCGGGACCGGCCGGGACGGGCCGAGGGATGACGGTGACGCCGCTGCGCCACCGTCATCCGACCTCGACTAGTGCGAGAAGGTGATGATCTGCGCCGTTCCCGGCGCGACGGTCACCGTCGACGAGGTGTGCTCGACCGGGACGGCGGTGGACTGTGCCGTGCCGACGGCGGTTCCAGCCGGCGTCACGGTGCGGCCGCCGAGGGTGATGCGGCCGGCGTCCAGCGAGGCGAACCCCGCCGGCGCCGAGCTCTGCAGCGTCACCTGCTGTCCCCTGCGGTACGACGACGGCAGGTTCAGGGTCACCGAGTCGTAGGTGCTCTCCGCCTTGCCCGGGTCCTGGACGTTGATGAGCACCACCGTCAGCGTGCCGTTGAGCCCCATGACGGCGTAGGCGCGGACCTTGTCCAGGTCGCCGTCGGCGAGGTCGAGGTCGACGAACCGCCCCTGCGGCACCTGCCGGAACGCCCAGATGCCGTAGTACAACGGGGTCGCCGACAGCTCGTTCGCGTCGAGCGCCGCCTGGTCCGCCGCACAGAAGGCGCCGTAGTACCGGAAGGAAATCGGGTAGTCGGCGGAGTCCCGCGGCTTGAAGTCCCCGCAGATTGCCGCGGTGTTCGTGTGGAACTGCAACCTGCTGACCCCGCTCTGCGCGGCCTGCAGCAGATAGTCCAGCGACCACAGGGCCGTGGCGTACGAGTTGCTCGCCCCCGGCATCCCGCTGCACGAGGCGCTGTTCGACTCGTTGACGGTCATCGGGATCGTGCCGTGCAGCCGGTCGCCGGCGGCCATGATGCCCGCGAGCTTGCTGCGGGTGTTCGTGTGCGTGAGCGGGGACATCAGCTGGTCGATGGTCATCTGGGACGAGCCGCAATGGCTCCACGGGTACCAGTGGGAGGCCACTTCCGAGAGCACCTGCTGCGGGTTGGTGGACTCGTCGGCGAGCGCGGCCGTCACGAACCCGTCCAGCCTGGTGTTGGTCTTCGCCGTGTTGGCCGACGGAGCGACGACCTTCAGGTGGGCGGTCGGCAGCGCCTGGTCGATGGCCGCCCGATACTGCTTCGCAGTCTCCCACATCTCGGCGTCGGTCAGCGTGGTCACGTTGTCGTACTCGTTGCCCAGCTCCACGCCCAGCAGGTCGTCGCCCAGGGTCTCGTACGCGGCCTTCGCCTCGGCGACCACCTGCTCGAGACTGACGTCGGGGGACGGGTCCCGCAGCGGATTCTTGATCTTGGACGGGTCGATGACCGTCTTGAGCGGCGCGCCGAGGGTCACCTTCCAGCCCGTGTCGTCCAGCAACTGCTTGAGGTTGTTCAGGTCGGACTGATCGACGGTGCCGCCGATCGCCTTCGGCGGCGCCGGCACGTCGCTCCACGCACCGAAGGCCGGCCACACCAGGTCCATGGAGTAGCCACCGAGCCGGATCACGCCCTGGGGACCGAGCGTCCGCAGTCGCTCGGCCATCCGCTCCTTCGTCAGGTAACCGTGCGCGAAGTCCGCCGACTCCACCGAGAAGCCTTGGAACTCCCCGCTCAGCGGCGCGTTGCGTCCGTCCACGGTGGCCGTGAGGGTGAGGCGCGTCGTCGGGGTCTCATCGGCGGCAGCCTGCATGCCGCTCGCGGCCGCCACGAGCCCGGTCGCCAGCACGCCGGCGACCACTGACCGGCGCAGGAGGCGGCCTCGCGCGGCGGCGGAAGGGGCTCCGCGATCTGTATCGACAGGTGTGCCTTCAGTCTGAGGACTCATGGGTTCTCCCTTGCTGTGGTAAACGGTGTGGTTGCCTCAGCTGTACAGGTACAGCCGCGGGCGGAGGGTCGGCTGGGGATCGGCGCGTCCGGCAAGTTCGACGTGGCGGCCGTTGTCGGCGGTGTCCTCGGCTCGCCTGGGCTCGCGGATCAGCAGAAATCCGAGGCTGCGGCCGTGGGCGTGGCGTAGCGCGTCGGTGACGTCGAGCCGGGCGGAACCGCTGGCACCCGTGGTCGTGAGCTGACCGGCCGGGTAGAGCCGGTCGCCGACTGAGGTGGGCCGGACCGCGGTGGAGTCGAGGTAGGGCGCCGACTCCCAGGTCAGCTCGCGTCCGGTCCAGGACGTGTCGGTCATGGCGTAGGCCATGAAGGTGAGCGGCTCTCCGTCGATGCCGCTGCCGTGCACCTCGAGTACGGCCCGGCGCGCCGCCGGTCCGCCGCCGAGGTCGAAGGCGAGGTAGCTCACGGCCGAGGATCCGCTCGGGTCGAGGGCGACGGCCAAGCTCTCCTGGGCGCCGCCGGAGGGCGGGCCGCCCTGCCTCAGAGAGGCGTCGGCGCAGGCCTCGTACGAGCGTGAGTCGCCGGCGTCCGCCACGGTGACCAGCCAGACGGCTTCGGCGGGTTGCTCCAGGGTGATCCTGCCGTCGGCGGGCAGTGGGGCGACCGTCGTGATGCCTCCGCTGTGTGTCGGGCTCACTTCCTCGACGACCACCTGGCCGCCGCCGATGCCCAGTCCGCTGAGGTCCAGCGAGACGGGTCCCGCCGGGGTGCCGCTGGGGTGTGGGAGCCAGAGGTAGTGGCAGCGGCTCCGCTGGTCGCGGGCGACCGGCACCGTCCTGCCGTCGCCGGCCGTGCCGCGCAGCAGCCGGCGCTGCTCGCCCGCGAAGCCCTTGGCGAAGAGGCGGTTGACCTCGGCGGCCTTGGTGGCGCCGTGGATGTCGTAGACGCCGCCGGGCTCCACGTAGTAGCAGCCCGTGCCGTACGGAATGCCGTTGGACCGCATGGTGTTCTGGAACTTGAACGTGATCATGCCCTCGGCCTGCGCAAGGACCGCCTCGCCCCAGATCTGGGCCAGGTCGCAGTAGATCATCGGGGAGTTGAGGTCGTCGCCGCTGGTCTCGAACGCGCTCGTGTTGCGGCGGTTAAACTCGGAATAGACGATCGGGAGCGCGGTGCCGGTCGGCGTGTACTCCCGCATCCGCTGGCGCATCATCGCGAACTCGTACGCGTAGACGTCCGCCGTCTTGTTGTACTGGTGGGTGTCGAAGACGTTGAAGATGTCGTAGTCCACGTGGGCGCCGTGGTAGTCGGTGCGCAGGTTCCGCAGCGAGATCTCGCCCCAGCCGTACTGGTCGTCGCGTGCGTCGGCGTCCGGGTCGGCGTCCATGTGATCGTTCCCGCGTGAGCTCGACACATGGGTGATGACCGGCGCGTGGACGAGAGCGCGGAGTCGCTTGCCGTAGCGCCGGTTGACGTCGGCGATCGCGCAGCGTACGGCGTCCGAGGCGATCTGCAACCCGCGGACGTAGATCTGCTGGTCGACGATGTCCTTGGCGGCGCCGGGGTGGTCGGGCTCGTTGAGGAAGTTGTAGCGCTCGACGTCGTAGTTGCCGGCCAGGTGGTAGGTCAGCGCGTAGTGCTTCTGCCACTGCTGCCACAGCCCCGACCACGGGCTGTTCCAGCGCAGCTGGGCGGCCTCGATGATCGGGGTGATGCCGAGTCGCCTGAGCTCGGCCAGCTGGTGGTTGAGGCGGTAGAAGTTGGTGTTCGAGTAGACGTGCTGCTCGAAGACCTCGTGCAACAGCTCCCAGTCCAGGAAGCGGTTGTCCTCGGGGCTGCGCCGCAGCTCGTCCTTCGCCGCATCGAAGGCGTCAATGCCGGAGATCCCCGCCCCGGGGTCGAAGGCCTCGTCCGGGCACCAGTCCTCAAAGGACGCAAAGAAGCGGACGGCGTTGACCCGCGCGTACTCCAGCCAGGCGCTCGTATTGCTGCCGGGCATGAAATGGCCGGTGTTGTAGCCCACGAGCGGCATTCCGCGGCCTGCCGGGGTCGCCGAGACCACGACGCTCAGGACACCGTCGGGTGTGGCGGCCGCCGCCGGACCAGCGAAGCGGGCCCCGGCCATCGTGGCGGCGGCGGTGAGTCCGAGGCCGCCGAGCAGGGTTCGCCGGCTGACGCCCCGCGGCGGATTGGACACATCCGGCTCTGGACACTGCATGGTGCGGGCTCCCTGTGGTCTGGAATAGCCAGGCACCCGATCGGCGGACTGCGACACCGATCGTGTGTCGTCACCAACTCGCGGCACCGCTGCCTCCGAGGCGACTCGCCTGCTAGTGAGTGAAGGTGATGATTTGCGCAGTGCCGGGTGCGACGGTGATGGTCGATGACCTGTGGTCGACGGGCACGGTGGTCGGTTGTGGGGTGCCGGTGGCGGTGCCGGCGGGTGTGATGGTCTGGCCGCCGACGGTGATGTGGGTGGGGTCGAGGGAGGCGAGGCCCTCGGGTGCCGCGCTCTGCAGGGTCACTGCCCGCGCTTGGCCGTATGACGAGGGCAGGTTCAGCGTCACCGTGTCGTGGGTGCTGTCGGCGGCTGCCGGGTCTTGGATGTTGATGAGTACGGCGGTGAGGGTGCCGGCTCTGCCCATGACGGCGTAGGCGCGGATCTTGTCGAGGGCGGTGTCGGGGAGGTCGAGGTCGACGAACTGGCCGGTGGGGATCTGACGGAATGCCCAGATGCCGTAGTAGAGGGGGTTGGCGGAGAGCTGGTTGGTGTCCAGGGCGGCCTGGTCGGTGGCACAGAAGGCGCCGTAGTAGCGGTAGGAGATGGGGTAGTCGGCGGAGTCCCGCGGCTTGAAGTCCCCGCAGATCGCGGCGGTGTTGGTGTGGAACTGGAATCTGTCGATGCCGCTCTGGGCCGCCTGCAGCAGGTAGTCCAGCGACCACAGTGAGGTGGCGTAGGAGTTGCTGACGCCGGGCATCCCGCTGCACGAGGCGGAGTTCGACTCGTTGATCGTCGACGGGATCGTGTCGTGCAGCCTCGCGCTGACCGCGCGCATTCCGGCCAGCTTCACGCGGGTGTTGAGATGCGTCTCCGGGGACATCAGCTGCTGGATGGTCATGGTCCGGCCACTGCAGTGGCTCCACGGATACCAGTGCGAGGACAGCTCGGCGAGCACCTGCTGCGGGTTGACGGACTCGTCGGCCAGCCCCGCGGTGACGAACTCGTCCACCCGGCTGCTGCTTTTCGCGCCGCTCGGGGAGGGTCCGACGATCTTCAGCCCTGCGCGCGGCACCGCTGCCTTGATCGCAGCCTGGTATTGCTTGGCCGTGTCCCACATCTCCGCCCCGGTCAGGGTGGTGACGTTGTCGTACTCGTTGCCGAGCTCGACGGCCAGCAGGTCGTCGCCGAGGGTGTCGTACGCCGCCTTGACCTCGGCGACCACCTGTTCGAGGCTCACCTCGGGGGACGGGTCCCGCGCCGGGTTCTTGATCTTGGAAGGGTCGATGATCATCTTCAGCGGTGCGCCGAGGGTCACCTTCCAGCCGGAGGCGTCCAGCAGTTGCTTGAGCTCGTCCAGGTCGGACTGGTCGACGGTGCCGCCGATCGCCTGTGGCGGCGCCGGCACGTCCGCCCACCGCCCGAAGGCCGGCCACACCAGGTCCATCGAATAGCCGCCCAGCCGGATCACACCCGGACCCAACGTCCGCAGCCGCTCGGACATCCGTTCCTCGGTAAGGAAGCCATGCGCAAAGTCCGCCGACTCCACCGAGAACCCCTGAAAGTCATCGGTCAGCCGCGCGTTGTGCCCGCTCAACGTCGTGGTGAGCGGGAAAGAGGTTGTCGCACCGGCGTCTTCGCCGGCGGCGGCCGCGGCACCGCCGTGCGGCGCCAGCCCGGCGACCAGCGCGCCGACGACCAGAAACCGATGCAGCACTCTGAGTCCGCGGTGGACGGCGCCCCGCCTCACGATGCGGTCGGCCGCACCAATTGTGCTCGTCCGTACGGCTCCTTCGCCGGCCGTCAACAGCCTCCGGCGCGCCAGGTCACGCATCGCCGTCCTCCTCGGGGCAGATGGTCGAGCTAGTGGTGTCGGCGCTGCGCGGCGTAGAGGTCGTCGACGGACGGGGCTGACCCGTGATCGGCGAGCAGCGATTCGAGGTCGCCGGAGAAGTCGCGGGACAGGCCACTGCTGGTGTCGTCGACGCCCTGTACGCCCAGCGTCACGCTGCGCGGCGCCACGTCGGCGATCGTGACCGCGTACTGGCGGCCGTTCGTGATCCTGACGTTCCAGTGCGCCATCCGCGCACCGAAGAGCGGGCCGGACGCGGCGGAACCGCCCACCCGCCCGTTGCTCTCGAGGGTGATGTCGGTCCGTGCGTTCTCGAAGGGCAGGGCGCGGTGGGTGTCGAACGTCCCCTCGGCCATGCGCCCACGGCGGTAGACGTTCCCGGCCGAGAGCCCCTCGAGGTTGAGGCCGTGATGGACGGCGCCGGAGGGAACGGGGACGCTGAACCGATCGATCTCGAAGTCTTCCACCAGATTGTCGTTGGACTGCATCCGGCAGGCGAAGCTGTGGTGGGCGGCCCGTCCGCCGACGGCCACCCCCGTGATGGTGACCGACTTGGCTGTCGTGAGTCCGAACCCGAGGTCACAGTTTTCGACGCGTACGTCCCGCGCCCAGCAGTCGTGGACCGCTTGGAAGCACACCCCGTTCGAGCCCGGGTGCTTGTTGTGGGCGGTCTGGGGGACGAGCTCGTTCCTGACCGTGAGGTGCTCGACGCCGGCGTCGCGCACGGTGGGGCCGATCGCGCGCAGCCGCGCCGGCCAGCCGGGCCGAAGGTCGTACTTGAGTGGCTGCGCCAGCCGGACGCCGCGCTCGCCGACCACCGCTTCGACCCGCACGGGCCATTGCAGCGTCGCGTACTGCACGTACTGCCCGCCGGATCCCGTCACGAGTTGGGGCGCCCCGCGGGGCCAGTCGTAGTCCCGGGTCCCCGGAACGTCGCCGGCGAGGTGCTTCAGCAGGCTGGCGTCCGGCGGGTTCTGGCACTCCAGGACGACCATGTCACCGGGCGTCAGCCGGCTCGTGTCGGACACGACAAGGGTCCGCTGGCCGCGGGATGCGGCGCCGACCTCGGCGAGCACGTCACCGAGCAGCCACCCCTCGGTCCCGGCATAGTCCTCGGCCTCCGACCGGGCGCGACGCTCCGGCGCGACGAACCAGATCTGCCCGCCGGTCCAGGACCAGCGGCTGTTTCCGTTGGACTGGCGGTTCGGCCGGTAGCCGTCGTCGAGGGTACACGCGAAATGCAGCACGGTGGATTCCCGACCGGCCCCGCGAAGCACCACCCCGGACCAGTGCATCCAGACCGGCCCGGACAGCGTGTAGGTCCCCGGCGGTATCAGCACGACGCCCCCACCGTGCTCGCCCGCCTGTCGGACGGCAGCATTGAACGCTGCCGTGCAGTCGGTCCCGTCGGGACGGGCACCGAAGTCGGTGACCTTCGTGACCACCGAGGGCGTTGGCGGCCGCTCGCCGAGCCGGTAGCCGGCGGCCGACACGTCCGGCACCAGCGGGTGGCAGCCGGGGGCCTCCCGCCACTGTTCGAGCAGCTCAGCGGAGGCGTCCCTCGGTTGCGAGACGGCGTCCGCCGCTGCCGCCCGCGCCGGGCGAGCGGCGCCGGCCAGGGTTGTGGCGACCGTGGCGGACGCCCCCAGGCCGAAGAGCCGTCGTCGGCTGATGGCGGGATGCGTGATCGGTGCCATGGCATCTCCTCCGAACCCTCGTCGCGTAGGGAAAGCCTTGAAACCGTTTGCGGTCCGACGTTCACGACACCAAACACGGGGCCAGCGGTCAATGCGTCCGGAGACTGAAACTTGTTTCAATCCCCCGACCTCCCGGCCGAGCGGTCCGTGGCCGTCAACCGGCCGATGTACCCGGTCGGCGGTGAAGTCAGCAGGCGGGGGGCCATTCTTGAAACTTGTTTCATCCCCTCAGACGCATTGACGGACGCACCAGCCGTTTGCTGGCATCAGAGGAACCGCAAACGGTTTCAGGAAGCTGCGATGCTCCGGACGCGCGCAGGCGCCTGACAAACCGGAGACCGTTCCATCCCGTCACACGCGAGGACGTTGTCATGAGGATCCGCCTCCCCAGACCGATCGCCGCCTGCCTGTCCGCCCTCGCTGTGGTGCTGGCGGTGGTGCTGGTCGCGCCCGCCGGCAGCGCCGGCGCGACCGAAACCGGGATCCGCTTCACGGCACCGCGGGACAGCCGGCTCACCGGCGCCGTGGATCTCGAGGTCGAAGCTCCGCCGGGTACGACCGCCGTGCGGTTCTACCTCGACAACGTGCAGTTGTCCGAGCTGACCGATGTGTACGCGCGGAAAACCAAGACCGCCCCTGTCTGGGCGACCACCACCGACGCGACGTGGTTTCCGGCCGGTTCGCACACGCTGAAGGCCGAGGCGGACAGCCCTTCCGGCACGCGCACCGTGACCAAGCGCGTCGTGACCTTCGCCCCACCGGCCGGCCCAGGAGTCGAACGCCTCGACGGAGGGTGGCAGTTCTCGACCGCGGCAGAGCTGCCCGAGGGCGCCCTGGAGGGGACGGTACCGCCAGCGGTGCGGCCGGAGTACGACACCGACGCCTGGCCGACCATCGTCGTACCCGACTCGTTCGGGGCCGTGAAAGCGAAGTGGAACGACGACAACGGCGTGGTCGGCGTCTACCGCCGGACCGTCGACCTCGACGCGCCCAATCCCGGTGAACGCACCGCCCTGGCATTCGAATCGTGCTTCTGGACCTGCAGATACTTCGCCAACGGCGTGGACGTGGGCAGCAGCACTGGCGGGTACCTGCCCACCCGGCTCGACGTGACCGAGGCGGTACGCGCGGGTACGAACACGATCGCGGTCGTGGTCGACAACCGGGTCTCGACCATGGGCGAGTACGCCCGTCCGGTCCAGGGCCTGTACTGGAACTGGGGTGGCCTGCTCCAGCAGGTACGCCTGGAGCGCACGCCCGCTGTGGCGCTGACCGAAACCCGGGCCGAGGGAGCGGCAACTGGGCAGTTGACCCTGCGCCCGACCGGCGTCAACGCCACCACGTCCCCGCGGCAGGTGACCGCGCTGCTCACCGTCGAAGGGCCGGACGGCTCACGCGTGCTCGGCCCGCAGCAGGTGCGCACCACCGTGCCCGCCGGCGGCGGCGTCGCCACCCCGATCGAGGTCGACGTCCCCCGACCCGCCCTCTGGGACCTCGACCACCCCAACCTCTACACCGTGCACCTTCGTCCGCTGGGCGACACGGCCTGGCGGGAACTCGTCGAGCAGACCGGCTTCCGCACCGTCGCCGTCCACGGCCTCGACCTGCTGCTCAACGGCAAGCCGGTCCAGGACCTGCCGGGCTTCAACCGGCACGCCGACTACCCGGGACTGGGTCGCACCCAGCCGGACGGGCTGGCCGACCGCGAGATCAAGAAACTGCACGACAAGGGCTTCCGGATCTTCCGGCCCGCCCACTACCCCACCACTCCGGCCGAGCTGCAGGCCGCTGACAAGTACGGCATGCTCGTCATCGAGGAGATCAACAACATCAGCTCACAGCCGGGTACGTTCCTCGGCAGGTCGGACGTGCAGGAGTTCGGCAAGCGGGCGCTGGCCCGGATGGTCGCCCGGGACCGTAGCCACCCGAGCCTGTTCGCCTGGTCGGTCGGCAACGAGAACGCCACCGAGACCGACGGGGCGGTCGACTACGTCCGCAACGTCATCGCCTACGGGCGGAGCATCGATCCGAGCCGGCTCTACACCCAGGTTTCCCACCGGCACACCCGAGACCGGGCCTACCCCTACCAGGACTTCTTCGCGACCAACTACTACGCCGGCTGGTACTCGACGCTGGAGAGCCTGACGTCGCACCTGGACGCGTTGCAGGAGATGACCGGCCAGCCGATCCTGCTGAGCGAGTACGGGGCGGAAGCCGTCCACCAGCGGGACGGGGTGGGTCGCGGGACCGAGTTCTACCAGGCCTCGTTGATCGACGAACACAACCGGCTGCTGAACAACCGGCCGCACCTCATCGGCAAGATGTACTGGACCTCCACCGAGTTCTGGTGCACGCCGACCTGGGGATCGGGACAGAATCCGGAACCGGTGCCGCCCTTCCACACCAAGGGGCTCGACACCTACCACCGGTCCCACAAGCTCGGCTGGCGGGTGATGTTCTCGCCGGTCCGGATCGCCCGGGCCAGCATCCTCGCGGCACCTCTGGACCGGCCGGGAACGTTGCGGCAGCGGGTGACGATCGTGGACGCGCTCGGCCACGGCGGCCAGGGCACGGTCGTGGTCGACCCGCCGCCCGGCTTCGCCGCACAGCCGGTGCCCTTCACAGTGCCCGCCGGCGGCGAGGCCACCGTCGACGTCACGCTGACCGGTACGCTCACCGCCGACCACCTCTCCTCGACCGGGTTCGTGCGGGCCGTCGTCGACGCCGACACCGAAGCCCTGCCGGTGCCCTTCACCGTCCGCAGCATCGACACCGTCAACAGCCCGGCGGGTGACGACTTCGACTCCGGCACGCTGGACGCCGGCTGGCAGATCATCCGGCCGGACGGCTCCGGCTGGAATCTCCAGGATCGGCCCGGCTCGCTCCGGCTGTCGACGCTCGCCGGTGGCGAGACGGGTGCCGGCGGCGACGGCCGGAACCTGTTCGCGCGCACCGACACGCCGCAGGCCGACTTCACCGCCGCCGCCACGTTCGACGCGCCCGAACTGTCCGCCGACTTCCAGCAGGTCGGGCTCTACGCGTACGTCGACGACGACAACTATGTGAAGGCCGACCTCGGCTGGGTCGACGGGCGACGCGCGCTGGAGTTCCTGGCCGAGTCGGGCGGAAAGATCGGCAGCCGGTCGTCGATCCCTTACGGTGGAGAGTCCGCACACCTACGGCTGGTGCGCCGGGGCACGGACGTCGCCGCGGAGTATACGAGCGACGGCCAGGACTGGTACCCGCTGGGCACCGCGAGCCTCGGCGGGTCGCCGAAGGTGGCGGTGCAGGCCGTCGGGGGCAGCGCCGCACCACCCGTTGTCCCGACGTACGTCGACGACCTGACCGTCCTGGCCTCCGGGCACGTCTCGGTGCAGGGCCTGACCCTCCCCGACCAGCCGTTGTTCACGGGCGAGACGGGGCAGGTCGCGGTCACCGTCGCCAACGGCACCGACCATCCGGTGTCCGTCGACGCCCGCCTGGCCGTCCCGGACGGCTGGGTGTCGGGGGCGACCTCGCAGGCGGTGCCCGCGTTCGCGAAGGTCACCATCCCGGTTTCGGTGACCCCCACGCAGGCGCCGCAGGTGGCGACCGTCGCCGCGGCGGTGACGGCGACCGACTCGCCGGTGTACGGCCGGCCGGAGGCACAGGCGGTGACCGCGCCGCGGGGTGACGGCGTACGGCTGGCGCTCGATGCCGGTACCGCGACCAGCCCGCTGCTGCCGACGTACCGCCGGTTGTCGCCCTCCGACGGCTGGGATCCGGCCAAGGCCTACGGCTGGATCGGCACCGCGCCACAGTCCCGCGACCGTGGCGGACCGGACAGCCTGCGCCGCGACATCGTGACCGACCGCGTGGCGGCCACCCTGCGACTCGACGTGCCGGCCGGCAGCCACGAGGTCCACCTGCTCGTCGGCGACGCCAGCTTCCCCGCCGACCCGATGACGGTGTCCAGCGAGGGCCGCACGCTCGCCCACCTGGAGAGCCCGTCACCAACCGGAGAGTTCGGCTGGCTGACGTTCCCGATCGACGGGGGTGCGAACGGCCACCCGGTCGACCTGACCTTCGCCGCCGACAACGCCGGCCAGTACTGGCGGTTCGCCGCACTTGCCATCTCCTGATCCCGACCACGAAAGGCGTACGCGCATGATGAATCGTCCCGCCCGCAGCGCCGCCGCTGCTGCGGCGCTGGCAGTGCTCGCCTGTCCCGGCGTGAGCTTCGCCGCATCCCCCGGTGCGGCGACGGACCCGGTCCACGCGTCGGTACGGCTCGACCCACGGCGCATGGTGGGCGGCGGGTCCGTCCCCGCACACTTCGTCGGCTTCAGTGTCGAGTGGTCACTGATCGAGCGGTACATGGGCCCGACCGCCCGGCCGGCCTTCGCCAACCTGCTGGGCAACCTGCGGACCGGCGTGCTGCGGATCGGTGGGTCGTCGCAGGACGTCATGCCGTTCGACGCGACCGCGGACAACACCAACGAGGTGATCACCCCGCAGGACCTCGCCGACATCCGCGCCACCCTCGACGCCGCGAACGCCGGCCACGTCGCGGGCAGCGGCACCCCGAACTGGGGTGTCATCCTCGGCACCGCCATGTCGCCGCCCACCGCCCAGCGGCCGTGGCGCGTCCCGGAGCACGCCCGGGCCTTCGTCACGCAGGGGGTCGGACCGGCGTTCGCAGGAGCCAACGAGGACGTGGCCGCTGTCTCGCTCGGCAACGAGCCGGACCTCGCCTACCGCTTCGACCTCCAGCAGTACCTGGGCGACTTCGCCGCCTTCTCCGGCGCGAACGCCACCCAGCCGTACCCGATCGTCACCCCGAACACGAGCGAACCCATCGCGCCCTGGACCAGCATCGCCGACCGCAGCGTGGAAACCCGGTTCTTCTGGGACTGGCCAGCCATTCTGGACGCCACCGCCCCGGCGACGAAGGCGAACGCCGGAGCGTTCGGGGCCTGGGCCGGTGATCACTTCTACCCGCTGGCCCGCACCTGCACCACGGACCCGTACCGCTGCCCGACAATCCCGGCGCTGCTCTCCGACGAGCGGCTGGCCAACTTCAACTACCAGGTGTACACGCACGCCAACGAGGCGGCCGGCCGCGGCCTCGGCTACCGCGTCGAGGAACTCAACACCGCCGCGGGGCGGGGCGCGCACGGTGTCAGCGACGTCGCCGCCAGCGCCGTCTGGGCGCTCGACACGATGTTCAACGCGGCTTGCCCGCAGCCGCCGCACGCCCCGTCGGTCAACGCGGAGTGCGGCACCGGCGCCGTCGGGGTGAACTTCCACAACGCCGAGGTGCGGGCCTTCTTCCACCCCGAGGAGGGCAACGGCTACTACAACGCGATCAACTTCGACCCGTCCGCGGCCATGGGCGCGCCGACCCCGGCGCCCGAGTACTACGCACTGCTGCTGTTCTCTCGGTTCGCGCAGGGCACGAGCGGGCTCCGGCCCGTGCCCGTGGCGATCAGCGCACCCGAGGGCGGGCAGGTGAAGGCCTGGCGCGTCGACGGCGACGCGTCGGAGCGGCGGCTGTTCCTCATCAACAAGGGTGACCAGCCGGTGTCACTCGACGTGGCGGCGCCCGGCGCCAGGTACGAGATCGACCGGATGACGCCGGACGACCCGAGCGGTGCGGGCCGCACCCTCGACGCCCCCGGCGTACGCATCGACGGACGCGTGGTGTCCGCGGACGGCAGCTGGCCGGGATTCCAGCCGACCGTGGGCACTGCCAAGGCGGGGCACTTCCAGGTCACGCTGGGCGCCGGCGAGGCGGTTGTCGTCACGCTGCACGGCCACGACGGCTGACCGGCCGCCACCGCGCCCGGCCGACCGCCCGGCTCATCGGTTGACGGTGAGCCGGGCGACGTGGTCTGTCAGGGCGGCCCGGAATCCGTCGTGCTCGGGAAGGTCCGCGCCGAAGATCTCCTCGACGCGCAGCAGCGAGTCGACCAGTCGTCGCGGATCGCCTGCGCCGGCGGCCGTAGCGGCTCGCAGCCGGACTGCCAGCGGATCGTCGAGCGGGAGCTCGCGCCCGTGGGCGTCCCGGCCCTCGGCCACGTACGTCATCCACGCCGCGACGGCGAGCGCGGCGTGCTGCGGAACGGCGCCGGCGGCCAGGCGGTCCCGGACGGTGCCGAGCAGCCGGACCGGCAGCTTCTGGGATCCGTCCATGGCGACCTGGACGGTGCGGTGCCGCAACGCGGGGTTGGCGAAGCGCCGCAGCACCCCCCGCCGGTAGTCGGCCAGGTCCAGGCCGTCGGGTACCCGCAGCGTCGGCGCCACGTCCTCGACCATGAGTGCGTCGGCGGCCGCCGCCAGGTGGTCGTCCGAGAGCGCGGCCGCGATCGTGTCGTACCCGCGCAGGGCGCCCAGGTAGGCCAGCAGCGAGTGGGTGGCGTTGAGCATCCGCAGCTTCACCGCCTCCCAGGCGGCGACGTCCTTGGTCAGCACCGCCCCGGCAAGCTCCCAAGCGGGCCGGTCAGCGGCGAAGTCGTCCTGGATTACCCACTGGCTGAACGGCTCGGCCACCACGACGCCGTGGTCGTCCAGGCCCAACACCGTTCGGGCGTCGGCGCGGTCCTCGGCGGTGGTGGCCGGCACGATCCGGTCGACCATGCTGCACGGAAAGCGCGCCGACGCCTCGATCCAGTCGGCGAGACCGCCGGGCGCCGACGCCGGCAGCGCGTCCAGGAAGTCGTGCACCAGTCCCCGCAGGACGTCCCCGTTGCCCACCAGGTTGTCGCAGGACAGCACGGTGACCGGTCCGGCACCTCGCTCCCACCGGCGCTGCAGGCCCCGCACGAGCTGCCCGACCACGGTCCGGGGCGGCTGGCCCTGGACGTCGGCCAGGACCTGCGGGTCGGACAGGTTCAACTGGCCGGCCCCATCACGGCGGTAGCCCTTCTCGGTGACGGTCAGCGTGACGACGCGTACCGCCGGGTCGGCGATCCGATCGACGACGGCGGCCGAGTCGGCCGCGCCGAAGAGCACCTCTCGGACGCTGCCGAGCACCCGGAGCGGCGCCGCATCGGGCCCGCGTTCGAGCACCGAGTACAGACCGTCCTGCGGGATCAGCTGGTCGCGCACCGAGGCCGACCGCTGCGTCACGCCGGCGATGCCCCAGTCGTCGCGGCCGGCTGCCGCCGCGGCCAACTCGGTGAAGACCACCTGGTGGGCCCGGTGGAAGGCGCCGATCCCGAGGTGCACGATCCCCACCCGTAGCGACCGGGGATCGACCGCCGGCGGCGTCCACCGCCCGCCCGGTCCAACCCGGGGCTGCTGCTGTTCCAGTGTCCGCAGGTCAAGCCGCTGCCGCCCGTCACTCACAGCACGGCCCCGAGCTGCCACGGCACGATCTCCTCGCCGCCGAGGCCCAGCTCCTCGCTGGCGGTACGCCGGCCGGACGCCACGTCGAGCAGCAGGTCGTAGACCCGCCTTCCCATGTCCTCGACGGCAAGATCCTGTTCGACGACGGGCGAGCAGTCCAGGTCGATGTCGCCGGCCATCCGCCGGGCCAGCTCGCCGTTGCTGGCGAGCTTGACCGTCGGGACCGGCCGGCTGCCGAAGACGGAGCCGCGTCCGGTGGTGAAGCAGATCAGGTTCGCTCCGCCGGCGACCATTCCGGTCACCGACACCGGGTCGTAGCCGGGGGTGTCCATGAAGACCAGTCCCGGACGCGGAATCTGCTCGGCGTAGTGCCGTACCGCCGCCAGGGGGCTGCGGCCCGCCTTGGCGACGGCGCCGAGCGACTTCTCGAGGATGGTGGTGATGCCGCCCTCCTTGTTGCCCGGTGAGGGGTTCGCGTCGAGCGTGGTGCCCTGCCGCTGCGTGTACTCCTCCCACCAGCGGATCCGCTCCATCAGCGCCCCGGCGACGTCGGCGCTGGTCGCCCGCTCGGCGAGCAGGTGCTCGGCGCCGTAGACCTCGGGGGTCTCGCCGAGCACGGAGGTCGCTCCGGCGGCGACGAGCAGGTCGGAGGCGACGCCAAGGGCAGGGTTGGCGGTCAGACCCGACCACCCGTCGGAGCCGCCACACTGCAGGCCGAGCACGAGCTCCTCCACGCCGACCTCGGAGCGTTTCGTTCCGGCGAGGTCGCGCACCATGGTCCGGACCAGGTCGACGCCGTGGCCCACGGCGGCTGACGTGCCGCCCATGTCCTGGATGGTGTACGAGGACACCGGTACATGTTCGGCGACGCCGAGTTCCGCCATGATTCCGGCCACCGCGTTGACCTCGCAGCCGAGCCCGATCACCACCAGCCCGCCGATGTTCGGGTGGCGGGCGTAGCCGGCGAGGGTGCGGCGCAGCAACTCCCACCCCTCGCCCCTGTCAGCCATGCCACAGCCGGTGCCGTGGGTCAGGGCGACCACCCCGTCGACGCCGTCGGCGCCCTCCGCGTCGTCCTCGGTGACCCGGGCGACCTTGCGGGCGACCGTCGCCGAGCAGTTGACCGTCGTGAGGACGCCGACGTAGTTGCGGGTGGCGACCCGGCCGTCCGGACGGCGGAAGCCGTGGAAGGTGCGCCGCAGGTCGGCGGGCACCTGCGGTGCCGCCTTCGCCGTGCCGCTCTCGTGTCGTAGCGCGGCGTCCTGCGGCATCCCCACGTTGTGTACGTGCACGTGCTCTCCGGCGCGAACGGGGGCGAGGGTGCGCCCGATCACCTGGCCGTACTTGCGCACCACCGTGCCGGCCGGGAGGTCGCGCAGGGCGACCTTGTGTCCCGGGGGTATGTCGTCGCGCAGGACGACGTGGCCCGCGCCGCCCGCCGGCACCGAGGCGCCGGCCGGCATCGCCGACGTCGCCACGGCCACATCGTCGTCGTGGTTCAGCACCACCAGGCTCACGTCGACACCTCCAGGCCAGATGTGCGGGCGACCAGCCGGCGCGACTCGTCCAGGCTGGCCAGGTAGCCCGTGCCACCGTGCCCCCGCAGGGACAGCGCCGCCGCGGCCGCGCCGAGCCGCACCGCGGCGCACAGGTCGTCGCCGAGGGCCAACCGGGCCGCCACCGTGCCGGTCAGCACGTCGCCCGCGCCGGTCTGGTCGGCGACGTGATCGACCGGGTAGGCGGGAACGGCAGTCAGGTCGCCGCCGTCGTCGAGCAGCACTCCCCTGCTGCCCTGGGTGAGGGCGACCGCCCTGGCCCCGAGAGCACGCAGCGCGGCGCAGGCCTCGGCCGGTCCCACGGGCGTGGCGCCGAGCAGCGCGCCGGCCTCGCGGGGCCAGGCCGGGGTGACCAACCGCGCGTACGGTGCGAGCGTCCGTAGGTGGCTGCCGGCAGTGGCCGCGTCGACGAGGCGGGGACGCCAGTTCGGGTCGTAGATGAAGCAGCGGGCAACGCGTGCGGCGGCGTGGACGGCCGAGCGGGCCGACGCCGAGATGGCGCAGGCCACGCCGCTGGCGAGGACCACGCCGGCCCGAGCGGCAGCCTCGGGTACGTCGCTGTCGGTCAGGCTGGACCCCGCGCTGCCGCGCCGGACGTAGACGAACTCGCGCTGACCCTCCGGATCGGCATGCTGGAGGTAGAGGCCGTGCTGGCCCCCGGTCCGCAGCAGCAGCGACGTGTCCACCCCGAGCGCCGCCACCCGGGCCGACAGTTCGTCGCCCAATTCGTCGTCGGGAACCCGCGCCAGCAGGCAGGTGTGGGCACCCGCGGCGGCCGCCGCGGCGGCGGCGTTGAGGGCGTCGCCGGAGAAGCCCAGCCGCAGCTGGGTCCCGTCGCGCAGCGGCTCGAGCGCGGTCAGCTCGACGAGGACCTCGCCGATGACCAGTACGTCCGGAGCCGGGCCGGACCGGGCCGTCACCATGGATGCACCGTGCCGTCCTCGAGCCGGTTCACCGGCAGGTACGCCCGCGAGTAGGGGTACCGGGCGGCGGCCTCCTCGTCGATGTCCACGCCGAGACCAGGCACCTCCGACGGGTGCAGGTAGCCGCCCTCGAAGTGGTAGTCGTGCGGGAAGACCTCGTCGGTCTGGTCCGTGTGCCGCATGTACTCCTGCAGACCGAAGTTCGGGATCGCGATGTCGAGCTGCAGGGCGGCGGCCATGCACACCGGGGAGAGGTCGGTGGCCCCGTGCGAGCCGCTGCGCACATGGTGCAGGGCAGCGAAGTCGAAGATGCGACGCAGGTGGGTGATGCCACCGGCGTGCACGACGGTCGTCCGGATGTAGTCGATGAGCTGCTCCCGGATGAGCTGGCTCGCGTCCCAGACGGTGTTGAACACCTCCCCCACCGCCACCGGTGTGGTGGTGTGCTGTCGGATGAGCCGGAAGCCCTCCTGCAGCTCGGCCGGGACGGGATCCTCCATCCAGGTCAGCGCGTACGGTTCCAGGCTGCGCCCGAGCCGGGCGGCCTCGATGGGCGTCAACCGGTGGTGCACGTCGTGCAGCAGCCGCAGGTGGGGCCCGAGCTCGTCGCGAACCCGGGCGAACACGGTGGGCACGTGCGCCAGGTACCGCTCGGTCGACCAGGTGGCCTCGCTGGGCAGCGCGCCGTCGGCCGGTTCGTAGAACATCTTGTCGCCGCTGACGCCGTAGGTCTTGGCCAGGCCCGGCACGCCGCACTGCACGCGCACCGCGCGGTAGCCGAGGTCGACGAACCGCGCCACCTCGGTCAACACGTCGTCTGCCGTCTCGCCGTTGGCGTGGCCGTACACGGTCACGCCCTCGCGGGACCGGCCGCCGAGCAGCTGGTAGACCGGCAGGCCCGCCACCTTGCCCTTGATGTCCCACAGCGCGGTGTCGACCGCGGCGATCGCGCTCATGGTGACCGGACCGCGGCGCCAGTACGCCCCCTGGTACAGGTACTGCCAGGTGTCCTCGATGCGGGCCGGGTCGCGGCCGATCAGCAGCGGTACGACGTGGTCGCGGAGGTACGACGCCACGGCCAGCTCGCGGCCGTTGAGGGTGGCGTCGCCGACTCCGGTGACACCCTCGTCGGTGACGATCTTCAAGGTGACGAAGTTGCGTCCGGGACAGGTGACGATCACCCGGGCATCAGCGATCTTCACGCTTCCTCCTTCAGGTCGCCGACCGCGGCGAGCAGCTCGGCCAGCCGGTCCGCGGCGCCCGGCCGCAGCAGGTCGCTGCCCACGCCCACGGCGCAGGCGCCGGCGCGCAGCCAGTCAGGCACCGCGTCCAGGGCGATCCCACCGGTGGGCACGAGGTCGGCGCCGGGCATCAGCTGCAGCAGGCTCACCAGATAGGCCGGGCCGCCCACGTGGGCCGGAAACACCTTCACCGGTCCGCGACCAGCAGCGGCCGCCACCTCGCCCGGCGTGAACGCACCCTCCAGGAAGGGCAGCCCGCTGCGCTGCGCGACCTCCCGCACGTCCGGCGCCGGCCACGGGCTGACCAGGAACTGCGCTCCCGCCTGGACCGCCTGCCGCGCGATCGTGTCGTTCGTGACGGTGCCCAGCCCGAGCAACGCGCCCTCGGGCGCCTCGCGGCGGGCGTCCCGCAACGCCAGCGCCCAGTCCGGGGTCGTCGCGGTCAGCTCGACTACTCCCAGCCCCTGCGCGAACATCGCCGCCGCGGCTGCCGCCGCCTCCTTCGCCGACGGCAACCGCAGCACCGGCAGGACGCGCTGCCCGCGCAGCACGGAACGCGCCCAGGTCACGGCTCCGGCTCCTCTTTCACCCGGGCCACGAGCTGGGTCGGGTTGACGTAGCGCAGGGCGACGACGAGCAGCACGAGCATCATCGACGTGTAGATCACGGCCATGGCGTCCACCGACTGCTGCGCCCGGATGCCCGCGGCCGACATCGAGTAGTAGAGGGCGACGACCAGTGTCTGCGAGTCGGGACCGGCGGTGAGGAAGGTCAGCTCGAACATGCCGACGGTCCGGACGAGCACGAGGATGGCGGAGGCCAGCATCCCGGGCAGCAGCAGCGGAGCCAGCACCCGCAGGAACACCGACCGCAACCCCGCTCCGCACATCCGGGCCGCGCTCTCGATACGCGGGTCGATCTGCTCGATGAACGGCGTCATCGTGAGGATGACGAACGGGACCGACGGCACCAGGTTCGCCAGGACGACGCCGGACAGGTGGCCGGCGAGTCCGAACTTGTACAGCACCGTCGCGAGGGGAATGCCGTAGGTGATCGGCGGCATCAGGATCGGCAGCAGGAAGACCAGATACGCGGCGCGCTTGCCCGGAAAGCTGCGGCGGGCGAGCACGTATGCCGCGGGCACACCGATCAGCAGCGAGAGCCCGACGACGAGCAGCGACACCTCCAGGGTCACCACGATGACCTGGCCCAGGGTGAACTGGTGCCACGCGTCGCTGTACCACTTCGCGGTGAAGCCGTCGGGGAGCCAGGTGTCGAACCACTGCTGGCCGAACGAGCTGACCAGCACGGATCCGACGACCCCGAGGAGGTTGAGGAAGAAGAAGATGACCGCGCCCCAGACCAGCCAGGCGGCCGGACGGGCGACCAGTCGCCGGCGCGGCCGGGCCGGGCCGACGCCCGGTACGTCGGTGCCGGGGATACCGGTGACGGTGGCCATCAGCCCTTACCTCCAGAGGATCCGGTGTACAGGCGGGTCCGCGCGAGCAGCACCACCGAGATGATGACCAGCTCGATGGCCCCCATCACCATGGCGATCGCCGAGGCGTACGGGTAGTCGTACTGCTCGTACGCCGCCTGGTACGCGGCGATGGAGATGACCCTGGTCTCGCCGGCCGGGTTGCCGACCAGGACCGCCGACGGGAACACGCTGAAGGCGAGGACGAAGGTGAGGCAGAACGTCGTGGCCAGTCCTGGCATCAGCAGGGGCAGGGTGACCGTCCGGAACCGCTGCCACCAGCCGGCGCCGAGGGTCGCCGCGGCCCGTTCCAGGGTCGGGTCGATGCCCGACAGGTACGACAGCACGAGCAGGAAGGCGAACGGGAAACCCGTGATGATCAGCGAGAAGAAGACGCCCCAGTAGTTGTGGATGAGGCGTACCGGTTCGTCGGTGAGCTGCAGCCCCATCAGTACCCGGTTGAACCAGCCGGTCGGGCCGAGGAAGTTGAGCAGACCCTGGGCGGTCAGCACGGTCCCGAGCGTGATGGGTACGACCAGCAGGATGGTGACGAGCCGCTTGCCGCGGAACCGCCCCCGCATCCGGTAGGCGATGGGCACCGACGCCAGCACGTTCAGCAGGGCCGCGGGCAGTGCCAGCCCGAGCGTTGTCCAGATCGTGCCCCGCTGGTAGGAGTCACCGAAGAAGCGCGCGTAGTCGCTGAACGGACCGCCCTTGGTGGGCTGGAACGACAGGCCGAGCCCGTAGAAGAACGGATACAGGAAGAGCAGCATCACGAAGAGCACCGCCGGCGCGAGCAGCCACAACTGGCCGTCGACGCCGCGTTCGGCGAGGCGGTGACGCCAGTGGGCCCGGGGCGACTGCGGGGGGCCTGCGGCGGCCGTGGCAGGCGGGGATGTGGTGACGCTCATCCGACCAGCCCCGGTTCTGAC
The DNA here is from genome assembly GCF_016598485.1 of Micromonospora coerulea. Taxonomy (GTDB): domain Bacteria; phylum Actinomycetota; class Actinomycetes; order Mycobacteriales; family Micromonosporaceae; genus Micromonospora; species Micromonospora coerulea. Next base: position 61,337 of record NZ_JAEMUW010000024.1, on the reverse strand, counting down.
AACCTGGAGCCCGTCGGATCGACCAGCGGGGCGCTCGGGTGCTCGTCGGAGTCGTTCGGGAAGATGAGCAGCCGCTCGGGGTCGATGCTCAGTGCGACCGCGTCGCCGGGTGCGACCCGCCGGTCGGTGCGCAGGTGGACCCGGATGCCGGCGGCGGTGCGGGCCTCCGCCGCCAACTCCCGGCCCTGGTACTCGACCACCTCGATCTCCGCGGGCGTCGTGTTCGTCGCCGCCTCACCCGGATCGTCGACCCGCACGTCCTCCGGCCGCACTCCGGCGATCACGGCGTCGCCTGGTGCGATGTCGCCCACCGGGTCGCCCACGAGCCGGAACCCATCGGCTTCCACCTCGACGACTGCGCCCTGTGCCGACAGCGCCCGCATCGGCCACAGGTTGCGGTAGCCCATGAAGTCGGCGACGTGCCAGTTGGCCGGCCGGGTGTGCAGCGTCTGCGGCGGGCCGATCTGCTGGACGCGGCCGGCGCGCAGCACGACGAGGCGGTCGGCCAGCGACAGCGCTTCCTCCTGGTCGTGGGTGACGTAGACGGTCGTGAGGCCCAGCGACTGGTGCAGGCGCCGGATCTCCGTGCGCATCTCGAGCCGTAGTTTGGCGTCAAGGTTGCTCAGCGGCTCGTCCATCAGCACCAGCGACGGCTCAAGAACGACGGCGCGGGCGATGGCCACCCGTTGCTGCTGTCCGCCGGAGAGTTGCCCCGGCAGCTTGCCGGCGTGCTCCTCGAGCCGGACGAGACGGATCGCCTCCGCGGCGCGGCGGCGGATCTCGTCCCTGGGCAGCCGCCGCATCCGCAGTCCGAACGCGACGTTCGCCCGTACGGACATGTGCGGAAACAGCGCGTAGTTCTGGAAGACCATCCCGAAGCCGCGGCGTTCCGGCGGCAGGGTGTCGACCCGCCGCTCGTCCTGCCAGATGCTGCCGGCGGTCAGCGGCAGCAGTCCGGCCAGACAGTTCAGGGCGGTCGACTTGCCGCAGCCCGAGGGACCGAGCAGCGCGATGAACTCGCCCGCTTGAATGGTCAGGTCCAGGCCGGTCAGTGCGTCCTGGCTGCCGAAGCGGCGGGACACGCCATCGAGCCGCAGCTGCGAAAAGCCAGGCGTGGTCCCCGTCATCCCTGCTTGACCTTTCCGCTGCCGATCTCGCGGTCCCACCGGTCGAACGCCGCCACCAGCGCCTTCGGGTCCAGCGGGACCTCCGTCGGGTTGTTCGCGATCAGCGCGTCGTACTCCGGACGGCCGAAGTTCCTGATGGCGTCCTGACTCTTCTGCGGCGCCATCGACAGCTCGACTCCCTTGACGGCCGGCCCCGGGTAGAAGTAGCCGTCGTCGAACGCCTTCGCCTGCTGCTGCGGAGTCAGCATGAATGCCATCAGGGCCAGGACGGCCGCCTGCGTGTCGGTCGAGGCGCCCTTCGGGATGACGGCGTAGTGCGCGTCGGTCACCCAGTGGAACCCCTGCATCGAGCTGACCTTGGCCTCCTTGGGCACCGTCCCGAGGACGCGGGGGTTGATGTCCCAGCCGGTCGTCGAGGCGATCACCTCCACGGATCCGTTGGCCAGGTTCTTCATCGTCTCCGTCGTACCGCTCGGGTAGTAGGAGACGTACTGGTTGAGCTCCTTGAGGTAGGCCCAGGTCTTGTCCCACCCGTTCACCGGGTCCTTCGGGTCCTTGTCCCCGAGGATGTAGGGCAGCCCCATCAGGAAGGTCCGGCCCGGCCCGGAGTTCGACGGACGGGCGTACTGAACCTTGCCCGGGTGCGCCTTGGCGTAGGCCAGGAGCTGGTCCGCGGTGGTCGGCGGGTTCTGGACCTTCGCCGGCAGGTACTCCAGCAGCGGCCCGGACGGATAGTAGGTGACGGTCACGCCCGCGTTGCCGGCGAGCTTCTGCATGGCGGCAGCCGGTTCGAGGTAGTCCTTCATGCCGGCCAGCCGGTCCTCGAACTTGGGCAGCAGGTCCATCCACAGGCCCTGGTCGATGCCGGCCGCCAGCCCGTCCACGCCGGTGAGCACCAGGCCGATGTCCACGCGCCCGGCGCTCTGCTGCGCCTTGATCTTGCCGGCGAGTTCCGGTGCCGGGGACTTGGAGTAGGTCACCCGGGAAACGACGTCGGGGTTGTTCTTGACGAACTCGTCGATCATCCCCTGCGTCAGCTGAAGGTTCCCCGCGACGTCGAGGACGTTGAGCGTGACCGCCTTCTTCGGCTTCTGCGGCACCTCGCCGTTGCTGTCGCCGCCGGCGCCGGAGTTGTCCGGCGCTCCGCAGGCAGCGGTGACGGTGAGGATGGACGATGCTGCGGCTATCAGGGCGCTCCGCCGGGTAATGCCCATGAAACGTTCCCTCCCTCAGTCACCCCGGAAGTCGGGGTGCGGCCGCGTTCCGGCCAGGATTGTCAGTTGGTCCGCGCGACTCCGGTCGAGGCACGCACGAGCAGTTGGGTCGGCAGCTCCCGGCGGGCGTTGCGTACGCCCTCCGGTTGCTCCAGCAGTGAGATCAGCAGGTCCACGGCGGCGCGTCCGGCCTGTGCCTTGCCGAGTGAGACCGTGGTGAGCGCCGGTGCGGACATGGCCGACATCTGGATGTCGTCGATGCCGATCACGCTCATGTCCTGGGGCACCCGCACGCCACGGTCGCGTAGCCGGCCGAGCAGACCGAGTGCCATCAGGTCGTTGTAGGCGATGACCGAGGTGACGCCGGAGGCGATGATGAGATCCGCCGCGGCGACCCCGCCTTCGAAGTGGGGCGGGAAGTGACCGGCCACGACCAGCTCCATGCCGGCCGCGGCGGTCGCGGTGCGCAGGCCGCGGACCCGGTCACGGGACGACCAGGAGGTACGCGGCCCACCTACCCAGGCGACCCGTTCGTGGCCGAGCGCCTGGAGATGAGCGACCGCCTGTCGCATACCGTCCACGTTGTCGAAGACCACGGACGGGACGCTGCCGAAGCGGCGGTTGACCATGACGAGGGTGGTGCTCTCGCACAGGTCGCGGATCTCTTCCTCGCGGGCTCGGGGAGAGCAGAGGATGAGCCCGTCCACCTGCTTGCCGAGGACCCGGATGAGCCCGACCTCGGCCGTCGGGTCCTCGTCCGTGTCGGCGAGGAACACGGCGTAGTCCGCCTCCCGCGCCCTGGCCTGCACCCCCTTCACCACGCTCGGGAAGAAGGGGTTGGCCAGGTCCGGCACGATCAGGCCGATGTTTCCGGTGCGGCCGGTGATGAGACCCCGGGCGGCGCGGTTGGGCGCGTAGCCCAGCCGCTGGGCCGCCCGCAGTACGCGTTCACGCGTCGTCGCGTTGACCATCTCGGGCGTCGACAGCGCACGGGACACGGTGGACGGTGAGACGCCTGCCTCGCGAGCCACCTCGCGGATCGTTGCTCGCACGGCCCCACCTCCTCTACCCGTGACCGACACCCGTCAGTCTGAAACCGTTTGCAAGGGCATGTCAATACTCGGTTGCGTAGATGTTTCGGAACGTTGAACGGCTCCCGCCTTGTAGCCGGAGGGCCGTAGTGCAATCCTTTGCAGGACCGGTTTCGACGAGGCGCCAAAGGAGAGTTGCGTGGCACAGCTGCGTCTGCATCCCGACCGAGCCCTGCCGGCAGGGCAGGACGTTCGACCCGTCGCCCGCCGGATCTACCAGGCCACCCGTGAGCTGCCGCTGCTGTGCATGCACGGGCACGTGGACGCGGCGGTGTTCGCCGATGACCAGCACTTCTCCGACCCGGCCCAGCTGCTGGTGGTGCCCGATCACTACGTCACGCGGATGCTGGTCTCGCAGGGCGTACCGCTGGAGCAGCTCGGCGTGCCCCGGGTCGAGGGGGGGCAGGTCGAGACCGATCCACGGGCGATCTGGCGGCGCTTCTGCGCCCACTGGCACCTCTTCCGCGGCACGCCCAGTCGCTACTGGCTGGAGCACGAGATCGCCGAGGTCCTCAAGATCGACATCGCGCCCGGTCCCGACACCGCCGACGAGCTCTACGACCTCATCGACGCCCGGCTGGCCGAGCCGGATTTCCGGCCGCGGGCGCTGCTCGACGCCTTCAACATCGAATTGATCTCCACCACCGATTCCGCCACCTCGACGCTCGCGGACCACGCCAGGCTGGCCGTGGCAGGACTCGGCGCACGGGTGGTACCGACCTTCCGGCCCGACGCGTTGACGCATGTCGGGCACGCCGGCTGGGTCCGGCAGGTGCGGCGGCTGCAGGAGCTTTCGGGCGTGGACACCGGGGACTACGACGGGTTCGTCGCGGCTCTGCGCAGCCGCCGGGAGAGCTTCGTCCTGGCCGGGGCACGCGCCACCGATCACGGGCACCTCACCGCCGCCGCCGAGCCGGTGTCGACCGAGGAGGCCAAGCGGATATACGCCGAGGCGGGCCAGGGCAGCGTGAGCGACACCGCGGCCGCCGCCTTCGCGGGCCACATGCTCTTCGAAATGGCTCGCATGTCCTGCGACGACGGCCTGGTCATGCAGATCCACCCCGGAGTGCTACGCGACCACGATCCGGCGGTGCACGCCGCCTTCGGCTCCGATCGGGGGTTCGACATCCCGGTGGCGGCCGAATTCACCCGCGCTCTCCAGCCGATGCTCAACGCCTTTGGCCGGGACCCGAACTTCCGGCTGGTGCTCTTCACCGTCGACGAGTCTGTCTACTCCCGGGAGCTCGCTCCGATCGCCGGTGTCTACCCGTCGGTACGGCTCGGCGCGCCGTGGTGGTTCCTCGACAGCCCCGACGGAATGCGGCGCTTCCGAGAGTTGGTGACCGAGACAGCCGGCTTCTACAACACCTCCGGCTTTGTCGACGACACCCGGGCGTTCCTGTCGATCCCCGCACGGCACGACCTGGCGCGGCGCGTCGACGCCGGCTACCTGGCCCGCCTCGTGGTGGAGCACCGGCTCTCCGAGGACGAGGCCGTCGAAACGGCCGTCGACCTGGCGTATCGCCTGCCGCAAGAGGCGTACGCACCCCCCAGGTCACCCTCGACGACGACGCCTACGCCACGTGCAGGCCGTGAACGGGGCAAGGTGGACCACGTTTCGCCGCGCGATTGACGGCGCTGTCCGTCGGGCAGGCTCGGCCGGACTCCCCGGGTAATCGTCGTTCCTGGTTTCATGGCATGCCATAGCGCCCCACCGGCCGCCGATGGCGCTAGCCCTTGCGGCCGGTGGTGGCGATGCCCTCGACGAATTGCCGCTGGGCGAGGAACAGGATGATCATCGGCACGGTGGCGATGACGCTGCCGGCGAGGACTCAGGCCGCCCGCCGAGCCGTACGAGTAATCGTTCTACGCTCACGGGCGAGGAACGATCACCACGTGGAGGCGTCGGGGGCCGTGGACACCTTCCACCCGGTTGAGTTCGATGTCGCTGGTGGCGGAGGGTCCGCTGATCCAGGTCAGCGGGCGGTTCGGGTCGAGCCGGGCGATGGCGTCCGGTGCACCGGCGACGACCTGATCGGTCCGCAGCACGCAGATGTGCACGTCGGGCAGGAGTGTGATGACCCGGCGGCCCTGGTCAGGGGCTGCGTCGAGCACGACGGTGCCGGTTTCGGCGATGGCCACGGCCGCTGCGGTGACGACCCCGTCGAAGGCGGCAATCTGCTCCGCGGTGAGATTCTCGTCGGTCACGGCGGCGACCGTGGCGGGCAGCCAGTGTCCGGGCACTCTGGGTGGCACCACGACACGCTGGCCGCCCAGAACCTCGTCGACCACCTTCGCCACCTCTGCGTCCGAACATCGGTGCACGGTGGCCCGATAGTCGGTGAGCCGGTGCACCAGCACGTCGAGGTCGACGTCGCCGCCGGCCGGCCGGTAGTCCCGTGGCACCTCTGCCGGTGTCGTCGTGGTGGGACCGATGGCGGCGCGGAGGCGGCCGAGGATCAATTCGCGTGAGTTCACCGTTCTGCCCACCATTCGCGGAAGGTCTGTGGGGGCGGTTGCGGCAGGTCGCGGCCGATGGTCCAGCCGGACAGCGGCGGGGGCAGGCCGCGACCTCGGCGGCCGGCGAGGCGGGTGAGCCGCGCGGCGCGCTGCGCGGCCGCGTACAGCGCCGGGTGGTCCATGGTGTACGCGGCCGCGGCCATCGCGATGGACTCGGTGGTAGGGCGCCGCTGGGCGGTGACGTGGGCGGCACGCAGGTGCACCAGCAGCTCCGGAATATTGATCTTCACGGGGCAGGCGTCGTAGCAGGCGCCGCAGAGCGACGACGCGTACGGCAGGGAGGCGTTCTCCTCGACCCCGGTCAGCTGAGGTGACAGCACCGCCCCGATCGGCCCCGGATAGACCGACCCGTACGCGTGCCCGCCGGTGCGCTCGTAGACCGGGCAGACGTTGAGGCAGGCGGAGCAGCGAATGCAGTGCAACGCCTGCCGGCCCACCTCGTCGGCGAGCACCGCGCTGCGCCCGTTGTCCAACAGCACCAGATGCACCTGCTGCGGCCCATCGCCCGGGGAGACCCCGGTCCACATCGAGGTGTACGGGTTCATCCGCTCCCCCGTCGACGCCCGCGGCAGCAACTGAAGGAAGACCTCGAGGTCACGCCAGGTGGGCACCACCTTCTCGACACCCATCACGGTGATCAAGGTCTCCGGCAGGGTGAGACACATCCGCCCGTTGCCCTCGGACTCCACCACCACGAGGGTGCCGGTCTCAGCGACGGCGAAGTTCGCCCCGGAGACAGCCACCGGGGTGTGCAGGAACGTCTGCCGCAGGTAGCGGCGCGCGGCGGCGGCCAGGGCCACCGGATCGTCGGTGAGCGCCGGGTCCACCCCGGGCATCTCCCGCAGGAAGATCTCCCGGATCTCGGCCCGGTTACGGTGGATGGCGGGCACCAGGATGTGACTGGGCCGATCGTCGCCGAGCTGCACGATCAGCTCCGCCAGGTCGGTCTCCACCGGGGTGATCCCGGCGGCTTCGAGGGCCTCATTGAGACCGATCTCCTGGGTCGCCATCGACTTGACCTTGATGACCCGGTCGCTGCCGGTCGCGGCCACCAGCTCGGTCACGATCCGGTTCGCCTCCACCGCGTCGGCCGCCCAGTGCACGGTCCCACCAGCCGCGGTCACCGCCGCCTCCAACTGCTCGAGCAACTCGGGCAGGCGGGCCATGACGTCGGCCTTGATGGCCGCACCGGCGTCGCGCAACTGTTGCCAATCCGGAGCTTCGGCGATCACCGCCGCCGACTTGGCCCGAATCGTGGCCGTGGCGTGGCCCAGGTTCCGGCGGAGCTGCGAATCGGCGAGGGCGCGACGGGCGGCCGCGGGGAAGGACTGGTCGCCGCGCAGGTGCCCGACCCCCCGGGGCGCCGTGGTCGGCATGCCGAGGAATGTGCTGGTCACGACGCCTCCGTACTGGCCAGGATCTCGGCGAGGTGCACGGTGCGTACCCCCGCCCGGAGCCGGGACAGCCCGCCGCCGATGTGCATCAGGCAGGAGGCGTCCCCGGCGGTGCAGACGTCCGCGCCGGTGGCCAGCACGTGGCGCATCTTGTCGGCCAGCATCGCCGTGGAGGTGTCCGCGTTCTTCACGGCGAAGGTGCCGCCGAAGCCGCAGCACTGCTCGGCCTGCGGCAGCTCCACCAGGTCGAGGCCGCGGACCTCGCGCAGCAGCCGCAGCGGCCGGTCCCCCACCCGGATCATCCGCAGCGAGTGGCAGGTCGGGTGGTAGGTGGTCCGGTGCGGGTAGTACGCGCCCACGTCGGTCACCCCGAGCACGTCGACGAGCAGCTCCGACAGCTCGTAGGTGTGCCGGGCGACCTCCTCGGCCAGGCTGGCCAGCCGCTCGTCGCCGGCCCGGCGGGCCACCATGGCGTGCTGGTGCCGCACCGACCCGACGCACGAGCCGGACGGGGCCACCACCACGTCGTAGGGGGCGAAGGTCCGCACGTGCCGGCGCACCAGCCGCAGCGCGTCGTCCGGGTAGCCGGTGTTGACGTGCATCTGGCCGCAGCAGGTCTGCTCCTCGGGAAAGACGACCTGGTGACCGAGGCGTTCCAGCAGCCGTACCGTGGCCTTGGCCGCCTCCGGGAAGAGGGTGTCGGCCAGGCAGGTGACGAACAGGGCGATCCGCATCCTCACCTCCCGATCCGTGCGGCGGCGGCCCGCCAGGGTGCGTCGTTGCCCCGCGGCTCGTACACGGTCAGCTGTTGCGTGCTGCGCAGCAGCTGCCGCAGCGCCCGCAGGTCCCCGTGCACCACACCGGCGGCCCGGGCCTGCACGAGCACGTTGCCGAGGGCTGCGGCCTCGACCGGCCCGGCCACGACGGGCCGACGGCAGGCGTCCGCGGTGAGCTGGCACAGCAGCCCGTTGCGGGCGCCGCCGCCGACGACGTGCACAGCGTCGACGTCGCGTCCCGATAGCCGTACCGCGTCGTGAACGGCGGTCCGGTAGGCGAGGGCGAGGCTGTCCAGGATGCAGCGGACCGTCTCGGCCTGGCTCTGCGGCGGTGTCTGGCCGGTGCGCCGGCACGCGGCGGCGATGCGCGCCGGCATGTCGCTCGGGGGAAGGAACGCGGGATCGTTGGCGTCCACGACCGCCGAGAAGGCCGGTACGCGGGCCGCGTCGTGCAGCAGCGATGCCAGGTCGGCGGGGAGCCCGGCCGCGTTCCAGGTGCGGATTGATTCCTGCAGCAGCCACAGGCCCATGACGTTGCGCAGGTACCGGGTGGTGCCGTCGACGCCGCCTTCGTTGCTGAAGTTGGCGCGCCGGCTGTCCTCGGTCAGCACCGGCGTATCGAGCTCGACCCCGACGAGCGACCAGGTGCCGCACGACACGTACGCGAAGCGCTCGCCGGCCGCCGGCACTCCGACCACCGCCGAGGCCGTGTCGTGCGACCCGACGGCGGTCACCGGCACCGGGCCGGCCAGGCCGGTGTCGTCGAGGACGTCGGGCAGCAGCTCTCCCGCCCCGTCGCCGGGCTGGCGCAGCGGCGGGAAGAGGTCCGCCGGCACCCCGGCCACAGCGAGAAGCCGGTCGGACCAGGTGCGGGTCCCGACGTCGAGAAGCTGGGTGGTGGACGCGTTCGTGACCTCGGTGCCGGCGATGCCGGTGAGCCAGTAGCTCAGCAGGTCGGGGATGAGGAGCAGGTTCCGCGCCGCGGCGAGCTGCGGTGACCCTGCGGACGCCGCGAGCTGGTAGAGCGTGTTGAACGGCAGGAACTGCAGTCCGGTGATCCGGTAGATCTCCGCTGCCGGGACGCCGGCGAGCACCTTGTCCATGGCGCCGTCGGTGCGCTCGTCGCGGTAGTGCACCGGATTGCCGAGCAGGGCACCCCCCGCGTCGAGCAGACCGTAGTCGACCGCCCACGAGTCGATCCCGACGGAGGTGATCTGGCCGGCCTCCCGGCCCGCCGCCCGCAGCCCCTCGAGGACGCCCCGGTACAGCGCGAGGACGTCCCAGTGCAGGGTCCCCGCGACCCGTACCGGCACGTTGGGAAACCGGTTGACCTCGACGAGGTCCAGCCGGTCGGGCGCCACTCGGCCAAGCATCACCCGCCCGCTGGACGCGCCGAGATCGACCGCGGCGATCGCGGCCGCGCCCTCCGAAACTGTCGGGCTCATTGCGGGTATCCCTCCAGCTCGACGATGCGAGAGTAGGCGTTGTCGTTGGCGGACCGGACGATGACGCGTAGCGCGGTCGCGTTGACCGGCTCGAAGGTCCGGCGCACCAGCCCGTCGGTGTTGCCGCGGATCTCCGCGACCGTACGCCACTGACCACCGACGAGCGCCTGCACGTCGGCGTCGCGTAGCCCCCACGCCAGTGCGGGGAACTGCGCGGAATCGATCGTGTACAGGTCGACCCGACCGACCGGCGCACCCGTGGTGAAGTCGACGGTCAGTGTGTCGGGGAAGGCGCCCTGCGTGGCGTCGTTCCAGCCGTTCCCCTGGCCCCAGCGCTCCGAGCTGCGGTCCCCGTCGATCGCGCCGTCCGGGCGGAAGGAGGCGTGGGTGGATGAGGCGCTGGCCTGGCCGAGCCGGGTCGCCAGGTCGACGGTCACCGGCACGTCCCGTCGCTCGCCGCCGACCGTAACCGTGAGGGTGCCGGTGCCGGGCACCGTCGCGTCCACCGGAGCGGTCAGCGTGACCGAGACCAACGCCTCGCCGACGCGGTCGAACTTCACGTCGGTCCGGGCCGGCGTGACGGTCAGCCCACCGCCGGCGGAGAGTTCGACCTTTGCAGTGTCCTGGGAGCCGCCGAAGCGGCGTACCCGAACCTGCAGCTCCTGGGATTGCCCCGGCGACACGCTCGGTGGCGCTGGCATGCCGACCTCGTACACCGGCTCGTCCCCGACCGGCGCGATCTCGGCGGAGACGGGCCGCTGCGGACGCAGCACCACCGGGCCGAGCAGGCCGGCGGGACGGTGGTCGCCGTGCCGGTTGGCAAGCGTGTTCGTGACCCGCACCTGGATCTCGTTGCGTCCCGCGTGCAGCGCGGGCGTGATGTCCAGGCGGTACGGCTGCCACAGCAGCGGGTCGAACGCCTGCCCGTTGACCGTGACCTCCGCGACGTCCCGCACATCGCCCAGGTCAAGGACGAACCGGCGGCCGTCGAGGATGGCCGCGTCCAGGTCGACCGTGCGGGAGTACGTGGCCGATCCGGAGTACGCCGGGTCGATCGCGGTCCACGACCCGAGCGGCCGGTCCTGCGGTTGGGCGCCCGGCTTGTCCAGCCGTACCGTCCAGTTGCCGGCGAGCGGGACCGGGGTGAGCGGGTCGTCGGTGGCGAGCGTGCCGCCGAACAGCTGGTCGTCCCAGGCGCCGACCACTCGGTGGCTGCCCGGAGCGTCGAGCACGGCGTCAACGCGCAGGGTGCCGGGGCTGCCCGGGCCCACCGCCGTGGCGGTGACGTCGCCGGAGACCAGGTGCGGCACCGCGGCCGGCGGTTGCGCCGCGGACCGGAAGGCGACCACCACGGTCTGGTACGGCTGCAGTTCCAGCGGCACGGCGGTGCCCAGCCGGCCGGGCGCGTCCCGGAAGGTCGTGGCGGTCGCCGTCCGACCGGTTTCCGGCTGCCACAGCTCCGGAGTGCCCTTGGCGGGGAACGTCGCGGTGGAGCGGATGACCGCCCCGCTCTCGTTGGTGAGCAGGAACGCCTGGTCCTTGCCGGTCTCCAGCCGGAGCACCCGCACGGCGCGCTGAGCCGGTTCGAGCACGGCCGCGGCGACACCGGCCGAGCGGGTCGCCTCCCCGAGCCCGGTCGGGTCTGCCAGGCGCACGGTGCGCCCGGCGTACACGCGCTCGGCCGGCGCCTTGCCGTCTCCGAACAGCGCCGTGAGCGCGTCGCGGAGTTCACCATCACGGCCGGCGGCCTCCTCCCGTGGGAGGTCGCCCACCACGACGAGCGTGCCGCCGGTGCGGACGAACTCGGTCAGCGTCCGGACGGTGGCCACATCCAGGGTCGGGGCCTGCGGGAGCACCGCCAGGCGGTAGGACTGCTCCCCCATTTGCAGCCGTCCGCCGCGCACCTCCGCACGGGCGCGGATCGCCGGATCGCTGGCCAGCGCGCCCTCGTCAAGCAGGTCGAAGTCGACCTGGGTGTCCTCCAACGCGTACGCGGCGGCGGTGAAGTCCCGGTCGATCGCGTCCTGGCTGGGTGTGCCCTGCCAGGCTTCGGCAGCCCGCTGTGGCTGGATGAGCACGGTCTGGGCGGCGGCCCGGCCGCGGGCCACCTCCATCACCCGCCCGATCCAGTCGGTGAGCGGCTTGGCGGTGCGCCACCACGGGTTGCCCGAGCCGAACGGCGGTGGGTAGACGACGTCGTTCTCGTCGGTCCACATCGCGTGCAGCACGGTCAGGTTGATCCCCCGGGCGGCGAACGCGCCGAGCAACGCGTGCGAGAACTCGGGCGACACCTGCCAGCCCATTGCGCCGAACGCCTCCAGCAGAACGCGTTCCTGGCCGTTCTGGTGGGCGTCGCTCGCCGCGTACCGGGGCAGCATCGTGCGCCCGCCGGCCGCGTAGTGGTCGAACACGACGTCGGTGCCGGGCACCTGCGCCCACTGGTTCTCCTTGTGCAGGTCGCCGGTGCTCGCGATTTGTTCGGCGGGGCCGTACTCGTCCCAGAGCGGGTTGGAGATGTAGCCGACGCCATGGTCGGCCATCCAGCGCGCCTGCTGGGCGTAGTAGGCCTCGCCGAAGCGGTCGGAGACGGCGCGCCAGTACCGTCCGCGCTCCGTCCGCCCGTCGCGGCCGAGGTCGTCGAAGAGGGCGGCGTACGCCACGCCGGGTGTGGTGCCGACGTTCTTCAGCGCGGCGTGCAGGCTGGGTGACCACGGTTTCTGCTGGAAGTGGGCGTCGGCGGAGGCGATGAACGGTTCGTCGTCCCAGAAGCCGCGCAGCACGGTGCCGAACGCCCACGGGAACCGCCGGTAGTACTCGCCGGGCACGGCGTCCAGCATGCGGGCCACGGCGTCGTTGTCCAGCAGGTCGAGGTAGTTCCGGCGGAACGACCACGAGTTGTCGTCGGCCAGCGGCGTGGCGGTGAACGTGTCCACCCGCCATTGCCCCGCTGGTGCCGGCCAGGCCCGGCCGGACGTCACGTGGTCGGTCAGGTCGACGAACTCGCCGACGTCGTTCGAGCCGGCCGGTCGGGCGACCGCGGAGACCACCTTCGCCGCGGACCGGCGGGGCCGGAAGTCGGTGAGAGCGGCCGCTCCGTCGAACGCCTGCCGGTAAAGCGGCTGCCCACCGGGTCCGGTCACGGAGAGCTCGTCGTACGTCGAGCGCTGGTCGGCGACCGCGCGGACCCCGACCGTGCCGCGCGGGAACGTGCCGTCGGTGGCCGATGGCTGGGCCTTGCCGTCCACGTACGGAGTGATCGTGTTCCCGGCGACCACGACCCTGATCTCGTGCTCGGCGGCCGGGTCCCAGCCCGGCACCCCGCCGGGGTGGCTGAGCAGGGTGAACGAGCCGTTCTGCTGGCGCCAGATGTCGACGCCGCCGTCGTCGCGGCGGGTGTCGACGAGGTATCCGTTGCGCTCGTCGGCGGCGCGCACGACCATCCCGGCGGTGCCGCGGTCTAGACGGGCCCGGGCGGTGAGCGTGTAATCGGTCCACTCCGCTCCGGTCTTCAGCACCGCGACGCCGTTCAACGCGGCGGCGTCGACGACGAGGCGTCCTCCCGCGACGTCCAGCCCGGTGGTGTCGCCGCCGAGGTCGACCTGTGCGGGGCCGGTCACCGACCTGCTGGTACGTCCGAGCCCCGTCGGGCGCAGCTCGGGGTGCGGCTCGTAGGTCCGGTCGCCGACCTTGCCCCCGTTGACGACCAGGCCACCGCCCCGGCCGCTGGGGAAGAAGTCGTCGTTGAACAGCCAAAGGTGCATGCCGGTGCGCTGCGCCTCGCGCAGCGTGTGCTCGATGATGGCGAACCATTCCTCGCTGAAGAACGCCGGCTTCAGCGCGGTGGTGTCGAACGGGAACACGACCGCCTCGTACACGCCCTGCGCCCGCAGCTCGCCGAGCTGCCGGTCGACCAGCGCCGGCGTCACGGTGCCGTTCCAGAACCAGAGCACGGCCGGCCTGCTGTCCGGCCGCGGCTGGGCGAACCGCGCCGCGTCCAGGCCGCTTGCCGGCTCGGCGACCGTGTCCGGCTGGGCGACCGCGGCGTGCTGGGGAACGGTGACGGTGGCGAGCGAACACAGCACGGCGAGCGCGGCCGCGGTGACTCGCCGGGCAATCGGCAGCATGGGATTACTCCTCATCGGCGGGGTGAGCGCTGATCGTGTGGGCGCCGGCGGGCAGACCGGTGAGGTAGACGTACCGGCCGTCGGTGTGGGCGCCGTACGCCTTGGCCCTGTCGCCGTTCCAGGCGAGCCGCCCGTCGACGGTGACCGTCGTCGGGCCGTCGGCCGGGACTGCGATCGTGCCGGTGGCGCCCTGCGGGGCGGTCAGGTCCATGACGAACCGGTCGCGCCCACGGTCCTGGCGCCAGGACACCCAGATCGCGCCGTGCGCGGTCGGCACCCGGCCCTGCGCCCACTCCAGGTCTCCCGGATGCGGCTTCACCGTGTATGTGGCGAACCCGGGTCCGCTCGGCCGGACGCCGAGAACCTCGTTGGTGAGCAGTGCGGTGCCGCCGGCGGACCACGGGTGAGACATGCTGCCATCGCCGTGCCGGTAGGGGCTGCCGTCGAGGTTGATGTGTTCCCAGGCGCCGGTCGCCGGCGGTTCCTCCACCCCGTTGATCGGCTTGCGCTGGGCGAACTGGTAGCCCCAGACGGTGCGCAGCAGGTGCCAGGCCTCGGCGTCGCGTCCTTCGTCGAACCGGGCGAGCGCCTCCCAGTAGTTCATGAACGGGCCGACCAGTTGCGGCATCGACCCGGTGCCGGACCTCGAGCCGTACGCGGTCCAGAGCTGGTCCTTGAGGGTGTCCAGGGCCCGGTCGGCGCGATCGGCGGGAGCGATCCCGGAGAGGACCGCGAACACGTTGCCGTCCTGGGCGATGTTGCCGGGCTGGCCGGTGGACTGCCGGTAGGCCCCGGCCGTCTCGTTCCAGAGCTGGTCGTTGACCCCGCGCACCACTTCGGGGATCAGCTCCCGCCAGTGGACCGCCTCAGGGTTGTCGTTCTGCAGTTCGGCGAACGCCGCCGCGTCACGCAGCACCTCGACGTACAGGGCGTTGACCTCGGTCTCCTTGCCGGAGTCGCCGTAGATCCAGTGCCCGCCCTGGTCGTAGAGGTCGAGCAGCCGGGTCCGGTCGTCGCTGACCGTCGCGATCCGCAGGGTGCGGTCGCCGGCGATCGGCTTCCCGTCGGCCAGGGCGGTGCCCTGCGGGTAGGCGTCGGTGGAGTTGGTCCACCAGGCGATGGTGCCCGAGGGGTCGGACTGCTCGAGGTAGTAGGCGGCGGGAGCGGCCGGCTCCGGCAGATCGATCATGAGCCACGCGTTGTCCACCACGTCCTCGAACCGCTTGCTCGCGACGAGTTGACCCGCGCCGGGTTGCCCTCGGTAGAGCGACAGCGTCATGTCCGCGCCCGTGGTGTTGTACGTCGGGAACCGGCCACCGGCGGCGGTGAACGGCGACGTGGTGGTGAACGTCTGGCCCTGGGTGTGGCCGGGCAGCAGCTTCGGCGCCGAATCCTGCGCCTCGCTGCCCTCGAATCCCTGCGCGGTCAGCCGGGTCTCTAGGAACGCCATGGCTCTGGTGAACGTCGGCCACATCTCGGCGACGAATGCCGTGTCCCCGGTGTAGAGGTAGTACTCCTGAAGTCCGCGCAGCCACCACAGGTGGTATTCGAGGAAGCCCTGGCAGACGGGGGCGCCCAACCCGTTCGGCGAGCAGGCTGAGAGGTAGCCGTCGCCGCGCTGGGTGCGGGCGATGCTGCGCAACGAGTCACGCATGGCCTGCCGGTCGTCGGTGGAGACGTATGCGATGCGCCCGGTGATCGCGAGGTCGCCGTTCCACACCAGCCGGTCGCGCTTGGCGCCGTCGACGATCACCCGCTCGCCGACACCGATCGTCTCGGTGCCGTTCTCGATGCCCTGGGTCGGGTCGATCGTGCCGTTGACGATCGTGTGCGCGCCGCCGTACCAGATCTTGTTCAACGCGTCGTCGGAGGAGAGGAACCAGCCGGGCAGCAGCGCGTCGCGGTCGGCCAGGTCGATGCCGGGCGCGGCCGTGTACCGGACGCGGACGGTGTCGATGCTCACGCTGGACCCGGCGGGCGCTTCGGGCGCGAGCCGGATCATCAGGTAGCGGAACCCGCCGCGCAGCTCCGGGTCGTGCCAGGTGCCGGCGCCGGCCGGCGCCTGCTCGTGCGGGCTTTCGAACCGGCGCTCGCGCTGCGGCTTGGACGCGTCGCCGTTGGCGATCCAGCTCGTCGTGCCGAAGGTGTCGCCCCAGTCGCCCAGGTAGCCGAGCGTCTCGCTGAACGCGAAGAGGGTTGTCGGTGCGGCGCCGGCGAAGTCGACGCTGAGGTAGCCGGAGACCTCGCGTCCGAAGTCGACGATCAACCGGGGGTCGGCGCCGGCACCGGTCTTGGTGATCTTCACCGGTTGTCCGTCGACGGCCAGCACCCCGGCCGGGTTGGTGATCTCCCCGCCGCGGCTGTCCGCCGAGACCACCCGGTCCGGCGCGACGTCGCGGGTCTGCGGGGTGAGCACGTATCGCTGCCAGTCACCGGGCGCCGGTGCGGCGAGACCACCGGTTCCGGCGCTGGCCACACCCGTGCTGGCAACGAGTACAGCCGCGGTGGTCAGCGAGATGGCGGCGAAGCGGGGACGTCTCATGGTGGTCACCTCGTCGATCGCATGCGGGAAGATGTGGTGGTTTGTCATCCGACAGCGGCGGACTGGGGACGCTGGTCGAGGAACACGGTCGTGCGTCCCGGTGCCACGCCGCTGAGTACGACGTGACCGTCGACGACGGTGCGGTCCGGGTGCGGGCCCGCGCCGATGACGTGGAAGGCCTGCGGCGGCGAGCCGTCGAGCGGAACCAGGATGCGGCCACGGACGTTCGGCGGCAGTTCGACGTCTAGCCGGTAGCCGTCGCGGCGGTCGACGCGCACCCCGACCGGACCCCGGATGGTCGGCACGCGGCCCTCCGCCCACTGCAGCGGACCGGGCTGCGGCACGACGTCCACCTGTGCCGCCCCAGGCGCGGTGACGGTGACGCCGAGGAGGCGACGCATCACGACGTTGGCGGGCGCCGAACCCCAGGCGTGCGAGAAGGTCATGTTCGGCTTGAGCGTCGGGTCCCATGCCTCCCCGACGATCGTCGCGCCGAGGTCGTCCATCAGGTGCAGCCAGCTCTCCCGGGTCCGGCTCGTCATGAGCGCGTACCCGGCATCGCCCCGCCCACCGCGGTAAAGCGCGTCGAGGAGGAACTGGGCGCCGTACACGCTCATCCGCATCCCGCCCGCGGCCAGCGTGGCGGCCAGCGTGGACACCTCGGCCTCGTCGGCCACCCCGAGCGCGATCGGAAATGCGGTGGCGTGCTGGGCCCGGTGCCCGGTGCTGAGCCCGTCCCGGTAGGCCGAGGCCGGCCGATCGAGCAGTTGGTCGTTGATCGCCTGCTGGAGCCGGCCCGCCAGGTCGGCGAACCGGCGTTCCTCCTCGGCCTTGTCGAGGACCCGCGCCACCTCCGCGCATGCGGCAAACGCCGCGCACTGGAAGGCGTTGACCACGGTGTTGACGGTGGTGAGCACGTATCCGTCGCGGTTGCTGACCGGCCAGTCGACGAGGTCGGAGACGCCGCCCACGGACGTCGGCTTGTGCAGCAGGCCGTCTTCGGCGAGGAACTCGTCGAAGTTCTTTTCGACGTACAGCGACCAGTCGCGGGCCAGGTGATCCGCGTCGCCGGTGTGCAGGTAGTCCAGCCACGCCGACAGCACCGACATCAGCCGGTACTCGGACGGCCACGTGGGGCGCCGTGCGAGGTAGGAGTTCGACCAGCGGGCGAGCGCGTACGAGCGCTGCGTCGCGTACTCGGAGAGTTGGTTGACGTACGCGTCGCCCTCGTACGGCCCGCGCTCTCGGGTGGGGGTGTCCTGGTAGAGGTCCAGCCGGGTCGCCTCGATGGAGTAGCGACACATCTCCCATATCCGGTTGAGGTCGTCGTCGGAGCAGCGGAAGGCCGCGTCGTCCGCCCGCCAGGGCAGCCGGACCGCGACCCCACGCACCGCGCCGCCGAGGTCCAGCGTGGGGTCGGTGATCAGCTCGGCGTAGCGGAAGCCCCGGTAGCCCCAGTGCTCCAGGTGCTGGGCGCCGTCGCGCAGCGTCCACACCTCGCGGTAGACGTTGCCGCCGCGCAACTGGTAGCGGACCGCGTCCGGCCCGGACAGCTCCTCCCCGAGCCGCACCTCGACGGCCTGCCCGGCGCGCGCCTCGTTGAGGTCGAGCGCGAGGCCGCCGACGATCTCCCGTCCGAGGTCGACGATCCATCGGCCGTCACCGACCCGCCGTACCGAGGCCGGGGTGACCGCCTCGCGCTGCATGTTCGGCGTCTGGGCCGGCAGTAACCCGTCGATCGGCGCACGCTCGGCCGCGGGCGCCCAGGACGAATCGTCGAAGCCGGGAGACAGCCAGCCGACCGGCTCCTCCCGGGCGTCGATGAACTCCTGCGGCGCGGTGTAGTAGCCACCGCGCAGGTCACCGGAGGGCGGGAGCCATCGATCCCCGGTCCGGGCCCGCCAGGCCGCCCCGGTGCCGACGGTGAGGCGGGAGCCGTCGGCGTAGCGGACCTCGAGTTGCGCGAGGAAGCGCTTGTCGGTCGGCGTGTAGCAGAGGGCGGTGAGCGCGTTGGCCTCGCCGCGGCGCAGCAGCGCGGTCACGTCGTAGGTGTGGTACCGGGGTGCGCCGGCCGGCGCACGCGTCGGGCCCGAACCGACGAACGCGCCGTTGACCCAGGCGGAGTAGACGTACTGCCGGATGGGATCCGGGGATTGTCCGGTCACGTAGAGGACCGCCGACTCGACCGGCTTGTCGGCCAGCTGCACCTCGTTGCGCAGCGCCGCCCAGTGGTCCGGTGCCGGGCCGGCCAGGAGTTGCTGGCTGCGGCCGACGGCCAGCGCGCCGTTCTGCACGGTCCCGCCGGGAAAGGCGCCAGGCCCGCGGGAGAAGTCCTCGGCGAGCAGCACGGCGCCGGACGGGTCGGTGAACGTGACGTCGTCGTAAGTCTGTGACTCTGAGCCGCCGTTGCGGAAGCCGACGGTGCCCGTCGCGTACGTCGCGTCCTCGATCGTGTCGACCAGGTCGCCGTCCACATAGGTACGGATGCGCGTACCCGCCAGCTCGATCTCGACCCGGACAGGCGTGCCGAGCGGAACGGCGCGGCCGATCGGGCGCTCGGCCAGCACCCGGTAGGCGCCGTTGACCTGCACGTGGGTTTTCAGCACACCGGCGGGTCCGGCCACGAGCTGCCACAGGTAGTTGTTGCGGTTGTCGGCCGCCCGGAACACCAGGCCCGCCGACTTCTCCTTGATCACTGTCGTCACCGCGAACCGCCCGTCGCCGAGGACCGGCGGGGGCGGCGGCGCCGGAGCCCAGACCGGGGTCGCGGCCCACTCGGGCCCGATCCCGGTGGCGACGCGCTGCGGCTGCGACCACCCCGACGGCTTCTCGCCGGTGGTCCAGGTGCGCACCCGCCACCAGTACACGTCGCGCGGCTCGAGCGGCGGGCCGCCGAGCGGCACGGCCGTCGACTCGGCCGAGACGACCCGGCCGCTGTCCCAGCTGAGGTCTTCCTCGAGCAGGCCTTCACGGGTGCGGGCGACCTGCACCTGGTAGGCCGTCTGCATCGCCTCCGGCCCGTCGGCGGGAACGACCCAGGACAGCCGGGGGTGCGGGTCGCTGACGCCCAGTGGGTCGTCGAGCAGGGCGGTGAGCAGCCCACTGGGGACATCGACGGGCGCCTGCGCCATGGCCGCCGGTGACCTCAGCAGATCGAGCCCACCGAGCGCGATGGCGGCGCCGCCGGCAACCCCGAGCTGGATGAATCGGCGGCGGTTCATTGACGGACTCATGCGCCGCCTCCCGGCAGGATTCTGATCGCATCGATACGGATGTCGCCCTGGGTTGTCAGCGGATCGAGCCGCAGGCCGGTGAGCCGGGTGCCCTGGGCGGGAATCGTGACGGTGTAGGTGCGGGTAGGCCCGCCGGTCACGGCGAACCTGGCGCTCTTGTCCTCGGAGAACCCGCCCTGTGCGGCAGTCGTCCAGAAGACCTGCCCCTGGCTGCTCACGGACGTTGACATGGTCACCTCGACCGTGAGGCCTTGTGCCAGGTCCTCCGAGAGCGGTTGGCTCTGGACCAGGTACGGATCGCCGCCGGTGGCCGAGGTGGCGAGCACGCCGCCGGAGACGGTGAACGACGTCAGCTGGTTGGCGGGCGTCCAGCCCTCGGCGTCCCCGTCCCTGAGGAACTCCCACGCCACGAGCGAATGGGTCACCACCACCTGCACTGTCGCGGTCGCCGTCCGCCCGTCGTCGCCGGTCGCGGTCAACCGCACGTCGTAGGTGCCGTCCGCTGTCGACTTCCCGGCGGTGACTGTCACGGTGGGCCGCAACGTCACCGGCGTCCCTGACGAGGCGACGTCGTAGCGCTGCGATCCGGGTTGGACCGTCCAGCCGCCGGGCGCGGAGACGGCGAGCGTGCCGGAGAGCCGGTCAGGGGCGATCCCGTCGATCACCGCGGTGACCGGGACGCTGCCGCCGCGGAGCACCCGCGCCGACGCGGGCGCCGCCGCCAGTGCGAGCGACCGGACCTGCTCCCCCGCGCCGAGCGTGACGTCGAGGACGCGTTGCGGACGCAGCACCACCGGCCCAAGCAGGCCGGACGGATTGGCCCGGCCCTCGAACGCGTTGGTCTGGGTGTTGGTCACCCGCACCTCGACCGTGTTCCTGCCCGGCCGGAGCAGGTCGGTCACATCCACCGTGTACGGCTGCCAGTCGACGTGCCGCGGCTGTGACCCGTTCACCGAGACCGCGGCCAGGTCCCGCACCGAGCCCAGGTCGAGGAGCACGCGCCGCCCGTCCGCGAGGAACCCGTCCGGGATGTCGACGTCCCGACGGTAGATGCCGGTGCCGGAGAACGCCGGATCGAGCGCGGTCCACGACCCGAGCGGCCGGCTCACGGTCGGTGCGCCCTCCCGGTCGAACCGGAACTGCCACGGGCCGTCGAGCGCGATCGGCGTGAGCGGGTCGTCGACGGTGACGCTCCCCCCGTACGTCTTCCCGCCGTACCGCCCGGTGACGTAGACGTCGCCGGTGCGCTCCACAACGACCCGCGCCCGCAACGCGTCGCCAACCGCCTGCGTTCCGAGGACGGTGGCGTTGCTGGCCGTGGCGTGCGGCGTCTGGCCGATCGGATGCACACCGGGTCGGAAGACCAGCCAGGTCGCCTCGTAGGGCCGCAACTGCATCGGCACCGTCACCCGGTCGTCGCCGAGCCGGAACACGGGCGCCACGTCAGTCCGGCCCGTCTCCGGGTCCCAGATCTCGGGCACCTGCGGCACGCTGACCGTCACGTCGGTGCGTACCGTCCCGGCCGAGAGATTGGTGATGAGCACTGCGTCGTCTGCCGCCCGCTTCACGTGCCGTATCCGGATGTCGGGGCTGGCCGGCATGAGGGTGACGCCGGGGTCGATCCGCTCCTTCAGCGTCGCTGCGAGGTCGGTGCGGGACGGCAGGTAGACGGCGAGGCCACCGGCGGCGCTGGTCTTGTGGGCGGCCGACGGTGCGGCGGGGTCGGTGCCGAACAGGGCCGCCAGCCGCTGGCGCAGCTCGGCGTCCCGGCCGTCGGCCTCCCGGGTCGGCAGGCCGTCGACTGCCACGAGGGTGCCGCCCTGGGCGACCAGCCGCTCGGCGGCGGCGAGCGCCTCCAGCGAGAGCACGGTCGTCTTCGGCATGACCAGGGCCTGGAAGGTCTGGTCGTGCAGCCGCAGCCGACCGTCGTCGACGGTGAGCCCCACGTTGAGGTCCGGGTCCCCAGCGAGCGCGAGTTCGTCGAGATAGTCGAAGTCGAGCTGCGCGGCGAGCAGGGCGTTGGACGTGCCCTTCCACGAGCCGTCGACCTCGCTCAGCCCGGGACCGTTGCCGGCGAAGCCGCGGACCGTCCACGGCGTCCCCTCGGCCATCACCGACGAGCTGGGATAGAGCAGGCCTACCGGGTTCACCGGCGTGGCTCCCCGGGCCGGCTCGACGAGCCGCCCGGTGAATGAGGCGTACGCGTCGAAGCGCGGCCAGAACGTGTTCTGGAAGAACTCACTCGGCTGCGACTCGTACCGCCGCTGCCCATCGGTGGAGTAGTAGAAGGCGTGGTTGTCGATGAGGTCCACGCCGCCGGCCACCTCCCAGGCGACCGTGCGTTTCATCTCCTCCATCGACAGGTCCCACCCGAACGCGCCGAAGGTCTCGGCGAGGTTGCGCTTGCGGTCGAACAGGTGCGCCACCGACGAGTTCAGCTTGGGCGTGATGGCGTTGGTGTCCAGGCCGCTGATCAGGTCCATGCCGGGAAGTTGGTAGTGCTTGCTCATCTCGAACCAGCTGCCGCCCTCGATGAGCCGGTGGCTGCCGAGGTCCTCCTCGACGAGCGGGTTGGAGATCAGCGCGATGTGGTGTTCCTGCGCCCAGTCGGCCAGCGGCTTGGTGTGCGCCTCGTTGTAGCGGTCGGAGAGCGCGTCGTAGTAGTCGATCCTGGTCTTCGTGGTGGCCGCGCCGGTGTCGTACCAGAGCGCGGCGAGCCGACCGGTGAGGTCGTACCCGGCGTTGCCGGTCAGGTAGTCGCGGAACCCGGGCGTCCACGGGATGGAGCCGAGCGAGTCGACGCCTCCCCGGTTGTCCGGGAAGTTGTTGTAGAAGCCCGGCTCGTCGTTGAAGATGCCCTGGATCGTCGAACCGAAGTCGCCGCCGAAACGGCGGGCGTACGTCTCGTGGGTGATGTCGATGAACTTCTGCGTCGCCTGGGGGTTGAGCATGTCGACGTACGGCTGGTCGGGCTCGAGGTCCGGGTGGTAGTTGACCAGCGGACGCTGCACGAGGTGCAGCAGACACCAGTGGCCCTCCGGCACGTCCCAGCGCAGCCGGCCGTCGACGCCCACCTTGCCGGTCAGCTCCATGGCCGAGTCGCCGTCCAGAGCGCTACCGCGCGCCTGCCCGCCGGTCACGCAGCTCCCGTCGCCACGCTTGCGCAGGGCGACGGCGGCGACGAGCGAGGACGCCGGCGACTGGGTGACGTCCCAGCGGGCGAGGCCGGCGGAGAAGTCGTCTGCCAGGAGGGTGGCTCCGCCGTCGAGCGCGGTGACCTTCAGGTTGTCGAAGCGCGCTCGTTCGTCCTGGCCGGAGCGCAGGCCGACGCGACCCTTGACGAGCGCGCCGATTCGCGGGTCGCTGCGGTTGCCGACCTCCTGGCCGTCGAGGAAGAGCGTCACGGTGTCGCCGCGGATGTCGGTCGCGACGTGGTGCCGCTCGCCGTCGCGGATCGTCTTTCCTGCCGGGATGCGAGCGCCGATGAGCTGGTACGCCCCGTTCACCCGGACGTGCACGCCGAACGTCGAGGCGGCCTCCGGGTTGTACGGGGAGGTGCTCGTCAGGTTGACCATGACCAGATTGCCGGCGTCCCGGCCGTGCACGGTCCATCCGCCGGAAAGCGCGTCGACGGTCAGGTCGAACTCCATCCGGTAGCCCGACCAGTCGGCGCCGTCCTTGGCCGGGCCGACCTCGCCGCCGTTGACGGTGAGGACCTCGTCGCTGACCGACCAGCCCGCCGGCACCGGCACCGGTACCGGCTGGTCATAGCTGGCCGGGCCGGTGACGTCCTTGGCGACCGGGGTGAGATACCACGGCAGGTAGTCGGGATCGGCGGGCACGGCCTTCCCGTCGACGTCGCCGCCCTTGACCGTACGGCCGCCGGCGAAGCCGCTCGGCCAGTTGAGGTCGTCGTAGAGCCACGCCTTCATGCCGCGCCGCTTCGCCTCGGCGAGCGCGAAGCCCACCTTGTCGAAGTAGTCCTTCGACAGGTAGTAGCCGTTCTCGGTGACGCCGAAGTCTCCGCCCAACCCCTGCCGCGGGTGGATGAAGAACTCCTCGATGCCCTTGGCCTTCATCTCGTCGAGCTGCCGCGACAGCTCGTCCTCGGTGAGCTTGCCGTTCCAGAACCAGAAGGCGTGCGGCCGGTCCGTCGCCGGCGGATTTGAGAACGCAGCCGGATCCAGCCGCCCGGTCTTCGCGTCCCACCCGGTCTCCCCGGTGCCGCCAGGGCTGGCCGCCGCAGCCAACGGAACGGTAGCGGCGAGGAGCAGCGCGGCCGCGGCACCCGCCGTCCAGGTGATGAACCGTTGTGCCATGACATCCCCTCTGGTCACTCGGAAACTGTCGCCCGCGCGGGCTTGTCGCCACCCGCTGCGGCGGTGCGGCATCGACGAATGCCATGGCTGAACTCGGGCGCTCATGGCTTGACCTGCGCTCCGTACGCCTCGAACTCGGCGAGCTGGAGCCGGTACAGGCCTCGCTGCGCGTCGTCACCTGCCGGATCGCCGAGCACCGTGACGTACACGCGGACGTAGCGTGCGATGACGCCGTCGAGCGCGTACGCCTGCGGTGGCGTGCCTTGCTGCACGTGATCCGTGACCGTCCGGACGGTTTGCCACGTCGACCCGTCGTCGGAGGTCTGGATCTGGAACGTACGCGGGAAGGCCGCCCCGTCCGCCGGCACACCGTTGTCGTTCGGTGTCTGCGTGCGCGGGTGGAGCATGACCCGGTCCAGGGAGGTCGGCGCGCCGAGGTCTATCGAAACCCACTCGACGGCGTCGCGGCTGGTGGAGGGTGGGTTGCTTGTGTAGCCCTTTGCCGAGTCCTCGCTGCGGCGCTTACCGTCCACGAGCAGGCTCTTGGACCAGTTGGCGACCTCCAGGCTGTGCGCGGCGGCGACTGGCCGGCCTCGGGCCAGGTTTCCCACCCGGACCGTGGCCGGCAGGTGCAGCTCGTCCGTACGTCCCTCGGGGCGCAACGTCAGGGACAGGGCGAGGTCTGCGCTCGCCGGTATGGCGGCGCCGGTCGGCGTCAGGCGGAGCTGCACGTTTGCTGTGCCGCCTGCCGGGACGCGCAGCTCTGCTGTCTCCGGTGTCACCGTCCAGCCTTGGGGGGCGCTCGCCTCCGCCGCGCCCGCCAGTGCCACGTCGGCTGCGTTGCCCACCGGCACGTAGACGGTCACCGGCGTGCCGGGTTGGTCGGGCCAGGCGTCGACGCGGGGTGTCCCGACCGTGACGGCGGGCCGCACGGCGAGGAACTCGTCGTATGCCGTGTCCGCGGTGCCGCCGCTGGCGGTCCAGCCCAGCGTGAGGTGCAGCGGGACGCTGTCGGCGGACGCGGACAGCGGCGCGATCACGTCCAGCGGCACGGAGAAGGTGTCGCCGGGGCGGATCGCGCCGGTGCCGGTGTCGCCGCCCGCACGGACCGTCCAGCCGTCCGGTGCGCTCGCCGCCACGTGTACGTCGCGCACCGGCGCGGCGCCGCTGTTGCGTACGACCGCGGTGAGCCGCGCGGTGCTGCCCGCGACCAGCGCCTCATCGGCTCCGGTCAGCTCGACGGTGATGCCGAGCAGCACAGCGGACGCCTCCGACAGCGCCTTGTGCAGCGCGGTGAGCGTCTCGTTCAGGCGATGCGGATCCGCATCGGGCAGCCCGTCCTGGCGGCCGAGCCACCGGGACATGTGCGCCTCGGCGGCCAGAGACTGCTGCACGAGCTGGCCGGCCGCGTCGATGTCGCCGCGCGCGGTCTTTTCCAGCGACTGGTGCAGCCCATCCGCGATGCTACGGGTGCGCGCGTCGGCGTAGCCCCGCTGAGCCGGGCTGAGGTCCGCGCTGGTGACGGCGTCGCCGAGCGCGGAGGCGGCATCGATCGCGGCGCCGATGCGGGCAGCCTGGGGACCGGTTCGGAAGGCGTACGTGCCGGAGCCGACGGAGAACACCGCCCGGCCGCCCGCGAACTTGACGAACGTGACGCCGGGCGAGTCCGCGGCGGGCCTTCCGCTCTCGATCACCGCCCAGCGGTTGGCGGCGGGGACGGACACCGTCGCGGTGGCGCCCACCGGCACGGTCACGTCCAGGTCGAGGGCACCACCCTCGCGCTTGCGCCACGCACTCGCCACCACGCCGCGTACGGTGTTGAGCCGCGCCGAGGCGGTGGTGAGGTCGCCGACCAGCTGGGGTGCCACGTCGAAGCGCTCGTAGCCGGGCGCGGTGGGCCGGATACCCGCCAGGTCTTCGTAGAACCACTCCCCGATGGCGCCGCCGAGGAAGGCGTGGTCACGAGAGCGCGCGCCGAGGTCCCACCGTTCCCACAGCGACGTCGCGCCGTTGTCGACCCAGTAGCCCCAGGAGGGGTATGTGCGCTGCGTCGCGATCCGGTAGGCCAGGTCGCCGTAACCGCGGCGGGTCAGCTCGGTGAGCAGGAACTTCGTTCCCAACGCGCCGGTGTCGAGGTGGTCGCCCTTGACGCCGATCTCCCGCACGAGACGGGCCACGACGGGCTCCACCTTCTCCGCCGGCACCATGTCGAACGCGAGCGGCAGAAGGTTGTTGGTCTGTCGGTAGCCCGGGTCGGACGACGTCACGTACGCGTCTGCCCGCAGGAAGGCCGCGTTGAAGGCATCACGGATGCGCGCCGCGGCCGCCCGGTAGCGCCCGGCGTCGGCGTCCTTGTCGAGGACGTCCGCGATCTGAGCCATGGCCGAGACGTTCGCGTAGGCGTACGCCGTGCCTGCCAGGGTCGGATCCTCGGGGCTGTTCCCGCCGTAGCCGGGAGCGAGGTAGTCGTTGAGCGAGCTCGAGTGCAGGCCGCCGGGCGCGCGCCCGATCTCGTACTCGATGTACTTGCGAATGTCGGGGTAGTGCGCCGCGAGGATGTCCCGGTCGCCGTAGCGCTCGTACATCGCCCACGGGATCAGCACGTACGCCGCATCCCACGGCGGTGCCTGGCCGGGCCATCCCAGCCCCCAGCCGTTGTCCGGCGCGATGCCCGGTACGAGGCCGTCCGCGCCCTGACTGTCCCGGATGTCGCCCAGCCACTTCTCGTAGAACCGCCGCATGTCGAACTCGAACATGTCGGTCTCGGCCATGAGCTGCGCGTCGCCGGCCCAGCCGTTCTTCTCGTACATCGGCGTGTCGGTGGGGATCCCGTGGGCGTTGTTGAGAACGGTGCGCCGGGTCAGCTCACGCACCGTCTCGAACAGCGGCTGGGAGCTGGACCAGTCTCCGACCGAGGCGAGGTCGGTGTGGACGACCCGGCCGTCGAGGTCTTCGAGAGTCGGCGTGCCGGGCCAGCCGGTCACCTCGACGTACTGAAAGCCCTTGTAGGTGTAGCGCGACTCCCATTGCTCCGGCTCGGCGCGCCCGGCCAGCACGTACTCGTCGGTCTGGAATCGGCCGGTGACGAGACCGTTGGCGGACACGAGGTTGCCGGCGGCGTCCAGCGTTTCGCCGTAACGCAGGGTGACCTTGGTGCCGCCCGCGCCCCGCGCGCGTATCCGCGCCCACCCCGCGACGTTGCGCGGCAGGTGGAACACGTACACGCCGGCGCGCGGTGAGGTGACCTTGGTCGGGCGGAGCGTCTCGGCGACCCGGATCGGCTCCTGGCTCTCGGCGATGAGTCCACCGGCCGGTGCCGTGACCACCGCGACCGGCCGCCAGGCGCCGGCGTCGAAGCCTGGTGCGTCCCAGCCGGACTGCTCGGCACGGGCGTCGTAGGTCTCGCCACCGTAGAGCGAGTCGTACCGCACCGGCCCCTCCGCCGTGCGCCAGGATCCGTCGGTGGCGATCACCTGCCGCGTGCCGTCGGCGTACTCGATCTCCAGTTGGCCGAGCACGCGCGGCTCGCCGGTCCACGCTGTGGTGTGCCAGTTCCAGACGTTGGCCTGGGTCATGCCGTAGAAGCCACGGCCGAGCCGTACGCCCAGGGCGTTGGTCCCCGGCCGCAGGGTATCCGTGACGTCCCGGGTGACGTACTGAACGGTGCGGTCGTAGCGGGTGAAGCCCGGTTCGAGCACGGCATCGGTGGTCTGCCGGCCGTTGAGCGTCGCCTCGGCGTACGCGACGCCGCTGAGGTACAGGCGCGCCCGGCGTACGGGCGTGTCACGGACGGCGAACTCCTTGCGCAGCAACGGCTCCGGCGCGGTCGGGGTAGCAACCGCAACCTGGCCCCACGGGCTGCCACCCCAGGCGGTGATCACCTTCGCGGCCGGCCACGCCGTGTCGTCGAAGCCCGCCTGCTGCCAGCCGTCGGCCGGTCCGGTGGCCGACCGCCACGCCCCGTCCGTGTCCACCTGGGTCGTCGTCCCGTCGGCGTAGCGCAACTCCAGCCGGCCGAGCAGGCCGGCCGGGCTTACCCGGCCGTTGGTCGCGGCCACCGCGAGCACGTTCGCATCGCCCCGGACCGCCGAGGTGACGTCGGCAACGACGGGTGTACGCCAGCTTTCCAGCTCCGGGCGCGGGTCGGCGCTGGCCACCTGGGTGCCGTCGATCCACGCGGTGAAGCCGTCGTCACCGGTCATGACCAGCCGGGCCGAGGTCAGCTCCGCAACCGAAGGCACCGAGAAGCTACGCCGGAACACGCGGGTAGCCGCGGGCGCGGAGCTGCCCGGATCGCCCTCCGGATACCAGATCCAGGACGCGCCCTGCAGGCTCGGCTTGTCGGCGGTGGCCACCGGCGCGCCGATCCACGAGCCGGTCCACTGGTCCGCGTCGAGGAAGGCCGTCTCGAACCAGGCCGGGGCGCTGAAGCCCGAAGCGCGGCCCTGCGCGTCCCAGGAGCGGACCCGCCACCAGTAGCGGGTCCGCGACGCGAGGCCCGGCCCGGCGTAGCGCACGTCGAACGTGGCGCTCGAGCTGACGCGACCGCTGTCCCAGACGTCCGCCTCGCCCGGCGCGAGCCCGCTCGGCGAGGTGGCGACGAGGATCTCGTACGCGGACTGGCGCTGGCCGCGCTCGGACGATGACAGGGCCCAACCGAGCCGTGGGCGGGCTGCGTCGATTCCGAGCGGGTTGTGGGCGTGCTCGGTCTCCAGTGACGTCACGCTCAGCGCGGAAGCGCTCGCGGCGATCGCTTGAGGCGGCGCCAGGGAGACGACCAGGGCGACGAGCGACAAGGCGAGGAAGGCGTGCCGGGTGCGTGAGCTCATGTGGATGTGCCTCCGGATCCTCGTGAACGTTGGACCGTTTCAACCACTCGCGGGTGTTCGTGCCTGTCTACGGTGCTCAGGTGGTCGGCGGGGAGGTGCCTGGGGAGTACGCCTCGAGTTCGATCACCCGGCTGAACTGGCCGTCATTGCTGGCCAGCGCGGCCAGCCGCAGCGCGGTCGTGCTCGTGGCGGCGAACGTCGTGTCCACCCGGCCCGCGCTGTTGCCGCGCACGGACGCCACCGTTCGCCACTGGCCGTCGACGAACGCCTGGACGTCGAAGTCCCGCAGGGCGTAGCGGGCGTCGGGGTGGGTGTAGAGCCGGGCCTGGTCGAGGGTGACCGGACGGCTCCACGTCGCGGTCAGGGTGTCCGGGAAGGTCTGGAAGGTGCCGTCGTTCCAGCCGGCGCCGCCGTCCCAGCGCGCCGCGGAAGTGTCGCCGTCGTTCGCCTTGGCGGCCGAGAAGCCGGGCCAGGTGCTGGAGGCCGTCACTGTCGCGACGCGGGTGAGGTTGCCGGTCGCCACGAGGGGCACGCTCGCTGTGCTCGTGCCCACGGCGAGACTCACCGTGCCGCTCGTCGTGCCCTGGTCGGTCCGCTCGATCGCGACCGGAACCTCCATGCCCTGCCCCGCGGGCACGGTGACCGAGTCGGCGTCCATGGTCGCGGTGAAGCCGACGGACGCCGTGACCTGCGGCCGCGCCGTAACCTCGGTGTCGCCGAGGTTGACCAACCGGAAGGTCGCGTTCGAGTTCCAGCCCGGCACGACCGCGGCCTGGCCGGTGGACGCCTCGACGACCACCGGGCTCGTCTGCGGCGGCGTGTCCGGGGTGCGGGTGATGAACGACCATCGACCCGAGCCGACCCGGTAGACCGCGCGGTCACCCTCGATGCCGACGAACGTGGCGCCAGCGGTCGCCGAGGCACGCCAGCGACCGGAGCCCTCGCCGAACAGCGGCACCGAGACGGTCGCGCTGCTGTTGACGGGCACCTCGACGTCGAGGTGCAGGGTCTTCCCGTCGCGGCGCCACTCGCTGACGATCCGGCCGTACGGCGAGCGCTGCTCGGCTCGTACGTGGGACATGTCGCCGGTGACCTCCGGCTGCACGAGGAAGGTCTGGTAGCCGGGTGTCGTGGAGCGGATGCCGCCGAGGTACCGGTAGTACCAGCCGTCGATGGCGCCGAGCATGAAGTGGTTCTGCGAGGCGCCCGCCGTCGGTCCGTCCCACAGTTCGGTGAGCGTGGTCGCGCCGTGCAGCACCTGGTAGGCGTAGCTCGGGCTGCTCGGGTTGTTGGCCAGCGCTTCGACCAGGTCGGCGTGACCGCCGTCGGCGAGCACGTCCAGCAGGGCGGGCAGGCCGATCTCGCCCGTGGACAGGTGGTTGCCCCGCGCCTTGACGTCGTCGACGACGTGCTGGAGGACGGCCGCCCGGGCGTCGGCGGGAACCATGCCGGCCCACAGCGGCAGCGCGTTGCTGGCCTGGCTACCGGACGCGTAGCTGTTCGTAACGGCATGGAAGTACTTGGCGTTAAACGCGCTGCGGATCTGTTCGGCCCGCTCGGCGTACGCGGCCTTGCCCGCCGTGTCCCCGACCGCCTCGGCGATCTGTGTCATGGCGGTGGCGAACCGGTAGTACGCGGTCGTCGCGGTGACGGCCAGCGGCGTGCTCGTGTCGAAGGCCACCCAGTCGCCGAGCCCGTAGGAGAGGATGTGCCCGTTCGCTTTGCTGGCGAGGTAGTCCATGTAGCTTTTCATCGCTGGGTAGTGCTCGCGCAGCACCCGCGCGTCGCCGTACGAGCGGTACATCTGCCAGGGCACCAGGATGAGGGCGCCACCCCAGTTCGGGTCGTCCCGGAAACCGCCGGAGAAGACGGTGTATTCCGGCGCGATGTCCGGCACCATGCCGTTGCCGAGTTGAGCGTCCTCGACGTCCCGGACGATTTTGTTGTAGTAGGCGCCGAGGTCGAAGTTGGCGGTGAGGGCGTCGCCGACGAGGTGCGCCTCCTCCAGCCAGCCGAGCTTCTCCCGGTGCGGGCAGTCGGTGAGGACGGAGAACATGTTGCCGTCGATGGCCTTGTTCACGATGTCGTGGATCCGGTTGACCATCTGGTCGGAGGTTTCGAGGCTGCCGGTGCGCTCGTTGTCGGCCCGCAGCACGATTCCCTGGACGTCCGCGAGGGCCGGCGGGGTGTCGGTGCCGGAGATCTCGACGTAGCGGAAGCCGTAGTACATGAAGCGGGGGTGCCAGGTGACGGCGGCGTCCGTGGCGGGCGTGACGTCGAAATACACCGGGGAGCCGACCTGGCCCTGGTCGACCCGGCCGTTGGCCAGCGACTCCGCGGGACGCAGCCGCACCTTCGAGCCGGCGGCGCCGCGCACCGTGACCTGCGGCCAACCGGCGATGTTGCGGCCCAGGTCGTAGAGCCAGGTACCCCCGGCGACCTCGGTGCGGGAAACGGCGTTCAGGGTCGTCTGGGCACGGATCGGCGGTGCCGCGCGGGCGGTGAGACGGCTGCCTGCCGTGGGCGGGGTGGTCTCCTGCGCCGGCACCCAGCCGCTTCGGTCGCCGTCCGGACGATCCCAACCGGCGGCCTCCCGCCGGGCGTCGTAGTCCTCTCCGCCGTACCAGCTGGAGAAGGTGGTCGGGCCGTCAGCGGTCACCCACGAGTCGTCGGAGGCGACCACGGCGTTGGTGCCGTCCGCGTACGTGATCTCCAGTTGGGCGATGAGCTTCGGCGCGCCCATCGAGCCGGAGAACTTCTGGTACCGGCCCGGCGTCGATGGCACGTTGTAGATGCCGTTGCCCAGCTCGAAGCCGAGGGCATTCGCACCCTGGCGGAGTTGCCCGGTCACGTCGTGGGTCGCGTACTCGATGCGGGTGCGGTAGTCGGTGTTCGCCGGCTCCAGCACCGCATCGCCGACCTTGGCGCCGTTCAGGCGCGCCTCGTAGACCCCGAGGCCGGTGGCGTAGAGCCGGGCCTGTGCGATCGGCTTGTCCACGGTGAAGGTCTTCGTGAACAGCGGCATGGCGCCGGGTTTGGCCGGCGGCTTCGGTGCGGCCTGACCGGTCACGGTGGCCACGACCGTTGCCGCGGCCTCGTCCGCGGCCCGCACCTGCACCGTGTAGTTCTCGGGGAAGTTCGGCGTGGAGCCGTCCGCCGTGAGGGTGTCCGTGCGCGGGTACAGCACCAGCTTGTCGACGTCGGTGTCGCGGCCGAGGTCGAGTTCGAGCCAGATCGAGCCGTCCAGGTCCTGGTACTGCCGCTCGTAGCTGGTGTAGCCCATCGGCGGGCCGTCGGTGGTCAGCCGGCCGTCGTGGATCGCCTGCAGAGTCCAGTTGCCGGGGATCTCGAAGGACTCGGAGGCCTTCGCGACGGCGTCGCCGGAGAGCAGCTGACCGGCGCCGTACACCTGCATCTCGGCCAGTTGGAGCCGCGAGACGGGGTACGGCCAGCCTTCCTTGATCGGCTTACCGAGTCGGGTGACGTCCAGCCGCACGTAACGCCCGTGCCGGGCGGGGAACGTGACGGTGACGGGGTTGGTGTGTGCGAGCCAGGCGGGGTTGGCGATCCAGCGGGCCGACCAGTCGGTGGGCTTGAGCAGCCCGGTCTCCCAGGAGCCGGTGCCGCTCCAGGGCGACGGACGGTCGTCGGCGTCCCAGGCGCGCACGGCCCAGTAGACCCGCTGGCGGGAGTGCAGCGGTTTGCCCTCGTAGCGGACGCCCACGGATCGGTTCGAGGCGACCTTTCCGCTGTCCCACATGTCACCGTCCCCGGCGGCGAGCCGCTGCGGGCTGGACGCCACGAGCGTCTGGTAGGCGGTCTGGACGGCGTTGCGCCGCGTGGCGGACAGCTGCCAGGTCAGCGAGGGTGTCGGGTCCTCAATGCCGAGCGGGTCGGCGAGTGAGTCCGCGGTGAGGGCGCCGACCGAGAGAACCGACGCCGTGGCGGCGGGAGCCGCCGCGACGGGCGCTGCCCACGTCACCGCCGCGGCGACGACGCCTGCGGCGAAGATCGCCACGGGGATGCGGATCCGGCCCGATGCAAGTCTCATGCCCGCGGTCCTCTCGCTCGATCCTCGTATTAGAACGTTTCAAAGTGACAACGGTCACTTCTTAACCGACCGGAAACACGTAGCACAACCCCCTGTCCAGATCCGGCCACTGCAGGGCCGGTTACGGGGACGTCAGGACGCCAGCCTGAACTCGGCGACCGGATGGCAGCCGGACCGGCTCAGCTCCGCCCGGTGGCCACGGATCCGCCACCGGGCGGTCAGATCAGATCAGATGGCGGCGGGCGGCCCAGACCACCGCCTCGATCGGCGTGGTCACGCCTAGTCGGTCGCAGATCATCCGAGTACGCCGGCGCACCGTCCGCTCCGACATCTCGAGGCGCCGGGCGACGGCGTCCAGTGACAGTCCTCGCGCGAGCAGCGCGAGGAGTGCGACATCGTCCTCGGACAGATCAGAACGTGGCACGCCTGGGGCGTCCACGTGCCTGCCTCCCTCCGCTCATACCCGCAGCTCGCGGAACTCGACGTCGAGCAGCTCCGCGACCGCTCTCAACTCGGCCACCTGGTGCCCGGTCCCGAGCGCCCAGTGATGTCCCACCCCGCTCGCGCTCCACGCGTCGGTCCACTCGCCCGGGTCACAGCCGAAGTCCACGCGCGAGGTGGTGTTCCCGATCTGGAGCAGCGGCCCGGCGACAACTGTGCCCTCGGACGCCAGGAACGTGTACCGCCCGTCGCGGGTCTGCCCGACGCCGAAGGCCGTCACCGGGCCGTGCTTGACGTCGAACTCGACCGAGACGCCCCAGCCCCGCTTGCCGTGGTACACGCCGAGCCCGCGCAGCAGCGGCTTGCCCTCGCTGATCGCGAGATGCGCCGGGCCGTCGTGGCCCATCTCCACCACGTTGTCGAAGAAGTTCAGCGCCTGCAGCTCCGTGAACGACCCGCCGGCACCGAGCCGGTCCATGATGAGCATCGCCAGCGACGTGCGCAGCTCGTACTCGCCGGCCGCCGGGATGCCGCGCGCGGTGAGCAGGGAGGCCCCGAGGATCATGCCGGCGCCGAGCCGCTCGTGCTGCTCGCCTTCCAGGCCGCGGTGGTAGTAGGCCAGGCTGTCCAGCTCGAAGTCATCGACCAGCCGGTCGAGGCCGACCGACACACGCGCGGCCCACTGGAAGTCCTCGTCGACGACGGAGTCGGTGACCTCGAAGGTCTCCCGCGCCTGCTCCATCTTGGCGCGGACCTGCTCGTCGGTTGCGGCGTTGACGCGTACGCGCAGGTCGTCGAACTCTACGACCTCCATGTGCCCGCCGAAGTTGGCCGGCACCATGGTCAGATCGGTGGAGACGTCCAGCATGCCGGGGTAGAGGTGCCCCATCAGGCCGTGTCTGCCGCGCCGCAGAGCAGCCCGTACGCCGGCGGCCTTCACCCAGCGCGCGATCCGCGCCCAGGCTCGCTCGTCCTCCAGGTAACCCGAGACGGATCGGAACGGAATGCCGCAGCGGGTGAAGGTGTTGGCCATTTCCGGCAGTGGGCAGGCGCCGCAGTAGGCAAGCCACTGCCCGGTGTCGAAGCTCGCGTGGTTCATCGCCTCGGTCGGCTGCAGGTTGATGAGCAGCACCGGCGCGTCGCTGCGCTGGGCGATCGGCAGGAGCATCGTCGCGGTCATGTAGGTGGTGAGGAAGCCGACGATGATGTCGCAGTCGGCGACCCGCAGCTTCTCCGCCGCCGCCGCACCCTCCTGCGCATCGGAGATGAAGCCGACGTCGACGACGTCCGCACCGAGGTCTTGCATCTTCTCGCTCACCCGGGCGGCCGACCGCTGCAGTTGCGGCAGCAGGTCGGGAAACTGTGGCCAGTACGCCCCGAGCCCGCCCGCTACGAGTCCGACCTTGACGCGGCGGTGCGGGCTACGGGCCAGTGTGGGACTGGCGGCGACGGGCTCAGTAGTGGTGGTCATGTCCTGGTCCTTTCGGGATCGTGGGTGCTCCTACACGGCGGCTGGCGCCTTGGCAGCGGTCAGCGCAGGAACGCGGCCGCCACACCAGCGTCGACGGGGATGTGCAGGCCGGTGGTCAGGGACAGGTCGCCGCCGGTCAGGGCGAACACCGCCGCCGCAACATGCTCCGGCAGCACCTCCCGCTTGAGCAGCGTGCGTCCCGCGTAGTACTCGCCGAGCTTCTCCTCCGGCACCCCGTAGACCGCGGCGCGCTGGGCACCCCAGCCGCCGGCGAAGATTCCCGAACCGCGCACCACGCCGTCCGGGTTGACGCCGTTGACCCGGATGCGGTGTGCGCCCAGCTCGGCCGCGAGCAGCCGCACCTGGTGCGCCTGGTCGGCCTTCGCCGCGCCGTACGCGACGTTGTTGGGGCCGGCGAAGACCGCGTTCTTGCTGGCGATGTAGACGATGTCGCCGCCGATCCCCTGATCGACCATGACCTTCGCGGCGGCCTTGGCGACCAGGAACGAACCGCGGGCCATGACCCGGTGCTGCTGGTCCCAATCGGCCTCGTCGGTCTCCAACAGCGGTTTGGAGATCGACAGGCCGGCGTTGTTCACGACCAGGTCGACCCCGCCGAACGCCAGCGCGGCGGCCTCGAACGCTACGTCGATCTGGTCGGCGTCGGCGACGTCCATGCGCACCGACACGGCGACGTCCGCGCCCATGCCGTCCCGGATCTCGGCGACGACCGCCGACGCGGCATCCTCGTTCAGGTCGGCGACCACCACGCAGGCGCCCTCCGCGGCCAGTCGCGTCGCGATCGCCTTGCCGATGCCCGAGCCTGCCCCGGTGACCAGCGCGACGCGCGTCGCCAGTGGCTTCGGCGCAGGCAACCGGCGCAGCTTGGCCTCCTCCAACTCCCAGTACTCGATCCGGAACTTCTCCGACTCCGAAATGGGGGCGTACGTGGAGATCGCCTCGGCGCCGCGCATCACGTTGATTGCGTTGAGGTAGAACTCGCCGGCGACCCGCGCGGTCTGCTTGTCCTTGCCGAAGGAGAACATGCCGACGCCGGGCACCAGGACGATGGCCGGGTCGGCACCGCGCATCGGCGGGGAGTCCGCGGTCGCGTGCCGGGAGTAGTACGCCTGGTACTCCTCCCGGTAGCCGGTGTGCAGCTCACGAAGGCGCGCGATCACGTCCTCCAGCGGCGCGGTCGCCGGCAGGTCGACGACGAGCGGGCGCACCTTGGTCCGCAGGAAGTGATCCGGGCAGGAGGTGCCGAGCGCGACCAGCGCCGGATGCTTTTCCCGGGCCAGGAAATCGAGCACGGGCTCGGCGTCGGTGAAGTGCCCCACCTTGGCCGCGTCGGTCGAGGCGAGCCCCCGGATGACCGGGGCGAGCGCGGCCGCGCGGGCCCGCCGCTCCGCCTCGGGCAGCGGCCCGTACCCCTCCAGCAGCGCGCCGAACGGCTCGGCCGCTCCCCGGCCGTCGATGAACGCCTGCGCGCCTTGGATGATCTCCAGCGACCTGGCCTCGCACTCCGGCGAGGTGTCGCCCCACGCGGTGATGCCGTGCCCGCCCAGAATCACGCCGATCGCCTGCGGGTTCTCCGCCTTGATCTTCGCGATGTCGAGCCCGAGTTGGAACCCGGGGCGGCGCCACGGCGCCCAGACCACGCGGTCGCCGAAGCACTCCTTGGTGAGCGCCTCACCCTCGGCGGCGCTGGCGAACGCGATGCCCGCGTCGGGGTGCAGGTGGTCGACATGGGCGGCTTCGACCAGGCCGTGCATGGCGGTGTCGATCGACGGGGCCGCACCACCCTTTCCGTGCAGGCAGTAGTCGAAGGCAGACACCATCTCGTCCTCGCGGTCGACGCCGGGGTAGACGTCGACGAGCGCGCGCAGGCGATCCAGCCGCAGGACGGCCAGACCCGGCTCGGTGAGCGTGCCGAGGTCACCGCCGGACCCCTTCACCCACATCAGCTCGGCGTCCTCCCGGGTGACCGGGTCGGTCGCGGTCGCCTTGCAGGAGGCGTTGCCGCCGGCGTAGTTCGTGTTCCGCGGATCGGCGCCGAGACGGTGCGCGCGATCGAGCAAAGCGGCGACGGTCGGGTGGGTCGTACTCATTGTGGCCCTTCTCCGGTCTTCTCTTACGACGGCTGCTGGTGGTGGTAGACGTTGGAACGGCTGTCAGGCGCCCCAGCCGGCCTGTGCGCCGCCCTGCCGCTCAGCGACGAGCCGCTCGTGGTGGCCCGACCGTCGGTAGGCGGCGATCGGGTCGGGGTCGATGCCCATCTCCTCGCGCAGTTCCGCGAGGATCGGCCGGACGTCGGTGTTGAACGCGTCCATGAGCACGGCGTTGGCGCCGAGCACGTCCCCGCTGTCCTGGGCGGCCCGCAGCGCGTCGGAGTCAACCAGCAGCGCCTTGGCCGTGGCCTCCTGGACGTTGAGCACCGACCGGATCATCGCCGGGATCTTCGGCTCGATGTTGTGGCACTGGTCGAGCATGAACGCCACGTCCGCGGCGGGGTCCAGGGCGCCGCCCTGGACGATCTCGTGCATGATCCGGAACAGCTGGAACGGGTCGGCGGCGCCGACCATGAGGTCGTCGTCGGCGTAGAAGCGGCTGTTGAAGTGGAAACCGCCGAGCCGGCCGGCGCGCAGCATCAGCGCCACGATGAACTCGATGTTGGTGCCCGGTGCGTGGTGGCCGGTGTCGACGAGCACCTGGGCCCGGTCCCCGAGCTGCAGGCAGTGGGCGTACGACGTTCCCCAGTCGGGAACGTCCATCGTGTAGAACGACGGCTCGAAGAGCTTGTACTCCAGCAGCATTCGCATCGCGCCGGGCATCGCGGCGTAGGTCGCCTCGAGCGCCTCAGCCAGACGGTCCTGACGGGCCCGGATGCTGTCCTGCCCGGGGTAGTTGGTGCCGTCGGCGAACCACAGGCTGAGGATCGTCGAGCCGGTGGTAGCGCCGATCTCCACGCACTCCAGCAGATGGTCCAGCGCCTTGCGACGGACGATCGGGTCAGGGTTGCAGACGCTGCCGAGTCGGTAGTCGTCCTCCTGGAAGACGTTCGGGTTGATCGCGCCGATCCGGATCCCCGCATCGCCGGCGTGCTTGGTCAGCTCGGCGTAGTCGTCGACGCGGTCCCACGGGATGTGCAGGGCGATGCTGGGTGCCACCCCGGTGAAGCGGTGCACGGTCGCGGCGTCGTTGACCTTCTCGTACGCGTTGCGCGGCACCCCTTCCTGGGGGAAGACCTTGAAGCGGGTACCGGAGTTGCCGTACGCCCACGACGGTGTCTCGATCCGATGCGCCCTCAGGGCGGCCTTTACCGTTGCTGTGTCAGTCATCAGTCGTGCTCCTGATCCATCACTCTCGTCGTGGGCTCACTTGTCGCGATCGGTGTGTCAGTCAGTCATTGCCGTCTCCCGCCCATGGCCCGATCACGGGGCGGCCGTCACCGTCGTATCGACGCGCAGGTCGCGGCCGGTCTCCTCGCGCCAGGTGGTGCCACCGTCGTTGCTGTAGAGGCCCCCGCCGCCCGTCGGGTAGGGGTCGGCGTCGTTGTAGGCCATGCCGTAGCAACCGCGGCTGGCGGCCGAACGGACGACGAGCGCGAACCGGTCCCCCGCCGCCACGTCGACGCCGACCTCGACGGCGACCCTGGACGGCGACCAGCTCACCCCGGCGGCTGGCACCTCCCGCCGTGCGAGCGGCTCGCCCGGCCGTCCGTCCGTGCCGAGCCGGGAGACCTCGAGCACCAACGGCCCGTCGGGATGACCGGCCTGGAACGTCGTGTACGAGACGCGCTGAAGCCGTCCATCCCGTCCCGCCGTGAAGGTCTGCGCCCGCTGGATCCGCCCGGCCACGTCGCAGAACGCCCGGAAGCCGAGGTCACCGGTCGTCACGTCGGTGCCGGCGGGCAGCGCCGGGCCGGCGGTGTCGCGTAGCCCGGCGAGCGGCAGGTCATAGCTGCGCCCGCAGGTGATCGGTTCGATCGACCCGTCGGCCCGGAAGCGCAGCGGCTCCCAGTGGTGCCGGGCCAGGGCCTCGTTCGGCGCCCCGTTCGCCCACAGGTCACTCTGGTACAGGTACACGCTGCCCTGTCGGGCGGGCAGCGCGGCGACGTCGGCGGGCTGTCCACCGCACGAGTCGTTGCTGATCTTGATGCCGAGAGGTGGCACGGAGGGCCGGTCCCAGGCCGCGAGGTCGCCGGCGAAGTCGTCGGCGAGCAGTACTGTGCCGTCCGGCGCCGTGACCTTGACGTCGTCGAAGCGGGCGCTCTCGTGGTCCGAGCCCCCGCTCTCACGGAAGCCGACCCGTCCCGAGGGGTACGTGCCGTCGGTCGTTTCGTCGATCAGCACCCCGTCGACCCAGGTGCGGATCGTGTTGCCGGCCACCTGGGTGCGGACGGCGTACGATCGCCCGCCCTCGATCGCCATCGGCGTCTTGATCGTCACCGCGCTCGCGATGCCGCCGCCCCGCCAGACGATCTTGGTGAGGTTGCCACCCGTGGCTCCCGCGTGCGGGTAGTTGCCGAGCAGCCAGGAGTAGCCGTTGCCGGGATCGGACGCCCGGAAGACCCAGCCGGCCTGGGCGTACGAGTGGCCGCCCTGCGAGGCGGTCTGCAGCGGCGTTGTGGTGAACGACAGGTCATAGTCGGTCCATTGCGCACCCGCCCTGGACAGCCCGATGCCGCCGCCGTCGACCAGCAGGGCGCCGCCGGCGGCCTTCCAGCTGTCCTGAGCGGGCGCACCGCTCCACGGGCCGAGCGGCGTCGGCGCGGTGAAGTAGGACGTGCCGGTGGTGCAGTAGCCGCAGTTCGGGTCAGACAGGGTGAGGTAATAGCGCCCGTCGCGCTCGAACATCGACGGCGCCTCGACCCGGGTCAAACCCAACCGGGTGTATTCGCCCGTGCCCGTGCGGTAGGTCGCATCGAGCTTCTCGACCACGATGTCGCCGCCCCGGCGCCAGTCGGTGAAAACGAGGTAGGCGGTCCCGTCGCCGTCGACGAAGAGATCATGGTCCCCGTTGTTCAAGCCTGGCGGGATGCCGTCGGTCACGGCGAGGCGCGGGAACGGCTGCTCGACGAACGGGCCGGTCGGTAGATCACTGGTGAAGACGTGGTATCCCACGCCGATGTCGTATGAGTTGATCCAGAGGACGTACTTCCCGCTCGCCGCGTTGAAGGCGACGTGCGGGCGGTAGCAGCCGTAGGTGTTGCCGTTGCAGCGCTGTTGCCACTGCGTGGTCGAGGCGTCGAAGAGGAGGCCCTCGTCGCGCCAGTGCACCAGATCGGTGGAGCTGTAGGAGGCGAAGCCGCAGAACGGCGCCCCGGGTCGCTGCCACTCGTAGCCGCATCCGTAGCGCGTGCCGTAGAGGTAGTAGCGGTTGCCGAAGCGGCGGATCTCGCCGTCGTGCGCGTCGACCGCGTTCCCGTTCGGGGCGAATCGGATCGTCGAACCGGCCGCGTCGCCGTTCACCACGGTCGTCACCGGCTGCGGCGACTCGGCCGCGGCGGGTGGGGTGGCGACCACGATCGACATGGCGGCCGCCGCGCTCAGGAGAAGGAGGCGGTGCCGCTTCACGGTCGGCCCGCACAAACCACGCGAATGTCCTGGGTCATCCCACCGTTCCTTCCATCAGGTGGTTGCCTGCTCCGAGCGTTCGAGAGGCGCTGACGCGCCCGTACAGGGGGCTCATGCCGCGGCCGCCGGCACGCTGGCGGTGGCGGATCCAGGGCGCACCGAGGTCTCGAGCTTGAGATCCCGACCCTGCTCGACCCGCCACGACGTGCCGCCGTCGGTACTGACCAGCGCGGCTCCGCCGGCGTACGGGTCGTCGGGCGCGTAGGCCATGCCGTAGCAACCCTTCGTGAGCGTCGGGGCGCTGACGACCACGGCATACGACGTGCCGGCCGTCACCGCGATGTCGGGCGCGACGGCCACCTCCGTGGGAGCCCAGCTCAGGTCGCCGACCTGGCGGGTATCGGTCCAGAGCACGTCGCCGGGGGTGCCGTCCGGACGCAGCGTCGTGATCGCCACCGTCAGCGGGCCGTTCGGGTGGGTGTCCTGGAAGGAGGTGTAGGCGACGCGGCTGAGCACACCCGAGCGGCCGGCGATGAAGGTCTGCGCCCGCCGGAGCGCGCCCTTGGTGTCGCAGAAGGCGCGGAAGCCGGCTGAACCCGTGGTCTGGTCCAGGTCGGCCGGGACGCGGTCACTGCCCTGCTTGAGTCCCGCGAGCGTCAGGTCGTAGGTCGCGCCGCAGGTCAGGGGCTCGATCGAGCCGTCCGCCCGGAATCGCAGCGGCACCCAGTTGTGCGTGGCGAGCGCCTCGTTCTGATCACCGTTGTTCCAGCGGTCCGACTGGAAGAGGTACGTGCGACCGCCTGGCGCGGGAAGCACAGCGACATCGGCCGGCTGTCCACCGCAGGAGTCCTCGCTGATCGGGAAGCCACGCTTGCGCGGCTCCAACCCGATCCACTGCGCGGTGTCGCCGGAGAAACCCTCCTGGAATAGGAGGGTGCCGTCGGGAGCGGCAACGCTGACGTTGTCGAACAGGCCGCTCTCGCCGGTCGTCTCGCGCAGCCCGATCCGGCCCGTGGCGTAGGTGGAGTCGGTGGTCGTGTCCACGAGCACTCCGTTCACCCAGGTGCGGAAGGTCGAGCCGAGTACCTCGGTGCGGACCTGGTAGCGCTGGCCGCCGACGATCGAGAACGGCAGCTTGAGCACGGTGACCTTGGCCGGCTGTCCGTCGACGTAGACGACCTTGGTGAGATTGCCGCCGGTCGCTCCCGGGTGCGGGTAGTTGCCGATCAGCCAGGCATAGCCGTTGCGGGTGTCCTGGGCGCGGAAGAACCATCCGGCCTGGGCGTACGCTCCGCCGCCGCCGGTCTGCAGCGGAGTGACGGACAGATCGAGGGTGTAGTCCGTCCAGTCGAGGCCGGGCTTGCTGACCGCGCCGAGATTGGCCAACTTCAGTTGCCCGTCGATGATCGGCGCATCACCGCGCATCGCCCCGGTCCAGGGCCCGAGCGGCGAGGGAGCGGTGAGGTACGAGGCGCCGGTGCCGGAGCAGTACGCGCAGTTCGGATCGGAGAGCGTCACGTAGTAGGTCTCGCCCCGCCGGAACAGTGACGGCGCCTCGGTGTTGCGGACCTCGAGCCTGGTGTACGCGCCGGTCCCTGTCGTGTAGGTCTCGTCCAGCCGCTCGACGGCGATGTCGTAGCCGTTGCCGGTGAGCGTGTACGCCAGGTAGGCCGACCCGTCGTCGTCGACGAACAGGTCCATGTCGCCGCCGCCGTTGAGCGCCAGCTTCGGCAGGTCCGGCTGTTCCAGGAAGGGCCCTGTCGGAGAGTCGCTGGTCAGCACGTGGAAGTGCACCGGCACCTCATAGGTGTTGACCCACAGGACGTACTTTCGGCTGGCGGCGTTGTATGCGATGTGCGGGCGATAGCACGACAGCGTCGCGCTGTTGCACCGCGGCTGCCATGCGGCGGTGGTGGCGTCGAAAAGCGGGCCTTCGTCGGTCCAGCGGGCGAGGTCCGACGAGGAGTAGACCCGGTAGCCGCACCACGGCGTGGCGGGGCGCTCGAGCCGCACGTAGCCGCAGCCGTAGCTGGTGCCGTAAAGGTAGTACCGGTCCCCGAACCGCTGGATCTCCCCGTCGTGCGCGTCGATCGCGTTCCCGTCCACGTCGAAGCGGATCGTCCCGCCATGCGTGTCGCCGTTGACCACCGTCGTGCTCATCAAGGGAGCGGCACCCGTGCCGGGCGACGCGGCAGCCGGGATCGCGACCGCGGCCAGCGGCAGCCCGAGCGCGGCCGCCACGACCAGGATCCTCGTACGGACGAGAATACGAACCAATGCGCCACCGGCGCTCATCGTGCTCTCGCCGAGACCGTGCGAAGAGCGTCGAGGTAGGCCATGCCGTGCTCGACGTCGGGCTCGAGGTAGCTGCCCTCCGTCCACTCGTTCCAGGCGTTGATCGCGACGATCTTCAGCTCGTGCTCCGGCTTGGACACGAATTCGCGCGCCGCCTGCAACGCCTGCCGAAATTCACCGGGGGTGTTCTTGGTGAAGACCGGTGTGAAGGGGTAGCCGATGTGCTCGTAGACGTCGGACTGGGCGGTCCGGGGGCTCGGATCCCAGCCCATGCTCACCACCGGGAAGTACGGCGCCTCGAAGTCGCCGTCGAACCGCTGCCAACTGCGCGCGGCGGACTCCCGGACCGTGTCGTACGGCGTGGCGATCTGGGTGAGCAGGTCGTACTCGTGGTGGATCCAGGTGTAATGGGTGACGCTGTCGAAGCCCAAGTCCGCCACCATCGCGTTGATGTCGGGCATCCACTGGTTGACGACGACGTTCAGGTGCAGCTCACCGACGCCGGCGCGAGCCGCTCGCGCCCGCAGGTCATCGAGCGCTGCGCGGGTCGCGGGGCGGCCGCCGAGCCCGGTCTGCAGGGTCCCGATGTCGTAGATCGAGAAGTAGGCCTTGCCGCCGACGCGCCAGTAGCGCGGGTGGTGCATGTAGTTGGCGATGACGTGGTCCGTGGCGCGCTCGAACCCTGCGCGATCGGTCGCCCCGGGCATCAGGGTGTCGTAGAGGGTGCGGCGCTTGGCCGGGTACAGGTCCCACCAGTCGTGGTTGGCCCACATGAGGGCGAATTTGAGGTCGTCCGCGTTGTCGGCCTTGAGGAAGCCACGGTCCAGGGCGCCGTTTAGGAAGGGGCCGTCGTACCAGTACCAGTCGAAGATGAAGGCGTTGAGGCCGTGGCTGGAAGCCGCGTCGATGCGTCGAGCCATCTGCTCGGGATCGCTTTCGTCGGTGTAGCCCCAGAGTGGCCGCTTCGGCTGGTCGTGGCCGTCGAAGCGCGGGCGGGCCGACTTGAGCACCTCCCACTCGCTCCACCCCGGTCCGAACCACTGCTCGTTACGGGGATCGGCGTGCCACTGGGGGAAGTAGTAGGCGACGAACTCGACGCCGGGCTCCTGTGCCCGTTCGGTCGGCGTCTGTGCGGCGGCCGGGCTGCCGACCACGCC
Organism: Micromonospora coerulea; assembly: GCF_016598485.1. Taxonomy (GTDB): domain Bacteria; phylum Actinomycetota; class Actinomycetes; order Mycobacteriales; family Micromonosporaceae; genus Micromonospora; species Micromonospora coerulea. The sequence goes on along the minus strand of NZ_JAEMUW010000024.1, from coordinate 17,729 downwards.
GTCGACGGCGAGGGCGCCGACGCTCGCGCCGGCCAGGCGGAGGAAATTCTTGCGGGAGATGGGCGTGCTCACGGGATACCTACCTCGGTGGCGACAGAAGGAGCGAGGGGATCACCCGGCGACCGGGGCGGCGCGCCAGCGGCGCCATCAGGGTCAGGGGGGCGGTTGAGCAGCAGGGCGAAATCGACTGCGGGCGCCGTTTGGGTGCCGTCCCGGGGCGGGTGGGTCTCGCCCCGGGACGGCGCTGGCTCAGCCCGCGAACTGGGCGACGTTGTCCTTGGTCACGAGCGTGACCTTCTGGAACACCTCGCGGTTGGTCTCGTCGTCGTAGGTCAGCTTTCCGCCGCTGACAGCCTGCGCCGCGAGTTCCACGGTCTTGGCGCCCATGCCCGCCGGGTCCTGGGCGATGGTGGCCGACAGCCCGCCCTTGCCGATCGCGGTGACCGCCTCGGGGTCGGCGTTGAAGCCAACGGTCACGATGCCCTTGACCGGATCCTTGCCGGCGTCCTTGATCGCGTTGGCGGCGGCGACGCCCATCGGGTCGTTGCAGGCGAAGACGCCGACGACGTCGGGGTCCTTGGCAAGGGCGTCCTTCATGATCTTGTACGCCTCTTCGGCCTTGGAGTTGCCGGAGAGTTCGGTGACAACCTGGAAGCCCTTGTCCTTGATCTGCTGGTCGAACGCCTGGTTACGCCGGGCCGCGTAGACGGCCGAGGGCTCGCAGGTGATCGATACGACCTTCTTGCTCTTGGCGCCGTTGGCCGCGACCTGCTGGGCCATGTAGTCCGCGGCCTGCTTACCGCCGTCCGCGTTGTCGGAGATCACGATGGCGTCGTACGGGGTGCCGCCCCCGCCGATGTCGTCGATGATGACCGGGATCTTCTTCTGCTTGGCCTTGGCGACGATCGGGCCGAGTGCGTCAGGCTTGAACGGGCTGATGATGAGGACGTCGACGCCCTGGTCGAGCAGCGCCTGGGCGCCGGTCACCATCTCGTTCTCGTCGCTCTTCTCGTCGTGGAGCTTGAACTTCCAGCCCTTTGCCTCGACGGCTTCGCGGGTGCCCTTTTCCATCTTCTGGAAGAACTCGTACTGCATGTCGTAGACGGAGAAGCCGACGGTGACATCGCCGCTGGCTTTGCCGGAGGGCTTGCCGCCCTCGGCGGTCGTCGAGTCCGAACACGCGGTCAGCCCGAGGGCGAGCACCCCGGCGACGGCCAGAGTGGAGAAGGTGGTGCGCACGGTTCCTCCTTTGAAGGTTCCCGCTTGCGTCGCCGCAGCGGGCGGTGAAAGCTGAGACGTTTCAACTGCTGGTAGCGCGTTCTCTTTTGACGTGGACAGGGACGGGAGACGTGGTCAGCGTGCCGGCGCCTCCCGGCGCCGACGGGGCAGCATGTGGGCGAACGAGCCGGGCGCGGCGAACCGCGTGCGGAGCCCGTCGATGGCGAGTGCGGTGATGAGCACGCAGCCGAGCACGACCCGCTGATAGGAGGCGTCGACACCGCGACTGACCAGCAGATCGTTGAGGACGCCGACCAGCAGCACCGCGGAAAACGTGCCGATGAGGGTGCCCTTGCCGCCCTTGAGGCTGGTGCCGCCGAGGACGACCGCCGCGATGACGCGTAGCTCAAAGCCGTCCTGGGCGGAGCCGTCGGCGGTCCATACCCGACTGATGTAGGTCAGCGCTGCGATGCCGACGCTGAGTCCGATGACGACGAAGATGAGCATGCGGATGCGGTGCACGGAGATGCCGCAGAACCGGGCGGCCTCCGGCGAGGAGCCGAACGCCAGGACCCGGCGCCCGGTGGCGGTGCGACGCAACAGCACCCAGATCGCGCCGTAGAAGGCCACCATGATGAGAAACGGCAACGGGATACCGGCGACGTTGAGCCCGCCGATCTTCACGAAGGGCGACCCGATCTCGCTGTAGGGCAACGTCTTGGGGCCGTCTTGCGTGAGGACGTAGGCGATGCCGCGGAAGACGAAGAGCATGCCGAGCGTGGCGACGAACGGCGGGACCCGCATGGCCGTCACCAGCGCGCCGTTGACCGCTCCGCAGGCCACGCCGGTGATCACCGCGACCAGGACGGCGAGTCCGGTGCCGCCGGCCGCGTAGCCCATCAGGGTCGTCACTGAGACGAGCGCAAGCTGGCCGCCCACCGACAGGTCGAAGGTGCCGTTCATGACCGCGAGCGTCATCGCCGCGGCGACGATCCCCAGGTAGGCGCTTTCGCGAAGCACCGACTGGAGGTTGGCGACGGTGAGGAAGTCCGACGACAGCAGCGGCGAGGCGGCTAGCAGAACGACGAGGACCGCCGTGATCCCCCAGGTCTCCCACAGCGCTCCGATGCTGTGCTGGCGGGCCCAGCGGCGCTGGGTCTCGGTGGCCGGGGCGGGGGCCTGGGCGCCGGGAGCCGGCGGCAGGGCGGTGTCAGACGTCATCGAGGGCCTCCGCGGGGGCGTTGCGGCGCAGGGCCTGGATCGTCAGGGCGACGACGAGCAGCAGGCCGATGCTGATGCGCTGGTAGGCGGGTGGGGTGTTGAGCAGGTTGAGACCGTTGCGAATCGTCTCGATGAGCACCGCCCCGAGCAACGTGCCGACGACCGACGCGCGTCCGCCGAGCAGGCTGGTGCCGCCGATCACCACGATCGTGATCGCGTCGAGTTCGAATCCGAGGCCGAGCTGCCCCGAGCCCTTCTGCAGCTGACTCGAGATGAGCAGGCCCCAGATGCCCCCGGCGACACCGACGATCACGTAGACGGTGGTCCGTACACGGTCGACAGGCAGGCCGGACATGCGCGCGGCCTCCCGGTTCGAGCCGATCGCGCACACCCAGCGGCCGAAGCGCGTGCGGTTGACCACCCACCATGCGGCGAGCGCCGTCACCGCGGTGAGTACCACCGGCATCGGTACGCCGAATACACGTCCGGCGGCGAGGAACTTCAGGGTGGACGAGCTGACGATGGCGTCCCGGCCGCCGGTGTAGGCGAGGGAGACACCACGGACGATGACCAGCGTCGCCAGGGTCGCGATGAACGGGGTCACGCCGAGCTTCGTGACGACGAGGCCGTTGAGCAGTCCCACCGCCGCGCCGACGAGCAGGCCGACGAGCATCGCGACGGCTGCGGGGTGACCACCTACGATCCACGTGCACGTGACCGCGCCGGTCAGGGACACCGTGGAGCCGACGGACAGGTCGAACTCTCCCATCGCGATGCACAGTGTCATCGCCAGCCCGGGGATCGCGACGATCCCGGCGGCGACCACGACGTTGGTGAGGTTGTCGACGCTGAGGAAGCGATCGGTCGCCACGGTGAGGACGACAGCGATGAGCGCGAGCGGCAGCGCCAGCGGTGCGCTCTCGATCGCCCGGTTGAGACGGGCCCGCGGGGCGGTGGCGCGGGCGCCCCGCTCGGGGGCGGCGGTGGTCATGCGGCCACTCCGATCCGGCGACCCGTGGTCGCGCAGGCGACGACATTTTCTTCGGTGCGGTCCTGTCCCTCGAGGACCCCGACGATGCGTCCTCTGGACAGCACCACGACGCGGTCGCTCGTGCCGAGCAGCTCCGGCAGGTCGCTGCTGACCATGATGACCGCCGCACCTCCGGCGGTGAGCTCGTTGATGAGGGCATGGATCTCGGCCTTGGCGCCAATGTCCACGCCGCGGGTGGGCTCGTTGAGGACGAGGACCCTTCCGCCCGGCGCGAGCGCCCGGGCCAGCAGCACCTTTTGCTGGTTGCCACCGGAGAGCTCGCTGATGAGCTGGTCCGGACCGGTGGCGCGCACCCGCAGGCGGCTGGCGTACTCGGTGTAGGTGCTCGCCTCCGCGCGGCTGGAGAGCAGGCGGGCAAACCCGCGACGCAGCCGGTCCAGCACCGTCACCGTGAGGTTCTGGCGCACCGACAGGTCGGGCAGGATGCCCGCATGCTTGCGGTCCTCATGGAGGAAGCCCACACCCGCCGCGAGCGCGTCCGCCGGGTTCGACGGAGCGAATCGCTGGCCGTCGAGTTCCATGTGCCCCGCGCGGAGCGGCAGCGCGCCGAAGACCGCCTGCGTGAGCTCGGCCTGACCGGCACCCGCCACGCCCCCGATGCCGACGACCTCCCCCGCCCGTACGTCGAGGCTGACATCGCGCAGGTGCCGACCGGCGCTCACGTTGTCGAGGCGCAGGACGACCCTTCCCTCCGCCACCGCCTCACGGTGGAAGACCGAATCGATGTCGCGCCCGACCATGAGTCGGACCAGCTCGTCCTCGTCGGTGGCCGTGATGTCGAGGGTACGGACGAGGCGCCCGTCACGAAGGATCGTCGCTCGGTCGGCAACGGCGAACACCTCCTCCAGCCGGTGGCTCACGTAGACCACCGAGCGGCCCTCGTCGCGGAGACGGCGGACCACATCGAGCAGCCGCTCGACTTCCTCCTTGGACAGTGCTGCGGTCGGCTCGTCCATGACGATGACCTGACCGTCGGCGCCGAGCGCCTTGGCGATTTCGACGAGCTGCTGCTCGGAGACGCTGAGATCGGCGACCCGCGCGTCGGGGTCGATGTTGACCCCGAGGATGCCGAACAGTTCCCGGCATCCGGCACGCATCTGGCCGTACCGGATCCCGCGGGACCACCGGGAGTGCGGCTCGCGTCCCGCGTACACGTTCTCCGCGACCGTGAGGTCGGGGAAGAGTGTGAACTCCTGGTAGATCACGGCGATGCCGTGGGCGTGCGCATCACTGGGCCGTCGCGGCGCGTACACCTCGCCGCGTAGCCGGACGGTGCCGGCGCTGGGTGGGTAGACCCCGCCGAGGACCTTCAACAGGGTCGACTTGCCCGCGCCGTTCTCCCCTACCAGGGCGTGCACTTCGCCGGCGCGGATGTCGAGGTCGACTCCGTCGAGCGCGCGCACCCCCGGGAACTCGACCGTGAGGCCGGAGACCTCCAACACGGGAGCCTGGGAGGTGTCCACTGAAGAAGGGCTCATTCGGCGGCTCCAACCAACGATGTGGGGTGGTGGTGAATCGTTTCAACGACCGCTACGCTGTGAAGCTAGAGCCGACCTCCGGCACGTGTCAAGAGTCACAACGTCATCACTCTGACATCGACTCGAAACGGGGGCGTCACCTGATTAATACATTTGAGTCAATGCCAAGGGTCGGCCCGGCAGCGGCGGGCGCCGACGAGACGAGGACGACGTGAACCGACCGCCAGTGAGCATCCGTGACGTCGCGAGCATGGCCGGCGTCTCCGTCGGCACGGTCTCCAACGTCCTCAACCGTCCCGACATCGTCGCCGAAGCCACCCGCCGGCGGGTCCTCGACGCGATCCGCGATCTCGGTTTCGTCCGCAACGAGTCCGCCCGGCACCTGCGCGCCGGTCACAGCCGCACGATAGGGCTTGTCGTCCTCGACGTCGCCAACCCGTTCTTCACCGACGTCGCACGCGGTGTGGAAGACAGCGCCAACGACGCCGGTCTCGCGGTCATCCTCTGCAACAGCGATGACGACCCCGCCAAGGAGTCCCGCTACCTGGACCTGCTCGAAGAGCAGCGGGTGCAGGGAATCCTGATCACCCCGGTGGCCACGACCAACCACCGGTTGGAGCAGCTACGCGAGCGCGGCACCCCCATCGTGCTGCTCGACCGCCGGGCGACCGACGACACGCAATGCTCCGTCGCCGTCAACGACGTCCTCGGCGGCGAACTCGCGGTGCGACACCTGCTCGCGCAGGGGCACGAGCACCTCGCGTTCGTCGGCGGGCCCTTCACCATCCGTCAGGTACAGGAGCGGCAACAGGGCGCCCTCCAGGCGATGCGGGCCGCCGGCCGGGACCCGGGCGACCTGCACGTCGTCGAGACCAGCGCCCTCAACGTCGCCGCCGGCCGGGACGCCGCCGCCCGCCTCGCCGGGGCGATGCCCAGACCGACCGCGGTGTTCTGCGCCAACGACCTGCTCGCTCTCGGCGTGCTTCAGGAGATGACCCGCCGCGGCGTGCGGGTTCCGCACGACGTGGCGATCGTCGGCTACGACGACATCGACTTCGCCGCCGCCGCCGCAGTGCCACTCACCTCGGTTCGCCAGCCCCGGCACCTGCTCGGACGGACCGCCGCGGAGCTGCTCATCGAGGAGGCGACCGAGGACAGCAGCCACCAGCACCGGCAGGTTGTCTTCGATCCGGAGCTGGTCGTACGGGATTCGAGCGACCGGACGATCGGCCGGCGGCCGCGGCGGCGCCGGCCCAGCCCCGAGGGCGCGGCTGCCACCCCGCACCCCGCCTGACGGCCAAGGGTGCGGTGGCACCACGTGCGTTATCCGGCCGCCCGCGCCACGGCGTATCGACGACGACTGAAACAAGTTTCAGTTGCGAAACGCATTGACCCTCTGCCACGCGTCTGGTGTGGTCTGACCATCGCAAACGGTTTCAGACCGCTTGCAGTAGCTCTTCCTCTCCCCTGCCAGCACCTGCGGAAGGAGGACCGCATGCCGGGCATATCGCGTCGGGCGCTGTTGAAGGCCGGCGGCGGAGGCGTCCTGAGCGCCTACCTGTTGGCCGCGGAGGCGCAGACGAAACCCGCCTATGCCAGCCCCGTCGCGGACCAGCTGCTACTCGAGGACGGCTATCGGTTGTGGCTGCGGTATCAGCCCGTCGCTCATCGGGAACGCCGACTCGAGTACGAGCGGGCGTTCACTCAGATCGTCCGCCAGGGCGATACAGCGGTACTGCGGGCTGCGGAATCGGAGCTGGTTCGCGGCCTGACGGGGCTGCTGGCCCGGAGCGTCCCGGGAGCGGCCGCACCAATCAGGCCGGGGGCCGTCGTGCTGGGTACGCCGGAGAGTTCGCCGCTGATCCGGTCCGCGATACCCGCCGATGAGCTGGCCGAGTTGGGCCCTGAGGGATATGTGCTGCGGCGCATCGGCCTGGGCGGCGAGGATGTCACCGTCGTGGCCAGCGCCGGCGAGCGTGGCGTTCTGTACGGAGCCTTTCATCTCTTGCGGCTGCTCCAGACCGAGCAGCCAATCGGCCGGCTGGACGTGCGGGATTGCCCTGCGAGCCCGCTACGCCTGATCAACCACTGGGACAACCTGAACCGGTCGGTGGAGCGCGGGTACGCCGGCCGCTCGATCTTCAACTGGGACGGGCTCCCGACGCTGGATCCGCGCTACACCGACTACGCGCGAGCGCTCGCCTCGGTCGGGATCAACGGCACGGTGGTCAACAACGTCAACGCCGACGCCCAGTTCCTGGCCTCGAACCGCCTTCCGGGCCTGGCAGCCCTGGCCGGGCCGCTCCGCGAGTGGGGTATCACCTCCTACCTCTCCGCCAACTACGCGAGCCCCATCATCCTCACCGCGGACGACGCTGACCCGATCAGGACCGCCGACCCCGCCGACGCACGCGTCCAGGCATGGTGGCGGGCCAAGGTGGCCGAGATCTACGACGCGATACCCGACTTCGGCGGGTTCCTGGTCAAAGCCAACTCCGAAGGTCAACCCGGCCCGCTGGACTACGGACGCACCCACGCCGAAGGCGCCAACATGCTCGCCGACCTCGTTGCGCCACACGGCGGCATCGTCATCTGGCGGTCGTTCGTCCACGAGGGGTTCGGCGACTGGGCCGAGTACCAGCACCGGGTCTTCGCACCGCTGGACGGCGACTTCGCCGATAACGTCGCGGTCCAGACCAAGAACGGGCCGATCGACTTCCAGGTCCGAGAACCGGTGAATCCGCTGTTCGGTGCGCTGCCGAAGACGAACCAGATGATCGAGCTGCAGATCACCCAGGAGTACACGGGCCACGCCACCCACCTGTGCTACCTCGTACCGCAGTGGAAGGAGGTCCTCGACTTCGACACCCGCATGCAGGGCGAGGGCAGCACCGTGGCCCGGATCGTCGACGGCAGCGCGTACGGCCAGACAAACGTCGGCTTCGCCGGGGTGGTGAACTTCGGTGACGACCGGGACTGGACCGGCTATCAACTGGGGGCCGCAAATACCCACGGCTACGCCCGACTCGCCTGGAACCCGAGGCTCGACGCGAAGGAGATCGCGCGGGAGTGGGTGCGGATGACCTTCGGGAACAACGACGTCCTGGTCGCGGCTCTCACCGACGTGCTGCTCGGGTCGTGGCGCACATACGAGGACTACACGTCGCCGCTGGGCATGGGTTATCTCACCTACCCGCTGGGCGCGCACTTCGATCCGGACCCCCGGTCGACGCTCAACCTGTCCCACTACACCGACGCGACCGGCACCGGCTTCGACCGGACGGCGGCGACCGGCACCGGGTACACCGCCCTCTATCACAAGTACTGGGCCGACACCTACGAGTCGCTGGCCTCCGTCCCGGACGAACTCCTGCTCTTCATGCACAAGGTTCCGTACACGCACCGGCTGCAGTCCGGCAGGACCGTGATTCAGCACATCTTCGACAGTCACTTCGACGGTTTCCGCCATGCCCTGAAGCAGCGGGAGACCTGGCTGCGGATGGGCCCGTACGTAGACCCGCAGCGACACGCCGATGTACGGAAGACGTTCGACGACCAGATGGCACATGCGCGGCTCTGGCGCGACACCGTGGTGGCGTTCTTCTTCAGCTACAGCAGGATCCTCGACGAGCGCCGCGCCTGGCTGCAGGCGGATCTCGGCGGAGCGTCGGCCGTGCTCTTCGGTGGCTGGCCCAACCGATTGCCCGTCGAGATCGGCAACGCGACCGGCGAGGACCTCGCCGTCCGCTCCACCGTTGCGGTCCCCGACGACCACTGGAATGCGTCGCCCGGCGAACGGGTCATCCCGTCCACCGAGTTCGCGACGCTGAAGTTGCCGGTGCAGCCGCCCCTCACCGCGGACATCGTGACCCTGGACCTCGCTGTCGAGCCCACCGCGCTGGAGACGCTCGGCAACACGGGCAAGCAGTTCGTGGTGACTCCGGCGGGCAGGCGGTGCCTGCTCGCGCTCGATGCCGGCTCGTCCAGCAGCCCGCTTGTCCGCGACTACCAGCGGCTGACGCCGGCAACCGCGTGGGATCCGAAGCGTGGGTTTGGCTGGGTTGGGGGCGCTCCCCAGGATCGTGACCGGGGAGGAGCGTGGGACGCGCTGCGGCGCGACTTCTGCGGCGACTACCCGGCCCGTACGCTCAGGATCGCGATCCCGGCCGGGCGGCACGACGTCGCGGTCCTCGTCGGGGACGGCGGGCCCGACTCCTACCCGACCTTCATCGTCGCCGACGGACAGCGGGTGGCCGAGAGTCCGCAACTCCCCGGCGGGTCATTCGCCTGGGTCCGGTTCTCACTCGACGGCGGCGCGAGCGGTCGCACTGTCGACCTGACGTTCGACAGCGTTCCCGACCAGTTCTGGCATCTGTGCGCGCTCGTCATCGTCGATCCCAACTCGGTCCTGCCCCCGGCCGTGCTGACCGACGTCGAGGCCGACTTGGCCTGGCTGGGTGGCCGGCCGACAGAGGTCGCCGTGTCGGTGGCCAACACCGGCAACGATCCCGTTCCGGTCACGATCGAGATCGACGTGCCGGATGGCTGGGTGAGCGAACCGCTGTCCTGTGTGCTGCCCGCCGGCACGGAGGAGACCGTGCGGGTCAAGGTCACGCCGCCACTGGTCCCCACGATCGCGACCGTACGCGTCCGGGTGACCTCCGAGGCAGAGGTCGGAGACGGCGAGCGGTCCCTGTCCGTGGTCGCGGTGCCACCCGGCGACGCGGTACCACTCGCGCTGGACGCCGGCAGTTCGGCGAGCCCCGTACTGGCCACGTACAAGCGCCTGGCACCCGACGACGCCTGGGATCCGGTCCGTGGGTACGGCTGGGTCGGCCGGACGCCCGATTTCCGCGACCGCAATCTCCTCGACGATCTCCGGCGCGACTTCATGCTGGGGCGGGACGCACCGTACGTGCTACGGGTCGCGGTGCCGCCCGGCGTACATGTCGTGCACGTGCTGACGGGCGATGCGTTCGCGCCTTCGGGAACGACGACGATCCGCGAGAACTCCCAGAATCTCGGCTCCTCCGGCCCGGAGATCATCCCGCAGGGGCAGTTCCGCTGGTTCACGTTCTCCCTGGACGGTGGCGCGGACGGCCGGACCGCCGACCTGGAGCTGGTCGGCGCCCAGCGGGACGGCTACTGGCGACTGGTGGCGCTCGTCCTGCAACCGGCCGAGTGACGAGGACGACCGAATCGAGGAGAGACGATGTCGGGACTGACCAGGCGGCGGCTGTTGACGGCAGGCGCCGGAGCCGTGGCCGGCGCATGGCTGCTGCCCCCGCAGGCGCTGGCGGCGCAAGCCCAGCCAGCGCAGCTGCCCCAGCTCGATCCGGCCGAGGACGGGCACGAGCTGTGGTTGCGGTACCGGCCGGTGGGTAACCCCGGCCGACGTGCGGAATACACCCGGGCGTTCACGCACGTCGTACGCCAAGGCGAATCGTCGGTGCTGCAATCCGCGGCGGCGGAGCTGACGCGGGGCCTCAGCGGGCTGCTGGACCGCGACGTCCCGACCGCGGCCCAGCCGTCCGAGCAGGGTGCCGTGGTGCTGGGCACCCCGAGCAGCTCCGCCCTGGTGCTCGATCTACTCGCCGCCGCCGAACTGGACGAGCTCGGTCCGGAGGGCTTCGTGCTGCGTCGGGTGCGCGGCGACGGCGGCAAGGACATCGTGGTGGTGGCGAGCACGGGAGACCGCGGGGTGCTCTACGGCGCCTTTCACCTTCTGCGGCTGCTGCAGACCGAGCAGCCGGTCGAACGGCTGGACGTCCGGGACCGGCCAGCGAACCCGCTGCGGCTGCTCAATCACTGGGACAACATCAACGACACCGTCGAGCGCGGGTATTCCGGCGGCTCGATCTTCCAGTGGTCGGTGCCCGGCCTGTCACCGCTGGTCGGTGACTATGCGCGGTATCTGGCGTCGCTGGGAATCAACCGGACGGTGGTCAACAACGTCAACGCGAACCCGCAGTTCCTGACGGCGAAAATGCTGGACGAGGTGGCCGCCGTGGCCGACGCGCTGCGGCCCTGGGGCGTGACCCTGATGCTCTCGGCCAACTTCGCCAGCCCGATGGTCCTCGACCGGCTGCCGACCGCCGACCCGCTCGACCCCCGCGTCAAGGCCTGGTGGCGCGACAAGGCAGCGGAGGTGTACGGGAAGATCCCGGACTTCGGCGGTTTCCTCGTGAAGGCCAACTCCGAGGGGCAGCCGGGCCCGGCCGAGTACGGCCGCACGCACGCGGACGGCGCCAACGTGATAGCCGAAGCCGTGGCACCGCACGGCGGCCTGGTCATCTGGCGGGCGTTCGTGTACGACCTGAGCGACGGGGACGTCTCCACCGACGCGTACCGGACCTTCGTGCCGCTGGATGGTCACTTCGCCGACAACGTCGTGGTGCAGGCGAAGTACGGTCCGGTCGACTTCCACGTCCGCGAGCCCGTGCACCCGCTCTTCGGGGCCATGCCCCGCACCAGCATGGCTCTCGAGCTGCAGGTCACCCAGGAGCACACCGGCCACGCCACCCACCTGTGCTACCTCGTGCCCTGGTGGAAGAGCGTCCTGGCCTTCGACACGTACGCGAAGGGGGCGGGGACGACGGTGGCGCACATCGTCGACGGGTCGGCCTTCGGGTCGCTCCACGGCGGACTGTCCGGCGTCTCCAACTTCGGCGACGACCGGAACTGGACCGGCCATCACCTCGCGGGCGCAAACGCGTACGGCTATGGGCGCCTCGCCTGGGATCCCAGCCTCTCCGCCGAACAGATCACAGACGAGTGGGTCCGGATGACGGTCGGCTCGCACCCGCAGCTGGTCAAGCCGCTGACCGCGATGCTGCTCGGGTCGTGGGCGACGTTCGAGGACTACACGTCGCCGCTGGGCATCGGGAACCTCGTCGCCGGCAACGGCGACCACTACGATCCCGACCCATCGAGCGCGCAGATCGCCGACAGCACCTCCGTGGGCTTTGACCGGACGGTCGCGACCGGCACCGGGTTCACCGGCCTCTACCACGAGCCGTGGAAGCAGATCTACGAGTCCCTCGAGTCGGTGCCCGACGAGTTGCTGCTGTTCATGCACCGCGTGCCGTACAGCCACCAGCTGCACTCAGGCAAGACGGTGGTCCAGCACATCTACGACACCCATTTCGAGGGGCTCACGGCAGCGGAGGCCGATCGCCGTACGTGGGACGACGCCGAACCATGGGTGGACAGCCGGCGGCACGCGGCGGTCGCGGAGCGCTTCGACGCGCATATCGCGCACGCCACGCTGTGGCGGGACACCATCGTCGCCTACTTCTTCAGACTGAGCCGGGTGCTCGACGAACGCCGCTCGTGGGTGCAGGTCAAGCTCGCCGATCCCGGCGCGGAGCTGGTCCTGGGCGGATGGCCCAACCGCCTTCCGCTGGAGATCGGCAATGCGTCGCCGGGCCGGCTCGAGGTCACGGCGCGGGTGAACACCCCCGACGGCTGGACAGCCAAGGCTGCGACCACGGCCATCGAGTCCCGGCAGTTCGAGGTGGTCGACCTGCCGGTCATTCCGCCTACGGTCGGGGCGATCGTCTCCGTCAGCGCCGACGTGCAGGCCGGTGGTCTGCCGGTCCTCGGGGGTACGAACACGTCCCTGGTCGTGGCGCCGGTCGGCCGGCGGTGCGTACGCGCCCTCGACGGCGGGTCCAAGTCCAGCCCGCTGCTGCCCGGCTACGCGCGGTTGAGCCCGGAGACCGCCTGGGACGCGCAGCGCGGCTTCGGCTGGGTGGGCACCCCGCCGCAGCAGCGCGACCGCGGATCGGCCCTCGACGCGTTGCGGCGCGACTTCTGCGCCGACGTCCCCGCCCGCACCCTGCGCATCGCCGTCCCGCCGGGCTCGTACCCGACGTACCTGCTCGTCGGCGATGTCGTCCGCTCCCAGCCCACCATCGTCAGCGTCGACGGGGCGGAGCTGGCCCGCAGCCGGGTGCTCGCGGGTAACGAGTTCGAGTGGTTGACCTTCACGCTCGACGGCGGGCCGTCCGGGAAGACGGTGGACCTTCGCCTGTCTGGCATTCCCGGCGAGTTCTGGCACCTGAACGCGCTCGCCATGGTGGATCCCGACTCGGTCCTGCCCCCGGTCGTGGTGGCGGGTGCCTCCGCGCACGAGGTGCTGACGCTGCCCGAGGAGCCGGCCCGGGTGGTGTTCACCCTGCAGAACACCACCGACGCCGACTCGGTCGTACGACCGGCGCTGAGCGCCAGCCAGGGCTATCAAGTGACGGTGGAGTCCGAGCAGGCGACCGTGCCCGCCGGCGGTTCGCTCGAGGTCCCGGTGACGGTCGTGCGGGATCCCGGCACGCCGGACGGCACGCTGACCTTCGAGGTGGGCGGGGAGTCCCTGACCGTGGCCCTGCTGGCGACCGACAACTGGGTGCGGGGGGCCATGATGTCCGCGTCCAGCACCCACGCGAACTCCTCGCCGTCGCTGGCGAACAACGGGAACACCGACTCCGAGCAGTGGAACAACGGTGCGGGCGGATGGAACGACGGCACGGCCGGCGCGTTCCCCGATTCGCTGACCGCCAACTGGGAGCGTCCGGTGCGGCTCGGGCGGGTGAAGGTCCTCACGCTGGACAGTCGGCAGTACCCGGCGGCCAGCTGGGGTCTGCGCGACTACGACGTTCAGCTGCAGGTTGCGGGTGCGTGGCAGACGGCGGCGGAGGTGCGGGGCAACACGGCGGGCGTCGTCGAGTCGACGTTCTCAGCGACGACGGTGAGCGCACTGCGGATCGTCGTCCACGACACCAACGACCACGGGTACAGCAGGATCATGGAGCTCGAAGCATATGAGTGAGTGTGGGTCGGCGCAGCGGTCACCGGGCGTCGAGACGCACCACCTGGGAGGGGGCGGCGTGCCGGCTGCACAGACAAGTTCGCGTTTCGCTCATCGAGGCAGGCACATGTCGAAATTGGTGGGCGTCCTCACGGCCTTGGTCCTCGTGGCCGTGTCCCCCCTGCAGGCACTCGCCGGCAGCGACCAGTCGGCGCAGGAAAGGACGCGGCAAGCGGACGCCGTGGCGGGATCTGCGCTGTCTGGGGCCCGCTTCGAGAATCCGACCGGCGACAGCAAGCCCACGATGCTCTGGTTCTGGAACGGGACCATCACCGAGGACCTCGTCGACCGCCAACTGGCCGACATGCGTAGCGAAGGCATCCGCGAGGCGGTGATCTTCCCCGACGCGACCTCGTCCCTGAACCCCGCCTTCTTCACCGAGGGCTGGTTCGCGATGGTCGGGCACGCCCTGCGCGAGGCGCAGCGGACGGACATGAAGGTGTGGCTGTACAACGACCGCAGCTTCCCCAGCGGCCGCGCCGCCGGCTACGTCGTCAACGGCGGCACTGTCGGCGACCGCGTCTACGAACCGCATCCCGAGCTGCGCGCGCAGAGCGTCGCGCGGAGCGAGCTCGAGGCTTCAGGACCGGGATCGTTCGACGTCCGCGGTCGCTTTCCCGGGCTGATCCCCACCGCGCTCAGCGTGTCCGAGGGCCGCCTGAAGGTGGACGGGGGCTACGTCACGCTACTGGGCCGCGGCAGCGACTGGACCGACTACACGCTCTCTTTCGACACGCAGCCACTCCAGACGGCATCGCTCGGTGGCCGCAGCTATGCGCAGGCCGGCTGGGTCTACCGCGCCCAGGACACCGCGAACGGCTACATGTACCTGCTCGGCAACTATCCCCATGCGGGGGCCGCGGGCGGAAACCTGACGAAGATCATCTACAAGAACGGCGCGTACGTGTCGACCCGGGTGATGCGGCTGCCGTTCAACGTGGTGAGCGGCCGTTCGTACCACGTCGAGACGCGCGTCGAAGGCGACCACGTGGTCACCTCGATCGACGGCACGATCGTCGACGAGACCACCGACGCAACCTACGCGCACGGCACGATCGGCTTCCGGGAAGCAACCACCCAGCACGAGTCGGCCACCTTCGACAACCTGCGCGTGACCGCGCCGGACGGCGCAACCCTGCTCTCGCAGACCTTCGACTCGGAGTCGGCGTTGAGCGACTTCGCCACTCCGGTGCCGGCCGACAACGTCGTCGGCGTGGCCGCGCTGCCGGTACACGACGGCAAGCCGGACCTCGGCGGACTCATCGACCTCATCGACCGCTTCCGCGCAGGGACGTCGTGGAGCGTCCCGGACGGCAACTACCAGATCGAGTACTACCTCCACCACGCCCGCACTGACTTCGGCGGCGACGGATACCTGAACCTGTTCGACGAGGAGGCGATCAGGCGCTACATCCAGGTGGTCCACGACGACTACCACCGGCGCTTCGCCTGGGCGTTCGACGCAGGCGTGGTCCGCGGGCTCTGGGACGACGAGCCGCGGATCGCCACCGGGTACGGCGCGGAGCCCCCGTGGTCCGACCTCGTCGGGCGCAACATCACGAGCGCCGGCTCGACGCCGGCGCAGGCGCTGGCCGCCACCTTCGGCGACTACGGACCTGCCGGCAGCCGGCTGCGGGGCGTGCTCTCGAACGCCGCCGGTGACGCGCTCGCGCAGGCCTACTACAAGCAGCAGGGCGACTGGGCTCGGGCGCACGGCACGCAGATCATCTCCAACCCCCTGTCCGACGATCGCCCACCGGCCTGGATGCTCCGCGAGACCGGCGACATCCACAAGGACAACCAGTGGATCCAAGTGCCCGGCGGGGACGCCATCAGCGGCAGGGTGGCGCCCGGGCTGCGCAACCTGGTCCCGCGCTACATCACCAGCGACGGGCATCAACAGGGCGCCAGCCGGATCCTGCACGAAAACCTCGGCGCCTACGGCTGGGGCGTCACTCCGCAGCTGGCACGCTACGTCAACGGCGCGATGGGCGTGCGGGGCGTCAACCTGACGGTGCTGCACGCGTACTGGTCCAACCCGGACAGCGTGCGCTATCCCCCGCCGCTCCAACCCTCCAACCCATGGTGGGACTCGATGGACGGCGTCGTCGACTGGACGGGCCGGGTGATGGAGCTGACGCGAGGACAGGCGAACGCGCCCACGGCCCTGCTGCACCCGCAGACCGCCGCACAGGCCTGGCAGCGGACCGAGACGGGCGACGCGCTCGACGACGCGTTCCGCTCCGTCACCTACACGATGGAGGACGCGCAGGTCGACTTCGACATCCTCGACGAGGCCTCCCTCAACGGGGACCCCGCGATGAAGCGCCAGGCGGTCGTCAGCGACCAGGCCCTGACGGTGGGCCCGCAGTCCTATCGAGTCGTGGTCCTGCCGCCGGCGCCGACGATGAGCGTCAAGGCAGTCGCCCGCCTCGACGAGCTCGCGCGCGCCGGAGGCACGGTCATCGCCTACGGCGAACTCCCGGCCCAGGAGGCCGACGGCCAGGACGAGGCACTGCGCGCGGCGCTCATCCGCCTGTTCGGCACGGACCCCGCCCACCCGCAGCCGACCGACCATCAGGTCGGGTCCGGCCACGCGGAGTTCGTCTCCACGACGACGGACCTCCAGCGGGCGCTCGACGAGGCCCGCGCACCCGCCGCGCAGCTCCAGCCCGCCAGCCCGGAGATCCGTGTGCTGCGGGTGAAGCACGGACCGGACCAGGTGTTCATCCTCATGAACGAGGGCACCAAGGCGGTGGACACCACCGCCGCCTTCCCGATCATGGGCACGCCGGAGATCTGGGATCCCGACGACGGCTCCCACCGCGTCGCGACCCGGTTCGACGCGACACCCGGCAGCCACACCACGACCCTGCCGCTGCACCTCGAGCCGACCAAGACCCTGGCGGTGGTGTTCCGGGGCCAGCCGCCGGCGCCACATCTGGTGCAGTCTCCGTTCGAAGCGAGCTCGGTCAGCAAGACTGATCGGGACACGCTCGAGGCCACCGTCTTCGCCGACCGGCCAGGCGACTTCACGCTGATCGGCGCCGAGGGCCCGCGGACGTACACGGGCAGCCTGCACGTCGGGGGCCCCATTGCGCCGATCGCGCTCGACGGTCCCTGGCGCTTCCGCTTCGACCAGCCCGATGCGCAATGGAGCGAGCGACCCCTGGGGTCATGGACGGAGGCCGACCGGTCCTACTCCGGGGACGCGACGTACGAGAAGAACGTCAGCCTCTCGGCACAGGATCTGGCATCGGGGCGACGGCTGATCCTCGACCTCGGGAGCGTCCGGGACGTCGCCCACGTCGCCGTGAACGGCACGCAGGCCGGCCGCCTCTTGTGGGAACCCTACCGGCTCGACGTGACCGACCTCCTGCACGTGGGGGAGAACCGGATCGACGTCACGGTGACCAACACGCCAGCCAACGCCCATGGCTCGCCACAGCAGTCGGGACTCGTCGGACCGGTCGTGCTGCGCCCGCAGCAGGAGGCGACCGTCCAGCTCAACTGATGACCGGGGGCGCGGCGGGGCTCGCCCGCCGCGCCCGATCGCCTGTGGGGCTCGAGAATTGGGTTACGTCGCGTGGCCTACGTTCTGTGCGAGCTTGAGCCCTGCGCAGCCGTCATGCTCGTGGCCATGAGCACGTCGTTGGTGTACCTGCTCCTGCGCCAGGTCCTACAGATGTTGTCCCAGATCGCCCGCGATGGCGGGGCCAAGGATGTGGAGATCCTGGTGCTTCGCCATCAGGTGGCGGTGCTGCGCCGCCAGGTGACCCGCCCCGATCTCGAACCGGCGGACCGGGTGGTGCTGGCGGTGTTGTCGCGGCTGCTGCCCCGCCCTCGCTGGTCGGTGTTCTTCGTGACCCCGGCGACCCTGTTGCGGTGGCATCGTGAA
>NZ_JAEMUW010000023.1 GCF_016598485.1 Micromonospora coerulea | reverse complement strand
AGCCCCTCGCGTCGTCCACAGGCCCGCCCGCCGGGGGCGCCCGCGGCCGGTCCGGTGGCCGAGGCTCGACGTCGAGTCGACTCGTCACGGCAAGCCCGAATCTCCCCTGGAGGGACGATGTTCGATACGTACGTCACCGTCGTCGGCAACGTGCTGACCGCGCCCGAGTGGCGCCGCACCACCCAGAGCAACACCCTGGTGGCCAACTTCAAGGTCGCCTCCACCGCCCGTCGGCTCGACCGGGACAGCGGCCGCTGGGTAGACGGAAACAGCCTGCGCGTGCGGGTCAACTGCTGGCGGAAGCTGGCCGAGGGGGTGGCCGCCTCGGTGATGGTGGGCGACCCGGTGGTCGTCGTCGGCCGCCTCTACACCCGCGACTGGACCGACGACGCCGGCAACCTCCGCACCCTCTACGAGTTGGAGGCCGTCGCGGTGGGGCACGACCTGTCCCGCGGCCGGGGCCGATTCCTGCGCAACCGGCCCAGCGCGACGACCAGCACCGTCGAGGACGCGGAGGCGGAGCGGCGGGTGCACGGCGAGGACACCGAGCCGGTGCCGTCGGGCCAGGCGCCCGTCTCGCTCGACGACCGGCCGCTCGACGACGAGTTCGCACCGCCCGAGTTCGCCGCCCCGCGTGCCGGGCACCAGGTGCCCGGCCTCGACCCGGACGGCCCATCGGGCGACGAGTTCGGTGAGATGCCCGACCCCTTCGACGACCGGGTCGACGGCGGTGGCGAGGACGACGGGGAGGGCGGCGAGCCGGCCGCCGGGAGCGGTGACACCGGGTCCCCCGACGAGCTGGACCCGCTGGTGGAGGAGAGCGCAACCGGCGTCACCCCGACCGGCCGGGGCCGGCGGGGCCGGGGGCGCGCACCGGTGCCCGCCTGAGCGTTCGGGTCGTGCACGGGGGAGCGGGGTGGCGACGCGACGGTGGTCACCCCGCCGTACGACTAGGCTGGCCGGCCGGAGGTGGTGACGGGTGCGGCAGGTGACCGCGACGGCGAACGCGGCGGGACTGGTGGCGGGTTACGCCCTGGACTCGCTCCTCGGCGATCCCCGCCGCTGGCATCCGGTGGCCGGCTTCGGCCGGGCGGCCGGTGCGCTGGAGCAGCGGCTCTACCGGCCGGACCGGACGGCCGGGGCGGCGTTCACCACGCTCGCCGTGGGCGCTCCGGTGCTGCTCGGCGCCGTCGCCGCGCTGGCCACTCGGCGGCACCCGGTGGCGCGGGCCGCGCTGGTGGCCGCCGGCACCTGGACCGTCCTCGGCGGCCGGACCCTGCGGCACGAGTCGCGGGTGATGGGCCGGGCGCTGGGCCGGGGTGACCTGCCCGCGGCCCGCCAGCGGCTCGGGCACCTGTGCGGTCGGGACCCGTCCGCGCTGGACGAGTCGGAACTGGCCCGGGCCACCGTCGAGTCGGTCGCCGAGAACACCTCCGACGCGGTCGTCGCGCCGCTGGTCTGGGGTGCCGTCGCCGGGCTGCCAGGCCTGCTCGGCTACCGCGCGGCGAACACGCTGGACGCCATGGTGGGGCACCGCTCGCCCCGCTACGCCCGGTTCGGCACCCCGGCCGCCCGCCTTGACGATCTGCTCAACCTGGTACCCGCCCGGCTGACCGGGCTGCTCACCATCGCCGTCGCGCCGACCGCGCACGGCGATCGCGAGCGTGCCTGGCGGGTCTGGCGTCGGGACCGCAACGATCACCCGAGCCCGAACGCCGGCCAGTGCGAGGCGGCGATGGCCGGCGCGCTCGGCGTTCGATTGGGCGGGCGCAACGTCTACTTCGGTCGCTCCGAGGTGCGACCGTTCCTCGGCGACGGCCCGCGTCCCGAGGCGCGGCACCTCGCGCGGGCCGCCCGGATCTCCGGCGCGGTGGGGCTCGCCGCGCTCGGGATCGCGGCGCTGTATCCGCTGACCGCCGGGCGGCTGGTCGGTGTGGTGGGGCGGTCCGCCCTGCGCGGCGTGCGAAACGCGCTCGCCGCGCCACCGGCCGCGCGGATCGGGGTGGCCTCGCGCGCCGGTCACGACGCTCCGACGACTCTGCCCCGGGCCGGGGCGGCGCGGAGGAGCGGGCGGTGAGCGGCGGCCTGCTGGTCGCCGGGACCACCTCGGACGCCGGCAAAAGCGTGCTCACCGCTGGCATCTGCCGCTGGCTGCACCGGCGGGGCGTCAAGGTCGCGCCGTTCAAGGCGCAGAACATGTCCAACAACTCGGCGGTCGTGGTCGGGCCGGACGGGCGCGGCGGCGAGATCGGCCGGGCGCAGGCCATGCAGGCGGCCGCCTGCGGACTCGCGCCGGACCTGCGGTTCAACCCGGTGCTGCTCAAGCCCGGCAGCGACCACGCCAGCCAGGTGGTGCTGCTCGGCGAGGCCGTGGACACGGTCACCGCCGGCAACTACCGGAAGCTGCGCCCCCGGCTCGCCGGCACCGCGTTCGCCGCGCTGGCCGAGCTGCGGGCCGCGTACGACGTGGTGATCTGCGAGGGCGCCGGCAGCCCCGCCGAGATCAACCTACGGGCGGGTGACTACGTGAACATGGGGCTGGCCCGGCACGCCGGGCTGCCCACCATCGTCGTCGGCGACATCGACCGGGGCGGCGTCTTCGCCTCGATGTTCGGCACGGTCGCCCTGCTCGACCCCGCCGACCAGGCGCTGATCGCCGGCTTCGTGATCAACAAGTTCCGGGGCGACCTCGGCCTGCTCCAGCCCGGGCTGGACATGCTGCGCCAGGTCACCGGCCGGCCGACGTACGGGGTGCTCCCCTGGGAGCTGGACCTGTGGCTGGACGCCGAGGACTCGCTCGCCTACGGCCGGGTGCTCGGTCGACCGGCCGCCCCGCACGGCACCGACTGGCTCGACGTGGCCGTGGTCCGGCTGCCCCGGATCAGCAACGCCACGGACGTCGAGGCGCTCGCCACCGAGCCCGGCGTCCGGGTCCGGCTGACCGTCGAGCCCGCCGAGCTGGCCGCCGCCGACCTGATCGTGCTCCCCGGCTCCAAGTCGACCGTGGCCGACCTGGCCTGGCTGCGCGAGACCGGCCTGGCCGACGCCGTGCTGGCGCACGCCGCCGCCGGCCGGCCGCTGCTCGGCATCTGCGGTGGCTTCCAGATGCTCGCCCGGGCCATCCACGACCCGGTGGAGAGCGGGCAGGGCAGCGTCCCCGGGCTCGGACTGCTGCCCATCGAGGTCACCTTCGACCCACACAAGACCGTCCGCCAGGCCACCGGCAGCGCCGCGGGCGACGTCCCGGTCCGCGGCTACGAGATCCACCACGGGTACGTCTCCGCCGCCGACCCGGCGCTGCCCCCGCTCCTCCGGTACGCCGACGGCACCGGCGAGGGGGCGCTGCTCGGCGCGGTGCACGGCACCCACTGGCACGGGGCGTTCGAGTCGGACGGGTTCCGCCGCCGGTTCCTCACCGAGGTGGCCCGGCTCGCCCGCCGGACCGGCTTCCGGGTCGCCCCGGACACCGCGTTCGCCGCCGCCCGCGAGCGGAGCCTGGACCTGCTCGGGGACCTCGTCGAGGAGCACCTGGACACGGCCGCGCTCTGGCAGCTGATCGAGTCCGGCCCGCCCGGCGGCCTGCCCTTCATCCCGCCCGGCGCCCCGCCCACCTGACCGCCCGCCGGCGGGCTTGCCCGGCCGTCAGTAGCGGACGTCGGCGGGGCGGTCGGAGAGCGGCAGGCCCGCCTCCCGCCAGGCCTGCACGCCGCCGATCATGTCGGTGGCCCGGCGCAGCCCGAGTGCCTGCAGACCCGCCGCGGCCAGACTCGAGCTGAAGCCCTCGCGGCAGACCACCACGATCTGCCGGTCGTACCCGGTGGCCTCGGGGATCCGCCAGGCGCTCGCCGGGTCGAGCCGCCACTCCAGCACGGTCCGCTCGATCACGACCGCGCCGGGCAGCTCTCCCTGCTCGCGTCGCTGCGCCTCGGTACGCGTGTCGACCAGCAGCGCCCCGGCGCGGACCGCCTCGACGGTTCCGTGCGGGGTCAGCCGGCGGAGCCCGGCCCGGGCCTGTTCCAGGAGGGCGTCGACGCCCGGACTCATCACGTCATGGAGCACTCCCCGATCATGCCGGCGGCGTTCCCGCTCCGCTGGGCGAACGGCCCCGCCGCCCCGCAGGATCCAGCGGACGGGGGACCGAGGGCCACACCGGGGAGGCGGGCGCCGGGGACGGACGCCGACGGCGGGTGACCAGGGCGAGCCGCGCGGTGGCGCGGGGCCGGGGCGCGGCGCGGGCCTGGAGCCGCGCGAGTCGGGTGGGGAATTGAGCGGCCCGGGTGGCCATCGGAGGATCGGTGGTGGGCGCTAGTGCGGTGTCCACTAACGTTCACCGGGTTTGCGGTGGGTGTTGTGGATCCTCGCCCGTTGGGCGAGCGACTCCCCACCGGTTGGTGGGGCGGGCCTGCGCGGGCCAACTGATCCTCGCGCCGCCCGGGGTGGGCGGCGGGGGTCACGTTGAGACCGCCCGGCACCGGGTAGGTGCCGGCCGGCTCGACGGTGCTCGACCACCTCCGGCAGCACGACGGCTGTCGGGGTGGTGGATCCGCCGCCCGGAACACGGGTGGCGATGCTGGCGGCCGCGACCAGGTCACGGTGCCCGGAGAACGCGCAGTGCGGGCAGGACAAGGTCCGCCCACGAGGCTTCGGCACCCGCCTTCCGCAGGCAGGGCAG
Organism: Micromonospora coerulea; assembly: GCF_016598485.1. Taxonomy (GTDB): domain Bacteria; phylum Actinomycetota; class Actinomycetes; order Mycobacteriales; family Micromonosporaceae; genus Micromonospora; species Micromonospora coerulea. The sequence goes on along the minus strand of NZ_JAEMUW010000023.1, from coordinate 90,416 downwards.
ATGGACGACGTGCCCCGCTCATCGACCAGGCGGACGGTGATGCCGGCGAGGGTGGCCTTGTCGGTGAGGACCTGCAGGAGCCGGCCGATCTGCCACTGCCGCAACCGCAGGTTGTGCCGCCGCCCAGCAGGAATCTCCAACACCCCGCGGGGATCACCGACGTGCAGCACACCGACCCGCTGACCCACCGCCCACGACACGACCAAGCGGGCGGCCTCGTGCTGGGCCTGGCGAACCCGCCGCCGGTGCCGGCCTTCCACCAGGCGTGCCCGACGCCGGTACTTGCGCCACCGCCGGGACCCCTTCTGGCCCGGCTTCGGCGCCCGACGGGCCACGGCACGGCGGCGGGCTTTCGTGTCAGCGAGGTGCATGCGATGTTCGGCGCGGATCGCCCGCCCCGACACCAGCAGTCCTTCCCCGGCGGGGCCGGCCACGGCGTAGGGGTGGATGATCCCGAGATCCACCCCGGCCACCCGGGCCGGATCCGGTCCCTCACCCGGCGGGTAGACCGCCACCGGCACCTCGGCGGTCACGTCGAGGAACAGGCGGCCGCCCTCACACAGCAGGGTGATCGACCGGACTTGTTCGGCCGGATACGGCACCTCCCGCGCCAGGCGCACCCACAACGGCGCCCCGCCTCTCGCGGTGGGGATCCGCACCCGGCGGCCGTCGAGGGTGAACGTGCCGTGATACCAGCGCACCGGCACCAACCCCCGCCGGCGACGCGGGAACCGCGCCGACGCGTCACCCGCCTTGCGGCGTTTCGCCGCCGCGAACCACGCATCGGAGAACCGGCGCAACACCGACCGGGCACCCGTGGTGTCCAGTTCGGCGAACGTGCCCGGCCCCGACGCGGACAGCTCCCGACACAACTGCTGATAGCCGACCAGAGGCGCGTCCCGGCGGCGGCGCCGCCACCCGTTGACCTCCAACACACACGCCCACACATCACCGGCCGACCGCAGCAGCCCGAAACACCGCCGCCGCTGCCCTGCCGTCACCCGCACAGCAACCCGGGCCGTGCGATGCACGACCCGCGGCAAGGCGGGATCCCGACGGCGAGGCACGAACCGAAGCCAACACCAGCCCTACGACAATTCCCCAACCACCGGCCAACCCGGCCAACGTTTGTGGTCAGAGCGCTAGCGTCGGGCGGGTGACGGTGGCGGTGGTCGAGGCGTACGCCGAGCTGGCCCGGCGGGTGCTCGCCGGGCCGGCGCGGTTGGGGCGTACCCGGCTGGTGGCCGTCGACGGGCCGAGCGGCGCGGGAAAGAGCGTCTTCGCGACGCGGCTCGCGGACGCTCTCGCCGCGCTGCCCGGCGGCGGGCGACCACCGGTGGTACGCACGGACGACCTGCTCAACGGCTGGGACGACCAGCTCACCTTCTGGTCGCGGCTGGAGGAGTGGGTGCTCGGGCCGCTGCGGGCCGGGCGGCCCGGGGCGTACCGGCGGTACAGCTGGGTGCGACGGTCGTTCCTGCCGCGGGAGGTGCCGGTGCCGGTCTCGCCGGTGCTGCTGGTCGAGGGGGTGAGCGCGGCGCGGGCGGCGATCCGCCCCGAGCTGACCCTGTCGGTCTTCGTCACCGCCCCGGAGCCGCTGCGACTGTCCCGCGCGCTCACCCGGGACGGGCTGGAGATCCTGCCCGAGCTGCGTCGCTGGCACGCCGGGGAACGCGCGCACTTCGCCGCCGACCGCACCGAGACGGCAGCCGACCTGGTGGTCGATGGCGCGCCGACCCTCCCGCACGACGCCACCCGCTACTACGTCCGCCGGCCCTGACCGCCTTCGCGCCTCCGCCGCTGGATCCCGGACGCTGGCACGCCCCTGCGCAGCACTTCCCGAAACTCGCCGGCACCAGGCAGCGGCACCGGACGCGGCCGGCATTGGGTCGCCGGCACTGGACGGCGGGCACCGGTGCCGGCACCGGGTCGCCGGCACCGGGGCCGCCGGCAGCCGGGAACGGGCGAACGGGAGCCGGCGGACGAGGGCCAGCCGCCAGGCGGACGGGCTCGAAGGCGTCGGTAAGGTCGGCATACGATGCCGGTCATGACCACACCGATCATGTCCGAGTCCGAGGTGCGGGCCGCCGTCGAGCGTGAACTGCCCGGAGTCCGTGCCGACCTCGAACGTCTCGTCCGCATCCCGGGCATCGCCTTCGAGGGCTTCGACCACTCGCACGTGGAGCGTTCCGCCGAGGCGGTGGCCGAGCTGCTGCGGGGCTGCGACCTCGACGTCAAGATCGTGCGCTCCGGCGGCCAGCCGGCCGTGATCGGCAGGAAGCCCGCCCCGCCCGGCGCGCCCACCGTGCTGCTCTACGCCCACCACGACGTCCAGCCGGTCGGCGACCGGGCGCTGTGGGAGTCCGACCCGTTCGAGCCGGTCGAGCGGGACGGCCGTCTCTACGGCCGCGGTGCCGCCGACGACAAGGCCGGCATCATGGCGCACGTGGCCGCGCTGCGCGCGTTCGGCGACCGCCTCCCGGTGGGCGTGGTCCTCTTCATCGAGGGTGAGGAGGAGTACGGCTCCGACTCGCTGGAGCAGCTGCTCGCCGAGCACCGCGACGAGATCGCCTCGGACGTGATCGTGATCGCCGACTCGGGCAACTGGGACATCGGCGTGCCGGCGCTGACCACCTCGCTGCGCGGCATCGTCAACTGCTTCGTCGAGGTCCGCACCCTGGAGCACGCGGTGCACAGCGGGATGTTCGGCGGCGCCGTGCCGGACGGGCTGACCGCGCTGGTCCGGCTGCTGGCCACCCTGCACGACGACGCCGGGGACGTGGCCGTGGCGGGACTGGTCGGCCGGGAGGGCGCCAGCGTCGACTACCCGGAGGACCGGATCCGCGCCGAGTCCGGCCTGGCCGAGGGCGTGCGGTTCATCGGCACCGGCCGGATCACCGACCGGCTCTGGACCAAGCCGGCCCTCGCGGTGCTCGGCATCGACGCCCCCGCCACCGGCGAGGCGCCGAACGCGCTGGTCCCGTCCGCGAAGGCCAAGCTGAGCGTGCGGCTGGCGCCGGGCGACGACCCGAAGAAGGCGTACGCGGCGCTCCGCGCCCACCTGGAGGAGCACGCGCCGTGGGGCGCGCAGGTGACGGTGACATTCGAGCACGACGGCGACCCCTGCGTCATCGACGCCACCGGGCCGATGTTCGACGCGGCCCGTTCGGCGTTCAAGGGCGCCTGGGACGGCACCGACCCGGTGGACATCGGGGTGGGCGGGTCGATCCCCTTCATCGCCACCTTCCAGGAGATGTTCCCGCAGGCGGCGATCCTGGTGACCGGGGTGGAGGACCCGCACGCCCGGGCGCACGGGCCGAACGAGAGCCTGCACCTGGGCGAGTTCGCCCGAGTCTGCCTGGCCGAGGCGCTGCTGCTGGCGAAGGTCGCCGAGGCGGGCGGGACGCGCGGTTAGGCGTCGGAACCGTAACTTCGGCACCGATGTCGGAGTTTGGGGTGTGGCGGGCGCGGGGCTGTTATAGCCTTTCGAACATGCGTACGAACGACGAGATGATGCGGCTCCAGGCCGCCGTGACTGCTCTGGGGGACGTCGACGTCTCCGCGTGGCCCGAGGACACGCTCAAGGATCAGCTCGGGGAGCTCTCCGCCGTGCTGGTCGCGCTCGACACGCTGCTCTCCCGGGTCGCCGACGAGGTCCGCGGCCGGGGCCTGCGGATCGAGGAGCCCGTCTCCGCCTGACGGGCGGGCTTTCCGGTGCTGAGGCCGGCCGGGCGGCGCGCGGGATCCGCCGCCCGGCCGTGATCCGCCGCGGTGTCGGGGATGGCTGGCAGGATGGGTCCGTGCGGTTCCTCGACCTGGCGGCCACCTCCGCCGCGGTGGGCGCCACCAGCGGCCGGCGGGCCAAGGTGGAGCTGCTCGCCGCCGCGCTCCGCGCGCTCGACCCGGCCGAGGTGCCGGCGGGCTCCGGCTACCTCGCCGGGGAGCTGCGCCAGCGGCAGACCGGGGTGGGCTGGGCCAGCCTCCGTGACCTGCCGCCGCCGGCCGCCGAGCCGACGCTCACCGTCGCCGGCGTCGACGCGGCCATCGACGAGCTCGCCGCGGTCCGCGGCGCCGGCTCCCAGGCCCGCCGTCGGGAGCTGCTCGGCCGGCTCTTCGCCGCGGCCACCGCGGACGAGCAGCGGATGCTGCGCGGACTGTTCAGCGGCGAGCTGCGGCAGGGGGCCCAGGCCGGGCTGCTCGCCGACGCGGTGGCCCGGGCGGCCGAGGTGCCGGTGGCGGCGGTACGGCGGGCGCTGCTGCTCGCCGGTGACCTGCGGGCGGTGGCGGTGGCGGCGCTCTCCGGCGGCGCGGCCGCGCTGGCCGGGTTCGGGCTCCAGGTCGGCCGGCCGCTCGCGCCGATGCTGGCGCAGAGCGCCCCCTCCGTGGACGAGGCGCTCACCGCGACCGGCGTCCCGGCCGTGGTCGACGTGAAGCTCGACGGCATCCGCATCCAGGTGCACCGGTCGGGGCAGGACATCGCGGTCTTCACCCGCAGCCTGGACGAGATCACCGCCCGGCTGCCCGAGGTGGTCGCCGCGGTGCGCGCGCTGCCGGCCCGGGAGCTGGTGCTCGACGGGGAGGCGATCGGGCTGGACGCCAGCGGCCGCCCGCTGCCGTTCCAGCAGACCTCCAGCCGGGCCGCCCGCCGCACCACGCCCAGCACCACCGGCGGCAGCCCGGTCGCCCCGGCCGTGCTGGCCGCCGCCAAGACCACCGGCGAGACCGTGTTGACGCCGTACTTCTTCGACCTGCTGCACCTGGACGGCACCGATCTGATCGACCTGCCGGGCCGGGAGCGGTGGGCCGCGCTGGCCGGCGTGGTGGACCCGACGCTGCTGGTCGGCCGGATGGAGGTGGACGGGCCGGAGCGGGCCGGCGAGGCCTTCGCCGCCGCGGTCGACGCCGGTCAGGAGGGGGTGGTGGTCAAGGACCCGGCCGCCCCGTACGACGCGGGCCGGCGCGGGTCGGCCTGGATCAAGGTCAAGCCGCGGCACACCCTCGACCTGGTGGTGCTGGCCGTGGAGTGGGGGAGCGGGCGGCGCCAGGGCTGGCTCTCCAACCTGCACCTGGGCGCCCGGGATCCGCGGACCGGCGAGTTCGTGATGCTCGGCAAGACGTTCAAGGGCCTCACCGACGAGCTGCTGCGCTGGCAGACCGAGCGGTTCCTCGGCCTGGCGGTGGAGAAGGGCGACTGGGTGGTCCGGGTCCGCCCCGAGCAGGTCGTCGAGATCGCGTTCGACGGGGTGCAGACCAGCAGCCGCTACCCGGGTGGGATGGCGCTGCGCTTCGCCCGGGTGGTGCGCTACCGGGGCGACAAGACCGCGGCGGAGGCCGACACCATCGACGCGGTCCGGGCCATCCACGCCGGCCGGGTCACCGGCTGACCGGGCGTCCGGCGGTCCGCCCCGGTCAGGCCGTCGCGCTGGGCGCCGGTTCGGCGGCGCGGTCCACCGGCGGGCGGGGCTTGCCCAGCCCGGCCGCCCGGCGCGCCTCCCGCCGGGCCACCCAGCCGTAGCCGACGAGGCTCATGCCGGCGAAGAGCCACCACTGCACCACGTAGCCGAAGTTCTGCCAGTTGTTGGTGTGCCCGATCGGCACCGGCTTGAAGGCCGGGTCGGTGGCCCGGCTCTGCTCGTCGAGCAGCAGATAGCCGCCGTGGATCGGGTACGGGAGCTGCCGGGCGATCCGGGGGACGCCGATCCGCCGGGTCTCCAGCTTGCCGTCGCGCCGGTCCACCGCGCCGCCGCCGGTCTCGCTGGCCACCACCCGACCGCTGACGGTCACCGGGCCGGTGGGCGCGGCCGGCACCTGCGGCTGGGCGATGGCGCCGCCGCCGGAGGCCGGCGGGATCCAGCCCCGGTCCACCAGCACCGCGGTGCCGTCGTCGAGGACCAGCGGGGTGAGCACCTCGAAGCCGACCGTGTTGTCGACCGTCCGGCCGCGGACCAGGACCACGTTCGTGGCGTCGTACCGGCCGGTGGCGGTGACCCGGGTCCAGGTCAGCTCGTCGGCGGGGGCCGGGCCGGCGGTGCCGGGGCCACCGGTCGGGGCGGGCATCGCGTCGCTCAGCGGGGCGGGCGCCATGGTGGCGCCGGCGTCGATCCGCTCGTTGATGGCGGTCCGTCCCCGGTAGCGATCCAGCTGCCAGTTGCCGAGGAACACCATCAGCGCGGCGGCGACCAGAGTCAGCGCGAGGTAGCCCAGCCAGCGCGGGGTCAGCAGGAACCGGTACACGCGTCGAGGCTACCCGTATGAGCCGGGCCACTGACCTGCGCGGGCCACCAACCGGCCGGTCGGCGGCCGCCACCCGTCGGTCCGGCCGGGTATGGTCACGCGGGCGGACCGCGCGACCGGTCCGGCGCCGCGCACCACCCCGCCACGCACGTCCCGTCGCCTGCGAGGAGTCGATGATGACCGTCGTGCCGCGCGTCCTGCTGAGCGCGCCCTCCTCGGGGCACGGCACCAGCGCCCTCTCCCTCGGGCTGCTCGCCGCCCTGGCCGACCGGGGGCTCGACGTGGCCGGCTTCAAGATCGGGCCGGACCAGGTCGACGCGGCGTACCTGGGGCTGGCCGCGGGCCGTCCGGGGCGCAACCTGGACCCCCGGCTGGTCGGCCCGGAGCGGATCGCCCCGCTCTTCGCGCACGGGTCCGCCGGGGCGGGGCTCGCGGTGGTGCAGGGCACCATGGGGCTGTACGACTCGGTCGCCGGCCGGCCGGAGACGGAGTCCACGGCGGCGGTCGCCGCCGCGCTGCGCAGCCCGGTCGTGCTGACGGTGGACGTGGCCGCGATGGGCCAGTCGGTGGCCGCCCTGGTGCACGGCTTCCGGGCGTACGACGAGCAGCTCTGGCTCGGTGGGGTGATCCTCAACCGGGTGGTCTCGCCCCGGCACGAGGCGATGCTGCGCGAGGCGCTCGACGACATCGGCGTCCCGGTCTACGGCGCGCTGCGCCGGCACGAGCTGCCTCCGGTGCTGCCCGCCCGCCGGCACGGCCCGGTCCCCGCGATCACCCGCGACGCCGACGCGGTGCGCGCGGTGCGCCGGCTGGGCGAGGCGGTGGCGGCGACGGTCGACCTGGATCGGCTGCTGGCGCTGGCCCGGTCGGCGCCGGCGTTGCCGGTCGACCCGTGGTCGCCGGAGCCGGCGGCGGGCGCCCCGGCCGGGCCGCGTCCGGTGGTCGCGCTGGCCGGCGGCCCGGGCGGCAGCTACAGCCACCCGGAGACGGCCGAGCTGCTCCGTGCCGCCGGCGCCGAGGTGGTCACCGTCGACCCGCTGCGCGACGAGGCGCTGCCCGCCGGCACCCGGGCGCTGGTCGTCGGCGGCGGGCTCCCCGAGTCGTACGCTGACGAGCTGTCGGCGAACCGCCGGCTGTGCATCGCCGTCGCCGAGCTGGCCCGTACCGGGCGCCCGGTGATCGCCGAGGGCACCGGCCTGCTCTGGCTGGCCCGGGAGCTGGACGGCCGGCCGATGTGCGGGGTGATCGACGCGATCGGCGCGAGCCGGGACGGCATGGTGATCGGCTACCGGGAGGCCACCGCCCGGACGGACAGCGTGGTGGCCGCCGCCGGCACCGTCGTGGTCGGGCACAAGCAGCACAGCGCGGTGCTCACCCCGCGGGCGGGCGAGCGACCGGCGTGGAGCTGGGACGGCGGCGCGCCGGAGGGCTTCGTCTGGCGGGGCGTGCACGCCTCCCAGTTGGTCCCGCACTGGGCGGCGTACCCGGAGATCGCCGGGCGCCTGGTGGGCGCCGCGGCGGTGGAGCCGGCGACCGCGGAGGCCCCGGCGTGATCGGACAGGTGGCCGTGCGCCGCTTCCCGACGCTGACCGTCTCCACCCCGCGCACCGAGGTCCGGCAGCTCGCCGCTGCCGACGCGGCGGCGGTCGACGAGGTGTTCGCGGACCGGCAGACCCAGCGCTGGCTGCCGCTGGCCGACGCCGCGGGGCAGATCGAGGGGCGGGCCTGGTGCACGGAGCTGGCCCGGCAGCGCCGGGACAGTGGCGATGGTGACCACTACGGGGTGGTCCGCCGGGAGGACCAGCGGGTGGTGGGTTGCCTCTGGACCCGCCGCACCGACTGGGGTGCCCGGCTGACCGAGGTCTCCTACGCGATCGCCCCGCACGCCCGGGGCTACGGGCTGGCCGCCGAGGCGGTGGACGCGCTGGCCATCGCGTTGATCCTGGAGCACGGGTTCCAGCGGGTCGAGCTGCGGGTGGCGCCGGGGAACACGGCGTCCCGGCGGGTCGCGGAGAAGGCCGGGTTCGGCTACGAGGGCCTGCTGCGCAACGCCGGATACGTCCGCGGCGCCCGGGTCGACCTGGAACTCTGGTCCTTCGTCGCCGCCGACCTCCGCTGACCCCGGGTCCACGCGCCCCGCCCACCTCACGCCACCGGACGGCACAGTCGATCAAGAGGTTTGCGTCGGGAAACCGCGAGGATCCGGACGCAAACCTCTTGATCAACTAACCCGGGCGCACCCCCGGGCGGTTCGGTGGTGGTGGGTGGTCGGCGGTCAGGTCGTCAGCCGACGATCTGGTCGGACGGCGGGGTGAACTCGCGGGTGGGCTGGCCCTTGAGCGCGTCGCGCAGGGTCTCGGCCACCGCGCCGATCGGGACCTGGGACTGGCCGTCACCCACCGCGTTGAACGGGTTGTCCGGGTCGGCGATGAAGCTCGCCGCCGCCAGCTCCGGGGTGTACCCGACGAACCAGGCGGACCGGGTGCTGTCCGTGGTACCCGTCTTGCCGGCCACCGGGCGGCCCACCGTGCCCCGCACGCTGTCGGCGGTCGACCAGCCGCCGCAGCTGCCCCGCGCCGGGGTGTCGCCGGTCGGGCAGCGGGCGGCGTCGGTGGCGGCCCGGGCCGCGTCCGCGTTGACCACCTGCCGGCAGCGGGGCTTGGCGACCTCCCGCTGCACCCCGCCGGGCGTGCGGTACATGGCCGGTGTCCCGTCCCGGTTCAGGATCATGTTCACCGGAATGGCCTCGCAGTACCGACCGTCGGCGGCGATCGCGGCGTACGCGTTCGCCATCTCCAGCGGGGTGGCGTCGGAGACGCCCAGGGTGAACGCGCCCCACTGCGGCGCGCGGTCCGGCGCGGCGTGCTCTCGGTCGACGTCGGTCCGCCAGCGCAGCCCGAGCTGCTCGGCGAGGCGGACGCCCTTCTCCGCGCCGATCTGCTCCTCCAGCCAGACCCAGTACGTGTTCACCGACTTGCCGAAAGCGGACCACATGGTCTGCCGACCGGTCATCGCGCCGCTGGCGTTCGTCGGCTGCCAGTCGTTGTAGACCCGCGACCTGTACCGGTACGGGGCGTTGAACTCGGTGGACAGCGTCTTGCCGGAATTGAGCGCGGCCAGCATCGGGAACATCTTGAACGTCGATCCGGCCTGGTAGCCCGGGAGGCTGCCGCCGCCGAGCAGCGGCGCGACCGTGTTCGGGTAGTTCGCCTTGACCTTCGGCCCGGCCTCCGGGTTGGAGCTGGGCCCGTTCTCGCTGAGGTCCAGGGAGTAGGTGCGGTTCACCGCCATCGCCTTGATCCGGCCGGTGCCCGGCTCGGCGAGCACGATCCCGTTGGCGAACGGGGTGCCGGTGCCGTCCTTGGCCCCGACGTTCTTCTCGGCCGCGTCCTGGATCTTCGGGTCGATCGCCAGCACGATCCGGTAGCCGCCGCGGCGCAGCTTGTCCATCCGTTCCAGCCGGTTGGCGCCGAACGCCGGCTGGGAGCTCCACCAGTTCTTGAGGTAGTCGCAGTAGAAGCCCCAGGTGGTGTACTTCTTGTCGATCGAGGCGCAGTCGTTGGGCGGGTTGGTGAGCTTCAGCTGGATCGGCTGGGACTTCGCTGTCGCCGCCGCATCCGGGGAGAGGTAGCCGAGCTGGGCCATCCGGTCCAGCACGTAGTTGCGCCGGCCGGTGGCGTCCTTCTGGTCCGAGGTGATCGGGTCGTACTCGGAGGGGGACTTGACCAGGCCGGCCAGGGTGGCCGCCTCGACCGGGGTGAGGGTGGCCGGGGTCTTGGAGAAGAAGATCTCCGCCGCCGCGTAGATCCCGTACGCCCGGTGGCCGAAGTAGGCCGAGTTGAGGTAGCGCTCGAGGATCTGCTCCTTGCTCAGCTCCTTCTCGACGTCCAGCGCCATCCGCATTTCCTTGACCTTGCGCAGGCTGGTCTGCTGGGTGGCCTCCTGGACCTCCTTCGGAGTGCTGGCGCTGTCCCGCAGGGCCATCCGGACGAACTGCATGGTCAGCGTGGAGGCGCCCTGGGAGACGCCGCCGGAGCGGGCGTTGGACACGAAGGCGCGGGCGACGCCCTTCGGGTCGACGCCGTGGTGCTGGTAGAAGCGGTTGTCCTCGGCGGCGACGATCGCCTGCTGGATGTTCGGGGACATGTCGGAGATCTTGGTGTACTGCCGGTACTCCTCGTAGAACATCGTCAGCACGGTCTTGCCGTCCGGCGCGTAGAGGTACGAGGTCTCGGCGGGCAGTGCGGTCTTCAGGATGCTCGTCTTCTGCTCCACGGCGTGCGCGGTGGCCTTGGCTCCGAGGCCGGTGAAGGCGGCCAGCGGGTACGCCACGGCGGCGACCACGATGCCGGCGATCAGCCCGGCGCGAAGAAGGGGAACGGCACGACCAACGGAGGCAAGGGGTCGGTTGCTCACGTGGCCAAGCTATGACATTTCCGATTCGGAAATGAGAAGAATTCATAAACGGGCGAGGGGGTCGAGGGGTGGTGACGCGGCCCACGCCGGGATCCGCTGTCCCGGGCGGCGGCTTCCCGGCAGGATCGCGGACATGCGTGGTCAGCTGATCGGAACGCCGCCGTCCGGTGCCGGGAACGAGCCGGCGCCGGCCGCCGGGGCGACCCCCGCCGGGACGCCGCCAACCGGCGCCGCCGGCCCCGTCGCCGGCGCGACGGACCCACACGAGCCCGACCTCGGGCACCACGGCGACGTCGAGGCCACCCCCGGGCTGGTCGACCTCGCCGTCAACGTCCGCCGGGCCCCGATGCCCGACTGGCTGGCCGACCCGGTGATCGCCGCCCTGGGCGACCTGGCCGCCTACCCCGACCCGGCGCCGGCCCGCGCGGCCGTCGCCGCCCGGCACGGGCGTCCCCCGGAGGAGGTACTGCTCACCGCCGGCGCCGCCGAGGGGTTCGTGCTGATCGCCCGGGCGCTGCGGGACGCCCGCCGGCCGGTGGTGGTGCACCCGCAGTTCACCGAGCCGGAGGCCGCGCTACGAGCCGCCGGCCACCGGGTCGAGCGGGTGCTGCTCGACCCGGCCGACGGCTTCCGCCTCGACCCGGCCCGGGTGCCCGCCGACGCCGACCTGGTGATGATCGGCAACCCCACCAACCCCACCTCGGTGCTGCACCCCGCCGCCGCGCTGGCGGCGCTGGCCCGGCCGGGCCGGGTGCTGGTGGTCGACGAGGCGTTCGCCGACACCACGCTCGCGCCCGGCGTCGAGGGCGAGCCGGAGTCCCTGGCGGCCCGCCGTGACCTGCCCGGCCTGGTCGTGGTCCGCAGCCTCACCAAGACCTGGGGGCTGGCCGGCCTGCGGATCGGCTACCTGCTCGGCGAGGCCGGGTTGCTGGCCCGGTTCGCCGCGGCCCAGCCGCTCTGGGCGGTCTCCACCCCGGCGCTCGCCGCCGCCACCGCCTGCGCGAGCCCGGCCGCGGTCGCGGCCGAGCGCGCCATCGCCGCGCGGCTCGCCGCCGACCGCGACCATCTGGTCGCCCGCCTGTCCGGCCTGCCCGGGGTACGCATGGCGGGCCACCCGGCCAGCGCGTTCGTGCTGATTCACCGACCCGGCGCCGACCGGCTGCGGGAGCGGCTGCGCGAGCGCGGGTGGGCGGTGCGCCGCGGCGACACCTTCCCCGGGCTGGGCCCGGACTGGCTGCGGATCGCGGTCCGCGATCCGGCGACGACCGACGCGTTCATCGGCGTGCTGGCGGAAATCCTGGAGGCATGATGTTGGAGTCCACCGTCGCGGCGATCGGGCCGCTCGACGAGTCGGCCATGGCCGCCGCCCGCGAGCTGCACGGTCGGCTGACCAAGCCGGCCGGCTCGCTCGGCGCCCTGGAGCCCCTCTCGGTACGCCTCGCCGGCCTGGCCGGGGGCTGCCCGCCGCCGCTGCCGGAGCCGGCCGCGGTGGCGATCTTCGCCGGGGACCACGGCGTGCACGCCCAGGGGGTGACCCCCTGGCCGCAGGAGGTCACCGCGCAGATGATCGGCAACTTCCTGGCCGGCGGCGCGGTGGTGAACGCGTTCGCCCGGCAGGCCGGCGCCTCGGTCACCGTGGTCGACGTCGGGGTGGCCACGCCGCTCCCCGTCGACCCGGCCGCCACCGCGGCTCCGGGTGACACCACTGCGCCGACCGGGCCGCGGCTGGTCGCGGCCAACGTGCGCCCGGGGACCCGGGACATGACGGTCACCGCCGCGCTCACCCGGGACGAGGCCCGCGCGGCGGTGGAGACCGGCATCCGGATCGCCGACGAGCTGATCGACGCCGGCGCCGGGATCCTGCTCACCGGGGACATGGGCATCGGCAACACCACGCCGGCCGCCGCGCTGATCGCCGCCTTCACCGGCGTCGATCCGGCGCAGGTGACCGGGCGGGGCACCGGGGTGGACGACGAGACGTACCGGCGGAAGGTCGACGTGGTGCGGGCGGCGCTCGACCGGCACGCGCCCGACCCGGCCGATCCGCTGGGTGTGCTGGCCGCGGTCGGCGGGCTGGAGCACGCCGCGCTGGCCGGGTTGATCCTGGGCGCCGCCGCCCGCCGGGTCCCGGTGCTGCTGGACGGCGTGATCGCGGTCAGCGCCGCCCTCGCCGCCGCCGCGTTCGCCCCGGACGCGGTCGGCGCGATGGTCGCCGGGCACCGCTCCGCCGAGCCCGGCGCCACGGCCGCGCTGCGCCACCTCAACCTCGACCCGCTGATCGACCTCGGGCTGCGCCTCGGCGAGGGGACCGGTGCGCTGCTCGCGCTGCCGGTGGTCACCGGCGCGGTCCGGGTGCTGCACGAGGTGGCCACCTTCGATTCGGCGGGAGTGGCCGAGAAGTGAACGCGCGGAGCGAGCGAGCCATCCGACCCGGGGGCGCGGGGCCGCGCGCCGCCGCGCGGCGGCGCGAGGCGGCGGCGTGAGCGGCAACCCGTATCCGCTCGGCCTGCGGCTCGCCGGCCGTCGGGTGGTCGTGGTGGGCGGGGGAGCGGTGGCCACCCGGCGGGTGCCGGCGCTGCTGGACGCCGGCGCGGACGTCCTGCTGGTGGCGCCGGAGCTGACCCCGGCGCTGCGCGCCCACGTCGACGCGGGCCGGTTGCGCTGGGAGCCGCGCCGGTTCGCGCCCGCCGACCTGGACGGCGCGTGGCTGGTCCAGGCCGCCGTCAACGACCGCGCTGCGGCCGCCGCGGTCAGCGCCGCCGCCGTCGAGCGTCGGATCTTCTGCGTACGCGCCGACGACCGGGCCGCCGCCACCGCGTGGACCCCCGCGGTGACCCGGCACGGCCCGGTCACCGTCGCCGTGCTCGGCGGCGGCGACCCGCACCGCGCGATGACCGTCCGCGACGCCGTCCGCGACCTGCTGTCCGCCCGGACCGGCCTGCCCTCGCCCGCCGCTGGGACGGCCCCCGGCGCCCGGGAGGGGGCCACGCTGCCCGCGTCGGGGGACGCGACGCGCCCCGACGCCGGGGCCGGCCCGGGCCCGGCCGGCACCGGCCGCGCGGCGACGACCGTGGGCGGGGCCGATGCGCTCCCGGCGGGCCCCGGTGGTCCCCTTCCGGGCGAGGTGCGGCCGGTCGGCCGGGTGGCGCTGGTGGGGGCCGGGCCGGGTGATCCGGAACTGATCACGGTGAAGGGCTGGCGGTTGCTCACCGAGGCCGACGTGGTGGTCGCCGACCGGCTCGTGCCCGGGCTGCTCCTCGACGAGCTGCGCCCCGACGTCGAGCTGGTCGACGCCTCCAAGATCCCCTACGGGCCGTCCCGCGCCCAGGAGGAGATCAACCGGATCCTGGTCGACCGGGCGCTGGCCGGGCGGTTCGTGGTCCGGCTCAAGGGCGGCGACCCGTACGTCTTCGGGCGCGGCGGCGAGGAGCTGCTGGCCTGCGCGCAGGCCGGCGTCCCGGTGACCGTGGTGCCCGGGGTGACCAGCGCGATCGCGGTGCCCGCGGTGGCCGGCGTTCCGGTCACCCACCGGGCGGTGGCGCACGAGTTCACCGTGGTCTCCGGGCACGTCGCGCCGGACTCGCCGGCCTCGCTCGTGCGGTGGGAGGCCCTCGCCGGGTTGCGCGGCACCCTGGTGATCCTGATGGGGCTGAAGAACCTGGCGGCGATCACCGCCACCCTGGTCGGCCACGGCAAGGATCCGGCGACGCCGGTCGCGGTCGTCCAGGAGGGCACCACCGGCGCCCAGCGGACCCTCCGCTCGACCCTGGCCGACGCGGCGGCCGACGTGGCGGCCCAGGGGCTGCGCGCCCCGGCCATCGTGGTGGTCGGCGACGTGGTCGGTGCCCTCGACGTCTGAACGCGTCACCGGCGGCACGAGGTCCGCCGGCCGGACAGACGGCGGCGGCCGGAGAGCGAGGTCTCCGGCCGCCGTCCGTGCTCAGGTCACTGCTTGAGCATGTTGTCCAGCAGCAGGGCGCAGCGGATCAGGCCCAGGTGGCTGTACGCCTGCGGGTGGTTGCCCAGGCCGCGCTCGGCGAGCGGGTCGTACTGCTCGGGGAGCAGCCCGGTCGGGCCCGCCGTGTCGATCATCAGGGCGAACAGTTCCTCGGCGTCGGTCTGCCGGCCGGTGCGCAGGTACGCCTCGATCAGCCACGCCGTGCAGATGTGGAAGCCGCCCTCCCGGCCGGGCAGGCCGTCGTCCCAGTGGTACCGGTAGACGACCGGGCCGCTGCGTAGATCCGCCTCGATCTTCAGCACGGTGGACAGGAAGCGCGGGTCGTCGCCGGGGAGCAGCCCGGACAGGCCGATCCAGAGCGAGGAGGCGTCCATGTCCTCGTGCCCGTACGCGACGCTGTACGCCTCGGCGTGCTCGTGCCAGCCGTACTCCAGCACGTTGGCACCGATCCGGTCGCGCAGCTCCGCCCACTCCGGCCGGTCCTCGTGGCCGTGCTGGCGCACCACGTGCAGTGCCCGGTCCACGGTCATCCAGCACATGACCTTGGAGAAGATGTGATGCCGCGGGGGGAGGCGGGCCTCCCAGATGCCGTGGTCGGGCTCGTGCCAGCGGCGGCGGACCGCCTCCACCATGTTCTCCAGCACCCGCCACTCGTCGTCGCGGACCGAGCCCCGGGCGTCGGCCACCGCGGCGATCAGGTCGGCCACCGGGCCGAACACGTCGAGCTGGAGCTGGTGGTTGGCGAGGTTGCCGACCCGCACCGGCCGGGAGCCGGCGTATCCGGGGAGGGTGTCGATGACCGCCTCGGCGCCCAGTTCGTACCCGTCGACGGTGTAGAGCGGGTGTAGCCGCTCCGGGTGCCCGCCGGTGCGCTCGATGACGCCGTCGGTCCAGCGCAGCAGTGCCTCCGCCTCCTCGGTCGACCCGAGATCCACCAGCGCGCGGGCGGTCAGTGCCGCGTCCCGCAGCCAGCAGTAGCGGTAGTCCCAGTTCCGGACGCCGCCCAGCTCCTCGGGGAGCGAGGTGGTCGCCGCGGCGAGGATGGAGCCGGTGGGCTCGTGGCAGAGCCCGCGCAGGGTCAGGGCGCTGCGGGCGACCAGGTCCCGGGCGGTGCTGGGCAGCCGCAGCCCGGCCACCCAGTCCTTCCAGGGCTGCTCGGCGGCGGCCTGGCGCTCGTGGATGGGCACCCGGTGGTGCTCCAGGCTGTGGGTGCCGAAGCGCAGCTCCAGCACGATCTGCCCGCCGGCGGCGCGCAGGTCGACGACAGCCCGCGCGCTCTCGGTCACCCCGTCGCTGGTGACCTCCCACTCGACGCCGGGGGAGTAGAGCGCCACCGGCTCGTTGGAGCCGAGCACCAGCAGGCCGTCGTCCAGCGGCTGGAGCTGCACGGCGACCTGGCCGAACTCGGGACGCGGGGCGAACTCGATCCGGGTCCGGCCGGTGCCGCTGAGCACCCGGACCAGGGCCGAGTCGCCGGTGACGACCGCCGGACCGTCCGGCGTGGTCTCGGCCGCCGGCAGGTCCAGCCAGTCGGTGACGGTGAGGCCGGACCAGCGGGTCTCCACGGTCATGGTGCCGCTGCGGTAGCGCTGGCCGAGCGGGATGCCGCTCCGCTCGGGGCCGACGGTGAAGTGCCCGGCCGGGCTGCCGCCGACCAGGTCGGCGAAGATGGCCGCCGAGTCGGGCTTCGGGTGGCAGAGCCAGGTGATCTTCGCTTCCGGGGTGACCAGCGCGACCGTACGCCCGTTGGCCAGCATCGAGTGCCGCTCGATCGGCACCGCCCGCTCGCCGAAGAGCCAGTGCCGGCGGGTCTCCAGCAGCAGGCCCAGCGCCCGGGCCGCCTCGATCGGCTCGGCCACCCGCCAGCCGGCCTGGGTGTCGCCCGGGCCGATCTTGATGCCGACGTCCGGGCCGTGCAGGTTGGCGAAGGCGTTCTCGTCGGTCACGTCGTCGCCGATGAAGAGCACCGCGCTGGCCGAGAGCTGGGTCCGGAGCTGGTCGACCGCGGTGCCCTTGTGGGTGGCCACCACCGACAGCTCGATGACCTCCTTGCCCTGCGTGACGGTGACGCCGTCCCAGGTGGCGGGGCCGCTGCGGACCGCCTCGATGGCCGCCGCGGCGACCTGGGGCTCCACCCCACGGGTGTGCACGGCGACGCTCGCCGGCTTGCGCTCGAGGCGTACCCCGGGGTGGGCCGCGGCGATCTCGCGCAGCGCGTCGCGCAGCCGGGTCCGCACCGCGATCAGCTCCGGGGAGAGCCGCTCGACGAAGCCGATGTCGAACTCGGAGCCGTGGCTGCCGACCAGGTGGACCTCGCTGGGCAGTCGGGAGAGCGCGGCCAGGTCGCGCAGCGCCCGACCGGAGACCACCGCGACGGTGGTCTGCGGCAGCGCGGCCAGGGCGCGGACCGCCGCCACCGACTCGGGCAGCGGCACCGCCTTGCTCGGGTCCTCGACGATCGGCGCCAGCGTGCCGTCGTAGTCACAGGCGATCAGGAGCTGAGGGACCCGGGCGATCCGGCCGATGGCGGCGCGCAGCTCGGGGTCCATCACACCGCCGTGCGGGGTGGCGGGTGTGGGGGCGTTCACGCGGCCTCCGTATCGGGCACGCCGAGTTCGGTCAGGAAGGACTTGGCCCAGTGCCCCACGTCGTGGGTGCGCAGGTGGCGCTGCATTATCCGCATCCGGCGGCGGGCCTCGGGTTTCTCGACGTGCACGGCGCGCAGCAGCGCGTCCTTGACCGCGTCGGGGTCGTGCGGGTTGCACAGGAAGGCCTGGCGCAGCTCGGTGGCGGCGCCGGCGAATTCACTGAGCACGAGCGCGCCGCCCTGGTCGGCGCGCGATGCGACGTACTCCTTGGCCACCAGATTCATTCCGTCTCGCAGCGGGGTCACCATCATGACGTCGGCCGCGACGTACATCGCGGCCAGTTCGGAGCGACTGTACGACTGATGCAGATAATGCACCGCGGGCACCCCGACCCGTCCGAATTCGCCATTAATCCGACCTACTTCGCGTTCGACCTTGACGCGAAGTGCCTGGTAGTGCTCCACCCGCTCCCGGCTCGGGGTGGCGACCTGCACCATAACCGCGTCCGGGACTGTCAACTTTCCGTCAGCCAGCAGTTCGCGGAAGGCCTTCAGCCGCAGCTCGATGCCCTTGGTGTAGTCCAGCCGGTCGACGCCCAGGATGATCGTCTTCGGGTTGCCCAGCTCCTCGCGGATCTGCTTGGCCCGGGCCTGGATCGCCGGGTCCTCGGCCAGCCGTTCCATCTCCCGGGTGTCGATCGAGATCGGGAAGGCACCGGCCTTCACCTGCCGCCCGTCGACCTGGATCATCTGCCCCTCGTAGCGCAGCCCGAGCAGGTGCCGGGCCAGCCGGACGAAGTTCTGCGCCGCCAGCCGCTGCTGGAAGCCGACCAGGTCGGCGCCGAGCAGCCCGCGCAGGATCTCGGTCCGGAACGGCATCTGCATGAACAGCTCGATCGGCGGGAACGGAATGTGCAGGAAGAACCCGATCTTCAGGTCCGGCCGCAGCTCGCGCAGCATCGCCGGGACCAGCTGGAGCTGGTAGTCCTGCACCCAGACCGTCGCGCCCTCGGCCGCGACGTCCGCCGCGGCCTCCGCGAACCGGGCGTTCACCAGCCGGTACGCCTCGCGCCACCGGCGCTTGTAGGCCGGGGTCTCCACCGCGTCGTGGTACAGCGGCCAGATCGTCGCGTTGGACTGCCCCTCGTAGTAGCGCTCCAGCTCCTCGGCGCTGAGCGGCACCGGGTGCAGCCGGATCCCCTCGAGGTCGAACGGCTCGGGGGCGGCGCCGGTGCCACCGGCCCAGCCGACCCAGGTGCCCTGCTGTTCGGCGAGGACGGGATGCAGGGCGGTGACCAGCCCGCCCGGGCTGCGTCGCCACTGCCGTCCCTCGGGTGTGCTCACCTCGTCGACCGGCAATCGGTTCGCCACTACGACAAAGGAGCTACGGACGGTCACGATCGGCCACCTCCGGGTGCTGACGGGTCCACCGCGATGAGCGTACTGAGCGTAGCTGCGGCGTCTGGAGCCCCGTGCCGGAGTTCCCTACCCGTCCCACGCTCGCCGAACCCTGCCCGTGATCTTGTCGACAAACTCCTGGTCCGCGTACTCCGGTGGCGGGGTGATGTGGGCGAAGCGGGCCGTACCTGTCAGGATTGACGACGGTGTGCGTGCGGCCGGCCCCCGGCCGGCGGCGGTCGGCGGAAGTCCTGGCCCGCGCCCGCGCCCCACCAGCTCGCGATCGCAACCGACGGAGGTAGCCCGCACCGTGGCCCAGTTCATCTACGTCCTGGAAAAGGCGCGCAAGGCGCACGGCGACAAGGTCGTGCTCGACAACGTGACGCTGAACTTCCTGCCGGGGGCCAAGATCGGTGTGGTCGGCCCGAACGGCGCCGGTAAGTCCAGCCTCCTCAAGATCATGGCAGGGTGGGACCGGCCCAGCAACGGTGAGGCCCGGCTGATGCCCGGTTTCACCGTGGGCATGCTCGCCCAGGAGCCCGCGCTCAACGACGCCAAGACCGTGCTCGGCAACGTCGAGGAGGCGGTCGCCGAGACCAAGGCCAAGCTGGAGCGGTTCAACAAGATCGCCGAGCAGATGGCGACGGACTACTCCGACGAGCTGATGGAGGAGATGGGCAAGCTCCAGGAGGAGCTCGACCACGCCGACGCCTGGGACATCGACTCCAAGCTCGAACTGGCGATGGACGCGCTGCGCTGCCCGCCGCCGGACGCCGACGTGACGCAGCTCTCCGGCGGTGAGCGTCGCCGGGTGGCGCTGTGCAAGCTGCTGCTGGAGGCGCCCGACCTGCTGCTGCTCGACGAGCCCACCAACCACCTGGACGCGGAGAGCGTGCAGTGGCTGGAGCAGCACCTCGCCAAGTACGCCGGCACGGTGATCGCCATCACGCACGACCGGTACTTCCTCGACAACGTGGCCAACTGGATCCTCGAGCTGGACCGCGGCCGGGCCTACCCGTACGAGGGCAACTACTCCACCTACCTGGAGAAGAAGGCCGCCCGGCTGTCCGTCGAGGGCCGCCGCGACGCCAAGATGAAGAAGCGCCTCTCCGACGAGCTGGAGTGGGTCCGCTCCAACGCCAAGGCGCGGCAGACCAAGTCCAAGGCCCGGCTCGACCGGTACGACGAGATGGCCGCCGAGGCGGAGAAGACCCGGAAGCTGGACTTCGAGGAGATCCAGATCCCGCCGGGCCCGCGCCTGGGCAGCACGGTCATCGAGGCGCACGACCTCAGCAAGGGCTTCGGCGACCGGCTGCTGATCGACAACCTGTCCTTCTCGCTGCCGCGCAACGGCATCGTCGGCATCATCGGCCCGAACGGTGTGGGTAAGACCACCCTGTTCAAGACCATCGTCGGGCTGGAGCAGCCGACGGCCGGCGACGTCCGCGTGGGCGACACCGTCTCGCTGTCGTACGTCGACCAGGCCCGGCAGGGCCTGGCCGGTGACAAGACCGTCTGGGAGGTCGTCTCCGACGGGCTGGACCACCTCATGGTGGGCAGGGTCGAGATGCCGTCCCGGGCGTACATCGCCGCCTTCGGCTTCAAGGGCCCCGACCAGCAGAAGCCGACCAAGGTGCTCTCCGGCGGCGAGCGCAACCGGCTCAACCTGGCGCTGACCCTGAAGATCGGCGGCAACGTCATCCTGCTCGACGAGCCGACCAACGACCTGGACGTGGAGACCCTCTCCAGCCTGGAGAACGCGCTGCTGGAGTTCCCCGGCTGCGCCGTGGTCATCTCCCACGACCGGATGTTCCTGGACCGGGTCGCCACGCATATCCTGGCCTGGGAGGGCGACGACCAGGACCCCTCCAAGTGGTTCTGGTTCGAGGGCAACTTCGAGGCGTACGAGAAGAACAAGATCGACCGGCTCGGCGCCGAGGCCGCCCGCCCGCACCGGGTGACCTACCGCAAGCTCACCCGTGACTGACAAGTTCGTCTACCACTGCACGCTGCGCTGGTCCGACCTGGACGCGTACGGCCACGTCAACAACTCGCGCTTCCTCACCCTGTACGAGGAGGCGCGGGTGGCGTTGATGTTCGCCGGCGGCCGGGCGTGGGGAGTGGGCTCGTTCGCCGACGGGGTGGTCATCCGCCGGCACGAGGTCGACTACCTGCGCCCGGTCGACTACGCGCTCGGCCGGGCCAGCGCGGACGCGGCCCCGACCGTCCGGATCGAGCTGTGGGTGGAGGAGCTGCGGGCCGCCTCGTTCACCGTCGCCTACGAGCTGTACGACGGTGCGGTGCTCGCCAGTCGGGCCCGCTCGGTGCTCGTCCCGTTCGACCTGACCGCGCAGCGGCCCCGGCGGATCAGCCCGGAGGAGCGGGACTTCCTGCTCCGGTACGCGCCGACGGCGGGCGCCGCGTGACCGGGGCGGTGGAGACCGGGGGGCACGGGCTGCGGGGGGTGGCCGACGCGGGCGCCTTCCTGGCCCGGCTGGTCCGGTTGGATCCGGCCACCGTGGTCCGGCTCCGTCCGGCGCCCGACGCGGGCCGTACCGCCCTCTGGGCCCGGCTGCCCTGGGACGTGCTCGTGGTCCGTACCGTCGCCGGCGTCGCCCCCGGCGACGTCACCGTCGCGGCGGGGGAGCTGCTAACCGAGCTGGAGCGGGACGGCGGGGCGCTGCCGCGCCGCCGGGACGACCGGTGGCGCTGGCCGCTGCCGCCGACGACCAGCCGGGCGGTGGAGACGCTGCCCGCCGGGGAGCTGCGCCGGATCGCCGCGGCGGCGGCCGACGCCCTGCGCGAGGCGGCCACCCACGGGGTGGGCGGGCGCGCGGTGGGGCAGCGGGCGCTGCGGGACGCGCTGCTGGACCACGTCGCCGTGGTGGTCACCCCCGACGACGCGCCGGACGCCCCGGTCGAGGTGCCGCAGCGGCTGGTGCAGGGCCTGGTCCGGATGGGCTTCCTCGGCCCCGGCGACGTGCAGGTACGCCTTGCCGGCCGTTGGGTCGGCCTGGTCGGACCGTACGGCGCGGCGTGGTCACCGAAGGCCGTCGAGCTGAGCCTGACCCCGACGGCGAGTCACCCGAACGGATGACCCCGGATCGTTCTTCCGGGCTGGGGCGGCCGTTGGGGGGATGCCTCAACCCGGCTGTCCGGGTACCGTCCATCCTCGGATCCAACGCACCGTAGGCGACTGGATCCGCTGGGGAGTGAGGTGCGCGAGCGATGCCGTGGTGGTCATGGCGCCCAGGTCCCGCCGGCAACGGCGGCGATTCGGAAACTCGAAGCGGGATCACAGTGGATGACACCGTCCGGGTCGGACCACCGGCCCCCCGTCAGCCGGGGGACGACGCGCCGGCCGCCGACCGGCCGGTGATCACGGAAATGCCGGCCACCGTCGCGCCGGTCACCCTCCGCCGGGTCTGCGACGCGCTCGACCTGCTCGACGTGCGCTACCTGGCCGACGGCGACGGCAACCTGCTGGCCATGTGGGAACGGCACGCGGTGCTGGTCACCCTGGAGGGGCCGGAGGACGAGATCCTGGTGATGCGAGCCCGTCCACACGCGACGGTGCCGCCGGACTGGGCCGACCGGGCCTACCGGGTGGTCAACGAGTGGAACCACACCCGGCGGTTCTGCAAGGCGTACATCGGCGACCCCACCGAGCGCGGTCAGCTGCCCATCTACGCCGAGCTCCAGGTGCCGCTCGGCGCCGGGACGCACGACGCGCTGCTGGTCGAGATGCTCGACTGCGGCGCGGCGGTCGCGGCCACCTTCGTGGACTGGCTGCACGACGAGGGCGCCCTGCTCTGATCGCCCCGGCCGGGGCCGCCGGCCCCGGCCGCGGCGGGGTGGCCGCCGTCAGGCGTCGGCCGCCGGGTCCTCCATGACGTTGACCATGAAGTACGCGGCCCGCTCCAGGTAGTCCCAGAGCGCGCCGGCGAGCTCCGGCGGCAGGTCGAGCCGGTCGACGGCCCGCCGCATGTGGTGCAGCCAGGCGTCCCGCTCCGCGGCCCCGATCCGGAACGGCGCGTGCCGCATCCGCAACCGCGGGTGCCCGCGCTGGGCCGAGTAGGTGTTCGGGCCGCCCCAGTACTGCATGAGGAAGAGGGCGAACCGGTCGGCGGCGGGACCGAGGTCCTCCTCGGGGTACATCGGCCGCAGCAGGGGGTCGGTCGCGACACCGGCGTAGAACTCGTCCACCAACTTGCGGAAGGTGGGTTCGCCGCCGATCGCCTCGAAGAGCGTCGTCGACGTACCGGGCCGGTCGGATGCGCCTGCGGAAGTCACCGTTCCATCCTGCCAGGTGCTCCATGCCGGCCGGCCGGGCCCGGCGGGTGGGTCAGGTCACCGCGTGGCTGCGCCGACCCCGCTCGCCGGGCCGCTCGTCCGCCGTCCCCGCCGGCTGCACGGGCGGGCAGGGCCGGCGGCTCTGCGGGATCGTCGCGTCCGCCGTGGGTCGGCCGGCCGACTCGACGGCGGCGTCGACCGTCTCCCGGCTGGGCCAGGTCAGCGCCGCGGCGAGCATCAGCAGCACCCCGGCCGCACTCCACGTGCCCACCACGGTCGAGATGGCGAACCGCTCGGCGAGCAGCCCGGTGGTCAGTACCGCGATGCCCTGGATGATCTGGATCCCGCTGGCCATCACGCCGAACGCCCGGGCCCGGTAGCCGTCGGGCAGGGCCCGCACGAACAGCCCGTTGGCCACCGGCAGCAGGCCGGCCACGGCGAAGCCGCAGGCGGCGGCGAGCAACGCCACCACCACCGGTGGCGGGTTGAGCAGTGCCGGGACCAGCACCGCGGGGGCGAGCACGGCCAGCGGCCGCATCAGCGCGAGCCGGCGGTCGGGGGAGAACGCCCGGCCGACCAGCAGCCCGCCGAGGATGAAGCCGACCGGATTGGCCGCCATGATGACGGCCTGCGCGAGGCCGGTGCCCAGGTGGCCGCCGCTGCCCTCGGCGGCCCAGGCCGCGGCGAGGCCCTCCGGCACGATGGAGAAGAGCATCGCGCTGAACACCAGCACGGCGATGGACCGCAGCACCGGCCGGCCGAAGACGATCTGGAAGCCCTCGGCGGTCTCCCGCAGCAGGTGGCTGCGATGCGCGGAGGTCATCGCGGACGGCCGGTCCCGGACGCCGAGGCGGACCACGAGGGCCGAGGCGCCGAAGGTGGCCGCGTTGATCAGCAGCGCGGCGGTCGGGTTGACCGTGGCGATCGCCGCGCCGAGCAGGTAACCGATCACCTGGGCGGCCTGGCCGGTGCTGGCGTTGATCGACAGGCCCACCACCACCCGGTCGCCGGTGAGGATCAGCGGCATCAGCGCGGACCGGGCGGCCTGGCTCGGCGGGTTGGCCAGCGTGGTGCCGAAAAGCAGGGCGAGGATCAGCCAGGGCGGGTTGCCGGGGATGGCCACCAGCACCATCAGCGCCATCCGGATCAGGTCGCAGGTGACCATGACCTGCCGGTACCGGTGCCGCTCGGCGAGCGTGGCGAGCAGCGGGCCGCCGACCAGCCAGGGCAGGTAGCTGACCGCGAAGGCCGCGGCGGAGAGCGCGACCGACTCGGTCTCCCGGTAGACCAGGACGGTGACCGCGGCCTTGGCGATGTAGTCGCCGATCCAGGACAGGGCGCTGGCCGTGAAGACGGCGCGGTATTCGGGCTGGGCGAACACTTCACGGAAGGTGGCTGGGCCCTCCCGGGCGGGTCGCTCGTCGGACACCGTCGCCTCCATCGTTCCCCAGGGCGGGCCACTCGTGATGACCTGCTCGGGAACCGTCGTCAGATCTACGGATCAGCGAGGACACGAGCACGCTCCCGGGGGGAGCGTGTTGCACCGGATTCTGCCCGATCGTCTGACAACTGGCTAGGGCGAACGGGTCGATCGTCGCATCTCCGACTGAACGAACGGACGATACCCGAGGGGCCGCGTGGTCCGCGACCCCCGGATCGTCCGTACCGCCGGGACGGCACCCGCGGGTCTCAGGTGGCGCCGCCCGTGCCGGTCTCGCCCCGAACGGGCGCCGGGGCCGGCATCCCCGGGTAGAGCCGGCCGGCGGCGATCCGGGCGGTGATGCCGGAGTTCTCCAGCGCCTCGGCGAGCCGCCGGCGCAGCTCCCGGCCGATCGCGAACTGGCCGTCGGCGGTCGTCTTGACCACCGTACGGATCACCGCGCCGTCCACGGTGATCTGTTCGACGCCGAGCACCTCGGGCTCCTCGACAATCTGCGTGGCCAGCTCCGGGTCCATCGCCACCGACGCCGCCGCGGTCCGCAGCACCGCGGTCGCCTCCTCCGTGCCGGCGAAGCCGATCGGCAGGTCGACCACGACCAGCGCCCAGCCCTGGCTCTTGTTGCCGACCCGGACGATCTCGCCGTTGCGGATGTACCAGAGGACCCCCCGGCCGTCCCGCACGGTGGTGACCCGCAGGCCGACCGACTCCACCACCCCGGTCGCCTCGCCCAGGTCGACGGTGTCGCCGACGCCGTACTGGTCCTCGATCAGCATGAACAGGCCGGCGATCAGGTCCTTGACCAGACTCTGCGCGCCGAAACCGAGCGCCACCCCGGCGATGCCGGCGCTGGCCAGCAGCGGCGCCAGGTCGAAGCTGAACTCCTTGAGCACCATCAGCAGCGCGATGCCGAAGATGAACGCGGTGACCAGGCTCCGCAGCACCGAGCCGATCGCCTCGGCGCGCTGCCGCCGCCGCTCCGGCACGAACTGCTCCGGCTCGAGCGCGGCGCTGGGGATCCGCTCCCGCAGCGGCCGCAGCATGGTCGGCACCGCGCCCTCGGTGGTGGTCCGCACCAGCCGGTTGATCGTCCGGTGCACCGCCCAGCGGGCGACGACGGCGAGCAGCAGGATCAGGATGACCCGGAGCGGCTTGAGCAGGATCCAGTAGCTGCCCTCGGCGAACCAGACCGAGTTGGTGAGGTCCCAGGCTCCCTTGCAGAGCGCCTCCTGCAGGCATTCGGGACTTGGCGTCGGGCCGGGGCTGGGCAGGATCGGCTCGGCGAGGGGAATCAGGCTGGGGGTACTCACCCTGTCTTCGTACCGCAACGACGCTGGACGCCCGCTGTCGACCCTCCGGCCGTCCCGGCGGTGATCAACCCGGGCGGAACCGGTCAACTTGGCACGGGCCACGGCAGGTTCCGGTGGGTACCCCGGATTAGTGCGTGCAATCCGGGGTCCGATCAGGGACGATTGGCGCAACGGACGTCGGTGATCCGGCCGGTGTCGGTGCGGCTCCCCGCTGCCCGCGGGTGCGCGCCGGCACGACAGCGGCGGGAGCAGCTGGACCGGGAGGGTGAGCACGATGCCTGACATACGACCCACGGCGGGCTCCGGCGCGTTGGTCCTCAACGCCACCTACGAGCCGCTGTGTGTCGTGTCGGTGCGTCGCGCCGCGATCCTCGTCCTGTCGGCCAAGGCCGTCTGCGTCGCCGACGGCGACGGCGTCCTGCACAGCGCCCGCAACGCCCTTCCGGTGCCCTCGGTGGTCCGGCTGACCCGCTTCGTCCGGGTGCCGTACCGAACCCACGTCGGGCTCTCCCGCCGGGCGATCTTCGCCCGGGACGGCTGGCGCTGCGCCTACTGCCGGGGCCCGGCGGAGACCATCGACCACGTCTTCCCGCGCAGCCGAGGCGGCCGGCACGCCTGGGAGAACGTGGTCGCCGCCTGTGCCCGCTGCAACCACACCAAGGGTGACAAGACCCCGGCCGAGCTGGGTTGGCGGCTGCACAGCCTGCCCGCGGCCCCCAAGGGGACGGCCTGGCGGGTGCTCGGCCACCGGGCGCCCGACCCGCGCTGGGCGGACTGGCTCGACCTGCGCGAGCCCGAGGTGGCGGCCTGACCGCGGGTCAGGCGCGACGCGCCTGGACCAGGGACGCGTAGACCACCAGGTTGTCGGCGTACCCGGTCTGGCCGCCGACCCAGCGGCCGCCGCAGGTGATCAGGCGCAGGTTGGGCCGGCTGAAGTCCCCGAAGACCTCGTCGACGGGCAGCCGCTCCTTGCCGTACCGCTGCACCGAGGTGACCTCGAAGACGGCCACCGACCGGTCCGCCCGGGTCACCTCGACCCGGTCGCCGTCGTCCAGGTTCTTCAGCTCGTGGAAGACGGCCGGTCCGGTGGTGGTGTCCACGTGCCCGACGATCACCGCCGGGCCGTACTGGCCGGGGGTCGGTCCCTGGTCGTACCAGCCGGCCTCGCCGGAGCGTCCGACGTCCGGCACCGCGATGCTGCCGTCCGGCGCGATGCCGACCCGGTGCACCGGGGCCCGCAGGTCGATCCGGCCGATCGCGATGTCCGTCGGTGGGCTCGCCGGCAGCACCGGGAACTTCTTCGGCGGCGGGCGCAGGCCGGCGCTGAGCTGGTCCGGCAGCACGCTGATCCCGGTGACGCGTTCCACGCCGAGCATCGCCACGATCAGCACCATCAGCGCCGCGATCACCAGCACCGGGGCGCCCGGACCGCGTTGTCGCACGGACCGCCACCGGCCGGTCGCCGTTGCCGCCCGTACGGCCGCGGCGGACACCGGCCGGGCCCGTGGGTCGGTTGTGGGGACGCTGGCCGTGAAGGCGTGCCCGGCCGCGCGGGCGAACCGGCGCGCCGCCTGGGACAGCAACCGCGCCGCGGCCGCGCCGTGGCTCCCGGTCCGGCCGGGGTCCCGCCCCCGGCCGGCGGACGGCTGCGGGGGCTGCCGGCGCGGCGTGGCCGCGTCGACGCCGCGTCGCGTCGCCCGGTCGTCCCGGCCCCGCCCGGCCCCGACCTGGCGGCCCCGCGCCGCTCCGGTGATCCGGCCCAGAACCGTCCCGGCCCGGCGGTCGCTGACCGTCCCGGTCGGGCGGCCTCGTGCCATCCGGCCCCGCGCCGTCCCGGTGATCCGGCCCAGAACCGTCCCGGTCGGGCGGCCGCTGGCCGTCGCGGTCGGGCGGCCCAGAACCGTCCCGGTCGGGCGGCCCAGAACCGTTCCGGTCGGGCGGCCGCTGACCGTCCCGGTCGGGCGGGCTCGTGCCATCCGGCCGCGCGCCGTCCCGGTGATCCGGCCCAGAACCGTTCCGGCCGGGCGGCCGCTGACGGTCCCGGTCGGGCGGGTTCGTGCCATCCGGCCCCGCGCCGTCCCGGTGATCCGGCCGCGGGCGGCCGTGTCCGGGTCTGATGTCGGGCGGGCGCCCCGGTCAGGTGAGCGGGCCATGGCCGCACCTCGTCAGACGCGGGACCCGGTCCTGCGACGAGCGCTGACGCCGGCCACCACCGCCACCGCGACGAGCCCACCGACCAGCAGCAGCGAGCCGGTGCCCCGGCCGGTCGCGGTGCCACCGCCGCCGGTCGCCGGGCCCTTGCTCGGCTGGGCCATGTTCAGCACGGTGAGGATGGTGGACGCGGTGTTGCCGTTGTTGCAGCGCAGGTCGACCGGGTAGTCCCCGGGCGCCTTGTTCCCCGGGATGGTGACGGCGCCAGTGAGGAAGCCGTTGTCCGGGCGGAGCATCACCCGGCCGAAGGCGTCCGAGTTCACCTCCGCCTGGCGGTTGTTGTCGTTGTCGCAGCTGGCCCGGATGTTCACCCGGCTGCCGGCCTGCGCGCTGTTCGGCGTGACCTCGACGAACGTGTTCTCCCCGGCCCGGGCCGGGGTGCCGGTACTCAGGACGAACGCCCCGATCAGCACCAGCACCCCCAGTACGGCGGACAGGGCGCGATGTGTCACAAGCCCCCGCATGATTCCCCCCTTCCGGTGCGGTGCACCGGAATCCTGCTGACGGGCAGTGCGGGCTGCATTCCCGCTGGCCCAGGGGCAAACCCCGGTCAGCGGCGGCGGGCCGGTGGGGTCGCGCCGCCCGGCGGCGGGAGCGGGGTCACCGGCTGCCAGTCCAGCGGAGTGGACAGCACCA
Source organism: Micromonospora coerulea (assembly GCF_016598485.1). Classification (GTDB taxonomy): domain Bacteria; phylum Actinomycetota; class Actinomycetes; order Mycobacteriales; family Micromonosporaceae; genus Micromonospora; species Micromonospora coerulea. The sequence continues at coordinate 61,935 of NZ_JAEMUW010000023.1, read as the reverse complement.
TGGTGCTCGACGGTTGGCCGTACGGGGCGAGGCGGTCGATGACCCCCTCGAACTCGTCGATCGACCCGGCCGCCACCTTGAGCATGCTGCACGCGTCCCCGGTGATCCGGTGGATCTCCAGGATCTCCGGCCAGCCGGCCACCTCGGGGTCGTGCAGGATGCAGCGCGGGCCGTAGCAGGACATCCGGATCAGCGCGACCACGCTGCGGCCGGCCCGGGCCAGGTCGACGTGCGTGTGGTAGCCGGTGATCACGCCCGACTCCTCCAGCCGGCGGACCCGCTCGGCCACCGCCGGCGGTGACAGGTGCACCCGCCGGGACAGCTCGCTGAACGAGAGCCGGGCGTCGGCCTGGAGCTCCCGCAGTAGCGCCCAGTCCATGTCGTCCATGCGTGACCTTTCCTTCGTGAACCCGAATCCGAATCCGGTTTCGATCCGGCAGGTCCGCCCACCGTACCGCCGTTGAACAGGCATTCCATCTGCCGATCCAGCTGCGGGATCATGACGCTACCCGGCGTACGGAGGGAGATGACAGTGGAGCAGACGGACCTGCGGTCACCGATGGTGACCGCGGCGGTACGTCCGGCCACCCCGCAGCAGCGGGCGGCCCGGGCGGCGCGCAACGGCGGCGAACCGACGCTGGAGTTCGCCGAGCGGGTGCCCTACGACGCGTACGTGCGGGCGAGCACGCTGCACCGGCTCCAGCAGCCGCTCAGCGACGACCCGGGCGAGATGTCCTTCCTGATGGTCAGCCAGATCATGGAGCTGTACTTCGGGCTGACCTGCCACGAGCTGCGCGAGGCCCAGCGACAGCTGCAGGCCGACCGGATCTGGGAGGCGCTGCCCTCGCTGCGCCGCGCCGCCCTGCACCTGGAGGGATTGAACGCCGCCTGGCAGGGCCTGCGCTGGATGACCCCGGCGGACTTCAACCGGTTCCGCAACCTGCTCGGCGAGGGGTCCGGCTTCCAGTCGGCGATGTACCGGCAGCTGGAGTTCCTGCTCGGCCTGCGCGACCCGACGCTGATCCGCCCGTTCCGCCGGCAGACCGAGGTGTACGCCGAGCTGACCGCCGCGCTCGCCGCGCCGAGCCTGTGGGACGACGTGGTGGCCCTGCTCTCCCGGCGCGGCTTCGACCTTCCCGCCGAGCTGCTGGACCGGGACGTGGCGGTCGAGCACGAGCCGGACCCGGCGGTCGAGGCGGCCTGGGTGCGGATCTACGCCGACGGTGGCCCGGACAACCACCTGAGGCTGCTCGGGGAGGCGTTGACCGAGGTGGCCGAGCGGTTCGGCGACTGGCGCTGGCACCACATCAAGGCGGTGCAGCGGACCATGGGTGCCAAGGTCGGCAGCGGCGGCTCCGCCGGGCTGGCCTGGTTGCAGCGCAGCATGGCCCGGGTGGTCTTCCCGGAGCTGTGGTCGGCCCGGACCGCGATGTGACCGGAGAAGAGCACATGAACTCCCTGGAAAGCGAAGCGCACCGCCTGGACGCCGCCGACCCCGGACGCCGGCACCTGTTCCACGTGCCGCCGGCCGAGGGTGGGCGCTACCCCGAGGTGGCGTACCTGGCCGGAAACTCGCTCGGCCTCCAGCCCCGGGCCACCCGGGACGAACTGCTGGCCGACCTGGCGGCGTGGAGCCGGCTGGGCGTGGAGGGGCACCTGGAGGCGGAGCGGCCCTGGCTGCCGTACCACGAGCTGTTGACGGCGCCGGCCGCGCGACTGGTCGGCGCCCGGCCCGCGGAGACCGTGGTGATGAACTCCCTCACGGTCAACCTGCACCTGCTGATGGTGAGCTTCTACCGGCCGACGGGCGCGCGGACCCGGATCGTCATCGAGGACAGCGCCTTCCCGTCGGACAGCTACGCGGTGCGCAGCCAGGCCCGCTTCCACGGCCTCGACCCGGACACCACGGTGGTCCGGCTGACCCCGCGCGCCGGCGAGGACACCCTCCGGACGGAGGACGTCACCGACTTCCTGGCCGCCGAGGGCGACACCGTGGCGCTGGTGCTGCTCGGCGGGGTCAACTACCTGACCGGCGAGCTGATGGACATCCCGGCGATCACCGCCGCCGGCCGGGCCGCCGGGGCGGTCGTGGGCTGGGACCTGGCGCACGCGGTGGGCAACGTGCCGCTGGCGCTGCACGACTGGGACGTCGACTTTGCCGCCTGGTGTTCCTACAAGTACCTCAACTCCGGGCCGGGCGCCCTCGCCGGCGTCTTCGTCCACGAGCGGCACCTCGGCGACCCCGACCTGCCGCGCTTCGAGGGCTGGTGGAGCACCGCGGCGGCCACCCGGTTCGAGATGACCCCGGTCTCCCGGCCGCCGGCCACCGTGGAGGCCTGGCAGATCTCCAACCCGCCGATCTTCGCGATGGGCCCGGTCCGCACCTCGCTGGAGCTCTTCGACGCCGTCGGCATGCCGGCCCTGCGCGAGCGCAGCCTGCGGCTCACCGGATATCTGGAGCGGCTGCTCGACGAGGTGACCGCCGACCGGCCGTTGACCGTGATCACGCCGCGCGACCCGGAGCGCCGGGGCTGCCAGCTCTCGGTGCGGATCGGGGTGGGCAGCGCCAACGAGCTGACCAAGCGGCTGCGCCACGAGCACGGCGTGATCGCCGACGCCCGGGAACCGAACGTCGTCCGGTTCGCCGCGGTGCCGCTCTATTCGACGTACCACGACTGCTGGCGGGTCGCCGACGCGCTGGCCGCGACGGTGGAGAAGCATTGATGAGTACGGAGCGCGACGAGATCGCCGTGGTCGGGGCCGGGCTGGCCGGCTGCCTGCTGGCCTGCTTCCTGGCCCGGCGCGGGTACCCGGTGGCCCTCTACGAGCGGCGGCCGGATCCGCGTACCGGCACGGTCGAGCGGGGTCGCTCGATCAACCTGGCGCTGTCCGAGCGCGGCCTCGACGCGCTGCGTCGGATCGGCCTGGCCGAGCAGGTGATGGCGGACGCGCTGCCGATGCGCGGCCGGATGATCCACCCGGTGGCGGGGGCGGCGCAGTTCCAGTCGTACAGCGTCTCTGGCGACCGGGCGATCAACTCGATCAGCCGGGGCGCGCTGAACAACGCGCTGCTCGACACGGCCGGCAAGCTGCCCGGGGTGCGGATCGCCTTCGATCACCGGCTGGTCGGCCTCGACCCGGCCACCGGCGAGATGACCTTCGAGACCCCGCAGGGCAAGGTCAGCGCCGCCGCCTCGGTCGTCCTGGGCGCCGACGGCGCCGGCTCCGCCGTGCGCGGGCAACTCCTCGGGTACGGGGTGCTGACCGAGAGCCTGGACTTCCTCGACTACGGCTACAAGGAGCTCACCGTCCCGCCGGTCGGCGGGGATTTCGCGCTCGACCCGGACGCGCTGCACATCTGGCCGCGGGGCACCTCGATGATGATCGCCCTGCCGAACCCGGACCGCTCCTTCACCTGCACGCTCTTCTGGCCGACCCACGGCACTGCCAGCTTCGCCTCGCTGGGCAGCCCGGCGGCCATCGAGCAGCACTTCGCGAAGCACTATCCGGATCTGGTGCCGCTGGCCCCGAACCTCGTCGACGACTACCAGCACAACCCGGTCGGCGTGCTCGGCACGGTCCGCTGCACCCCCTGGCAGGTGGACGGGAAGGTCGGCCTGCTCGGCGACGCCGCGCACGCGATCGTGCCGTTCTACGGCCAGGGCGCCAACTGCGCGTTCGAGGACGTGGTGGAGCTGGACCGCTGCCTCGACGAGTGCGGCGACGAGTGGTCGGCGGCGCTGCCGCTGTTCCAGCACCGGCGGCAGGCCAACGCCGAGGCGATCGCCCGGATGGCGCTGGCCAACTTCGTGGAGATGCGGGACAAGGTCGCCTCGCCGGTCTTCCAGACCCGCAAGCGCATCGAACACGCCCTGGAACGGGCCCTGCCCGGCCGGTACGTTTCGCAGTACGAGCTGGTCTCCTTCTCCACCACCCCGTACGCCCAGGTGCGCCGCCGGGTGCGCCGGCAGTACCAGGTGGTCGGGGCGGTGGCGGCCGGCGCGGTGGCGCTGCTGGCCGGCGGGCTGGCCGCGATCAGCCGAGGGAGGCGGGGATGACGCTCTGGGATCCCCGGCTGATGGCCGGGCACGCGCCGGACGGGCCGGGACTGCTGCGCAACTTCGTCGGCGGCGAGTTCGTCGACGCGGGCCGCCGGTTCACCAAGCGCAGCCCGGTCACCGGTGAGCCGGTCTTCGAGGTGGTCGAGGCGGCGGAGTCCACGGTGGACGACGCGGTGACCGCGGCGCGGGCGGCACTGCGCGGGCCGTGGGGCCGGATGGGGGAGCGGGAGCGCGCGGAGGTGCTGCGCCGGGTCGCCGACGAGTTGGAACGCCGCTTCGACGACCTCGTCGCGGCCGAGGTCGCCGACACCGGCAAGGCCATCTCGCAGGCCCGCACCCTCGACATCCCGCGCGGCGCGGCGAACTTCCGGACGTTCGCCGAGATCGTGGCGACCGCGCCGACCGAGTCGTTCACCACGGTCACCCCGACCGGCGGCCGGGCGCTGAACTACGCGGTCCGCAAGCCGGTCGGCGTGGTCGCGGTCATCGTGCCGTGGAACCTGCCGCTGCTGCTGCTCACCTGGAAGGTCGCCCCGGCGCTGGCCTGCGGCAACGCCGTGGTGGTCAAGCCCAGCGAGGAGACCCCCGCCTCGGCGACGCTGCTGGCCGAGGTGATGGCCGCCGCCGGGGTGCCCGAGGGCGTGTTCAACCTGGTGCACGGCTTCGGCCCGGACTCGGCCGGCGAGTTCCTCACCCGGCACCCCGGCGTGGACGCGATCACCTTCACGGGGGAGTCCGCCACCGGCAGCGCGATCATGCGAGCCGCCGCCGACGGGGTGAAGGCGGTGAGCTTCGAGCTGGGTGGCAAGAACGCCGGGCTGGTCTTCGCCGACGCCGACCTGGACGCGGCGGTCGCCGGCTCGGTCCGGTCCAGCTTCACCAACGGCGGTCAGGTCTGCCTCTGCACCGAGCGGATCTACGTGCAGCGCCCGGTCTTCGAGGAGTTCACCGCCCGGCTGGCCAAGCGGGCGGGCGAGCTGGCGTACGGCTGGCCGGCCGACGAGGCCACCGCGAACATGCCGCTGATCTCGCACGGCCACCGGGACAAGGTGCTCGGGCACTACGACCTGGCCCGCGCCGAAGGCGCGGAGGTGCTGGCCGGCGGTGGGACGCCGCGCTTCGGCGACGCCCGCGACGGTGGGGCGTACGTGCAGCCGACCGTGCTGACCGGGCTGGGCCCGGACGCCCGGACCAACCGCGAGGAGATCTTCGGCCCGGTGGTGCACGTCGCCCCCTTCGACACCGAGGACGAGGCGTACGCGCTGGCGAACGGCACCGAGTACGGCCTGGCCGCGACCGTCTGGACCCGGGACGTCGGCCGGGCGCACCGGGCCGGGTTGCGGCTGGACGCCGGCATCGTCTGGGTGAACACCTGGTTCCTGCGCGACCTGCGGACCCCGTTCGGCGGGGTGAAGGCCTCCGGCATCGGCCGGGAGGGCGGGGTGCACTCGCTCGACTTCTACTCCGAACTCACCAACGTCTGCGTGGACCTCACATGATCGATATCGAAGCCGCCGCCCGGGAGCTGACCGAGGCCGGGGAGAGCGGGAAGCCCTGCCCGCCGCTGCGCGGGCGGCTGCTGCCCGAGGGCGACGTCGAGTCGGCGTACCAGGTGCAGCAGCGCCAGGCCCAGGCCCGGTGGGACCGGGGCGAGCGCCGGGTGGGCGCGAAGATCGGGCTGACCTCCCGCGCGGTGCAGGAGAACTTCGGCGTCTACCAGCCGGACTTCGGCGTGTTGACCGATGTGATGGCGGTCGGCGACGGCCTCGAGGTGGCGATCGGCCGGCTGCTCCAGCCCCGGGTGGAGGCGGAGATCGCCTTCGTGCTCGGCGCGGACCTGGCCGAGGAGCGGATCACCACCGTTGATCTGATCCGGGCCGTCGACCACGTGCTGCCCGCCATTGAGATCGTCGACTCGCGGATCGCCGGCTGGGACATCTCCATCGTGGACACCGTCGCCGACAACGCCTCCAGCGGGCTGTTCGTGCTCGGCACCACGCCCCGCCGGCTCGCCGACGTCGACCTGCGGCTGTGCGGGATGGTCCTGGAACACGCCGGCGAGCCGGTCTCGGTCGGCGCCGGCGCGGCCTGCCTGGGCAATCCGCTGCACGCGCTGGAGTGGCTGGCCGGCACCCTCGCGCGCGCCGGCGACCCGCTGCGCGCCGGGGACGTCGTGCTCTCCGGGGCGCTCGGCCCGATGGTGCCGGTGACCCCTGGCGCGGCCTACGAGGCGCGGATCTCCGGGCTCGGCTCGGTGCGGGTCTCCTTCGAAGGGGAGGGCGACGAATGACGACCGGTGTGGCGGTGATCGGGTCCGGCAACATCGGTACCGATCTGATGATCAAGGTGCTCCGGCTGAGTGGCAGCCTGCGCATGGTGGCGATGGCCGGCATCGACCCGGACTCCGACGGCCTGGCCCGGGCCCGCCGGCTCGGCGTGGCGACCACCGCCGACGGCGTGGACGGTCTGGTCGCGTTGCCCGAGTTCGCCGACGTCGAGGTGGTCTTCGACGCCACCTCGGCCAGCGCGCACCGGCGGCATTTCGAGGTGCTGCGCGCGCACGGCCGGACCGTGGTCGACCTGACCCCCGCCGCCATCGGCCCTTATGTGGTGCCCCCGGTCAACCTCGACGAGCACCTGCACGAGGGATGCGTCAACATGGTGACCTGCGGCGGGCAGGCGACGGTGCCGATCGTCGCCGCGGTCGGCCGGGTCACCCCGGTCGCGTACGGGGAGATCGTCGCCTCGATCGCCTCGCGCTCGGCCGGCCCGGGCACCCGGGCCAACATCGACGAGTTCACCGAGACCACCGCCCGGGCCATCGAGGTGGTCGGCGGCGCGGAGCGCGGCAAGGCGATCATCGTGCTCAACCCGGCCGACCCGCCGCTGCTGATGCGGGACACCGTCTACTGCCTCTGTCCGGACGCCGACGCCGACCGCGCCGCCATCGCCGCCTCGGTGGCCGACATGGTGCAGACCGTGCAGCAGTACGTCCCCGGCTACCGGCTCAAGCAGGACGTGCAGTTCGACCGGGTCGACACGTACGTGCCGTCGCTGGGGCGGCACCTCACCGGGCTCCAGGTCTCGGTCTTCCTGGAGGTCTCCGGCGCCGGGCACTACCTGCCCGCGTACGCCGGAAACCTGGACATCATGACCTCGGCCGCGCTGCGTACCGCGGAGCGGCTGGTGGCCCTGCGGCGTTCGACCGCGACGGAGGTGGCGGCCCGATGACCGACCTCTACATCCAGGACGTGACGCTGCGCGACGGCATGCACGCCATCGCCCACCGCTACACCGTCGACCAGGTCCGCACCATCGCCGCCGCCCTGGACGCGGCCGGGGTGGCCGCGATCGAGGTCGCGCACGGCGACGGCCTCGCCGGCTCCAGCGTCAACTACGGGCACGGCGCGGCCCGCGACGCGGACTGGATCTCCGCCGCCGCCGAGGTGCTGACCAGCGCGCAGCTCACCACCCTGCTGCTGCCCGGCATCGGCACCATCGCCGACCTGAAGGCGGCGCAGGCGCTCGGCGTGACCAGCGTCCGGATCGCCACCCACTGCACCGAGGCGGACATCTCCGCCCAGCACATCTCCTGGGCCCGGGAGAACGGCATGGACGTCTCCGGGTTCCTGATGATGTCGCACATGAACGACCCGGCCGGGCTGGCCGCCCAGGCCAAGCTGATGGAGTCGTACGGCGCGCACTGCGTCTACGTCACCGACTCGGGCGGGCGGCTGCTGATGTCCGACGTGGCGCAGCGGGTCGACGCGTACCGGCAGGTCCTCGAACCGGAGACGCAGATCGGCATCCACGCGCACCACAACCTGTCGCTCGGGGTGGCCAACAGCGTGCTCGCCGTCGAGCACGGCCGGATCCTCGGCGGCGGAGCGGCCGGTCCGGACGCGCCGCACGGCCGGACGGTCCGGGTGGACGCGTCCCTGGCCGGGATGGGCGCCGGTGCCGGCAATGCGCCGCTGGAGGTCTTCGTGGCCGTCGCCGAGCTGCATGGCTGGAAGCACGGCTGCGACGTGTTCGCGCTGATGGACGCCGCCGACGAGATCGTCCGCCCGCTCCAGGACCGGCCGGTCCAGGTCGACCGGGAGACCCTCTCCCTGGGGTACGCGGGCGTCTACTCCAGCTTCCTCCGGCACGCCGAACGCGCCTCCACGAAGTACGGCGTGGACGTCCGCTCGATCCTGGTCGAGCTGGGCCGGCGCCGGATGGTCGGCGGTCAGGAAGACATGATCGTGGACGTGGCGCTGGACCTCGCCGGCCGCCGCGAGCAGGAGGAGACCGCATGATCGGGCCGGACATCGCGGGGATCGCCGAGAAGCTGGGCGGCGCCGCGGACAACGCCACCGCCATCGGCCAGCTGGCCGCCGAGACCGGCCTGGATGTCGACGCCGCGTACGCGGTGCAGACCGCGCTGGTCCAGCGCCGCCTCGAGCGGGGTGAGCGGCTGGTGGGCCTGAAGATGGGGCTGACCAGCAAGGCGAAGATGGCCCAGATGGGCGTGGACGAGGTGATCTGGGGCCGGCTCACCGACCTGATGCGGGTCCCCGACGGCGGCACGGTCGACCTCGGCGCCTTCATCCACCCCCGGGTCGAGCCGGAGGTGGCGTTCCTGCTGGACCGCCTCCCCGAGCCCGGCGAGCCGTTGGGGTCGTTCGCCGACGCGGTCCGCGCGGTCGCCCCGGCGATCGAGCTGATCGACTCCCGGTACGCGAACTTCGCCTTCTCCCTGCCGGACGTGATCGCCGACAACACCTCGGCCGCCGCGTTCGTGGTCGGGGCGTGGTCGCCGGTGCCGGACGGGCTGGACAACCTGGGCGTACTGCTGGAGATCGACGGCCGGGTGGCGCAGGTGGGCTCGACGGCGGCGATCCTCGGCGACCCACGCCGGGCGCTGGACGAGGGCATCCGGCTCGCCGGCCGGCACGGGGTACGGCTGCGCGAGGGCTGGGTCTTCCTGGCCGGCGCCGCCACGGCCGCGGTGCCGCTGCGGCCGGGCGCGCACGTCCGGGCCGTGGTGGAGAAGCTCGGCACCGCGTCGCTGCGGGCGGCGGCGTGAGCGGGAGGAGTGAGCTGCGAGCCCCGCAGTCGCGAACCGAGGACAACGTGACCGCCCACGTGGTGGCCGGAAAGGCCGTGCCGCGCGGGGCGTTCCCGCACGTCAAGGTCGCCGGTGGGTTCGTCTTCGTCTCCGGTACGTCGTCGCGGCTGCCGGACAACACCTTCGCCGGCGTGACGGTCGACGAGTTCGGCACGACGGACCTCGACATCCGGGTGCAGACCCGGGCGGTCATCGGGAACGTCCGGGACCTGCTGCGGTCGGTCGGTGCGGAGCTGTCCGACCTGGTCCAGGTCACCAGTTACCTGGTCAACATGAACGACTTCGGTGGGTACAACGAGGTGTGGGCCGAGTTCTTCGACGCCACCGGGCCGACCCGGACGACGGTGGCGGTGCACCAGCTGCCGCATCCGCACCTGCTGATCGAGATGCAAGCCGTCGCCCTGCTCCCAAAGGAGGTCAGCCGTGAGTGAGATCGCCGAGCCGTTCAGCTTTCCCGGGTGGATCGCGGAGAACCAGCACCTGCTGAAGCCGCCGGTGGGCAACAAGGAGATGTTCCCCGGCGGGGACGACTTCATCGTCATGGTGGTGGGCGGGCCCAACCAGCGCACCGACTTCCACGTCGACCCGTACGAGGAGTTCTTCTACCAGGTCAAGGGCAACATGCACATCAACCTGATGACGCCCGACGGGCCGCGTACGGTGCACGTGCGCGAGGGTCAGATGTGGATGCTGCCGCGCAACACCCCGCACTCGCCGCAGCGACCGGAGGCCGGCTCGATCGGCATGGTGGTCGAGCGGGTCCGCGAGGAGGGCACGCTGGAGAAGTTCCAGTGGTACTGCCCGGAGTGCGGGCACAAGGTGCATGAGGTGGAGCTCCAGGTCCGCGACATCGCCGCCGACCTGCCCCCGGTGTTCCAGGCGTTCTACGCCGACGAGAAGGCCCGCACCTGCGACAAGTGCGGCACCGTGCATCCGGGCAAGGGCTGATGCGCGGACCGGTCGTCGACGTGCACACGCACGTCGTACCGAAGGGGTGGCCGGACCTCGACGCCGCGTGCGGCGGGTCCGGCTGGCCCCGGCTGCGGGTGGACTCCGAGCGGGCCGCCATGATCATGGTCGGCGAGACGGAGTTCCGCCCGGTCGGCTCGGCCTGCTGGGACGCGTCGACCCGGCTGGCGGACATGGACGACGACGGGGTGGACGTCCAGGTGGTGTCGCCCACCCCGGTCTTCTTCTCCTACGACCGCCCGGCCGACCAGGCGGTCAAGGTGGCCCGGATTTTCAACGACCTCACCCTGGAGGTCACCGCCGGCGGGGGCGAGCGGATGGTGCCGTTCTGCCAGGTGCCGTTGCAGGACCCGGACGCCGCCTGCGCCGAACTGGACCGCTGCCTGGCGGCGGGCCACGTCGGCGTGGAGATCGGCAACCACGTCGGCGACCGCGACCTGGACGACCCCGGCATCGTGCAGTTCCTGACCCACTGCGCCGAGGTCGGCGCGCCCGTCTTCGTGCACCCCTGGGACATGCCCGGCGGCCCCCGGCTGGACCGGTGGATGGCCCGCTGGCTGACCGGGATGCCGGCCGAGACGCACCTGTCGGTGCTGGCGCTCATCCTCGGCGGGGTCTTCGACCGGGTGCCGGAGACGCTGCGGATCTGCTTCGCGCACGGCGGCGGCAGCTTCCCGTTCTGGCTGGGTCGGGCGGACAACGCCTGGCACCGCCGCGGCGACCTGGTACGCGGCGCCTCCACCGCGCCGCCCAGCTCCTACGTCGACCGGTTCAGCGTCGACTCGGTGGTCTTCGAGCCGGCCGCCCTGCGGCTGCTGGTCGACACCATGGGGGAGGACCGGGTGCTGGTCGGCAGCGACTACCCGTACCCGTTGGGGGAGCGGCCGGTCGGGCAGGTGGTCCGCAAGGCCGACTTCCTCACCGCCGACCAGCGCGACAAGCTCCTGTCCCGCAACGCCCTGCGCTTCCTCGGGACGTTCGGTATATAAAGCCGGCCATTCCGGTCACCGCCGCTGTCTCCACTCGCGCCCGGGACCTCCAGTTGGCGCTCACCGCTCGGGGCCATCACCGGGCCGCCAGTCCCGGTGACTTGACGGTCGCCGCCGTGGCAGCCGAGTATTCCGCGACCGTTCTGCACTACGACCGAGACTTCGATCTGCTGGCCGAGGTGGGCGGCCCGCGCTCCGAATGGGTGGCACCGCCAGGCACCCGGTGACTCCAGGACCGTGTCACCCCAGCGAAGGCCGTGCGGAGCGGGCAGGATGACGGTATGGCCGAGCCGCACGACCTGACCGCCCTGGAACAGGCCGCCGCCGTCGGCCGGGGCGAGCTGTCCAGCGTGGAGCTGGTCGAGCACCACCTGCACCGGGTGGACGCGCTCGGCGACACCGTCGGCGCGTTCGTCACCGTGACGCCGGAGCGGGCCCGGGAGGCGGCCCGCGCCGCCGATGCCGTGCCCGCCGAGGAGCGCGGGCCGCTGCACGGCGTACCGACCGCGATCAAGGACCTGACGCTGACCGCGGGGGTGCGGACCACCTTCGGCTCGGCCGCGTTCGCCGACTTCGTACCGCCGGTCGACGCCGACGTGGTCCGGTTCATGGCCGCCGCCGGGCTGGTCAGCCTCGGCAAGACCACCACCTCCGAGCTGGGCTGCTCGCTCTACTCGGAGGGCCTGGTCGCGCCGCCGGCGCGCAACCCGTGGGCTCTCGCGTACACCGCGGGCGGCTCCAGCGGCGGCGCGGCGGCCGCGGTGGCGGCCGGGCTGGTGCCGGTCGCGCAGGGTTCCGACGGCGGCGGCTCGCTGCGCATCCCGGCGTCGCTCTGCGGCCTGGTCGGCTACAAGCCCAGTCGCGGGCTGGTCTCCGGCGGCCCGCTGGGCTTCGGCGCGTTCGGGCTGCCCACCAACGGCCCGCTCGGCCGGACCGTCACCGACGTGGCCGCGCTGCTCGATGTCATGGCCGAGCCGGTGCCCGGGGAGCCGTACCTGCCGCCGGCCGCGCCGGCCGGCGGCTACCTGCGCGCGGCCCGCGACGCGGCGCCCGGCCGGCTGCGGATCGGTCGCTTCACCACCCCGATGCTCGCCGACGAGCCGGTCCACCCCGACTGCGTGGCCGCCGTCGACCGGGCCGCCGAGCTGCTCGCCGCCGCCGGCCACGAGGTGGTCGAGGTTCCGGCGCCGCTCGGCCCGGAGGCGTGGCCGCTCTTCGAAACCATCTGGTACGTGCTGGCGCTCGCCCCGGTGCCGGCCGAGCGGGACGCCGACCTGCTGCCGCTGACCCGGTTCCTGCGCGACCGGGGCGCGGCCGTCGGCGCGGGCCCGCTGATGGCCGCTCTCGGCGAACTGCAGGCGCAGGTACGCCGCGGCGTCCGGCGTACCGCCGGCTGCGATCTGCTGCTCTGCCCGACCCTGGCCGCGCCGCAGGCGGCGGTGGGCGCGTTCGCCGCTCTCGGCCCGGCCGAGGATTTCGACCGGCAGCGGCGTTTCTCGCCGTACTGCGCCATCTTCAACGTCACCGGTGACCCGTCCGTTTCCCTGCCGATCGGCCGGACCGCGGACGGAATGCCCGTCGGCGTGCAGCTCACCGGCCGGTACGGCGAGGACGTCCGATTGATCGCCGCTGCCGCGCAACTCGAGCACGTGAGTGGCGGATGGGATCACCACCCCGCAATTTGGCGGGCCGTCGACTCCGCTAACGTGAATACCACAAGCGGAGTCGGGGAATCGTCTGCTTGATCGTCCACCCGACCCGGAAATTCTCTGGTCTCTCTTTCCGCCTGGGGGCGTTGGGATTGTCTGTTACCGAGACGTTGCTGATCTTCGTCGGCATCCCGGCGGCCGCGGTGCTGGTGATCGCCGGACTGGCACTCGCCGGCGGCCGTGGCGGTGGTGGCGGCGCCAAGCGCTACCGGCCGGGCCGACCCTTCGACTTCACTCCGGTCTGGTTCCTGGGCCGCCCGGAGCAGCTGGCCGACTCGGCCGGCACCGCGCTGGCCGCGGGCGCGCAGGCGCCGGCGCTGACCAGCCGCAAGCTTGAGAAGGCCGGCGTCGAGGCGCCGGCCGGTGGAACCGGAGGCGCAAGTGACCGTTGGTGAGAAGCAGGCCACGACGGGGACCGGTACCCCGCCCCAGGTGCTGGACGGGCCCTTCTCGACCCGTCAGCTGCTCCGCATCGACGAGGCGCTCCGCCTGGCCGACCAGGGCACCGGCCTGGTCTTCTCGATCTACGTGGGCGGCCTCGACGAGCCGATCCGGGAGCATGCCGAGCGGCTGCACCGGCAGCTCGCCGAGCCGGACAAGTCGGTGCTGATCGCCGTGTCGCCCAACCAGCGGCAGCTCGAGATCGTCACCGGCCGCTACGCGCGCAAGCGGATCCCCGACACGTACGCCAAGCTCGCCGCGCTCTCCATGGTGGCGTCCTTCGGCGGCGGTGACCTGGCCGGCGGCATCATCCAGGGCCTCGACCAGCTCGCCAGCCACGCCGGCAAGGGCTGAGCCCGCCCGGACGAACACGAGCCCGGCCCCCGGAATCGGCGGGCCGGGCCTTGTCGTCAGCGGGGCCAGATGCTCGGGTCGAGCCCATCGGCCACGGCTCGCTCACCTCGACGGCGTCGTCCGGCCCCACGGTGCCGAGCAGGCCTCCCATGGCGACCATGACGGCCGGGGCCGGCACGGGCGTTCGCCCACGCCGGCCCCGGCCGCGTACTGCTCGGTCAGGCGCTCCGGGCGTCCCTGGCGCGGGCCTTCAGCGCGCGGACCACACCGTCGCGGCCCTCGGCCACCAGGCGGCGCAGCGGCGCCGGGTGGCCCTCCTGCGCCAGCCACGCGTCGGTGGCCGCCACCGTGTCCTCCTCGACCAGGTACGCCGGGTAGGCGAGCTGCACGAACTCCTGCGCCGGCTCGCTGTCCCGCTGCGCCCAGACCTGGGCGACGGCGGCGAAGTACTTGTCCCGGTACGGCGCGGTGAGCTCCACCTGCGCCGGGTGGGTGAAGCCCTGCAGCAGCGCCCGGTTGCGCCAGTTCGGCAGCGCCTCCGAGCCGGTCAGCTGCGCCCACACGGTCGCCTTGTTCTCCGCGGTCGGCACCAGGGCATGCGCGTACGCGGCCTCCCGCTCGCCGCTGGTGGTGCGGTCGTTGGCCAGCTCGGCCTCCACCTCGGCGGCCCCGGCGGCACCGTTGGCCACCAGCGACTGCAGCACCGTCCAGCGCAGCTCGGTGTCCACCGTCAGCCCGGCGGGCACCTCGCCGCCGTTCAGCCAGCCGCGCAGGGTCGCCAGGTCCTCCGCCGAGCGGGCCGCGGAGGCGTACGCCCGGGCCCAGGCGAGCTGGAAGCCGCTGCCCGGCTCCGCCGCGGCCAGCGCGTCCTTCGCGGTCCGGGCCAGCCCGGCCCAGCCGGTCGGCGCCCACGCCGGGTCGGCATAGAAGGTGAGCGTGGTGGTCGCCTGCCGCAGGGTCGCGGTGACCAGGTTGATGTCGGTCTCGGCGGGCAGTCCGGCGAGCACCAGCGCGACGTAGTCGCGGGCGGCGAGCTCGGCGTCGCGGGTCATGTCCCAGGCGGCGGTCCAGCACAGCGCCCGGGCCAGCGACGACTCGAAGCCGGCGATGTGCTGGACCACGGTCGCCATCGACCGCTCGTCCAGCCGCAGCTTGGTGTACGTCAGATCGTCGTCGTTGAGCAGCAGCACGTCCGCGGCCGGCTTGCCCGGCAGCGCCGACAGCTCGGTCTGCTCGCCGGTCACGTCCACCTCGACCCGCTCCCGGCGGACCAGCCGGCCGTCGGTCAGGTCGTACAGGCCCACCCCGATCCGGTGGGTGCGCAGCGTCGGGTGCCCGGCCGGCGCCTCCTGGCGGACCAGCACCCGCTCGTAGGCGCCGTCCGCGCCGATGGTCACCTCGGGGCGCAGCGTGTTGACCTGCGCGGTCTCCAGCCACTGCGCGGCGAACTTGCGCAGTTCCCGGCCGGAGGCCGTCTCCAGCTCGGAGAGCAGGTCGTCGAAGGTGGCGTTGCCCCAGGCGTGCTTGCCGAAGTACGCCCGCAGCCCGGCCACGAACGGCTCCTCGCCGACGTACGCGACGAGCTGCTTGAGCACGCTGGCGCCCTTGGCGTAGGTGATGCCGTCGAAGTTGACCTCGACCGCCTCCAGGTCCGGCATCTCGCAGTACACCGGGTGGGTGGAGGAGAGCTGGTCCTGCCGGTAGCCCCAGTTCTTCCGGATCGACAGGAAGGTCGTCCACGCCTCGGAGAACCGGGTGGCGTGGGTGTTGCACCAGTGGCTGGCCCACTCGGCGAACGACTCGTTCAGCCACAGGTCGTTCCACCAGCGCATGGTGACCAGGTCACCGAACCACATGTGCGCCAGCTCGTGCAGGATCGTGTTGGCCCGCTGCTCGTACTCGAAGTCGGTGACCTGCGAGCGGAAGATGTAGTGCGACTCGGCGTGGGTCACGCAGCCGAAGTTCTCCATCGCGCCGGCGTTGAAGTCCGGCACCCAGAGCTGGTCGTACTTGGGCAGCGGGTAACGCACTCCGAACTGCTCGTGGAAGAAGTCGAAGCCCTGCTTGGTGATCAGGAACAGGTCGTCCGAGTCGAGGTAGCGCGCCATCGACGCCCGGCAGAAGACGCCCAGGTCGATCCCGTCGTGGCTGTCCCGCACCTCGTGGTACGGCCCGGCGCAGAGCGCGGTGATGTAGGTGCTCATCCGCGCCGACTCCACGAAGTGGACGGTCTTCAGCCCCTCGCCGGCCGGCTCCTCCCGCTGCACCGGCATGTTGGAGACCACCCGCCAGTGGTCCGGCACGGTGGCGTGCCAGGCGTAGACGCTCTTCAGGTCGGGCTGGTCGAAGCAGGCGAAGACCCGCTGCGCGTCGGCCGTCTCGAACTGGCTGTAGAGGTAGGTCTCCCCGTCGACCGGGTCCACCGTGCGGTGCAGGCCCTGCCCGCTGTTCGAGTACCCGAAGTCGGCGTCCACCACCAGGGTGTTCTCCGCGTCCAGGCCGGACAGCGTGAGGCCCTTGTCGGCCGACCAGCCGGAGACGTCGACGGGCGCGCCGTTGAGCGTCGCGGACCGTACCGACTCGGCGGCCACCTCGATGAAGGTCGTCGCCCCCGGCTCGGCGCAGCGGAACCGGACCTCCGTCACCGAGCGGAACGTCCGGCCGTCGGCGAGCACCGCGCTCGACAGGTCAAGGCTGATGTCGTACCCGGTCACGTCGAGCAGGCGGGCCCGCTCGGTGGCCTCGACCTGGGTCAGGTTGCGCACTCCCGGCACTGTTCGTCTCCATCCCACTCGCGCCGCGCCCCGGCGGCCCCGGCCTTTCCGGCCCGCTCGCGAAGGCCGGCCCGGTCCGAGTCTTCCATGCACCGACACCTTCGGTGGTTGAGGTCACGCTCTCATTCCGGTACCAGTCGGTGCTGCTCGGGGTGAGGATCGGGGGAGGCGCCGGGTTCACCGGCGCACCTGTCGTGAAGGGATCTCACCGTGACCGAACGTGTCGCCGTGGACATGTGGTTCGACCCGCTGTGCCCGTGGGCGTGGATCACGTCCCGCTGGCTGCTGGAAGTCGAGAAGGTCCGGCCCGTGGACATCAGTTTCCACGTGATGAGCCTGTCCGTGCTCAACGAGGGCCGGGACCTGCCCGAGCAGTACCAGGAACTGATGAAGAGCGGCTGGGGCCCGGTGCGGGTCTGCATCGCCGTGGAGCAGGCGCACGGCGCGGAGGTGCTGGCGAAGCTCTACACCGCCATGGGCACCCGGATCCACCTCGGCAAGGAGCCCCTCGCCCGGGAGATGCTGGTCGGCGCGCTCACCGAGGTCGGGCTGGACCCGGCGCTCGCCGACGCCGCCGAGTCCCCCGCGTACGACGAGGCGCTGCGGGCCAGCCACGAGGCAGGCATGCGGCCGGTCGGCACCGACGTGGGCACCCCGGTGATCCACGCCCCCGGCCCGGACGGCGGCAAGGTCGCCTTCTTCGGCCCGGTGATCACCCCGGCACCGAAGGGCGAGGCGGCCGGCCGGCTCTGGGACGGCGTACTGCTGGTCGCCGGCACCCCCGGCTTCTACGAGCTGAAGCGCTCCCGGGAGCTGGGGCCGATCTTCGACTGACCGGCCGGCGGCATTCCCCGAGCCCCGCACCGTTCCCGGCGTCACCGGGCCGGTGCGGGGCTCGTTTCACCGGGTGTCCCAGCCGACGGCCCGCAGGGCCGCGTCCGGCAGCTCGGAGGAGGCACTCCCATGGCTAAGCACCGCCATACGTCCGACGACGCGCCGCAGGAGACGGCGACCGAGGACCCCGGTGCGACGTACTGGTCCGTGGACGAGGCCGACTGGCCCGCCGTCCGCCCGTCCCTGCCGGCCGACATGGCCGACCTGCTGGCCCCGCCGATCGTGGTGGGCGTGGCGCGGGTGGTCGCCACCTCCCGGATGACGCCGCCCGCCGACGCGGGCCTGCCGACCCGGACGCCCGGTCCGCTCCGGGCCGGCGCGACCACCGTCCGGCTCGCCGCCGCCGCGACGGCCTCCTACCCGGCCGGCCCGGACGGCTCCGTCCCGGGCCGCCGTCCCGGTGCCGCCCCGACGTCCGGCCGGCACCGCACCGTCCACGCGCCGCTCGACCGCAACGGCTGAGCGCCGCCTTTCATCTGGTGGACGCGGTCCGGGTCCGGGTCCGGCGGGCCGGAGGCCGCGGGTAGCGTCGGTGGGCATGACGGTCGTGCATCCGATCGCCCGGGCCTGGATCACCACTGGCGGCACCGGCGCGCAGAACTACGACGAGTTCGCCGACGACGCGGAGATCACCGCGATCATCGAGGCGAACCCGCACAGTGCCCTCGGCATCGAGATGCCCCACCGGGCGCCGGAGAGCCTGGGGAAGTCCTTCCTCGACGCACTCCCCGACGCGGTGGCCCGGCTCGCCGAGGCCAAGGCGGACGGCAGCTACACCCCGGCCGAGCAGGTCGTGGTGCTCTACCGGATCAGCGCGCCGGGCGAGGAATCCGCGTACGGGCTCTTCGCCATGGTCGACACCGACCAGATCTCCACCCGGGCCGACGAGCCCGGCCTGGTGATCCGCAACGAGGACGTCTTCATCGCCAAGGTGCGGGAGCGGGTCGCCCTCGCCGAGGCGCTCGGGCACCTGCTCTCGCCGGTACTGCTGCTGCAGACCGGGCGTGGCGACGAGCTGCACGCCGCGCTGGCGGCGGCGACCGAGTCGGCCGGCGTGCCCGCCGCGACCGACGTCGACCAGTCCGGGCGGACGCACGCCATCTGGCTGCTGGGTCCGGGCCCGGAGCAGGACGCGCTGACCGCCCTCGCCGGTGGCGGCGAGCTGGTGGTCGCCGACGGCAACCACCGCAGCCTGGCCGCCCAGACCGGCGGGCTGCCCCGCTTCCTCTCGGTGATCACCACGCCGGCGTCGGTGGCCATCCAGCCCTACAACCGGCTGGTCAGCGAGCTGACCACGACCCCCGACGAGCTGCTCGGCCGGCTCCGCGCCGCCGGTGCGGAGCTCGCCGAGCTCGCCGGCCCGGTCGAGGTCCCGGCGGCCGGCGGCGCCGTCCACCTCTACCTCGCCGGCCGGGGGTACGCGGTCACCCTGCCGCACGTCGCCGGCGGCCGGTTGGAGAACCTGGACCACGCCCTGGTCGAGCGGCTGCTGCTGCGCGACGCGCTCGGCCTCGACCCGGGCGACAAGCGGATCACCTATGTGGGCGGGGACTACCCGGCGAGCTGGCTCACCGGGGAGGTCGACGCCGGCCGGGCCGAGCTGGCCGTGCTGATCGCCCCGGTCACGGTGGACGACTTCGTCGCGGTGAACCTCGCCCGGGAGAAGATGCCGCGCAAGAGCACCTGGTTCACCCCGAAGGCGCGTGGCGGCCTGGTCGTCGCCGAACTGTCCCGGGCGAACCTGTGACGAATCCGCCTCCGTGCCGCCGCCCGCGCGGCGGCACGGAGGCGGGCCTGTCAGACTGCGCGGTATGCGCGTCTACCTGGGATCCGATCACGCCGGTTTCGAGTTGAAGGTGCACCTGGCCAACCACCTGGCCACGCAGGGGTACGAGGTGGTCGACGTCGGCCCGCACGCCTTCGACCCGGACGACGACTACCCGGCGTTCTGCCTGCACACCGGCGCCCGCGTGGTCGACGACCCGGGCAGCCTCGGCGTGGTCATCGGCGGCTCCGGCAACGGCGAGCAGATCGCCGCGAACAAGGTCGCCGGCGTCCGCGCGGCGCTGGCCTGGAACATCGACACCGCGCAGCTCGCCCGGGAGCACAACGACGCGAACATCGTCGCGGTCGGTGCCCGCCAGCACACCCTCGACGAGGCGACCGCCCTGGTCGAGGCGTTCCTGACCACGCCGTTCTCCGGCAACCCCCGGCACTCCCGCCGGATCGACCAGGTGGCGTCGTACGAGCAGCGCCGCCAGCTCCCCGACCTGCCGGCCTGACCGCCGGCCGGCGGGCTCAGCGCCCGGAGCGGGGCAGGTCCTCGCGCGGGACCCAGTTGCGCCGGACGATCACCACGCGGGCCTCGGCCTCGGCCAGGTCCGCGTCGGTCGGCCGGGCGGCGTCCCGGGCCCGCAGCGCGGCGGTCACCCCCACCTGGGACGAGCCGGAGCCGACCAGGCCGCGCAGCCCCCGCTCGCCCTCCTCAACGGCCGGGCCGGGCCGCCGGCCGCGGGGCGGCTCGTCGTGCACGCCGGCCGTCGTCGCGCTCGGCCCGTCCGGGGCCGGCAACCCGCTCTCGGCGTCGCCGTGGTGCCGCAGCCGGCGCCGCCGTCGCTCCGCATCACCCATCAGCCGACCGTACCGCCTTCCCGGGCCCGTTCCGCCCCGAGCCGGGGCCGGTTCTTCCTCGGCGGCGGGTCAGAAGACCTCCATGGCAGCCGGGGCCCGGTGCCAGCCGAAGGCCGGTCCGGCGGTCGCCACGGTGCCCGGCACCAGCTCCCGGACCCGGCCGGCGGCGGCCAGCGTCCCGAGACCGGTGCCGCCCAGGTACAGCTCGCCGAGGGCGCGCACGTCGCAGGCGAGCCCGGCCGGCCCGGTGCTGGCCGTGCAGGTCGCCCCCGACGGACCGCCGACCAGCCGCCACCGGCCGGTGTTCTCCGGCAGCAGCTCGTCGCTGACTTCGATCACCACGTCCAGGTCGGTCGCGTACTGCCGGGCGGCCAGCGCGGCGGGCACGTCGACCACCCGTACCCAGAGCGTGTCGGAGAGGTGGGCGTCGAGCTGCCGCGGCTCGTTCACCAGCCACAGCAGCGGCTCGTCCACCGCGATCGGGGCGGACAGCCGCCGGGTCAGGTCGATCGTGAGCAGCAGCCGCCACAGCGCCAGGTACGCGTCGTGATCGGCGGCGACGACCTCGTCGACGCGCACCTCGCCGCGCGGGCCGGTGGGCTCCCACGCATCCTTCGTCCGGAACAGCGCGTACCCGTCGACCCCCGCCGGCCCCTCGTGCAGCAGCACCCGGCGCTCGGTGGCGCCCTCCCGCAGGCTCTTCACGTCGGCGAGCACGTACCGCCACCAGTGTTCGTCCCGGTTCGACCAGCCGGGGCGGCCGGCGCGGACCCGCTCGTACAGCTCGGCCAGCTCGGCCTGTCGCGCGGCCGGACGGTCCAGGCGGAGCGTGCCCGCCGCCGACGCCGGCAGGCGCAGCCCGGCGGTGTCGCAGCGGACGGTGAGCCGCTGCGCGGCCAGGCCGTACCCGAAGCGGGGATAGATCCGGCCCTCGCTGGCCCAGAGCACCGCGATCGGCTCCCGCCCGGCGTCCCGGATCTCCCGCAGCTGCCGGCGCATCAGCCCGGTGAGCAGGCCCCGGCGGCGGTGGGTCGGGGCGACCGAGACCATCGTCACGTGCGCCGCCGGCACGCTGGCGCCGGGCACCGCCAGCTCCCGGGTGAACGCGGCGGCGTGCGCGACCGCCGTCCCGCCGTCGCGGACGAGCAGGCCACGCTCGGGCTCGAAGACTCCCCGCTCGACCTCCAGGAGTTCCTGGTCGAGGCCGCCGTGGAACGCCAGGGCGAGCAGCCCGGCGATCTCGTCGAAGTCCCCGGCGCCCGGTACCACCACATCGGTCATCGGATGTGTCTAACCCATCACGGTCGGGGTCGGCGACCCATTTGCCGGCTCGCTACGCTCGGAAAGGTGGCCGGCGTCGGTCAGGGGGAGGACACGAGATGGCGGACCAGACACAGCCGTGGGCCGAGCGCACCGTGGAGGTGCCGCCGCAGCCCGGTGTCGGGGTGCCGACGCAACGGGACCCGTACCGCCGGGGGGTGGCGTCCGTGGGGCAGCCGCGCACCCCGCGCACCGAGCCGTTCCCCGCGGTCGACCCGGCCGACTGGTCGGCGGACTCCGGCCCTCGCCGGCCGCTGAGCTGGCACCTGGCCCAGCTGCGCCGGGGCGGCGAGTGGAGCGCGGCGGGCGGCCTCTTCGCCTTCGTGTGCTGGGGCATCTGGGCGATCTCCGGCCGCGGTGACCTGAGCGCCCCGCTGCTGACCTTCGTGCTGAGCCTGCTCACCGCCGTCGGCCTCTTCGCGCTCTCCCGCCTGCTCGGCCGGTTGATCTGGGAGCGGCAGCTCGGCCGGGTACGCCGGAGTGCCCGGGGCGCGCATCTGGTGACGGCGCTCTTCCTGGCCGGGGTGGGCGTGGCCTACCTGCAGCAGACCGAGTGGGTCGTGACGGCCTGGAACTGGGTCACTGGCAACTGACCAGGAGCCGCGGGCGGGTCGGCGGCCGCCGCCCGCCCGCGCGCCCGGTCGCGGAATGCCGCGACACCGGTCGTCACTCCACCAGGACGGCGGCTGCTTACCCGACCGGGCCGGGTTCATCCGTCCGCCCGCCGCGCTGAGCCGCCGGTCAGTGCGTGCGGCCGTGCCCCTCGGCGTCCGCCTTCGGCGAGGCGACCCGGGCGGCCGGATCCTCGACACCGGGCTCGCCGCCACCCGGGGCCACCATGCCGTCGTAGTTGTAGATGGTGCCGTGGTCACCGTGCTGCTTGGTGGTCCGGATGTACCGGTGGATCATGCCGTCGATCTCGATCTCCAGCAGGGCCCGGTCACCCGCGTCCTGGCTGCTGCCGTCGCGCGGACCACCAACGAGGTAGGCGTTCGTGTTCGTCTCCATGGCGGTCCCGGTACCCCGGTCCCGGCGGACGAAAACGACGAACCACCCGCCCGCCGGCCGTTCGGCGACCCGGGCGGTGCGTCCGGCGCACCGACCCCGGCCGGCCGTCGTGGAGCCGGACGTCGGCGGCCCAGCATGGGGCCATGGGCGCGTATCGATCAGCGTACGAGCGGAGCATCGCCGACCCGACCGGCTTCTGGCGGGACGCGGCGACGGACATCGACTGGTACCGGGCGCCGGAGCGGATCCTCGACGACAGCGCGGCGCCGCTGTACCGCTGGTTCCCCGACGCGGTCCTGAACACCTGCCACAACGCCCTCGACCGGCACGTCGCGGCCGGCCGTGGCGACCAGCCCGCGCTGATCCACGACAGCCCGGTCACCGGGACCGTGCGCACGTACCGCTACGCGGAGCTGCTGGCAGAGACCGCCCGGTTCGCCGGGGCGCTGCGCCGGCTCGGCGTCGGCCGGGGCGACCGGGTGCTGCTCTACCTGGCCATGGTGCCGGAGGCGGTGATCGCCATGCTGGCCTGCGCCCGGATCGGCGCGGTGCACTCGGTGGTCTTCGGCGGCTTCGCCGCGCACGAGCTGGCCGTCCGGATCGACGACGCCCGGCCCACCGTGGTCGTGGCCACCTCCTGCGGCATCGAGGTGGACCGGGTCGTCGACTACCACCCGATCCTCACCGCCGCGCTGGCCGAGGCGGCACACGCCCCCGCGCACTGCGTGATCGTGCAGCGCCCGCAGTGTCCCGCGCCGGTGCTGCCCGGCCGGGACCTGACCTGGGACGAGGTGATGGCGGACGCCGAACCGGTGGACTGCGTACCCGTCGCCGCCACCGACCCGCTCTACATCCTCTACACCTCGGGCACCACCGGCCGGCCCAAGGGCGTGGTGCGGGACAACGGCGGGCACGCCGTCGCGCTGCGCTGGTCGATGCGCAACATCTACGGCATCGAGCCGGGCGACGTCTTCTGGGCGGCCTCCGACGTCGGCTGGGTCGTCGGCCACTCCTACATCGTGTACGCGCCGCTGCTCACCGGCGCGACCACCGTGCTCTACGAGGGCAAGCCGGTCGGCACCCCGGACGCGGGCGCGTTCTGGCGGGTGGTCGCCCAGCACCGGGTGGCCGCGCTCTTCACCGCGCCGACCGCGATCCGGGCCATCCGCCGGCAGGACCCGGACGGCGCGCTGATCGCCGGGTACGACCTGTCCTGCCTGCGTACCCTCTTCCTGGCCGGTGAGCGGCTCGACCCGGACACCTGGGCGTGGGCGGGGGAGCAGCTCGGCGTACCGGTGGTGGACAACTGGTGGCAGACCGAGACGGGCTGGCCGGTGGCGGCGAACCCGCGCGGCCTGGAGCCGCTGCCGCTCAAGCCAGGCTCCCCGTCGGTGCCCGTCCCCGGGTACGACGTCCGGGTGGTCGACGGCGGCGGCCGCCAGGTCCCGCCCGGCACGGACGGCGCGATCGTGATCCGCCTGCCCCTGCCACCGGGTTGCCTGCCCACCCTGTGGGGCGACGACGACCGGTACGTCCGCTCCTACCTGTCCACCTTCCCCGGCCACTACCTGACCGGCGACGGCGGGCGCTTCGACGACGACGGCTACCTGTACGTGATGGGGCGTACCGACGACGTGATCAACGTGGCCGGGCACCGGCTCTCCACCGGGGCGATGGAGGAGGTGCTGGCCGGCCATCCCGCGGTCGCCGAGTGCGCGGTCATCGGGGTCGCGGACGCCCTCAAGGGTCAGGTGCCCAGCGGGTACGTGGTGCTCAAGGCGGGGGCCGAGGTCGACCCGGACGCCCTCACCGGTGAGCTGGTCGCCCTGGTCCGGCAGCGGATCGGCCCGGTGGCCGCGTTCCGCCGGGTGACCGTGGTCCCGGCCCTGCCGAAGACCCGATCCGGCAAGATCCTCCGCCGGACGATGCGTGGCCTGGTCGAGGGGCGCGACGAGCCGGCCCCCGCGACCATCGACGATCCGGCCACCCTGGCCGTCTTCCGCGGCCTCGGCAGTGCCGCCGACTGAGCCGGCCCAGCCCGAGGGCGACCGATCCGGCGACGTGGTCGCCTCCCGTCAGCCGGCGGCGAAGCGGTGCAGCGCGGTTGCCGCCTGAACGGAAGCTGTCGCACCCGCTCGGTAGGAAGAGGCACATGGGCGGGCAGGCAGGTGGAGCACCCTGGTATCGAGCAGCGCCGGTTCGTCTCCACAGGTACGACCCAGCCTGGCCCGTGCGTTATGCCGAGGAAGCCGAGCTGTTGATCCACACGCTCAGGGACTGTCTGGTTGCCGTCGAACACGTCGGGAGCACGTCAGTCCCCGGCCTGGCGGCGAAGCCGGTAATCGACATCCTTGCCGCTGTCCGGGACTTCGACGGCTTTTCAGAGCTCGTAGAGCGCCTACGGGGAATCGGCTACACCTACACACCCGAGTCCGAGGCTGACGACCCGAGCCGCCGGGTCTTCCGGAAGGGTCCCGAGGACCTCACCCGTCTCCGCACCCATCACCTGCACATCACCGAGCGTGACAGCCACTACTGGCGTCGCCTTATCGCCTTCCGCGACTACCTCCGCTCGCATCCAGCAGACGCCGACTCCTACCTCGCCCTCAAACGCGACCTCGCCGCCCGGCACGCGGCCGACTCCGGCTGTTATACGAGGGACAAGCGGGCGTTCGTCAGGGAGATAGAGAGGAGGGCCGGCATTCGGGCTGGATGAGGCAGGGGCGAGCAGATCTGCCCTTCGGGCAGGTGGACCGGCGCTTGGGCCCGCGAAGGCAGCCTGGTGGGCTAGTTCTTGATCCAGTAACGCCGCACGGTGCCGAGCTCGGTGTCCCGGAACCCCTCGAGGAGACCGCCGTGGCGCTCGATCGTCTTCGCTGAGGCGACGTTGTCCGCCTCGCAGATGATCAGCACCCGGTCCAAGCCGAGTACCCGCGCCTCGTCGAGCATTCGGCCCAGCGCCCAGGTGGCGACCCTCGCCGGCGCGCGGACGGCCGGATGCCGTAGCCGATATGGCCGACCCGCAGCACGAAGTCGTTCAGCTCGTGCCGGAATGCAATCCCACCGAGCACCTGGTCACCCTCGACGATCCATCGGTATTTGCAGTGCACCCGCCCGGCGCCCAGCGGCTTCGCCGGATCCGACGCGTCGGTCAGCCGGGCCACGAAGGCCGCGAACCCGGCCGGGGAGTCCACCTCGTCGGACGGCCGCAGCCCGAAACCGTCAGTTCGCAGTGCCGGGGGACGCGAGTGGTCCGCTCGCCTCGGACCGCCTCCCCACGGATGGACGGGCCGGCAGCCGCGGCCACGTTCCTTGAAGGGCAGGAGCGATCTGGCGCTCTCCCGGAAAACCAGGTTTTGCGCCGTTATCGTCCTAATCGTCATAAAACACCTTTAGGTCTCGGAGCAACCGATGTCGCATCACCTGGACACCCCGCTGGCCGCGCAGAGCGGCCAGCTCTACACCGACGATCTGTTCGTCTTCAAGGGCGAACGCGGCACGGTCTTCGTCATGGACGTCAACAGCTCCGTGACGAAAGCCGACATCAAGCGGGGCTTCCACCACGAGGCACGATACGAATTCAAGATTCACTTCAGCGGCGGCGAGCTTGAGGAGTTGACCTACCGGGTCGCCTTCGGCGAGCCGGACGGCTCGGGAAAGCAGTGGCTGACCCTGCACGCGCTCACCGGCGCGGAAGCCCGCGACGACGGCGCGACCGGCAGGCTCCTTCTCGAGGGGATGACCGGCGAGGTGACGAGCAGCGACAACCTGCGCATCTGGGCCGGGCGGATCAGCGACCCGTTCTACATAGACCTGGACCAACTCGCCACCGTCAACGCCGCCTTCAAGGACGGCGCAAAGTTGGACCGGTCGAAGTGGCGGCCGGAGAACGCGAAGAACAGCTTCGCCGGCACCACGGTCGAGTCGATCGTCCTCGAGGTCTCCCGGGACGAGCCGTTGCTCCTGCTGCCCGACGGCACCGAGATCGGCGTCTGGTGCACCACGAAGCTGGCAACCGACGCGGGCGGGTGGCGGCCGATCAACCGCGCCGGCCACCCCATGATGTGGCCCATCTTCTGGCCCACCGACACCGACTTCACCAACCCGGCCAACGCCCGGCACCCCTCAAAGGACCTGAGCGAGAACGGCGAGGAGATCGCCTCGGCCGTCGCACGCGTCGTCGCGGCCAACGGGACCGCCCCCGATCCGCAGGCGTACGGCTGGAGCGTGGCCCGGCAGGTCTATCCCGACCTGCTGACATATCAGCTCGGGACGCAGGCGAACTACGGCTTCGCGGTCCGCAACGGGCGCACCATGGCCGACAACGCACCCGAGGTGATGTTCTCCCTGGTGTTGAACACCGGCATGACCTCCGGCCTCACCCCCGACGTGACCAAGAACGCCCGCTCCGACACGTTCCCCTACGTGGTGCCCGCCTGACCGCCGTTCCGCCACCGGACGGAGTCACGCGGGTCGACCTGTTGGTTCTGCTGACTCCGTCGCTGGCGGATCTCCACGTCTGAGCCGTCCGGCGCGCCTGGTCCTGGTCCTCGACGGCAACTTGATCGGTCCGGTTCGTCCGCGCCCGTTCCCCCACGGTGGCTTCCACTCCTGCAGCGGCACTCGCCGGGCACCACGGATAGACGGCGCAGGCTACCCTCTACCGCACTGTGACAGGGGGTGGGCCGGTGGGTCATCGGCTGCGGCGCGTCGCGATGCTGCTGCTCGGCGCGGTGCTGCTGGGCACGGTCGGCCTGAGCGTCGGCTCCTGGTACGGCGGCCGCGGCGTCACGCCGCCCAGCTACGACCGGGCGCGGAGCGTGGCGGCGGAGCTGCTCCCCGATGCGGTGCCGTACGACTCGGATCGGATCGTGCATGGCTCCCGGTGGGACGTCAATTTCGCTGCCGACGACCTCGGCTCGGGTCAGGTGACCTTCTGGTACGACGACCGTGGCGACTGCGCGCTCACCGAGCAGCTGCGACGCAACGCCGCGACGCAGGGGTGGCAGGGCCTCCGCCGCGTGCCGCGCTACCGGTGCGGCTGGCGGGCCGAGCGGGACGGACTGACGGTCACGCTCACCCACTCGGCGAGCGGGTCGAGGCTGACCGTCGCACCGGCCGCGCCCGACAAGTTCCTCGCCGTCACGGTCACTGGCACCCTCCTCGGCGCCGCCGCCGGCGCGGCGCTGTTCTGGCTGGTGGCACGGCGACGTCCACCCGTACCCCTGCTGGTCGGCACCCTGGTGACGGTCGGCCTACTCCCAGGCGTCGCCCTCACCTGGGCGGGCTTGGGCATGAACATGCTCACCGAGCCGGTGTGGCCCATCTGGCCGGCGCTCGCTCCCCTGCTGGTACCGCTGTGGCTCGTGCTCCTGCCGGTGGGGGTGTACGCCCTCCCGAGGCGACAGAACTGGACCGACCCCGCCACCGGCTCTCCTGGCATGAGTGTTGAGGCGGAGACCAAGACCTTGGAGCCTTCTCGCAACGGCACTCGGATCGTGGTGGTGGTAACTGTCGCGTGCGTCCTGACCCCCTTAGTGACGGCTGTCGCCCTACTCTTCTTATTCGTTCGAGCGCAGCCCGATCTTCCGGCTTCCGAGCCCGTTGTGCCGTGGCCGATCGAGGCGACTGCAAGTACCACTTCCAACCCGTCTCCGACCGCCTCGGAGTCGGGAACCAGCCCAAGTGCCAGCAGGGATGGCTAAGCCGGCCGCCCGTCGAGCCGAGTACGGACTGGGACCCTGCGCCCCAAGGTGCTGTGCGGATCTCCTCGTCGGGCAGTCGTAGACCGTCCAGCCTCCCCGGACGGGGACAAGCTGGAGCGCCGTCGAGGCCGAACCCAGTGGACGTCATGGACGTTGCGTCCTTTGCCGAAAGCACCTTTTAGGCGAGGGGATCGGGCGGCACTAGGTATCTAGGACGCGGCGGCCTCGGCGCGCAGATCCCGGCGGAGACGGTCGACCGCCCGGGCGAACCCGAAGAGCAGCGCCAGCAGCACGGCACCCACCGTGGTGAAGAGCGGCAGAGTGAAGGACGGATCCTGCTCCGTCAGGCCCCTGACCTGGGAGCTCAGCACGACCGGCGCGAGCGCCGTGGCGCAGAGCATCAGCGCGGCCGGCCCGAGGACGAGCACACCGGCGCCGTTGACGGACGCGTGACGGGTCCGACCACCGGTCGGCTCACCCACCCAGGCGACGGCCGGCGCGTCGGCGGCGGTCGGACTAGCAGTCGAATCGCCCGCCGGGCCGACAACCCGCGAGCCCACCGCACGACCGTTCATCGTGCCGGCCGCGCCGATGGGCGCCGTTTCCGCCGGACCGGTCACCAGGACGATGCCGGACCCAAAGGCCAGGCCGAGACCGACCGCGACCAGCACCGGCCCGACCGTGTCGGCCGACGGGAGTTCCGCCCGGACCACCGGCCAGGTCAACGGGGTCGCGGCGACAGCCACCACCACTCCGATCGCGTCCCAGGGCAGCATCCGCGCCGCGTGCCGACCCGCCAGCGCACCGCCAGCCACCGCGAAGATCCCGAGCAACAGCACGAGCGACGTCCGGGTACCCGACGACGGGCCGGCGTCCGGGAACACGAACACCGCAACCGGCGCCGCCGCGGCCCCGAGCACCACCCAGCGGGCAGCCCGCGCGCGGCCGAGCCGGTAGGCGTAGGCGGTCAGCAGGAGCGCCACCACGGCGGCGAGCACCACGGCGGAGACCTGGGCGAACGACTCGATCGCCGGGTCCCGACCGGCCATCTCGTCGGAGCTGAGGCGGAGCTCCCGGATCGTCCCCATCCGCAGTGCGAGACCCAGGAGAAGCAGCGCGGCGACGGCGATCACCGCCACGGGCGCGCCGGGTCGAACCGGGCGGAGCCGACCCCGCCGTACCCGCTCCCCCGGACGTACGCGACGACGGCGGCGACCACGACGAGCCCGAGGGCGAGCCAGAGCTCCACGTCAACGGGGTCCACGATTCCGCGCTGCGCGGTCGGTGCCAACGGGGGGTACTCCGCGCGTCGGGGTAGCACCGCGCGGAACAGCTCGCTGCTGACCGGATGCAGGACCAGCCCGGCGGCCAGCCCCGCGCCGACCCACCACGCGGCGGCCGGCGACGCCTGCGCGAGCGCGAGCAGCACCCCACCCAGGGCCAGCCCGAGGCCCGCGGTGACGGCGAGCGCGATGGCGACCTCGCGGGTCGTGCCCAGCTCGATGGGCAGCAGCACCTTCGTCACGTCGGCGACGGTCAGGTCGGCGGCGAGGAAGACCGCCAGGCCGGCTGCCGCCACCGGCCACCCCGGCAGCCGCGGCAGCAGCGCCGGCACGGCGATCGCCACCGCGAGCACCGCCGCCGCGTACACGCCCGGTCCCATAGGCCCGCGGGCCAGCAGGTCGGTGAAGGCGGCGTACAGCGTCAGGTGGAACCCACGGGCCGCGACGAGCAGTCCGACCGCCGCGGCCGCGACGACGCCGACCAGGTCGGGCCATGCCGCCCGTGGTGTTGGCTCTTCATCCATGGTGGCCCTCCCTCGTGCCGGACGGACGCGTGATGCTGCCACAGATGTCGGCGGACCGGTGTCCCCTGAACAGCCTCGGCTCAGCCGACGCCCGCAACGCCGCGCTGTCGGTTGGCCGACGTACGAACGGTCGGCAGGAGATGGCGACGCGGCGTGGAAGGATGACGGTTCTGCGATATCTCAGAGATCGATGCACGATCAGTGGTCGCACCGTGCACGCCGCTGAGGTCGCGACCCGGGGGGGGGGGGTGACTGATGCGGGCGCAGCCCATGTCCTCTCGGCCGTGGTGGGCATGCCTGTGGGCGCTGGCATACCTTCTCGCCGCTCATGGGGTCGTCGTGGTGCTCTTGGGGCTCAACTCGAACTGGCTCAGCGGGCTCTACATGTCGATCTACGTGCTGCCACTCTCTGTGGTAGCCGCACCTGTGGCGTGGCTCATCCTTGCCCTGACCCACCGCAGACCGTGGCTGAAGCCTCAGGTGGACGCCCTCATCGCGGTCGTATTCGGCCTGACCATTGCGGCGATTCTGCTGTCTATCGCGGTGCTGCAGTCGGGTAACACCCTCGCCGGCGGCGCAGGTGCCAGCCTGGCGGACCTGATGGCGCGTATGTCCACGGTTCGACCCGGGCCGCGATGATCTACCAGCACGCCACAACGCAGCGCGACAAGAGCATTGCCGACGTCCTCAGCGCCAGCATTTCCGAGTAGCGGGATCTGGAGGCACTGGCTACCGGCGCGTGGCTGGCACGCCGTCGCCACCTGATCCGTAAGTTCCCAAGACCACGTTCAGGCCGTCCGGCACAGTCCGCCTTGGCCTGGTTCTCGCGCACTCGAGCGGCTGCGCATCCGGGCGCGGCGGCTCTGCGCGGCGGCCTGAGGCGCCGTCGGCTCGGCTGACGCTGCCCTGAAATCGGGGTCGACCACGTGCGGTAGCGCTGCCATGATGTCCACCGTGAAGATCACCTCTGGCTCGGAGCACCTCAGCTCGGGTCGACCCGGCACGGACGAACTGGGTAAGGGCCGTGCAAAGGCCGTGGCGACGATGCTCTTCGGACTTGTCGTGCTGGTCAACGCGCACTCCCTGCCGTGGGTAGTCGCGAGACCGGGGCAGGACGTCATTGATCGCCTGTTGGGTGGGGCGCCGACCGCCGAGGCGAAGACGTACGCGTTGACCGATCTGCCGGGCATTCAGGCGTCCCTGTATGCCGGTTGGGTCCTGCTGCTTTCGTTGCTGGTGGCGGCGTGGGTAAGGCCGGAGTGGCGCCGTGGTGTACGGATCGCCGCCCGGCTGCTGATGCTGGCGCTGATGCTGGCGCTGACGATGTTTGCACCGGGCGCCGCCATCGACGCTAGCGGATTCCCCATCGGCGATGGACCCAGCACTGACTTCCTCGCCGGCACCTACCTCGCGCTGTTCGGGACGATGCTGCTGGCCATTGGCGCTTCGGCTCTGCCGCCGTCGCCGCAGTCGTCGGCACCACCCACGCCCGCCCCGGTTGGGCCGACACCCGACGCCGAAGCCGTCGGAGCCGGGTCGTCGGCTCCCGCCGCACCGAGCACCCCGTTCCCGGCGCTGATGCTCGGCCAGAGCTGGTCGGCCCGCCCCGCGCGCCTGCCGTGGTGGCGTCAGCCCTGGCCCGTCACCGGCGTCGTGGTGGGCACCCTCACCGTGGCGATCCTGGTCGGGACGTTCGCCTGGCAGGCGACGCACCGGCCCGCCAACCGGCACCGCGACCTCGCGACGCTGCTGGTGGCATCGCCGGCCGACTCGACACCCGCTCAACCGGCAGCCGCCGACGACCGGGTCAACACCTCCCGGCTCCTGCCGCTCACGGACTTCCGGGCACTGATGCTCGCCGAGCAGCTACGCGATGACGTGCAGCACTCCGCGGGGACGGCGTGGACCCGGCCCGACCACGCCTTGGTGCAGGTCACGCTGCTCCAATTCGACTCGCCCCTGGTGGCCGACCAGTTCCAGCGGTCCTACGTCGACATCGAGGGGGCTGTCCGAAGCACGATCAACGGCGTGGACCTCCCCAATGTGCCGGGGGCCATGGTCTTCAGCGGTGAAGAGCAGGGACGGGTCGAGGTGAACGCGATCGCGCACCGGGATGACGTCGTGGTGCTCGTCAGCGCGAACGGTGGACCGTCGGACATCGACGCCACTGTCAATGCGCTGGTCCGCGAGCAATACGACCGGCTTTGAGTCAAATCGGCTCGGCTATGCGTCGACCTGCATCACGGCGTTTGCTCCTCGGCCGTCCGCCGGAGTAGTTCCCACTGCGGGTCGTAGCAGACCAGTCCGTGGGAGGCTGCCATGCGAGCGGCTTCGGCCGAGACTTCCTTCTCCAGCCAAAACTCCCTCCTACGGTGGTCTTGCCGTAGCCCTTCGTCGATGCGCTGATCTTCACCGGCGCGAAGGGGGCGCCGCTGCGTTCCGGCAACTTCGGGCGGGCCGTCAGGTGGACCAAGACGGTCGCCTCGGTGGGGCTGGCTGGCTTCCACTTCCACGACCTACGGCACACCGGCAACACGCTCGCCGCGTCGGCGCGGGCCAGCACCCGCGAACTCATGCACCGCATGGGACACGCGACCATGCGCGCCGCCCTGATCTACCAGCACGCCACCAGCGAGCGCGACCACGAGATCGCCCGGACGATGGACCGCCGCATCGCCGGCGAGGGCCGATGTCGACGGTGAATGGCACGCGGATGGCACGCAAGATCCCAACTCGGGGAGAAGGACCGCTCGTGCCCGCCTGCGCCCGCTGGGGAGGCCGGTTACTGGCCAGTGGATGGCCCGACCCGCCGCCCACAGCTTGCGGCACAAGTGCTTCCGCTCGTGGACGCCGTACTCGCCGAGATCGGCGGCCTGACCGACCGCTGACGGATCCGGGTCGTCGCCGCCGGCCGAGACCCGTTGAGAACTACTGGCTTTACTGCTTTACTACGCCCTTAGTAAAGGAGGGGAGGTCCTTTGTTCCACTTCCGGCTCGACACCAGCTCCGGCGTACCGCCGTATCTGCAGCTGGTCCAGCAGGTCCAGCAGGCAGTCCTGCTGGGTTTTCTTCAGCCCGGCGACCGCCTGCCCCTGATCCGGGAGGTCGTCGAGTCCCTCGCCATCAACCCGAACACAGTGGCGAAGGCATACCGCCAGCTGGAGCAGGGGGACCTCGTCACCGGCCGGCCCGGCCACGGCACGTTCGTCAACGACACACTGCCGGCTGCGGTGCCCCCGGCGACCTACACCTCGCTGCGACACGGCCTGCAAACCTGGCTGCGCCGGGCGTACGCAGCAGGGCTCGACGATCACGCAATCGCCGCCCTCTTCTCCAGCGTCCACCACCAGACGAAGACGAAGACGAAGAGGAAGACGGCATGAGGGCCCAGCCGGCGCTGCGTACCCGGAACGTCGGCAAGCGGTATCGCGAGGCCTGGGCCTTGCGCGACTGCACGCTGGAGCTGCCGCCCGGCCGTGTCAGCGCACTGGTCGGCCCGAACGGCGCCGGCAAGACCACCTTGCTGCGACTGTCGGTCGGTCTGCTCACGCCGACGGTGGGATCGGTCGAGGTGTTCGGCGAATCGCCCACCACGAACAGCGTGCGGGCCTTGTCCCGCATCGGTTTCCTTGCGCAGGACCACCCGCTCTACCGCCAGTTCACCGTGGCGGATCTGCTGCGCTTCGGCCGCTCGTGCAACGTGCGCTTCGACCACGAACTGGCCGCGCGGCGCCTGACCCAGCTGGGCATTTCGCTGGACGCCCGCGCCGGCGCGCTCTCCGGAGGGCAGCAGTCCCAGGTGGCGCTCGCGCTGGCGCTGGCCAAGCGACCCAATCTGCTGGTGCTCGACGAGCCGATGTCCAGTCTGGATCCGTTGGCACGGCAGGAGTTCCAGCAGACCCTCATGGGCGCGGTCGCCGACGGCGAATTGACCGTGTTGTTCTCCTCCCACGCCGTCCACGAGCTCGAACGGGTCTGCGACCACCTCGTCGTGATCAACCACGGCCAGGTCGTGCTCAGCGGCGACATCGACTCGCTGCTCGCCGAGCACCGCCTGCTCGTGGGTCCGCGGATCGAGACAGACCCCCGCGGCTCCCGGTCCGTGGTCGAGGTCAAGCACAGCGACAGACACAGCACCTTGCTGGTACGCCAAGGAGCGGCAGCGATCATGCCCGGTTGGCAGGCAAACCCCGTCGGGTTGGAAGAGCTGGTGCTGGCCTACCTGCGCCGACCCGTCGACCTCGAGGCCGGGTCCCACAAGGAGCCGGCATGACATGGATGATGTGGCGCCAGCATCGCAGCGAGGCCCTGGCCCTGGCGATCTTCGTCGGCGTCGTCGCTATGGTGCTCTTCATACTCGGCCGGCCGATGCACGCCCTGTTCCCGCTGGGCTCCGCGCACTGCCTGGCGCCGCCGCTGGACCAGGCCTGCCGCTCCGCGCTGGTTCGGCTCCAGCAGGACTACGGCTACAGCACTGCCGTGCTGATCCTGCTCAACTTCGCGCCGTACGCGATCAGCGGGTTCCTCGGCGCGCCGCTGCTCGCCCGTGAACTAGAGGCGGGCACCTGGCAGTTGGTCTGGACACAGGCAGTGCCCCGTAGGCGCTGGCTGGCCTTCAAGGTCGTGGCGCTCGGCACAGTCAGCGTCCTTCTCGCCGCAGGCCTGTCCGCAGTGATCGGCTGGTATCGGCGACCGCTTGATCTGCTGGGCGGCGGGTTCGACATCACAGGCTTCGACCTCACGGGCGTCGCGCCCATGGCGTACACACTGTTTGCGTTCGCGCTGAGTGTCGCCGCCGGAGCGGTGCTGCGCCGCAGTCTGCCGGCGGCCGCCGGGGCGTTCGTCGTGTTCTTGGCGATGCGCTTCACCGTCGCCGGCTGGATCCGTCCTCACTTCGTCACGCCGGTCACCCGCGTCGAGGCCTTCGTTCCAGGATCCGGCGACATCACCGACGGCACGTCCAACGTGCAGGACATGATCCTGGACCAGGGCTTCATCGACGCTGGCGGCCGGCACATCACCGGACTCGGCGCCGTCATCATGGAGGGCAAGGCTCGTGAAGGGGGCGGCGACCCCACCACCTACCTCCACGACCACGGTATCCAGCGTTGGGTCGTCTACCAGCCCATTGAGCGATACTGGACCTTCCAGCTCATCGAGACCGTCACCTTCGTCGGGTTGGCCGTGCTGTTGCTGGCGCTGGTCTTCTGGCGGATCCGGCGCTCCGCGTTCTGAGGAGAACGGACTGACAGCGAGCGTCAACCGGCGCGGCGTCGGCGTGGGCGGCCAGAAGCGACCTAGAAGAAGATCGCGGATAGCTGGTTGCCACGCACCGGCGGGGAGCTGCGGTTCGGGCCGGTGAAGACGGACGGATCGGAGCCGGCCGTGGCTCTGGCGCTCAGTCTGGTCGACGTGCTGCGCGGTCATCGGGCGTTGCAACGGACGGAGCGGGAGCCGGCCGGGGACCGCCACGAAGATCGGCACTCCGATCGAGCCCCGCAACATCAATCGGCACTTCGACCAGTTGTGCGAGCGGGCGGGGGTTCGGCGTATTCGCGTGCATGACCTGCGCCATTCGTGCGCGACGCTGCTTTACGACCAGGGCGTGCCGCTCGAACGGATTCAGGACGTGCTCGGGCACAGCTCACCCACCGTCACCAAGTCGATCTACGTGGAGGCGACGTGTCGGGTGCAGCAGGACTCGGTGGACCGGCTCGGCTTCCTCTTCGACGCGTAGGCGTAGGGGTCAACCGTGGGGGTCAGAAAGATCAACGGCCGGTCACCCGCACTGGGAAACCGGCCATTGACCTGCTGTGCGCCCGAAGGGACTCGAACCCCTAACCTTCTGATC
This sequence comes from Micromonospora coerulea, assembly GCF_016598485.1. GTDB lineage: Bacteria > Actinomycetota > Actinomycetes > Mycobacteriales > Micromonosporaceae > Micromonospora > Micromonospora coerulea. The sequence continues at coordinate 26,309 of NZ_JAEMUW010000023.1, read as the reverse complement.
CGGTGCGCCGTGAGGCGCTGTTGTTCGAGTGGAGGTGGAAGACTGCCACCGTCTGCCTGTCGCAGCAGGTGGACGTAGCTGAGGGCAGCCTGTTCCGGGTGGTGCCGGGACGGGTGGGAGCAGCCCTGACAAAGCCGGGACGTGCCAGCACTGCCAGATGGTGCGGGTCCGGCGAGCGAGACGAAGAGGAGTACGCGAGGAACCGGCGTCATCACGTCCCTCAATGGGTTGCCGGCTCGAACCTGGTGGATAGGGGCCGGGAGCGGTGTTTGCCCGCCGACAGGGTTGGCGGGGATCTTCCGGGCTGGACAGGATCGCCGGTCCGGAAGGCCATGGGGAAGGTCTGCGGCGTACCCATGGCGAGGCCGCAGGGGCAAAGTCGGGCTCCTCCTTCGACGAACGAACAGCAGTGAACACGGGAACCATCCGGTCGCGGTTCCCGACGGGTCGGCAGCCAGCCGGCGGGTCGGGATAGGCGCACCGACCGTCGAACGGGCCGGGTGGGGCGGAGCCGCCGTAGTACTCCGAACTGGGGAGAGCCCGGTACATGGGGAAGGGCGGCAGCGGTTACGCGAAGGGATGGATGCTGTAATGCCGCAAGACGCGCCGCCGAATGGCGACGCCCGCCCGGACGCGAGTCCGGACCAGCGGGTAGCGGAGATGCAGGCCAAACTTCATCGTTGGGCGGCGGCCGATCCCGGCCGCCGGTTTGATGACCTGTTCAACCTCGTGCACGATCCGGCGACGCTGCTCATGGCGTTCGTCCGGGTCGCGGGCAACCTGGGCGCTCGAACCCCTGGCGTGGATGGCCTGACCGTCGCCCACGTCGAGGAGTTCATCGGCGTCCCGGGATTCCTGGACGACCTGCGTGCCCAGCTCAAGGCGGGCACGTTCCGGCCGCTGCCGGTACGGGAACGCAAGATCCCGAAGCCGGGCGGGTCGGGCAAGGTCCGCCGCCTCGGTATTCCGACCGTGGCGGACCGGGTCGTGCAGGCGGCGTTGAAGCTGGTGCTGGAACCGATCTTCGAGGCCGACTTCGAGCCGGTCTCCTACGGGTTCCGGCCCAAACGGCGGGCCCAGGACGCGATCGCCGACATCCATCTCTACGGCACCAACGGGTACCGGTGGGTGCTCGACGCGGACATCGAAGCATGCTTCGACTCCATCGACCACACCGCGTTGATGGACCGCGTACGAGCACGGGTGAAGGACAAACGCGTGCTGACACTGGTGAAGGCGTTCCTCAAGGCCGGAGTGCTCACCGAGATCGGTGACCGGCGGGACACGCACACCGGCACGCCGCAGGGCGGCATCCTGTCCCCGCTGCTGGCCAACATCGCGCTGTCGGTGCTCGACGAGCACCTGATGGCGCCGTGGAAGCCGGGCGGGACGATGTCCACCAGCGGCCGGCGCAACTACCGGCGCGGCAGAGGGTTGCCGACGTGGCGCCTCGTGCGCTACGCCGACGACTTCGTGGTCCTCGTCCACGGGACCGAGGACCACACCATCGCGCTGCGCGAGGACGTCGCCGCCGTGCTCGCTCCGCTGGGCCTGCGCCTGTCGCCGGCCAAGACGCGGATCGTGCACATGCGCGACGGGTTCGACTTCCTGGGGTTCCACATCCGGTGGCGCCGCAAGCGAGGCTCGAACCAGTGGCACGTGTACACGTTCATCGCCGAACGGCCGACCCGGTCGCTGAAGGCGAAGATCCGAGCACTGACCCACAGGACATCACAGCAGAACCTCGGGTACGTGCTGACCCGCCTCAACCAGGTCATGCACGGCTGGGCCAACTACTTCCGGCACGCCGTCGCCAAACACACCTTCCACACCCTGGACCGGTTCGCCTGGCAACGGCTGATCAGGATGCTGATACACCGGCACCGCTGGAACTGGAAGGCCGTCCGCCGAAGATTCACCACGCCAACCGGCAAGTGGCTACCCATCAACGCGGACGGGACCGAGTACCGACCGATAGCGGCCATCCCCGTGACCCGCTACCGCCGGCGCATGATCCCCAGCCCCTGGCCTGCGACCGACCACGCCTGACGACAGCAACCGTGGAGAGCCCGTTGCGCGGAGACGCGCACGGCGGGTTCGGCGAGCGGCCTGGAGAAACGGACCAGCAGCAATGCCGGCACCGCGCTCCAGGCCGACTCAACTAGCCTCGGCGCGTCCGTCCTGGATGGTTCAGATCCGGGCTTTTGCCGCTGGCCCTCCGCCCTCATCGTCCGGCCCCGTACGCCTGGGCACGGGACTGTTGTCAGCGGTTGCTGTCGCTGTGTGGCGTGCACAGCCTTGACGTGCTCCGATGAATCACGGGCGCGTGACAGGGAGGACACACTCATGCCGATCATCACAGTCCGTCGTGCCGTGGATGTTGGTGGGATTCTGAGCCGCATGAGGATCGAAGTCGACGGCCAGGTCGTGGCACGCCTGAAGCGTGGGGCCTGGCAGAGCTTCGACGTACACCCCGGCCGACATGTGGTCCAGGTCCGTAGTGGCTGGCAGAGGAGCTCCCGGTCGAGGTGGACCTGGACGACACGGATGAGGTCACCTTGGAAACGGCCCTCAACGAGCGGTCCTGGACGTTCACGGCGACTTTCCTAAGGCCAGAAAGTGCGCTTGACCTGCGGCTGGAATGACCTACGCATTACGAGATCGAGCCGCCTACCCCGGACCACCTGTACGGACCAGGTTTTAGCAGCGGAAACGGCTCTCGACATCGCACACTGCTCCCCGCCGTTCGTCTCCCTTTTGCGGACTGAATGCGGACTGCCAGGAGTAGGAGGTAGCGCGCCGGCGCCCGTCACTGCCGCTTGCCCAGCCGGGGCACCGGCCGACGGTGACGCCACCCCTCTGCTTGGTTGCGCCACCGATGCCAGGTCCGGCGCAGGTACCGCCCGTAGAGCGCGGTGGGAATCAGACCGATGCCGAACAACAGCAGCGAGTTCCTGACTTCCGGCGGATAGTCGCCCGGCAGGTAGGCGTAGTCCGGATCCTGCGGGTCGTAGACCACAGTGACTCGGTCGCCGGGGGCGGGGCGGTCGGCCGGAAGGTCGTTCACGTACGCGCTCACGGCCTCGCCGTCCGGGGTGATGACCTGCACCCACATCGACTCTCGTTGCGTCACCCGTTCGACGACGCCAGCGGTCAGCTCGCCCCGCTCTTGGAGGTTGCGCCGGGTGAGCAACCCGCCGACTCCGTATCCGACGACGGTGAGGGCGTAGCACCCGGCCAAGAGCAGGCAGAACGCCGGGTGCCGAAGCCAGTAGCCGGGACGCCATCGGCTACGGGGTTCCCGCTGGACCGGGCCGACCGGCTGCACGGTGGTCCACCGCTGCGTCCCTCGTGCGCGCCGCCGGTGCTGCTTGACCACCGCCACCCCACAGACGTCTCGCTTGGGTTGTTCGCGACGACTGTAGGCCGCGGCGCAAACGTACGGCCTGCGACGACCTGCGGGTTACAAGAAGATCAGGGATGGGTGGTCAGCCAGGTGCTCGCCTGGTCAGGCGTCCAGAGTTGTCGGGCAGGGTCGGTGCTCGTGGGTGGTCTTGGCTGTACGGATGGCTGTACGAACCACCCATGAGGGGCAGCCGAGGAAGGAGGCGCTCTCTAGTCTGCCGGCCATGATGTTCGATACCTCGCTCGTCCAGCTACTGACCTTTTTCGTTACCTGGGCCATCGGATTAGCGGTCCTCTACCTGGTAATCCGGCTGGCCGTGCGGCATGCGATCAAAGACGCGGACACTCGCAGGGCCGCCGATCGTCCGCGGAGCGGTGCCTGAAAGCACGCGCGCTTGAGGCATAGTCGCCGACCGCAGGTGACGGGGTGATCCGCGGCTGATCTCTGAGAAGGGTCGGGGTTTCGGGGCGGAACCCTGAGGTCTTCTGGTCTTGTCTCCTGTCAGCGTGGCCGGCCGGCCCGGCCGATGCCGGCCGGAGGTCGCCCAGCAGGCCGGCTTCCACTTCCACGACCTGCGCCACACCGGCAACACCCTCGCCGCCGCGTCGGGGGCCAGCACCCGTGAGCCTATGCACCGCATGGCATACGCCACCATCCGCGCCGCCCTGCTACCAGCACGCCACCAGCGAGCGCGACCGCGAGATCGCCCGGGCGATGGACCGCCGCATCACTGGAGGGGGCCGACGCCAACCGTGAATGGCACGCGGATTCCAACACGGGGGAGAAGCGAAAAGGCCCAGGTGCCGCGATCATGCGGTCTACCTGCGCCTTCGTGCGTGGAGCGGGCGACGGGAATCGAACCCGCACCGTCAGTTTGGAAGGCGCACGAGTCTCGTGCACCCGTGTGCGCCCCGTGCTCCCCGCCGAGGTGAGACGCGGTAGAGCCGATCCGGTCGCACCCCTGACGCGCGTGCCGAGCAGGGCTCGCGCCCCGTGATGTGAGACGCCAGTGAGAGGCAGCCGCACGGACGACCCTCCTCTTGTTGGATCCATCCTGATGCACACCGCGCGCTGTATGGACTTGTGCGCACATCAAAATGATGCAAGACTGAGGTCACAAGGGAAACGGGACCGAGCGAGGGAGACAGAGATGACGGAGCGGGAGATCGGCGAGCTGGCCCCCGAGGGCTGCGAGGTCTGCGGAGACCAGGGCGCCGAGGTCCGGCTCCACCCGAACGGCGGGAAGTGCGAGGTGTGCCTCCCCTGCCACCGGTACGAGGTCGAGCAGGCCGCAATCGACGCCCTCGCCTACGCCGCCTGACCGACCGGGGGGGCCGGGCAACCGGCCCCCACCCCGGACCCACCAACCAACCGTCAAGCAAGGCCGCCGGAGAGGCGCACACCTCCCCGGCACCCCACAAAACCAGAGCGGGCCCGGCAGGTGTCTCACCACCTGAACTCCGGGCCCTTGATCGCAGAGGAGCTGCGACCCATGGCCATTATCGCCACAGCCCACGTCCCCGCGTCACACCGGCTCATCGACGCCGACACCGCCGTCATCCCCGCGGCCACCGGCCGGGCCGCCCTGGCCTGGCAGGCGTTCGCCACCCGAGACGTCGCCAGCGTCCACCAGGCCGCCGCGCAGCTCGGCGTGACCGTGGGCGAGGTGTACGACCTGGCCCTCGACCACATCGCCGCGCAGACCAGCTGGACCGGTGGGATCGGCCGCAGGCCCACCCCCGACGTCGACACGATGCCGTGCCCGGCGTGGTGCACCGCCGACCACACCGAGGACGACGCGGACCGGCTGCACACCCGCGACATGGGCGAGATGACCGCCCCGTCCGGCGCCGACCTGCGCGAAGAGAAGTTCATCGGCGTGGACCTGCAGCAGCTCGCCGCCGCGGACCTGCCGGGCGGCATCGACCCGGCCACCATCTACTTCACGATGGGCGACCAGGGCGGCAACCAGATCGAGTCGTCGGCGTACCTGTCGCCGGAGCTGGCCGAGCAGCTCGCCGCCCGGCTGTTCGAGGCGGCCCGCCTCGCCCGTCAGGCCCGCCGCTGATGGCCACCTCCCACCTGCCGAGCTGGTGCACCCGCGAGGTGCACCGGCCGGCGCCGGAGGTGCACCTGTCCGAGCGCCTGGAGGTCGTCACCGAGTACGACCGGACGACCGTGCACCTGGAGGCGTCGACCGACGGGCCCGTGTCCGTGGCGGTCAGCCAGTGGCACGAGCGGGTCGACCCGACCGATGAGCCGGCCACGGCCGAGCCGGACAACCTGCTGGTGCTCTCCATCCCCGCTGCGGCCGAGCTGGTCGCGCACCTGTCCACCCTGATCGCCCGCGCCCTCGGAGGTGCCCGGTGAGGTACGTCCTGCTGATCCTCGCCGGCGGCACCGGTACGCCGCTGGCCGTGTTCCTGGTCGCCCGGCACCTGGTCGAGCGGCACGCCGACACCACCGCCGCGGCGATCCGCCGCCAGCACGTCCGCCGCCAGATGGTCACCGCCGACCGTCCGAAGGAGCTCACCCGATGAACCGTGCACGAGGCCGCGGTTGGGCCTACCTCGGCGCGATCCTCGGCGGTGCCGTGTCGATCGCCGCCAACGTCGCGCACTCCTACGTTGCCGCCGGCGACCCGGCGCCGCTGGCTGTCGCCATGTCGGTGTTCTGGCCGGTGGCGCTGTTCGTCGCCGTCGAGATCCTGGCCCGCGTCGAGTGGCCCGCCGGCGGCCGGTGGGTGGCGCTGCGGTTCGGTGGTCTGCTGCCGGTGGCGTTCGTTGCCGCGCTGGTGTCGTACCGGCACCTGTCCGGGCTGCTCGACCACTACGGCGAGGATGGCGTCACGGTGGCGCTGGGGCCGCTGGCCGTGGACGGTCTGATGCTGATGGCGACCGGCGCGCTGATCGCCACCGGTCGCCGCGTCGAGCCGGTCGCCGAGCTGGTCGCCGTGACGCCGGAACCGGCCCCGGTCGACGTCGCCCCGGTGACGCCACCGGTCGCCGAGCCTGACGCCAAGCCGACCGTCACCCGGTCGCGCCCCCGCTCGCTCACCAGCGCGCAGAAGGTGGCCCGCGCTGCCGCCAAGCTGCCCGCCGGAACGGTCGCCCAGGTGGCGGCCAGGGCCGGCGTGAGCGAGTCCACCGCCCGCCGCTACCTGCCGTCACCAACCGGCCCGGTAGCTGCGGAAACGCCCGTCAACGGAACGTCACTTGTGGAGGTGACCGCGTGAGCGCACAGACCGTCCGCGTCGTCGAGCTGGAGAAGCTGCTCCGCCGCCGCAAGCACCTCGGGTGGCGGCTGACGTACCGCTACCTCACCGGCCGCCCGCTCGACGGCCGGACCGGGTACCCGTACCTGCGTCGGGGTGCCGGCCGCTGGGCCGGATGGCAGCGGCAGATCACCCGCGTCGGGGTGCCCACCGTCGCCAGCCTCGCCGCCGCGTTCCCCGACCAGGCGGCCACCACCGCCGGCGGCGTCGCCCTGGTCGCCGCGGTGAAGGGCCGGCAGCGGCTCGTGCGCCGCCGGTTCCACCGCGCGTACGTCGCCCCGACCCTCGCCGCCGTCGCGCCGCCGCTCGGGCTGCAGACCGGGGTGGAGCTCCACGTTGATCCGTCGCTGGGGAACCTCACCCCACGGCTGGCCAAGCCGCTCTCGCCGGCCGAGGAAGCCGTCAGGCTGTGGTACGGCGAGCACCTCGAGCCGGCGCTCCGGTGGCTGCCCGAGCACCTGCAGCGCGGCATGTGGGCGTTGCAGCGGAAGGCGCGGCCGGTGACGGCCCGCCTCGAGGTGTTCCGCCGGCCGGCGCCGGAGTACGGGCCGCGGATCGAGCTGGCCATCCGCACGCCGTACGTCACCGCCGACCAGCGCAAGCTGGTGTCGTCCATCATCAGCAGCAAGATCCCCGTCTCCGGCCTGGTCGAGTCGTGGGACCAGGTCGGGCCGGGCGTCGTCGCCCGGTGGACGGTCCGCCGCCGCCCGCCCGCGCAGGTCGGGCACGAGCGGGTCGTCGACGAGCTGCCCAAGCTGGCCGAGTGGGAGTTCTACATCGGCGACGGCATCGGCGGCCAGGCCGTCACCCTCAGCCTGCGCGACGACTCCCCGCACATCGCCATCTCCGCCGGCACGGGCGCCGGCAAGAGCGTGCTCGCCCAGCTGGTCGCCGTGCAGGTCCTCACCCGGCGCGGCCGGGTCGTCATCCTGGACCGCAAGGGATCCCACCGGGCGCTGCTCGACCTGGCCGGCGTCGACTACTGCACGCGGCCGGAGCAGATGCACAACGCGCTCATCGGGCTCGACGCCCTGGCCGACGAGCGGAACACGCTGGCGCTGCACGAGCCGGAAGACTGGGACCCGGGGCCGCGGGTCCTGGTCATCGCCGAGGAGCTGAACGCCACCATCGGGCAGCTGGCGAACTGGTGGGCGGAGAACCGCGGCAAGGGCGACCCGAAACGGTCCCCGGCCATCTCCGCGCTGGCCAACCTGCTCTTCATGGGCCGCAGCGCGAAGGTCAACGTCATCGCCATCGCGCAGATGCTCACGGCCCGGGCGATCGGCGGGCCGGAAGCGCGGGAGAACTTCGGGATCAGGTGCCTCGCCCGGTACACCGCCAACAACTGGAAAATGCTCGTGCCCGAGGCGGCAATGCCGCGAGCATCGCGCACTCTCGGCCGGTGGCAAATCGTCATCGGTGGTCAAGCAACTGAGGTACAGGTCGCGTACCTCAACAAAGCGCAGGTGCGCGCCATCATCACGCCGCGAGTCCCTGATAGCCCGCTGACCAGCGATGTCCCCGGGGACGGGGACATGCTGACCCTCCGGGACGCCGTAGACGCCGGCCTACTCCCCTGGTCCTACGACGCGGCGAAGAAGCGCATTCAGCGGCGCGTCGGGACCATTCCCGAGGCGAGAGGAAAGCGCGGCAACGCCGACCTGTACGCCCGGCAGGACCTCGCCGAATGGGTGGGCAACAACCAATAGGCGATCAAGGCACGAAAACGACCCGCTGAGAGCGCCGTAGAGCGCCTTTCAGCGGGTCGCTGGTGTGATGGGGCTTGGCCCGGCACTGGCCACTCAGGAGGCCGACGCCTAGCCTGCTGCCCATGACCACCCCACACAGCACCACCGACCCCACCGCCCCCGCTAGCTTCTGGGGGCGCGACGGCAGGGGCGACGGCTTCCGGGCGGCGACGGTGTGCCGGCAGGGACACCAGCAGGCCACGGCCTACGAGGCATACCCGGGCAAGAACCTCGGCTCTTGTTCAGAGTGCGGCGACCTGGTGCTCGGCGAATGCCCGGAGTGCGGGTTGCGGATCAAGGGCAGAAGCTGGGCAATCACGCCGCGGCCGGGCCAACGGCCTACCTACGACGAGCACCCCAACAAGTTCTGCGACCGCTGCAGCGTGCCCTACCCGTGGGCCAGTGACGAGCAGCGCGTGCGGTGGCTGCTGAGTCTGCTCAACGACCTGGACATCAGCGATGAGGACCGGGCTGTGGTGTCCGAGCACCTGAAGCAGCTTCAGACGCTGGCCGCGAAGGACAACGTTCGGCGCGAATCGAAGCTTCTGACAGAGATCAAGAAACGAGCACCGGGGTTGTTCGTGGCAGGGGCCGGGAAGATCCTGGAGAGGCTTGTCAGCGACGAGGCATGGCGGATGGTCGCAGGCGGTTAGGTTGATGGGGTCTGGTGCTGCCGCTGCTGCCGGAGCAGCTCCTCGTACAACCGGTCCTCGGCGCGATGCCGCTCCTCCTCGGGGGTCGCCGGCCGCCACGACCGGACCGGGGTGGGAGGCGCGGGCGCCGGTGCTGATCCGGCCAGCATCAGGAACAGACCGGCCAGGATGACCGTCACGGCGGCCTGAAGGATCGTGGCTCTGCTCACTGGACGTCCACCCCCGACGGCCCAACGTAGTTGCCCGACGCAACGGTACGGCCCGCCAGCGTCGCGCTGGCGGGGCCGTACCGCGTCCGTGGCTATGCGGCGGTACCGGTCGGCTGGGAGCGGCCTCCACGTCCCCGCCCACGCCCACGGCGGCGTCGCCGTGGGCCAAGGGCTACTGGTCGCACGTCTTCCAGGAAGGCGGTGCACTCGTCCCTGCCCACCTGGCGGCCGGTGTGAGCTCGCATCAGCAGGTCAACCCAGCGCCCGCGTACCTGCTCCGCCCATATCTCCGCTGCGTCGTCCTTGCGTGCCGGCGCCGGGGCGCCCGACTCGACCAGCCGGGCGGCGGCGGCCCACAGCACACCAGCGGCTTGCTGAGCGCTGTCACCGTGCCTCACGAGATCCTCTGCGAACTGGCGGGCCTGGAGCGCCCACGCCGCCGGTTCGGGCCGTTTGACGGCCACCGCCGGGCCGACCAGCAGCCGCGCGTGCGCCAGCGCGTTGGACAGCAGGTGGTTGATCTCCAGCTGTCCGGGGTCGGTGACGAGAAGATCGATCGGGCGGCCGACGGCGATCCGGGCCACACCACCCGCAGCCAGCAGCGCGGACAGTCCCCGGTTCCCGATGTGGCCGGTGGGGGTGATGACGACCAGGTCCACGTCCGACCAAGGCCCGTCTGCTCCAACGGCGCATGAGCCACGCAGGTAGAGGCTGGCGCTCACCGGATCGGCTCACCGGCGCCGGTGACGATCAGGGACCAGCGCGTGCCCCGGGTGACCGGGGTGACCCGGTGGACAATCCAGGCGGGAAACGCCACGATCGTCCCCCGCTCGCGCGGTGCGGTGATCCAGTGACCACCGAGACGCAGTTGCAGATCCCCACCTTCATACCGGCCAGGGTCGGAGAGCTGCACGCTCATGGCCAGCTTCCGGCCCATTGAGGACGGGCCCAGGTCGGCGTGCTCGGGGTGACTGTGCCCGGTGTCGTACCGCTTCAGCTCGGCGTGCCAGATGCCGATGGCCAGCCGCCACCACAGTTCGTTGGCGACCTCGGCGGGGGTGAACACCTGGTCGGCGAGCTGGTCGCCAAGGACGGGCCCTGGCAGGGCGTACGCGGTGGCACGCCACGGCTCCCGGGCCACGTCATCACGCCGGACGCCACGCTCGGCGAGGTCGACCAGCTGGCCGCAGGTGGGGGCGTCGAGCGCGAACCGGTCCGGCGGGCACCACCAGGTGAAGGAGCACGACGGTGGGGCGTCGGGGCGGTGCGGGTCGCTGGTGGCCGAGGCGATTCCGAGCCGGTGGGCCTCGGTGGTCGCGGCGTACCCGCCGAACCGGTCGTAGGGGCTTTCCCGGCCACGTTCCCGGTCGGGGCGGCCCCGCCGGCTGCGCGGCTTCGTGCGCGTCACGGCCGTCACTTCGGCCGGTTGAAGTTGTCGCCGGGCTGCGGGTCCACCGCGGCGTCCCGGAGCTGGCTGCCCTGCCGCAGCGGGCCTGCCTTCATCGCGGCCACCGCGTCGGTGTACGCCTGAGGCGCTGAGGCGACCGTGGTCACGGTGTAGCCGGCCCGGCCGGTGGCGTACTCGACGAACGGGTGGTTGTCGGCGACGTACGCCTCGCCGTTGACGAACCAAGCCGGCTGGCCGCCGACAGGCTCGCTCGTGTTGTTCGGGCCGTTGACGTAGGCGCTGGGTGCCGTGGCGGTGATCTTCTTCATGCCTGCGTCTCCTCTGCGGCGGTGGCGGGCTGGACCTGGGCGACGGCGGGGAAGACGCGGGCCGTGGAGGACAGCGCCGACTGCGGCTCCAGCTCGGCCATGTCCGCGCCGGTCACCTCGGCCGCACGGCCCAGAGCAGCCGCGAGAACGGCGCCACTGCGCACGTCGGTGAGGTAGTAGCCGCTCCCGTCCGAGGGCGTGACGGTGATGGCGGCGGCGCCCATGAGGCCGCCGGCGGCGGCGTTGTGGACGCCGGCCGCCCGCAGCTCGTCCCGCTCGCCGTGCTGGTCGGCGGTGGCGACCGCCGCCGCGGCGCGGCGAGCGACGCCGCGCACCTGCCGGGAACGCTGGTCGGCCAGCTCCCACAACCGGGCCAGGGCGGTCACGGCCTCGCCGAAGGCGTCCACGATCGTCTGGTCGGCGGCGTTATCGACCGCTCGGGCGAGGGCGGCCACCCGCTCGTACTCGGCGGCCCGTTCGTCGCGCTCGCGGCGCTGGGCGGCGCGGCGGGCGGCGTCGACGCGCAGCCGGGCGAACTCCACGACCTGGCGGGCGTCGGCCAGCTCCGCCGGCCGGACTCCGGGGTCGCCGTCGCGGACGCGCTCCTCCAGTGCGGTGAGCAGCTGCTGCGCCTGGCCGAGTTCGTCGAGGGCGGTCTGCACCTCGGGGCGGGAGAAGTCGAGCGGGTGGGTCGCGGGTTCGATGGTGGTCGGGGTGCTCATGCTGCGTCGCCTCCGGTGCTGGTCTTCGGGTCGTTCTTGTGCCATTCGGCGTAGTCGGGGCCGAAGAGCTCCTTCTTGATCTCCGCCTTCCGCCGCTCGACCTCGGGGGCCTGGCGTTCCAACTTGGCGGCGACCGCGTTCTGTAGGGCTTCGAGACTCACTGCGTCCTCCGGTGTCGGTAGGCGTCGAGCGACGCCGGGTCGATGAGCCAGGCCCGCTGGCCGACCCGGCGGGCCATCAACCGCCGGGACCGGCACAGCCGGCGCACGTGCTGGGCGCTGCACTCCAGGAGTGCTGCCGCGTCGTCCGTGCTGATCTCCACGATGGGGGGCGCGGCGGGCGTGGTTTCGGTAGCGAACCCCTCGGCGGCCTGGTCGTGCTGATGCTCGGCGCGGGCGAGGGCGTAGAAGAGCTGGCGCACGTCCTGTGTGGGGGCTCCGCCGTTCGCCCGGACGTGCTGGGCCAGGTCCCGCACGAGGATGCGGCGTACCGCACCGGCCAGGTGCGCGGGCACGACCACGGACCCGTCGTGCAGCTCGACAGGTCCGGGTCGGATGGCGCCCGCGGTCAACGGTTACTCGGCTGCGCTCTGCTCACGCCACCGCAGGAGTGCGAGGGCTTGGCTGGCGCGCTTGTGCCGGCGGTCGAGGTAGTCGAAGGCGAAGCGATCGCCTCGGTGCGTGGCAACCGACATGGACCGCTCCAGGCGGCGCAGCTCGCGCTCGGCGCTGGACAGGCCGCGCAGCCGGCCGGGGAAGTCGTACGACAGTGGCTTGCTCACTGCGCTCCTCCAGGGTGAAACCGTCTGATGGGGAAACTGACGGGGTGCCGCTGACCAGCGGAAACAGGCGGCCATCTCACGGGTTTCTCACCTGCTCAGGCCGGTCCGGGTGCCGCTCGGCGAGCACGTCGTGCAGCTCGGCGGGCGACAGGTCGGCGAGACTGCCCGGGTCGCGGAGCCGCTCGACGGCCCGGGCCATGCGGCGTACCGCGGCGGCGCGCTGCTCGATCGGGCCGGACAGCGCGGCGGCGGCGAGGTCGGAGAACTCGCGCACCTGCCGCTGCTCTGCCGGGGTGGCCGGGCGCTGCCGGCGGGCACGGCGGCTCACCGGGCGTACCGCCGTACGGCCTGGGCGACGTCGGCGGGCACGACCCGGGCGGCCTGCCGCTGCGGCGGTAGACCGCGCTGAGCGCGCACCAGCGGCACGGCCACACGGGTGGCGGCCAGGCGGGCGCGACGTAGCCGGCGGCGACGTCGACGGGCGCCACCCGGGGTCGACTCGACCAGCGACGGGCCAGCCGCGGCGACCAGCTCGGCGCGGAGCGCGTCGACCAGCTCGCGCCGGCCGGCGGGGGCGTAGCCGGGCGGCACGGCCAGGGCGTGAGCCAGGGCGGCCACCAGCGCGGTGGTGGGGCGTAGCTGCCCGGCCTCCAGACGCTGCACCGTCCGCCGGTCACAGCCCGCCAGCGTGGCCAGGCTGCGCTGGGATAGGCGGCGTGCGACCCGCTCACGGCGAAGAGCGGCACCGAGGGTGGACCGGAGTCGGGCCCGTTCGTCCGTGCCGGGTACGCCCCGGGTCCTCATGGCCGGCGGCGTAACGGGCGCGGCTGCGCGATGGAGATCCCGGGGAACCGAGGGCGGGGGCGTCACTTCGCGCCGTCCCGCTTCTCGGCCCTCAGCGCCAGGGTGTACCTGGCCATTGCGGCGGCAAGTCCGTTGATCGCGCAGGTGAGTTCGGTGTCGCCGGCCAGGCCGCGTTGGCGGAGCAGGGTCTCCAGCTCTCGACGTTCCCTGTCGAGGATGGCGCCTTCCTGGCCGGCGGTGTTCACGGCTGACCCTTCCGGTTGATCTTCTGTGCGTGGCGTCGTCGGAGGCCGGTGGCGCGGCGCTGGGCGAGTTGGGCGCGCTGCTGGCGGCGCTGCTCGCGTCGGGCGACGGACGCGGCGACGTTGGCGGCGATCCGGTCGCGGATCTCTGCATCGAGGGCGGCCGGGTTGGGGTGGACAGGGGTGGACATGTCCACCCCACGCCGCTCCACACGCGCACCTAGGGGGTGATGAGTTGTATTGATATTTATCTCTATACCCTGCTCAGGGGCGCTGTCCTGGGATGCTTGTGAATCATGCTCGGGGGTGGAGTTTCGGGCGGTGGGGTGGACATGTCCACCCCTGTCCACCCCACCGCTACTCCCCTGCGGCGGGGTACTTGGTGCCACGCTCCGATCCCTCCTCTTCGACCTGGCCCGCTGCCCGGAGTCGCTCGATCGCCGAGTCGAAGTACTCGCGGTCGGCACCACGGAGTGACTTCCGGAGGTCGGAGCGGCTGACCCATCCGCTGTTGCGGCGGAGGGTCTTGGCGAGGGCAGCGGCCACTCGGCGCTCGGTGTGGTTGGCGGTCACCTCGGCGCGCTCGATCTCCTGTTTGGCGCGGGCGACGTTGGCGCGGCGGAGGGTGTCGGCGAGGGCGTGGGTGCACACGTCGCGGGTGGCGTCGGAGACGGCCATGATCGCGCCCGACAGGGCCCAGTCGTCCTCGCTGACCTCAGCCCGGCCGCCGTCGAAGATGCCGAGCAGCGCGGCGACCTTCAGCCGGGTTAGGAGGGCGTGCCCGTTGAGGTCGTCCTCGCCGCCGGTCAGGGGGGCGGTGAGACGTGCCCGGCGTTGCTGGATGATCGCGTTACGGGCGGTGTCGCAGACCTTGATCTCCACCCTGGGGCGGGTGAGGACGGGCTCTTCGTCCTCCATCTCGCCGTAGGCGTCGAGGTACTGGTAGCGCTGCCACAGCCCGTTCTGAGGTGCGGCGAACGGCTCGACGTCGAGGTCGTCGTGGTCCAGGGCCTCGGGGTCGTTCGTGGGCAGCCACAGCCACCGTTGCGGGGTGCCGCCGTCAGCGTCGTTGAGCAGCACCGCAGAGCGGGCCGGCTGCACCCCGGCGACCAGGGCTGCCCGGTAGGCGTGTGCGCGGACGGGCCGGCGCTTCTGCTTGTCCGCGTACCGGGCGCCCAGGTCGGACCCCGAGTACACCTTTCGGAGGGTGGCCATCAGGGTCGCGCCGGCGCTGGAGGCGTGGGCGGCGATGGTGTCGATCTCCGTGGCGGTGAACAGGGCGGAGTCGCAGAACTGGACCGGCCCTTCCTTGGTTTGCGTGGTGTACGTGGAGTCGATGCCCTGCCCGCTGCCGACCTCGTGGGTGGGCACCATGTCGTTGAGCCACAGCAGCTCGCGGGCGACGGCCAGGGCGGCATCTTTGCCGGCGCCCGATGACCCTACGAACGCCCAGAAGGTGTTGAGGCTGGCGACGCCGCCGACGATGGGCGGCAGGACGACGTGCGGCCCGATCCGGGTGCACACGTGGGCCAGGACGCCGCCCAGCGCGGCCCAGGGGCTCACGAGGCGTTCCCGGGCGACGTTGCGGATGATCGTGAGGGGACGCCGGGCAGTCCAGAAGGCGGCGGGGTCGATCTCGGCCGCTGGCTGTTCGTCGACCGGGTCCGCGCCGGAGGAGCCGCTGGTGAGCTCCCACGGCATCGGCGGGGGTGGTTCTTCATCCCACCCGGTCCAGTCAGTCACGCTGCGATCTCCAGTCTCTGGATCGGCTGGCCGGTCTCCCAGTCGACGGCGCCGCCGGGGTGTGGTCGGTACGGCCGGCCCTCGCGCTCGGCCCGGGCGCGGGCGGCACGGTCCATCTCGTCGAGCTGGGCCGCCACCCACTGCTCGTAGGTGAGCCGCCAGTTCTGACCCGCGAAGTTGGCGTGCGTCGCGGCGATGTCGTCGAGGTGGGTGGCGGTGCGCCCGGAGTCGTAGGCCAGGTGCATGAGGTAGGCGACCTGCTCGCCGCTGTAGGTCTGCTGTCCCCGCCGGAGCGCGGCGGCGGCCTTGAGGACCGTGCCGGCCTCCCCGGTCACCGCTTTCCGCCCTGGATGACGCGGAGCCGCGGCCGGCGGGGCGGGGTGAGCTGGTCGAGCGCTACGAAGAGCAGCTCGGCCAGCGGCACCGGGTCGCTGTCGCGGTGCTCGGCGCACCGGTCGCCGGGGGTGCATCCGCCCCATGCCCGGCATCCGTGTGCCCTGGGGCTTGGGGTGAGTACTGTGCTGTCCATCGGAGGTGTCGTCTCCGTTCGGTGGTGGCGTTGGCCCGGGGGTGATGGCCCGGGCCTCGCTCACGTCTGGGGTCAGGCCGCCTGCGTCTGCTCGGGGACCAGGTCGCTGTACTGCGCCAGGAACCGGGCGGTGGGGACGACGACCTTGCGGCCGACGCGGATCGACGGGATGTCTCCGCGCTCGATGGCGGCGTAGGCGTGGCGGATCGAGATGCCGAGGATGGCGGCGACCCGCTTCGCGGTGATGGTCGGCTCGGCGGTGGCATCGGGGACGGCGCGGACGGCGGTGGTCGGCACAACTCACTCCTTCAGGCGGCGAAGCTGATCTGCCCAGGTAGCGCTTCTGATGCCGAGGCACCGCGTACCTGATGCATTGCTTGGCTCATCCTGCACCGGATGCGTGCCGGAATCAAGCGTGCCTTGTGTGCGAAACATTTTGATGCCACGATGGCGACCGTGACTGATGGAGAAGAGATCAAGCCCGGCCGCGTCGGCGAGCAGCTCGCCCAGCAGCTACGGCGCGTCCGCGAGGACCGGCACGTCACGTACACCGAGTTGGTCAAGAGGCTCGAGGAGCTCGGGCACCCGATCCCGATCCTCGGGCTACGGCGCATCGAGCGGGGAGAGCGCCGCGTCGACGTCGACGACCTGATAGCACTCGCGCGGGCGTTGAGGGTGCCGCCGGTGCTGCTGCTCTTCCCCGTCGGTGCTGAGGGCCCGCTGGTCCAGCTGGTCCCGGGCGTCCTCGCCGATCCGAACGCGGCTCTCGCGTGGTTCACCGGCGAGGGGCGGATGCCGCACGGGCTGACGGATGAGGAGTACGGCCGGCAGTTCGGCCGTGGCCGGCAGGACCCGGCGACCGGCCTCTACGAGTGGTACGACGACCCGGACGTGAGCTGGGAAGCCGACGCCGCCCCGGTGCTGCTGCGCCGCCAGCACCAGCGCCAGATCGCCGACTGGTACGCGGCGGTGCCGCTCGCCCGCCGCCTGGCCTCCGATGAGGCCAGCTTCGAGCAGATGGTCTTCAAGCTGCGGGCCGCGGCCGAGGACAGCTTGCGCACGCTGCGGGCCGAGATGCGACGCCACGGGCTGACGCTGCCGGGCCTCCCGGGCGAGATCGCCGAACGGCTCGACGGCCGGACGGAAGGGAGCCGAGCAGGTGGCCAGACGGACTGACCCGATCAAGCGGGTCGAGCTGAAGGACGGCAGCGTCCGGTACCGGTTCGTCATCGACGTCGGCCGGAAGCCGGACGGCAAGCGCGATCAGAAGACGTACACGTACGACAGCCTGAAGGAGGCTCGCGCTGAGCGGGCGCGGATCATCGCTGCCCGTGCCGCTGGCACGTACGTCCGGCCGGGGAAGGCCACTGTCGCCGAGACCATCGACGCCTGGCTGGCCGGCAAGCGGAACCTCAGCGCCGGCACCCGGCGCACGTACACCGACTCGCTGAAGCACGCCCGAGAGCACATCGGCCACCTGGAGCTCCAGAAGGTCACCAAGGCCAACATCGACGCGATGGTCACCAAGCTGCTCGCATCCGGGCGCCGGGTCGGCAACGTGCGGACCAGCAAGCTGTCCCCGCGCACCGTCAACGCGATGCTGACCCTGCTCGCCGCCGCGTTCGAGGACGCGGTGAAGCAGGGCTTCCTCGGTCGGAACGTGGTGAAGCTGGCCGAGCGGCCGAGGCAGTCGACGACGGAGATGCGGACGTGGACGGCGGACAACGCCGCGGCGTTCCTCCAGGCCGTCCAGAGTGAGCGGTTGTACGCCGCGTGGCAGTTCTCGCTGTACGGGCTGCGCCGCGGGGAGGTGCTCGGGCTGCGCTGGTCCGACGTGGACCTGGTCGCCAAGACGCTCACGGTCTGCTGGGCGCGTACCTCGGTCGCGGGGGTGGTCGTCGAGAAGGAGCCGAAGACCGAGCGGGGCCGGCGGACGCTGCCGCTCGACGACGAGCTGGTCGACGCGCTCACCGCGCTGCAACTGCGCCAGCGGGAAGAGCGGGACGCCGCCGGCGAGGCGTACGCCAAGCCCTGCCGGCTCGCCGACCCGGTGACGGGCGAGGTGTGCGCCGGGGATCACGTCGTGGTCGACGAGCTGGGCCACCCGTACCGGCCCGAGTGGTACGGCGACCGCTTCGAGGCCCTCGCCAAGCGGGCGGGCCTGCCGGTGATCCGGCTGCACGACGCGCGCCACACCTGCGGGTCACTGATGCACGCTCGGGGTGTCCCCACCGCCGACATCTCGAAGTGGCTCGGCCACGCCACGGCCGGGTTCACCCTGAACACCTACGTGCACAGCCAGGACGGCGCGCTGGCCAGTGCTGGCGAGACGCTGCGGAAGGCCCTCCAGGGCTCCCCGGCGGCCCCGAAATCGGCCGTGTGAGAAAACCGTGAGAGATGATCTCTGTTTGCGATCTTCGGGCCGGGGGTGGTGATCGCTGTGCGAGCCTCTGACCTGCTGTGGAGCTGTGGAGCGGGCGACGGGAATCGAACCCGCACCGTCAGTTTGGAAGACTGAAGCTCTGCCATTGAGCTACGCCCGCGGGCGCCCCAGCTTCCAGGGCGCGCCGACAGCGTACCCAATGCCGGCTTCGGACGTGCAGCCACATACCGCCGTGCCACCCACGGCCCGAGGATCCGCTCCACCTCGCGGACGTGGTGACCTTCCGGCCGTACGGCCGCCGCCACATTCCCGGAAGCCGTCGCCCAGCGACCGGTGCCGACGGGTTGGCGGGCGAAAGGGGGACGCGGCGGGTCGGCGGCCCGGGGACGTCCGGTGGGCGCGGACGGCATACACTTCTCGTCGCCACGGGGTGTGGCGCAGCTTGGTAGCGCACTCGCTTTGGGAGCGAGGGGCCGTGGGTTCAAATCCCGCCACCCCGACTGTCGTTCGCGGCCGGGTCGCCCGGGAACCGCCGATTTTTCCGCGCGGTACCCGGGCGCTGCCAAAGCAGCAGCCCGGCTCGCCTACACTCGATGCGCGCAATCACGCCCAGAATCAACTGAGATCCGTCAAGGAGTACGCCTGTGAAGAGCACCGTCGAGACTCTGAGCCCGACGCGCGTGCGGCTCGCCATCGAGGTGCCGTTCGTCGAGCTCGAGCCGAGCCTCAGGAAGGCGTACCGGGAGATCGGTTCGCAGGTGCAGGTGCCCGGCTTCCGCCGGGGCAAGGTGCCTACCGCCGTGATCGACCAGCGGGTGGGCCGGGGCACCGTCCTCAACGAGGCGGTGCAGGAGGCCATCCCGCAGAACATCCTCGCCGCGGTCCGCGAGCACGACCTGAAGACGCTCGGCCGCCCGGAGGTCGAGATCACCGAGTTCAACGACGGTGACTCGCTGAACTTCACCGCCGAGGTGGACGTCCGCCCGGAGATCACCCTGCCGGACCCGGCCACCATCGAGGTGACCGTGGACGAGATCCAGGTCGACGACAGCGAGATCGACGAGCAGGTCAAGGGCCTGCGGGAGCGGTTCGCCACGCTGAAGACCGTGGAGCGTGCCGCCCAGGAGGGCGACTACGTCCAGATCGACCTGAACGCCACCGTCGACGGCGAGGACGTGCCCGGCGGCTCGGCGAGCAACATCTCGCACGAGGTCGGCAGCAAGCAGCTCCTGCCGGGCCTGGACGAGGCCGTGGTCGGCCTCGCCGCCGGCGACAGCACCACCTTCTCCACGCAGCTCGTGGGCGGCGACTTCGCCGGCCGGGACGCCGAGGTCGCGGTGACCGTGCGCACGGTCAAGGAGAAGGAGCTGCCGGAGCTGGACGACGACTTCGCCCAGATGGCGAGCGAGTTCGACACCATCGAGGAGCTGCGCAACGACCTGCGTGAGCGGGTCATGCGGGGCAAGCAGGTCGAGCAGATCTACGCCGCCCGCGACAAGGCCCTCGAGCAGATGGTCGCCGCCGCCGAGGTGCCGGCCCCGGAGGGTGTCGTCCGCGAGGAGGTCGAGAGCCGCAAGGCCGCCATGGTCGACCAGCTCGAGCGGATCGGGGCCTCCCTGGAGGAGTACCTCGCCGCCGAGGAGAAGACCGAGGAGCAGATCGACGCCGAGCTGACCGAGGCGGCGACCGACGGGGTCAAGATCCAGCTTCTGCTGGACACCCTCGCCGACGCCGACGACGTGCAGGTCTCCGACGACGAGTTCGGCCACGAGATCGTGCACCGCGCCCAGCGCGCCGGCATGGCCCCGCAGCAGTACTACGACCAGCTGGTCCGCTCCGGCGCCGCCACGGCCGTCTTCGGCGACGTCCGCCGCGGCAAGGCGCTCGCCTCGGTGATGGAGAAGATCAAGATCAAGGACTCGGCCGGCAACGAGGTCACCCTCGACGCGCTGCGCGCCCAGAACGAGGCCGAGCACGACCACCAGCACTGATCATCCGGGTTGGCCGCCGTCCGCCGCTTCGCGGTGGGCGGCGGCCGAAACCCTTTCCGGGGTACGGCTGTCGGCCAACTGCGCTGAGAGCGAACAGTGCCCCGACCGGGAGTACGCCCCCCGGCTGAGCGGTTAGTGTCGGGTAGGACGGTACGGAGAGCGAAGGGCTGCCATGACCGACATGCACATCCCAGCGAAGCCGCTTCGGGCGATCGAGGCCCGCGGTGGCGACACCATTGGCAACCTCGACGACTCGGTCTACAACCGGTTGCTCAAGGAGCGGATCATCTTCCTGGGCAGCGAGGTGACCGACCAGGTCGCCAACCGCATCTGCGCGCAGCTGCTGCTGCTCGCGGCGGAGGACCCGGACCGCGACATCAACCTCTGGATCAACTCGCCGGGTGGCTCGGTCTACTCCGGCATGGCGATCTACGACACCATGCAGTTCATCGACAACGACGTGTCGACCGTGGCGATGGGCATGGCGGCCTCGATGGGGCAGCTGCTGCTCTGCGCGGGCACCAAGGGCAAGCGGTACGCCCTCCCGCACGCGCGGATCATGATGCACCAGCCGTCCGGTGGCCTTGGCGGCACCGCGTCGGACATCGCGATCCAGGCCGAGCAGATGCTCTACACGAAGCGCATGTTCCAGGAGCGGGTCGCGCACCACACCGGCCAGAGCCAGGCGCAGATCGAGGCGGACTCGGACCGGGACCGCTGGTTCACCGCCCAGGAGGCCATGGACTACGGCTTCATCGACAAGGTGATCATCGGGGCCGCCCAGGTTCCGGATGGCGCCGGGACCCTGAGCTGAGGAGCTGACGATGACCGATCTGAGCCTGCCGCCCCAGTTCGCGGCCGTGCACAACCGTTACGTGCTGCCCTCGTTCGTGGAGCGCACGTCGTACGGGGTCAAGGAGTCGAACCCGTACAACAAGCTCTTCGAGGACCGGATCATCTTCCTCGGTGTGCAGGTGGACGACGCGTCGGCCAACGACGTGATGGCCCAGCTGCTGACGCTCGAGGGCACCGACCCGGACCGCGACATCATCATGTACATCAACTCGCCGGGTGGTTCGTTCACCGCGATGACGGCGATCTACGACACCATGCAGTACGTCCGGCCGGACATCCAGACCGTCTGCCTGGGCCAGGCAGCCAGCGCGGCAGCGGTGCTGCTCTCCGCCGGCACGCCGGGCAAGCGGATGGCGCTGCCCAACTCCCGGATCATCATCCACCAGCCGGCCACCGAGGGCGGCTACGGTCAGGGCTCGGACATCGAGATCCAGGCGCGGGAGATCCTGCGGATGCGGACCCAGCTGGAGGACATGCTCTCCCGGCACTGCAACCGCCCGATCGAGCAGGTTCGCAAGGACATCGACCGTGACAAGATCATGACGGCCGAGGAGTCCAAGGAGTACGGGCTGGTCGACACGATCCTCACCAGCCGCAAGAAGGGCCTGCTGGCGGCGCACGCCAGCAGCTGAGCACCACCGGGTCGGAGGTCGGCCGTGGATTGAGTTCCCGGCCGACCTCTGACACACCCGTTTTGGGGGTCGGAGAAACCTCCGCCAGCGGGTAACGTCGGGTCTGTACCGCTTCGCTGGGTCGGACCGGCGGGGAACAGACGGACGGGCGCCCGGCGCCCGCAGGTCAGGGCCGGCGTTCCGGCCGACGAGTGCAGGGAGAACGTAGGTGGCACGGATCGGTGACGGCGGCGACCTACTGAAGTGCTCCTTCTGCGGCAAGTCGCAGAAGCAGGTCAAGAAGTTGATCGCGGGCCCCGGGGTCTACATCTGTGACGAGTGCATCGATCTCTGCAACGAGATCATCGAGGAGGAGCTGGCCGAGTCCGGCGAGGTGAAGTGGGAAGAGCTTCCCAAGCCGATGGAGATCTGCCAGTTCCTCGACAACTACGTGGTGGGCCAGGACCAGGCCAAGAAGGCGCTCGCGGTCGCGGTCTACAACCACTACAAGCGGATCCAGGCCGAGGCGGCCGGCGCGCCGGGTTCCGGCAGCGACGCCGTCGAGCTGGCCAAGTCGAACATCCTCCTGCTCGGCCCGACCGGCTGCGGCAAGACCCACCTGGCGCAGACCCTCGCCCGGATGCTCAACGTGCCGTTCGCGATCGCCGACGCCACGGCGCTGACCGAGGCGGGCTACGTCGGCGAGGACGTGGAGAACATCCTCCTCAAGCTGATCCAGGCCGCGGACTACGACATCAAGCGCGCCGAGACCGGGATCATCTACATCGACGAGGTCGACAAGATCGCTCGCAAGTCGGAGAACCCGTCGATCACGCGGGACGTCTCGGGCGAGGGCGTCCAGCAGGCCCTGCTGAAGATGCTCGAGGGCACGGTGGCCAACGTGCCGCCGCAGGGCGGGCGCAAACACCCGCACCAGGAGTTCATCCAGATCGACACCACCAACGTGCTGTTCATCTGCGGTGGCGCCTTCGCCGGGCTCGACCAGATCATCGAGGCCCGGACGGGTTCCGGTGGCACCGGCTTCGGCGCCCGGCTGCGGTCGGTCTCCGAGCGGTCGACCGACGACATCTTCAGCCAGGTCATGCCGGAGGACATGCTGAAGTTCGGGCTGATCCCCGAGTTCATCGGCCGGCTCCCGGTGATCACCAACGTGCGGAGCCTCGACCGCAGCGCGCTGGTGCGGATCCTCACCGAGCCGCGCAACGCGCTGGTCCGGCAGTACCAGCGCCTGTTCGAGCTCGACGGCGTCGAGCTGGAGTTCGAGCAGCCGGCGCTGGAGGCCATCGCGGACCAGGCCATGCTTCGCGGCACCGGCGCCCGTGGTCTTCGGGCGATCATGGAGGAGGTCCTGCTCTCCGTGATGTACGAGGTGCCGAGCAACCCGGATGCCGCCCGCGTGCTGATCACCCGCGAGGTGGTCCTGGAGAACGTCAACCCGACGATCGTGCCCCGCGAGTTCACCGGTCGCCGGGCTCGCCGGGACCGCGAGGAGAAGTCCGCCTGAACTCCGTACCGACCGCGCCCGGGCTCACTCCGGGCGCGGTCGGCGTGAGCGGGTCCGGCGGTCCCACTCGCCCGACGGGGTGACCACCACCATCACCAGCCGGGCCGGCTCGTCACCGGTGTTGCGGTAGCCGTGCTCGCGGTCCGCGTGGAACTCGATCGTCTCCCCGGTCCGTACCTCGTGCGTGGTCCCGTCGACCATGACGGTCGCCGTCCCGCTGAGAACGTGCAGCACCTCACGGGTGCCGCGGGGGTGGTCGGGGGAGTGGTGCGTCTCGCCCGGGTGCAGCCACCAGTCCCAGAGTTCCACGAGGTCGGGCTCGCCGAGGCCGCTGAGCAGTCGGGCGCTTCCGCCCTGCTCGCCCCGCCACAGCACCGGCGCCTCCCCGGCAGCGGTGAGCCGCACGGTGGTTTCCTCGGCCGGCTCGAGGAGGCGGGCGATGTTGACCCCGAAGGCGTCCGCGACCCGGCAGAGGGTGGCGATGCTCGGGTTGGTCCGGGCGCTCTCGATCTGGACGAGCATGCCCTTGCTGACCCCGGATCGGCCGGCCAGCTCCTCGAACGACCAGCCCCGCGCGGCGCGCAGCTCGTGTACCTGGCGCGCGACGGCGGAGGTTACCGCGCTCACCCGCGCGGTTCCGGCGTCGGTCATCACACTACCCTTCGCGGTCAATATTGTGATACGACATTCCGATGTTCCCCATTGTGCTCGCTGCGGTGTCCGCGGTCGCGTTCGGCACGGCCGACTTTTCCGGTGGCAAGGCATCCCGGCGTGCTGACCCGGTCGCCGTCACGGTGGTGTCGCAGCTGTTGAGCGTTCCCCTGCTGCTCGCGCTCGTGCTCGTGGTTCCCGGCACGCCCCGTCCCGTCGACCTGGCCTGGGGCCTGTTCCCGGCGTGGCCGGCGCCGCCGGAGTGGTGTTGCTCTACCGGGCCCTAGCCGGCGGGATGATGGCGGTCGTCGCGCCCGTCACCGCCATCACCGCCGCCCTGGTGCCGATCGTCGCCGGGTTGCTCACCGCTCATTCGCCTGGCACCCTCGCACTCAGCGGCGCCGGCCTCGCGGTGCTGGCCATCGCCCTGGTGAGCCTCGGTGAGGGCGGGATCTCGGGAGCGGTGTCGCCGCGGGTGGTGGGAGCGGCGCTCGCCGCAGGCGCGCTCTTCGGCGTCTTCTTCGCCCTCCTCGGTCAAGCCGACGAGGGGGCCGGCATGTGGCCGGTGTTGGCCGTCCGGGTCAGCTCGATCGGCTTCGGGCTGGCACTCGCCGCGCGGACCGGGGTGAGCCTGCGGCTCGGCCCGCGGGTGCTCGGCTGGGCCACGGCGGCCGGCCTGCTGGACTCCGCGGCGAACGCGCTCTACCTGGCGGCGGCGAGTCGGGGCCACCTCAGCATCGTCGCCGCGATCGCCGCGCTCTACCCGGCGAGCACCGTGCTCCTGGCCCTCGCCGTGGACCGGGAGCGCCTCCGACCGGCGCAGATCGCCGGACTGGGATTCGCGGCCGGGGCGTTGGTCCTGGCGAGCCTGTGAGCCCTGTCGTCGGCCACCGCCCGCCCGTACGCTGATCCCCATGCGCGCCGCCGTCTGCCAGCTCAACGCCCGCGACGACCGGGCGGCGAACCTCGCCGCGGCCGAGGCCCTGCTGGTCCGGGCCGCGGCGGCCGGGGCCGACCTCGCCGTCCTCCCCGAGTACGTCGACTACCTCGGCCCCGCCAAGGGAATGCCGGAGCCCGAGTCGGTGGACGGCGTGGTGGGGAGGTTCTTCGCCGGCGTGGCCCGCCGCCTCGGCATCTGGGTGATCGCCGGCTCCTTCCACGAGGTGGGCCCCGATTCCGAGCACACCTGGAACACCTCGCTGGTCTTCGACCGGACGGGCGCTCTCGCCGCGAGCTACCGCAAGATCCACCTGTACGACGTGGAGATCCCGGGGCGGGTGTCGTACCTGGAGTCGGCGACGGTGGCGCCGGGGGAGCAGCCCGTGGTGGTCGACGTGGAGGGCCTGCGCGTCGGCCTCTCGATCTGCTACGACCTCCGCTTCCCGGAGCTGTACCGGCAGCTCGCCGGCGAGGGCGGGGCGCAGCTGCTGGTCGTGCCCGCGGCGTTCATGGCGCACACCGGGCGGGACCACTGGGAGGTCCTGCTGCGCGCACGAGCGATCGAAAACCAGTGTTTCGTGGCAGCTGCGGGCCAGATCGGCGACCACGAGCCAGGGCGCACCTGCTTCGGGCGAAGCATGGTGGTGGACCCGTGGGGGACGGTGCTGAGCCAGGTGCCGGACGGGCCGGGACTCGCCGTCACCGACCTGGACCTGGACCGGTTGCGCACGATCCGGGCCGAGCTGCCAAGCCTCGCGAACCGGCGGCTCTGAGGGCGATCAGCTCTCGAGGAGCACGCCGAGCACGGTGAAGCCGGCGATCGCCGCGGCGCTGACCAGCAGGGCGGTCGTCATCCGCGAGGCGCCCCGCCGGGCCAGCCGCCCGATCGAGACCACGACGACGAAGAGTACGAACGCGCCGATGACCAGCTGCCAGAACGGCAGCAGGAGCCCGAGCAGCGCCTCCTCGGCGAGCGGGGCCGCCGGGACGCGGGAGACGTCAGCCATGACAGACACTCTGGCACGGCCCGCCCGCCGATGGCCCCTTCCGCTGGCGTTGTCCACGGTCGGACGGCTCCCCGGCGCCGCCATGAAGATCCACTCAGGTTCGCTGATTTGCCATCTCCCGGCCGTTCACGTAACTTTCTCTCTGTCAGCGGGGAACGGACGAAACGGGCGAAAGTCCAGAGGCCGGAACCGCGGGAATGGCCCCAGGGTCTGCCGGGTTGTAATCCGGTACGAGCCTGGACCGGGCGGGGCGAGCAACTCCAAGGACAACGGGGTTGCGGACGCGAAGCCGACCGGGTAGGGTTCAAAGGCCGGCAGGGAGCCGGGCGGGTGGCCGCGAGAGCGGCGATCGGCCGGTCTGCCGCTTCCCACGACAGAAACGACCGCCGGGTACGGCGTGCGTCGGCGTGGATCGGACCGAATCGAGTTGATCACCTCGGACACGAGGTTGACGGCGAAGGTCGGACCGAGTAAGTTGGAGAGGTTGCCCCGGACGGGTCCTACTTGGGTAGGGCTTCCG
>NZ_JAEMUW010000022.1 GCF_016598485.1 Micromonospora coerulea | reverse complement strand
CAACGACCTGATCAAGGTCGGGTCTGCTAGGCCGCCGGCGGCCGAAGGCGGTTCCGGAACGACGCCGGCTGGGTATGGGTTTGATCAACCGAGAGAAAGGCCAGCGAGATGAACCTCTGCCCACTCCGTACGACCGGTTCCGCCCGCGCCGAGGGTGGGGTCCGGCGATGAGCGCCGTGGCGAATCCCGCGACCGTGGCCGAGTGCCTGCGCGTGGGCGCCGGGTTCGCCCAGGGCGACCGGAACTGGATCGCCGAGCAGTTCGCGACCCTGGACGCCCGGCTGGCCGGGTTCCACGCCGACGCCACCGAGCTTGAGGTGTCGGTCAAGGACCGCGAGGCCCGGGGGCAGAAGGTCACCCTGGAGTGCTGGGTCGCCGGCCGGCAGAGGATCGTCACCACCTCCACCGAGGAGGACCTGCACGCCGCGCTCAACGATGTCCGCGACGACCTGCGCCGGCGGCTCAACGACGCCAAGACCCGGCAGGAACCGCGCAGCAACAAGCACCTGCGCGACAACGGCCAGCCCGAGGGCGTGCCCGCCCAGGCCGGCGAACGGGACGCCGCCGCCGAACCGGCCCGGGCCGACGCCGAGACGGTCTGAGGGTTCCCCGCCCCGTCCACCCGGTGCGAACGGACGGGGCGGGGGCTACCGCCGGGTAGCGTCGCGGCGTACCGTCGCGGTCGTGGAACCGGACGTGCTGGGAGCGCCGTACGAGCGGCAGACGATCGACCTGGGCACCGACGACGAGGGACCGGTCGTCGCGACCCTGGTCCGCCGGCGGGCCGAGCGCCCGACCGGGCGCGCGGTGCTCTACGTGCACGGCTTCGTCGACTACTTCTTCCAGACCCACGTCGCCGACTTCTTCGCCGAGCGCGGCTGGGACTTCTACGCCCTCGACCTGCGCAAGTACGGCCGGAGCCTGCTGCCGCACCAGACCCCGAACTTCTGCCAGGACCTGAGCGACTACTTCCCGGAGCTGGACGCCGCGGCCAAGATCATCCGCGAGGACGACGGCCACGACACCCTGCTCGCGATGGGCCACTCCACCGGCGGCCTGATCCTCTCGCTCTGGGCGCACGGCCGCCGCGAGGCCGGCCTGGTCGACGGCCTCTTCCTGAACAGCCCGTTCTTCGACATCAACGCACCCTGGCTGGTCCGTCGACCCCTCGCGGCCGCCGTCTCCCGGCTGGGCCGCCGGGCGCCGCAGCGCATCCTCCCGTTCGGGCTCGGCACCGTGTACGGCGAGAGCCTGCACGCCGACCACCGCGGCGAGTGGCGCTACGACCTGGCCTGGAAGCCGCTCGCCGGGTTCCCCGTCCGGGCCGGCTGGATCAACGCGATCCGCGCCGGCCAGCGGCAGCTCCGGGCCGGGCTCGACATCCCGGTGCCGGTCCTGCTGGCCTGCTCGACCCGCAGCTACCGGGGCACGAAGTGGCACGAATCGGCCACCCTGGCCGACGCCGTCCTCGACGTGGAGCACATGGTCCGCTGGGCGCCCCGGCTCGGCCGGCACGTCACGCTGGCCCGCTTCGACGGCGGGCTGCACGACCTGACGCTGTCCAGCCCCGGCGTACGGGAGAAGGTCTTCACCGAGGCCGGGCGGTGGGCGGAGGCCTTCCTGGCCACGGGTCCGACCGAGCCGGCGCCGGACGGCCCGCCGGCGGCCCGGCGGCCGGTCGACGACCGGGCCGACGCGACCGCCGAGGGCTGACCCTCAGGCGCCCGGCGACACCGCGGCGAGCGCCGCCCGGATCCGGTCGAAGGTCGCGACCCGGTGGCCGCCGCCCTCGCCGGGCAGCACCAGGCCCAGGCAGTGCACCGCCAGGTCGCCGCCGGGGGTCTCCTCGACGCCGAAGACCGGGGCGCCGACGTAGCCGGCGGGCAACTCCGTGGTGATGCGGATGTCGTCACCGTCGCGGACCACCCGCTCGATCGCCGCCTCCAGCGGGCGTGACCCGTCCTCGGCGACGCCGAGCGCGAGCACGAACGCCGACGCGGGGGCATTGCCGATCCGGGCGACGGCGTCCGAAGGCGCTGCCACCGCTTCGGTCACCGGCTGCGTCCGCCACCGCCAGCCTCGGCTCTCGGCGTACTCGTGCAGGCCCCTGGCGAGCATGGCGGCGAGCCCGACCTCCGGCAGGTGGACCCACTGCGCGCCGAAGTCCGCCAGCAGGATCCCTTCTGACGCGGCCCCCGCCGGCTCGGTCACGCTCGGCCGCACACCGATCTCGCCGTACGGTGCCCGGCTGATCGCGTCCGCGGTCAGCAGGTACTCGCGCAGCAACTGCCTGCCGTCGCTGGCCGTGACCAGTTCCGTGAAGAAGAACGCCGTCCCGAAGCCCCGGCCGGGGTCACCCGGCCGGTCGAGCTGGCCGACGGGCAGGATGGCGCGGCCGAGGAGCTTGCAGATCTCGGAGGCGATGTCGTTCTCGGTTTCTGGGTCGAGCAGCACGACGCCGAGGGTACGGATCGTCGCCACCTCCCGTCTGCCGACCCGGGCAACTCGCGTGCCGCCGAGGGGCGTGCCGTGCGACGCTGATCAGCGACGCGGCCGGGGCCACCCGTTCCCCCGCGCACCCGGGACGCGGCGGTACCCTCTTGGCGCGACACCCACGACGCGCGCCCGTAGCTCAGCGGATAGAGCAGGGGACTTCTAATCCCAAGGCCGCAGGTTCGAATCCTGCCGGGCGCACCCATGTCACCGCAGGTCAGCGGCTTCCGCTCCCGGTCGAGACGATCACCACGGCCCCCGTACAGCCATTCGTACAGCAGTCACCCGAAGAGGTGCTTCGCGGCCTCGTCCACGGCGGCCCGCTCGATATCCGGCAGGACGTGGGCGTACGTGTTCATCGTCAACCCGATCTGGCTGTGACCGAGCACCTTCATCACCGGTCGCGGCGACGCTCCTGACCAGAAAGCCGGCTGCCGTGGGTCGAGTCGGGAGGCGGACCACTCATCGTCGTACCGTCATCAGCCCTCACCCAGTGGAGGGGCGCACCGTTCGACTTTGACCCGGGTGACCTAGACACGTGGGGGGATTACGGCCGTGCCTGCCAGATCGACGGCTACGCAGGCACCCTGGATGCCGGTGACGAAGAGGCGCTCGGCCTTGGCGACAACCAGCATCCACCACGTACCTTCCGGATCAGCGGCTCTTCGTCCGGTGGATCTACGCCGACTCCGAGGACGACGTTATCTGCCTCATCCCCAAAGCCATCGAGACAGCCGACTGGGAGGACGCAGGTACTTGGACGGCCAGCGGACAGGCCCTGTTGTTCGACTCCACGCTCGCCGGCGACGAGCTGAAGCACGAACACCACCTCACCATCGACGTAGCTCCCGGCACCTACTTGATCCGCACCGCCTATGTTGATCCCGAGGATGGAACAGCACTGGCGCTGGTCCAACTGGCCGAGCAGATGCTGCCAGCCTGAGCGTCGCGCGCTCGATCCACGCGGACACAGCGGCCGTATGTGATCCGCCAACTGATCCGCTACACATCTCCGGTCAGGTGATGTGCGATAGAGGGTCTAGGGCCTAGCGGCGGGTCGGCAGAGCGTGAGCCCACGGATCAGGCGATGAGCGGATGCCTTACTGTGCCGGGTCGTGCGGCTTGATCGGTTTTCGCGGGGTGGGCTTCCACCGGAACGGACGGTCGGGCAGGATCTGTTCGTGATCTCCGATGTTCATCGACTCCAGCGTGCCTTCGACGAGGCCGAGCTACGCGCCGACACTGACGTGCTGAACGCATTGCTGGCCGACGACTTTCGGTCCATCGGCGAGCAGGGCTATGTACTTGATAAAGCACAGTGGGTCGGCAAGTTCACCGAGTTCGCCTACACCAGCCTGGAGAGCGGCGAAGTAGAGGTTTTCTTCTACGGTCACGCGGCCATCGTCCGGTGCGTCCAGCGCAGCCACTCGACCTGGCGCGGGCAGGAGATGGCGTTGACCGTCCGCGTCAGCCAGACCTGGATCGAGTTGCCCGAGGGCTGGCGGCTGGCCGGCATCCAGTTCAGCTCCCTTGGCGGCGCGTGACGGGGACATTCGACATGCCGCGATCCGCGCGGACGTCGCGGATCAGTTGGCGGACGACTGTCGCGCATCAGCCGACGGAGGACAGACACAGTGGCAGCGGCACGGACCGCGTGCATTGCCGAATTCCGCTCTATCAGATCAAGGCGGCCCGCAAGGCGGGCCGCGCCGGCCCGGCCCCGGCCTGCTGGCGACCTCCGGCCGGCATCGGCCGGGCCGGCCGGCCACGCTGACGGATCACAACACCTGGAAGACCTCGGGGCTCCGCCCCGAACCCCGACCCTCCTCAGAGATCAGCCGGGTGGATCCCCTCGCCGGACACCACAAGGGCTACCAGCCTCACCGGACGGGGCCAAGGTCGTTCGGCTGGTGAGGCGCTCCACCTTGTCCCCGTCCGGTGAGGCTGGAAGGTCTACGACTGCCCGACGAGGAGATCAGATCCTTCGCTCTTGACGTTGTTGATGGACAGCGATGCACGCATCGCCGGACGGCCCGCCGTTCAGTCCAGCGTGATCGCGGGATTCAGGGCCACCGCGGTTAGCTGCGCGAGGGTGAGGGGTGAGTTCTCCCCGTCGGCCGACATGGTCACGATCAGGAAGGTCCCGTCCGGCCGCTCGACCGCGACGCCGTAATGGGTCGAGAACCTGTCGCTGGTCGGTGCGGCGGGCTTTCCGTGGAGCATCCGGTTCTTGTCCGACGACGTGATCGGGGCCTGGTTCGACCACGTCTGGATCTTCTCGCCCGCCGGTCCCGTGCTGTTGACGCAGCCGTTTTCCTGGTTCTTCTCCGGAATGCAGAAGGCGACCCGACGGTCCCAGTCCTGCTGCAGCTGCAGCTTGAAGTATCCGGTCCGATCGCCAGCCCGGATCGGACCCTGACCGAAGTAGAGTTTCGCCGAGTCAACAGGGTGCCACGTCACCAGGTCGCCGTCCGACGGCCAACCTTCGGTGATCCACTCGACGTCGGGCGCCTCGCGCGCCAGCGCCGCGAAGACGGCCAGGTCGGTCGCGCTGAAGGTCGTCCCCGGTTCCGGGCGTGGGGTCCGCGCCGACTGTGCAGACGGGGTCGGGGAAGGCGACGATGCCGGTAGGTCCGGCCCGGACCCGCCAGCGATGGCGAGCGGGACGGTGACCCCGAGTACCGCAGCCCCCACCATCGCCGCCAGCCCGGTTCGGCCTAGCCGGTGCCGGCGGCGCTGCCGGCGGATGACCTGCTCTACGTCGATGGAGGTGGGCGGGATCTCGCCGACCGCCTCCCGGAAGACCGTCTGATAGCTCATGCTTCCTCCCCGTTCCCCGCGCGAATCCCCGCCCGATCCAACGTCGCCAGCAGGCGTAGGCTCTCCAACCCCCGTGCGGCCTGGCTCTTCACCGTGCCGGTGCTGATGCCCAGGACCCGCGCCGTCTCCTCGACCGATAGGTCGCACCAGAACCGCAGGACGATCACCGCCCGCCGGCGGGGCGGCAGCTGGGACAGCAGGTCGAGGAGGTGTTCCCGGTCGGCCAGCAGCTCCTCGGAGTGCTCCGCGTCCGCTCGGTCAGGCACGTCGTCGGTGCTCCGTTCGCGCCGCCACGGCCGGCGCCGCTCGTCCAGCCAGGCGTTGGTAAGCATCCCCCGGATGTAGGCATCGGGGCTTTCGATCGCGCTGACCCGGCGCCAGTGCCGGTAGAGCTTTCCGATCGTGATTGACACGAGGTCGTCGGCGGTGTGCCAGTTATGGCAGAGCAGGTACGCCGTCACTCGCAGCGGTTCCAGGCGGGCCGTCACGAACTGCCGGTACTCGTCCTCGTCGGCGCGGTTCACCGCGCCACGCCTCTTGTCGGTCTCATATCTGGTGAACGGTACGGCTGGCCGGCGAGGTTGCCCCGGCTGGGAAAGGATCGCCACGGACGCCCGGTGGCAAGGTCACGAGCCGAGTACCTGAACCACAGGCGTCCGCGCTCTTGGCCAAGCGGCGATCGGGTCAATCGCAGTAGAGGCATCGGGTTGGGGTCTAGCTTGGGAGCCACGGGTGGGAGCCACCGGGACGAACGAACGCGGACGAAGCCGAACCGATTGAGTTGGCGAGCATGCGACGACCAGGGCGACGCGGACCGTTCCGGACGGGGCCGACACCGTCTTGGGAATCTACGGATCAGACGGTCAGTGCCCCTGTCGTACAGCCATCCGTACAGCCAAGACCTTCCACAGACGCCGACGCCGCCCGACAACGACGGGCGGGCTGATCAGGCGCGGAGTCACCTGACCAGCCATCCGCGATCTTATTCTAATCCCAAGGCCGCAGGTTCGAATCCTGCCGGGCGCACCACCACTGCCAGCGGAAGCGCTGGTCAGCGCCGATCTTCGACATTGCCGGGTACAACCCGGGCACAACCGCGTCAGCCGTGGTCAGCCCTGTGCAGCGCTAATCCGGGGTGATGCCGTGGGCGCGGAGGATCTGGCGCACGCGCTCGCGGGTGTAGCCGGTTACCCGCACGATGTCGATCTGCCGCATGCCATCACGGGCGGCTTCCACAATGGCGTCGGCGAGCTTGTCCCGGGCCTCGGTGACCTTCTCCCGATCCTGGGCTGCGCGCTGGGCGGAAGCAGCAGCGGTCGCCTGCGCCATGTGAAACGCGCGCACAGCATCCGCTAGTCGGTTGGCCACATCGCAGATGATCTCACTAGCCAAATTGGGCTTACGATCCGCAACAATCATTTGGCCTAATTACTGTGCGGGATCCCTTGCTTACATAGGCCAACTGCGGTTTGCTGGTTTGGCCCGCAATCAGGCGGCCCCCGGCCAGCGCAGCCACGCGGACCAGGGGCCTTGATCGCCTAACAAGGAGGCGACCCGTGAGCACCCTACCCACCCCGCCCGCCTGCGGAGAACCAGCGACGGTCCGTATCGAGTTGTACACCGCCGACTCCCTGGATGCCTGCGCGTACACCTGCCCCGCGCACACGATCCACGTCACCGCCGTGGTCGCCAAGACCGGGATGGACGCCCATCCGGTCGGCATGGCACCCGACGTGGACCGGCCCTGCGGCTACGTGCACGTCTTCCCGACCGGCACCCTTGCCACCGAGCCCGCCGACCCGAGCCACCCGCGCTGGTGCGACCGGAACGACTGCCAGCGCCGGGGCCAGCACCGCTCCCGCGCCCGACACCTGGACACCAACCGGCCGGAGGCGTTCATCGTTGACGTGGCCCTGGTGCAAGCGCTGCACCCGGCGGCCGAGCCGATGATGAACCTGACCAGCGTGGAGGCCGCAGCCGCCGCCAGCCTGGTCCTGTCGATCGGGCAGGCACGGGTGTTGCGGTACCGGCTGGCCCACCTGCTCGACATGGCCAAGGCCAGCCGCAATGGCGGGCGCTGGGCGTAGCCGCTACGCCTGCGCTACGCAGCATTCGGGGCCGCCTACCTAGCCAGCGCGGCGGCCCCGCGTCGACACCCCATCCGCCGCTGATCCATACCGGACACTCGGCCGAGGCGAGCCCGTCCGGCACGGTGTGGGCCGAGGGCCGAGGGCCGAGCGACGCCGACGAAGGCGGCACCGGTCGAACGTAAAGCCGGCCCGTGCCCGCCGATCGGCGCGGCGGTTGGGGTGAGGCGGCGGCCGCGGGACCCGGCCGCCGCCTCGCCGCGCCGGTCAGGGCGCGGGGTGCGACGCCGTACGGATCACCCGGGGGGAGGGTCATCCGGACGGCGTCGCGGTGTGGACACCGGGCAGGCGGAGGGGGGTGGTCGCCCGCCCGGTGCCGCGGGTCAGTTGGTCGGCAGGGCGGTCGGCTTGCGGCCGCCGGGCGTCTCGGTGCGCTCGGCCCCGGCGGTGGGCCGGGTGTCGGGCCGGGCCGTCGGGTGGCTCGGGGTGGCCGTGGGATCGGCCGCCTTGCTCGGCTTGGCCTTGGCGGACGCCAGCAGGTTGTCGCAGTACGCCACCACCTTGTCCTTGCCGCCGGCGGTGGTGATCAGCACGCTGAACGCCGGGTTCTCCAGCGCCTTGCCCGGGTTGTCACCGGCACCGGCCTGGTAGGCCCGGCAGAGGCCGACGAGGTTCGGCGAGGGCGTGCCCTTCGCGTCGGCCGACTTCTTGCCCTTGTCAGCCGCGTCCGACGGCTTACCGGTGGCGTGGGCGGACGACTTCGCCGTGGAGTCGGTGAGCGGGGTGGGCAGCGTGCCGGTCGCGGCGGCGAGCGCGACCCCACCGGTGGCGGTGAGGGCCAGGGCCGTGGCACCGACCTTCAGGGTGAGGAGTTTGGCGAGGGCGGTCTCGAGCATCGAGCAGCTCCGTCTGGTAGGTGGGAACGCGGACGTGCCACCCGGCGTGCCTCCGGTGCGGCGGTGTCCTCGGCGGGGGTGCCGGGGAGGTGGGACGGGCGCACGTGGTGACCCGGAGCCGGGCGGGGTGACCGGCCGTTGTCGCGCCCCGGCGGCGACGCCGCTGAGTGATCGATCGGCGACACGATCGGTCCGCTGGGGGCAGGATCTGTGCGTTCATCTCGTGCCCTCAGCGCCGACCAGTCGGCGGATGTCACACCGCTACCGCCCGGCACCGCGTGCCGACGGGCAGCGACGAGCCGGAACGGCCGGGCTGCCCCCGGTCCGTGGCGGGCGTGCCGCCCCTGGTGGTGGCCCCGCCTCCCCCACCGAAGGCCCTCCCGATCAGGGCGCGGCGGCCGGCAGTGGGGCCAGGCCGAACGCGGCAAACACCGCGCGATCCTGGAAGACCACGTTGCGGCTGATTCCCGCCGACGTGACCGTCAGCACCTGGAGGGTGTGCGGCACATACAGGTCCCCGGCGCGGACGTACGCGGCGAGGGCGGGCTGGCCGTTGGCCGCGGTGGGCAGCAGCCGCCAGTCGGTGCCGCGGAGCGCGAAGATCCGAGCGATGAACCGGCCGTAGCGCTCCCGGCCGACGTACCAGTTGAGCACCGGCGGCATCTCCAGCACCGCGTCGGCGGTGAGCAGCCGGGTCAGCGCCCCGACGTCGGCCCGCTCGAACGCCGCGACGTACCGGTCGACCAGGGCCCGCCGGTCCGGATCCGCCGGCTCGGCGACCTGCTCCTCCCGTACCCCTACCGCGCCGAGCCGGGCGCGGGCCCGTTGCAGTCCGCTGTTCACCGCGGCCGGTGTGGTGCCCAGGGTCTCGGCGACCGCGGCGGCCGGCTGTTCGAGCACGTCGCGCAGGATCAGGATGGCCCGCTGCCGGGGCGGCAGGAGCTGGAGGGCGGCGACCAGCGCCAGCCGCAGACTGCCCCGGGCGGCGACCACGGTGGCCGGGTCGAGCAGCGCGTCCGGGACGGGCTGCAACCAGGGCACCTCGCCCACCACCATGGGGGCGTCCGGGTCGGGGTTCGGCGCGACGAGGTCCGCGGGCAGCGGCCGCCGGGCCCGGCCACGGAGCGCGGTCAGGCAGGCGTTGGTGGCGATCCGGTGCAGCCAGGTCCGCAACGAGGCCCGTTCCTCGTCGTACCGGTCGAAGGCGCGCCAGGCCCGCAGCAGCGTCTCCTGCACCAGATCCTCGGCCTCGTGCACCGAGCCGAGCATCCGGTAGCAGTGCGCCAGCAGCTCCCGCCGGTACGGGCCGGTCCGCCGGTCGAAGTCCTCGCTGGTCGTCGTCACCGCTGCTCCTTCCACCCCTGTCCATACCTACCGGCTCGGCCGGCGGAACTCATCGCCGCGGACGCGATGAGTTCCGCCGCACCGCCGAGTAGGTACCGGCGAGATCCGTACCACGGAAGGACGACCATGACCGACACCATCCACACCCGCGACGACCGGGCAGTCCGCGAGGTGCTGCACGCCCTCGTCGCCGCGTGGGCGGCCAACGACGCCGACGCTTTCGCCGACCGCTACTCCGACGACGCGACGGTGGTGCTGCCCGGCGGCGTGTTCCACCAGGGCCGGGAGGAGGTGCGCCGGTACCTGTCGGCCGCCTTCGCCGGCCCGCTCAAGGGCTCCACCTCGGTGGACGAGCCGGAGAACGTCCGGCTCCTCGGGGACGACGCGGCGGTGGTGGTCAGCCGCAGCGGCTTCCTGCTCCCCGGCGAGGAGACGGTTCCCGCCGACCGGCGCCGCCGCGCCACCTGGGTGCTGTCCCGGCACGGCGACGGGTGGCGGGTCGCGGCGTACCACAACTGCCCGGCCTGACCGCGCCTCCGGCCGCCCGCCCCGGCGGGCGGCCGGAAACGGATGACCGCCACGCCGCCGTCGTCCACCATCGACGGATGCCACCTCGTCGCCCGGCCGAGCCGGACACAGCCGGTCGCGAGCGGCGACGCGCCGCGCACCGTGGGTGACTGGTTGCGGTCGGGCATGCTATTCTCCGGCGTCGATCTACGCCGTGCGGACCCGACCGGGTCGCTGCCGGAAGGACACCTCCCCCGATGCCGGTCGCTGCCGCCACGACCTCGCCGCCGTCCGCCTGGGACCGGCCGGCCGGGGGCGCGTTCACCCTCATCTTCACCACGTTGCCGGCGCTGCTCCGGCTGACCTGCGGTCTGGTCGGCGCCGTGGTGGCGCTGGCGGTCCGCACGCCGCCGGTGCGGGTGGCGCTGCTGGTGCCGGCGGTCGCGGTGCTCACCGCCTGGTCGCTCTGGTACGCCGCGCGGGCCCTGCGGCGCGGGGTGACCGGGCCACTGGTGGCCGGCGACGTCGCCCTCACCACGGTGGCCTGCCTGCTCGTCCCGTGGCTGGTGGCGCCGGAGGTCCTGCCGGGCGAGGGGAGCTGGATCGCCGTGTTGGCCAGCACCACCGTGATCAACGCCCAGGCCACCGCCCCGGCGCGCTGGTCCGTCCCGGCGGGGCTGCTCGTCACCGCCGGCTACGTCGCCGGCGCACTGACCGCCGGCAACCCGGTCGAGGCCCGCGCGCACGCCGCGACGCTGCTGGTGCAGACCGGCTGCGCGGCGATGATGACGGCGGTGATGCGGCGGCGGATCGGTCGCGCCGACCGGGCGTTCGCCGACTACCAGCGGCTGGCCCGGGCGGCCGTGGTGGCCCGTACCGCCCGGGAGGCGGAGCGCCGGCAGAACCGGGACCTGCACGACACCGTCCTGGCCACGCTGACCATGGTGGGGCTCGGCGCGGTGGCCGGCCCGTCGGCCGCGGTACGCAAGCGGTGCGCGGCCGACCTGCGTACCCTCACCGCCCTGGCCGACTTCCGGTCCGCGCCGGCGGCCGGGCCCACCGCACTGGACGACCGGCTGCGGGCGGTCCTCGCGCGGCTGCCGGATCTGCCGGTGACCGCGACGCTCGCCCCGTGCGTGGTCCCGGCGGAGGTGGCCGGGGCGCTCGCCGATAGCGCGGCGGCCGCACTGGCCAACGTGGTCCGGCACGCCCCCGGAGCGACCGCCACGCTGCGGTTGGCACGCGCCGCCGGCAGCGTCGTGGTCGAGGTCGAGGACGACGGTCCCGGCTTCGACCCGACCGGCGTCCCGGCCCACCGGTACGGCCTGCGCGAATCCGTGCACGGCCGGATGGCCACGGTGGGGGGTCGGGCCGAGGTGACTTCCGCCCCTGGTGCCGGGACCCGGATCCGGCTGGAGTGGTCCGGTGCCCACTGAGCTCGAGGCGGTGCCTCCCGGTGGCGGCCCGCTCCGTACCCGGCGACACCGGGCACCCGCGACCTCAGCCCGAACCCGGGGCGACCGGGACCCGTCCGCCACCGCCGGCGCGACCCGCGACGCCGCCCTGCCCGACCCGGGCGGACCGGCGGGATGGTCGGACGTTCCGGGTGACGCCGCGGGAGCCGGCGGCGCGGCGACCGCCGTGGCCCGGGCCTCCGACCGCGGCGCCCGGATCGCCGCGGTGGCCATCGCGCTGGCCTGGCACACCGCCATCGGGCTGCCGGCGGTGCTGAGCGCCTGGTCCGGGCTCGCCGCGCCGGTGGTGGTCGCCGCCGGTTGGGCGGTGACCGCGGCGGTCGGGGTGACGGCCGCCGTACGGCTGCTGCGCGGTGCCACTCCCCCCGCCCGTGCCCTGACGGCGGTGCTGCTGGTGGTCGACGCGGCGGTCTTCGCCGCCGCCGGCGAGCGGTACCTGTTCACGGCGGCGAACTGGGTGTGGGGCGGGCTCGCCTGGTTCTTCCTGCTGGTGCTCTGGCGGCGGCCGGTCGGCTGGCTGCTCGCGCTGCTCGGCGCGCACGCGGTGATCGCGCTGGGCGCGGTGCTCGGGTCCGGGACGACCACCCCCGCCGACCTCACCCGCTACGCGATGTACGTCTACGGCACCTCGTCGCTGCCGGTGGCGGTCTTCGCCGGGGCGGCCGCGATCGCCGCCCTCGCGCGGGACCGGGCCGGCACCGCCGCGGCCGCCGGAGCGGTGGCGGCGGAACGGGTGGCCGGGGAGCGGGCCCGCGAGGACCGCCGCGCCCGGCTGGCCCTGGTCAGCGGCACCGCCGAGGAGGTGCTGACCGCCCTCGCCACCGGTGACGCCGACCCGGCCGACCCCGAGGTACGGCGGCGCTGCGTGCTGGCGGCGGCCCGGCTGCGCCGGCTCATCGCCGAGTCGGACGACGTGCCCGACCCGCTGCTGCACGAGCTGCGGGCCGCCGCCGACCTGGCGGAACGCAACGGCCTGCCGATCGACCTGATCGCCATCGGCGTGCCGCCGGAGCTGCCGGTGCAGGTCCGCCGCCGGCTGGCCGACCCGCTCACCGCCGCGCTCGCCGGCGCCCGGGGCTGGGCCCGGCTGACCGTGGTCGCCGGCCCGGACGAGGTGGCGGTCAGCCTGGTCACGCCCGACCACGAGGGCCCGGACGCGACCGGTCCGCCGGCCGCCGCCGACGGCGCGGGTCCGGTGGAGCAGCGGCACGAGCGGGACGGGGAGATCAGATGGACGCAGACCCGGTGGCGGAGGACGTGACCGGCGCACCGCCGGTCGGCGTGGCGATCGTGGACGACCACCCGGTCGTCATCGACGGGGTGCGGGCCTGGCTGGCCGCCGAGCCACGGCTGCGCGTCCTGGCCACCGGGGACGATCCGGACGTGGTGCTCGGGGCCGCCCCGGAGGCCGAGGTGATCCTGCTCGACCTGCGGCTGCACGGGCGGATGGTGATCGACAAGCTGGCCGAGCTGAGTTCGGCCGGCCGGCGGGTGGTGGTCTACTCCGAGCACACCGATCCGGACACCAT
This sequence comes from Micromonospora coerulea, assembly GCF_016598485.1. Taxonomy (GTDB): domain Bacteria; phylum Actinomycetota; class Actinomycetes; order Mycobacteriales; family Micromonosporaceae; genus Micromonospora; species Micromonospora coerulea. The sequence continues at coordinate 85,665 of NZ_JAEMUW010000022.1, read as the reverse complement.
GCTCGCCGCGCTGGACGCGGGGGCGGTGGCCTTCCTGGCCAAGCACGAGGGACGGGAGCACTGCGTGGCCACCGTGCTCGCCGCGGCCAGCGACCGGCCGTACGTGCCGCCCGCGCTGGCCGGGGCGATGGTCGGTGACCCGCGACCGGACCGGCCGACCCTGTCCGACAAGGAGCGCGAGGCGCTGCTGCTCTGGTTCCAGTCGATGTCGAAGGCGTCGGTGGCGCGCCGCATGCAGATCAGCGAGCACACCGTGAAGCAGTACGTCGACCGGGCGCGGATCAAGTACACCCGAGCGGGTCGACCGGCGGCCACCAAGGCGGCGCTGCTTGCCCGGGCGATCGAGGACGGGCTCGTCCGGCCGGAAGAGATCGGCATCTACCGGTCACACGCGGCGACCGACCGGCCGACCCCCTAACGGGTGTCATGACACCGCCCCGGACGTCGGCAAGGCTCGACGTACCGCCAACCGTGCCGGGGAGGTCGTGACAGTGCAGGAGGATGCCGCACCCTTCTTCGTCGGGCCGCACCGCTTCGACGGCGACGACGACGCCGCCCGCCCCGAGCTCGACCGGCGGCACGCGCTGGTCCCCGCGCGGGGCGAGCAGGTGCTCGGCGTGCACCGGCTCCGGGTCGCCGGTCACCTGCTCGGCCCGACCGGCGGCGCCCGCAGCTGGACGCTGCCCGCGGCCGCCACGGTGACCGTCACCGACCGTCGGGTCGGGTACGTCTGCGGCGGGGCGGAGCTGACCCTGGTCTCCGGGCGGGACGAGTCGGCCGGCGCCCGGCACCGGCGCCCGGTCCGACCGTCCCGCCTGGTCAGCGGGCAGATCCGCTGGCAGTGGCCGTCCCGGCTGGAGCTGCGGAACGACGACCCGGACGGCGACGGGGAGCTGCTGGTCGTGTGCGACGCGCTGCGGACGATCCGGCAGCCGGCGCTGGCCCTCGGTGGTCCGGTCCCGCTGGTCGCCGCGCTGGCCCGGCAGGTACGCCGGTCGGTGGCCGCGTTCCGGCTGGTGCACCCGGAGCTGGTGGACCTGTCCCCGCCGGAGCGGGCCGAGCTGGCCACCCGGGTCGGCGCGGCGCCCTTCCCGGCGGCGGGTCGGGTGACCCTGCCCGGCTCGCTGCCGGTCGAGTTCCTCTCCCGTGAGGACTACTACCGCCCGCCCGCGGAGCACACCCCCCTCCCGGAGTCCACCCCGCTCCGTCCCCGCCAGTCGCTCCCCACCTCGCCCGCCCTCCCGCACCGCCCCGGCTCCGCCTGCTGACCCCACCCGTCCCACCGCTGGTGATCTTGAAGTGCGACCGGCCCCGGGACGGGCCGGATCGGCGGCCGGGGGCGGCGGCCGGGGGTGGGTCAGCTGGCGAGGGTGAGGGGGGCCTGGCCGGGGCGGGGGCGGGTGCGCAGGCGGCGGAGCATCCGGGCGTCGGTGAAGCCGACCGCGCGGGCGGCCGCCTCGACCGTGGCGCCGTGCCCGATCAGGTGCTCGGCCCGCTCCACCCGCAGCGACTGCTGGTAGCCGAGCGGGGTCAGCCCGGTGGCCTGCCGGAACAGCCGGCTCAGGGTGCGCTCGGACACCCCGCAGGCGGCGGCCAGCTCGGCCAGCGGCAGCGGCTCCGAGTAGCGGGCGTCGATCAGGTCCTGCGCCCGGTGCACCGCGTCCAGCAGGTGCGAGCGGTACCGCATCATCGCGCTGGCCTGCTGTTCGTGGCCGTTGCGCCGGGCATAGACCACCAGCGTGCGGGCGATCCGGGCGGCCGCCGCCGGCCCGTGCCGGGTGGCCACCAGGTGCAGCGCCACGTCGATGCCGCTGGCGATGCCGGCCGAGGTGACCACCCGGTCGTCGACCACGTACAGCACGTCGCGGACCACCCGGGCCGCCCGGTGCCGCCGGGCCAGCTCGTCCTGCACCTCGTGGTGGGTCGTGCAGCGCCGCCCGTCGAGCAGGCCGGCCCGACCGAGCGCGAACGCGCCCGCGCCCGCGCAGATGCTCGCCACCGTGCCGCCGCGCGCGTGATGGTCGGCCAGCCGCCGCAGGTCGTCGGCTCCGACCGGCCCCGCCGGGCCGTGCGCGGCGGGCCGCCAGCCCGGTACGACGACCAGGTCGTCCCGGTCGAGGTCGGGCCACGCCGGGTCGGCCCGCAGCGACACCCCCTGCACGGTCGGCACCTCGGCGGTCTCGGCGACGTAGTGCAGCCGGTAGTCGTACCCGAGGTCGGCGGCGCTGGAGAAGACCTGGGCCGGCCCGGCCAGGTCCAGCAGGTGCAGCTGCGGGACCAGCAGGAAGACGACCCGGGCCACGGCTCAGACCCCGGCGGGGACGGCGCCGGTCAGCTCGGCGACGGTACGGATGGTGGCGAACCGGCCGGCCAGGGCGTACTCGGTGCGGGTGACGATGTCGGCGGTGGACAGGGTGCGCGGGTCGGCGAGGATCCGCTCCGGCGACGCGTCGGCCGGCAGGTCGCGGTGCGGGATGGGGAAGGTGACCGCCGCGTCGGTCACGAAGGTCATCTCGTACCCCAGGTCGGCGCCCAGCCGGGTGGTGGTCTCCACGCACTGCTCCGTACGGATCCCGCAGACCGTCACCTCGCGGACGCCGGCCAGGGTGAGCAACTGCTGGAGGTTGGTGGTGGTGAACGCGTTGTGCGCGGTCTTGACCAGCATCGGCTCCCCCTCGACCGGGGCCAGCCCGTCGATCAGCCGGACGTGGCCGCTGGCCGGGTCGAAGACCGCGCCGGTGCCGGGCTCCGCGTGCAGGACCCAGACCACCAGGTCGCCGCGGCGGCGGGCCGCGTCGACCAGCCGGCCGACCTGGCCGACGATGTCGGGCTGCGAGGCGTACGCCCACAGCGGTCGTTGCCGGAACGACTCCTGGACGTCGATGACGACGAGTGCGGCTCTGTTCATGGCTTCGATCCTGGCCGGGCGGGCGGCGGGGCGGCAGACACCATCATGCCCGGATGCGGAACGATCCGGTCACCGCCCGACCGATCGGACCGGCGCCGCCCCCGCGGGTCAGGAGGCGGACGCGCGGCGACCCCGCCGGTCCAGTTCGGCCGCCTCCGCCAGGGTCGGCGCGCTGCCGCCGAGGTGCACCGGCTGCCACCAGCTGTCGTCGGCGCCGGCCGGGGCGTCCGGGTACTCCCGCTGAGCCCGGTCCACCAGCGCGCTCAGCCGGCTCTTCAGCTCGACCGTCAGCGCGCTGGCGTCCGGGTACCCGGCCGGGTCGATCGGCTCGCCGATCAGGATGGTGATCGGCGTGTGCCGGCGGGTCAGGGTGCGCGGCCGGCCCTTGGTCCAGAGCCGCTGGGTGCCCCAGAGCGCGACCGGGAGCAGCGGCACGCCGGCCTCCTGCGCCATCCGGGCGGCCCCGTTCTTGAGCTCCTTGACCAGGAACGACCGGCTGATCGTGGCCTCCGGGAAGACGCCGACCACCTCGCCGCGGCGCAGCGCCTCCACCGCCGTGTTGTACGACCCGGCACCGGCCGCCCGGTTCACCGGGATGTGCTTCATGCCGCGCATCAACGGGCCGGAGACCTTGTGCGCGAAGACCTCGTGCTTGGCCATGAACCGGACCAGGCGGCGCGACTCGTGCGCGCCGTACCCGCAGAAGATGAAGTCCAGGTAGCTGACGTGGTTGCTGGCCAGGACCGCGCCACCGGTAGGCGGCACGTGGTCGCTGCCCTCCACGGTCAGGCGCAGGTCGAGGACCCGGAACATCGTCTTGGCGGCGGCGATCACGGGCGGGTACACGAGTTCCGACATCCGGCAACTTTACCCCGCGTAGGTTACGCAACCGTAGGGGCGCGAGCCGGCCGTCGAACGACCGGACCGGGCCGGCCCTTCTGCCGCTGGCAGAGCCGGTGGCCATGCGGCGGCCCGAGCCGGCACGATGGCGCGATGACCGAACGCGGGGTGCTGCTCTGGATCCATGGCGGCGGATGGCGGGGACGCAGCGACGAGGACGGGGCGGCCCTCGCGGCGTACGGGCTGCGGGTGCACCCGGCGACCTACCGGTTCGTGGACGAGGCACGCTGGCCGGCGCAGCTCGACGACGTACGGGCGGCGGCGCGGTCGGCCCGGGCGGCGGCCGGCGGGCTGCCGCTGCTGGTCGGCGGCGACTCGGCGGGCGCGACCCTGGCCCTGCACCTCGCCCTGCGCGGGGTCGACCGGCCGGGCGACGTGGCGGGGGCGCTGGCGTACTGGGCGCCGGTCGACCCGCTCGCCGCGGACTGGCGACGGTTGCGGAGGCACGATGACCCGTGGGCCGGGCTGCTCGGCCATCCGCCCGCCCCCGGCGACCCGGCGACCGTCGATTCGACCGTCGCCACGCACCTGGGCTCCGGCGTGCCGGTGCTGCTGGTGCACGGGCGCGACGACGTCGCCGTGCCGGTCGGCCAGTCGATCGACCTGACCGGGCGGCTGCTCGCCGCCGGGCATCCGGTGCACACCTGGATCACCCACGGCGGGCACGCCCTCGACCTGGGCCGCCCGGACCTGCGGGCGGTCACCGCGGCATTCCTGGACACCGTCCTGCCCACCCGGTGACGCCGCCACCGTCCGGGCCTGCCCGACCTCGCCGTCCGAACGGCGGGTGCGCCGCTCGACCAGGGGCCGGCGGCACACCGCCGGGCGGCTATGTCTGGGCCAGGTTGTGCAGGTCCAGCCGCCCCCGGGCGAACGCGTCCACCCGACCCCACCGACCCGGGATGTCCAGCACCTCGATCCGGCCCATGCCGATCGGCAGTCGCGGGTCGACGGCGAGGTGCCCCTCGTGCGGTTCCAGGCCGAGCATCGTGCGGATCAGCAGCAGCGGGGTGCCCGTCGACCACGCCTGCGGGCTGCACGCCGTCGGGTACTCCACCGGGAACTTGGTCAGCTCCCGCGGGTAGCCGCCGAACGCCTCGGGCAGCCGCCCGTCGAAGTACGTCGCGGCGTCCAGGATGCCGTTGGCGATGGTGGCCGCCTCCTCGGCGAAGCCGTACCGGCGCAGCCCCCAGGCGATGAACGAGTTGTCGAACGGCCAGATCGTGCCGTTGTGGTACCCGATCGGGTTGTAGCGGACCTCGCCCTCGGCCAGGGTCCGCACCCCCCAGCCGGAGAACAGTCGCGGCCCCACCAGGTGCTCGGCGATCTTCGCCGCCCGTTCGTCGTCGACGATGCCGCTCCAGAGCAGGTGGCCGATGTTGGAGCTGAGCACGTCCATCTGGCGGCCGGTCGGGTCCAGGCCGAGCGCGTAGTACTCGCCGTCGGCCACCCACCAGTCCCGGTTGAACCGCCGTCTCAGCTCGACCGCCTCCCGTTCCAGCTTGTCGGCGTAGGCCGGGTCACCCCAGAACTCCCGGGCCAGCCGGGCGGCCCGCATCTTCGCGTCGTACGCGTACCCCTGCACCTCGCAGGTGGCCCGCGGGAACGGCGGCAGCGTCCCGTCCCGGTACGAGATCGAGTCCCAGGAGTCCTTCCAGCACTGGTTCTCCAGGCCGGTGTCGCTGTTGCGCCGCTCGTACCAGATGTAGCCGTTGCCGGCCAGGTCCGCGTAGTCGTCGACCCACTTCAGCGCGGACCGGCACTCCCGTTCCAGCTCCTTGACCAGCGCCACGTCGCCGGTCCACTTCTCGTACTCGTCGAGCAGCACCACGAACAGCGGGGTCGCGTCCACCGAGCCGTAGTACGGCGAGTGGGGTTGCTCCTCGAAGGCGGCCGTCTCGCCGTACCGCATCTCGTGCAGGATCCGGCCGGGGTCCTCGTCGCGGAAGTCGTCGAAACGGGTGCCCTGCAACGCGCCCAGGATCCGCAGCGTGGTCTTCGACAGTTCCGGCGCGAACGGCAGCACCTGCAGGGAGGTCAGGATGCTGTCCCGGCCGAACATGGTCATGAACCAGGGCAGGCCGGCTGCCGGCAGGGCCTGCCCACCGAGCGAGATCGGCGAGAAGCGCAGCGCGGCGAGGTCGATCAGGCTCCGCCGGTACGTGTGGGACACCCGCCCGTGCTCGCTGTTCACCCTGGGCGCCTTGGCGATCCACTCCTCCAGGTCGTGCTGGAGGGCGAGCCGCTCGGTGCCGTGCGCCCGCAGCCCCATCCGCAGGTCCCGGCCGCCCGGCCCGACGGCGTGCGTCTGCACCTCGATCGCGGTGTTCCACTGCTCGTTGGGTTCCAGGTGGACGGTGTACGCGAAACCGTCGCGGTCGTAGCGGGCCCGCCCGGAGGAGGTGACGACCGTCTCCCGCCTGAAGTTCCCGCGCCGGTAGCCCAGCCGCAGCCGCTCCGGCTCGGCCTCGGCGTAGCTCTCGCCCTTCTTGTTCAGAACCTCGTCCTTGACCTCGAAGAGGTCCGCGAAGTCGGAGCCGGCGTCCATCCGGATCTCCAGGTCGACCGGCTTCTCGTCGTGATTGAGGATGGTCAGGGTCTCCCGGAAGCTGCCGCCCACCGCCCGCTCCCGGATGATCGACAGCTTCGCGTCGATGTAGTGCGTCGCCAGCCCCGGCACCAGGAAGAAGCGCGCCTCGTAGTACTGGAGGTCGTCGTAGGAGAGCGCGTTGAGCCGTTCACCGTTGACGGTCAGCACCCACTTCGACAGAAACCGGGTGTCGAGGGAGAACAGCCCGGTGGGTTCGCTCGGCGTGGCCTCGATGTCCCCGGTGTCCTCGGACACCACGAAGGTGTTGCCGTCCAGGATGCGGATGGTGTCGGTCGCGCCCATCAGTGGACCTCCCTCTGGAACGCGTGGCGCGGCCCCCGGGAGTCCGCCGGGCCGGGAAAGAGCCGTTCGACCTGGAGCAGCAGACGCAGGTCGCCCGAGACGGTCATGTCGCCGCGGATCAGCGCCGCGATGGCGTTCTCGCCACCGGTGACCAGGTCGCCGAAGAGCCGCGGATCGGTCCCCACCACCGTGTCAGCCTCCCGGTCCTCCTGGCGCACCCGCAGGTTGCCCCGGTCGACCTCGAGCAGCCAGTGGGTCGTCTGCGCTCCCTCGTGCAGGTCGAAGCGCAGGGTCCCGGAGGTCTTCTGCAGCAGGGGTTCGAACCCCCGCCGGTCCAGGTCCTCGAAGAACCTTGTGGTCGCGTCCAGCATCCGTCCACTCCTCCCGCGATCCCCAGGCGTTCGACGTCCGAGGAGGGGTCCCCGCCCGGCACGGCGTCAATCTCGCCCGGTTCGGGTGAGTCGACGCCCCTCCGGCGTCGGTGGAGCGCGGTAGCCTCCGGCGGGAGGCGACGAGGAGGACGGGTGGCGGACGGACCGGAACTCGACCGGGGGCGGGTGCTGGCGTACCGGGTGACGGCCCAGCAGCTCGACCGACCGGGATTGCGCCCCGCCGAGCTGGACGTGCTGGCCCTGGGCGCGCAGGACACCCCGTACGGTTCGGCCCGACTGGCGCTGGCGGCCCGCGTCCCGGTGGACGCCGGGCCGGACGACGACCGGCTGGAACTGGTGTGGTCGGTCCGGGGCGCGCCGCACCTGCACCGCCGGGCCGAGCTGCCGGCGCTGGCCGCCGCGCTCTGGCCGCTCAGCGACGCCGACGCCGCCCGGCGGATCGGCGGGCAGATCCGCGAGGGCGCGAAGCTGGGCCTGGCCGCGTTCCGGGCCGCCGCCGAGGCCTTCCAGGCCGTGGTCACCGGCGAGCGGGACAAGGGAGCGGTGAGCCGGGCGGTCACCGAGCGGATCCCGGCCGCGCTGAGCTACGACTGTGGCCCGTGCGGCGCCCGGCACGTCTCGGGCTCGCTGTTCCAGCAGGCCGGCCTGGCCGGTGGGGTGCGCCTGGTGGTCTCCGGCCGGGCCGCGCGGCTCGCACCGCTGGCCGAGCGCCCGGCACCGCCCGACGCGGCGACCGGCACCGACGCGTTGGCCCTGGCCTACCTGCGGCTGCTCGGCCCGGCCACGGTGGCCGACGTGGCGGGGTTCCTGGGCACCGGCGCCACCGAGCTGCGCCGGGTCTGGCCGGCCGACCGGCTGGCCGAGGTCCGGGTGGACGGCCGGCGGGTCTGGCTGCCGGCGGAGCGGCTCGACGCGCTGCGGGCGGCCGAACCGGCCCGGCTGGTCCGGCTGCTGCCGCCCGGCGACCCGTACCTGCAGGCCCGGGATCGCGGCCTGCTGGTCCCCGAACAGGCGCACCAACGGCAGCTCTGGCGGATCCTGGGCAACCCGGGTGCCCTGCTGGTGGACGGCGAGGTGGCCGGGGTCTGGCGGGCGAAGCAGGCCGGCCGGGGCCGGCTGGAGCTGAGCGTGACCCCGTTCGGGCCCCTGACCAAGCGGGTCGCCCGGGAGGCGGAGGCGGAGGCGGAGACGGTCCGGGCGACGCGCGGTGCGTCGGACGTCCGGGTGGTCGTCGAGACCGGCTGACCCGGCCGGTGGGCGGCAGGTTCGATCGCAGCCGCGAACGCCGGCCCCCGAACCGGGAGCCGGCGTGACCGCGGCGGACGAAGTCAGTTGTTGGGTTCGTCGGCGCTGATGTCCGCCAGCACCGACTGGGGCTCCCGCTCGACCGCGAGGTCACCCATCGAGATCAGCCCCACCAGCCGCCCGTCGTCGATCACCGGCAACCGGCGTACGGCGTAGGTGCGCATCAGGTCGGCGGCGGCCACCGCGTCGTCGTACTGGCTCACCGTGACCACGTCCTTGGTGGTGATCTGGTTGAGCCTGGTGGAGCTCGGGTCCATGCTCGCGGCGACGCCGCGGACCGTGATGTCCCGGTCCGTGATGATGCCGACCACCTTGTCGCCGTCGGTCACCACCACGTCGCCGATGGCACTGTCGCGCATCTCCTGCGCCGCGGCGGTGAGCGTGTCGCTGCCGTCCATCGTCACCAACCGGGTCGTCATGAACTCTCCGACCGTTGTCATGGTGCTCCCCTCTCGGTTCGGCACCCGCCGACTACCCGTCGCGCGGGGAGCAGTAACTCGGGTCAGCCGCGCGGGGGCATGCCGTAGAGCCGTTCGACATGCAGGCGCAGCACCAGCCGCCGCTCGGCGACCATGGCGGCACGGAAGTCGTCCCAGTCGGGGTGTTCGCCCTGCACCGCCCGGTAGAGCGCGATCAGCTCCTCCACGGTCGCGTCGTCCGCCCGCTCGGCCACCGGGGTCAGCTCCGCCCGTGCCTCCGCCACCGCGTACGCCCAGCCGTCGTCGCTGCTGACCTGGAAACTGGCCCGGGGGTCCCGGCGCAGGTTGGCGGTCTTGGCCCGGCCGTCGGTGACCGAGACGCGGATCAGGCGCCGCTCCGGGTCGAAGGCGTAGACCACGTTGGACAGCTGGGGCCGGCCGTCCCGCTTGATGGTGGCCAGCACACCCATCCAGCGTCCGGCGATCAGCTGGGTCAGGGCCCGCTCGGTCTTCTCGTCCGCCATGGTGTCCTCCGCGTCGAGTCGTGGTGGCCGGGTCGGTCCCTGTGGAACGAGGGCAGATGCCCGACGGGCGATATACCTGAGAGTCATATTTATGCCTCTCAGGTATATCGCTCGCGAGGACATCGGGTGACGGCGACCGATCAGCCGGCCGGGGCGGCCACGAGGCCCCGAAGCGCCAGGGTGTCAGCGGCGCTCGGCGGCGACCAGCTCGGCGAGCTGCACGGCGTTGAGCGCGGCGCCCTTGCGCAGGTTGTCGTTCGAGCAGAAGAGGGCCAGGCCGTGCTCCGCGGTCTCGTCGGCCCGGATCCGCCCGACGTACGTCGGGTCCTGGCCGGCGGCCTCCAGCGGAGTGGGGACCTCCGACAGCGCCACCCCGGGCGCGCCGTCGAGCAGCTCGCGGGCGCGTTCCGGGCTGATCGGCCGGGCGAAGCGCGCGTTGATCTGGAGCGAGTGACCGGTGAAGACCGGCACCCGGACGCAGGTGCCGGAGACCTTCAGCCCGGGGATCTCCAGGATCTTGCGGCTCTCGTTGCGCAGCTTCTGCTCCTCGTCGGTCTCGAACGAGCCGTCGTCGACGATCGAGCCGGCGAGCGGGAGCACGTTGAAGGCGATCGGCCGGGCGAACGACCGCGGGGCCGGGAACTCCACGTCGGCGCCGTCGAAGGCGAGGCCGCTGGCGTGCTCGGCCACCTTGCGGACCTGCTCGTCCAGCTCGGCCACGCCGGCCAGCCCGGCGCCGGAGACCGCCTGGTACGTGGCCACCACCAGGCTGACCAGCTCGGCCTCCCGATGCAGCGGGCGGAGCACCGGCATCGCGGCCATGGTGGTGCAGTTGGGGTTGGCGATGATGCCCTTCGGCCGGTCGCCCACCGCGTGCGGGTTGACCTCGGCGACCACCAGCGGCACGTCCGGGTCCATCCGGTAGGCCGAGGAGTTGTCGATCACCACGGCGCCGGCCTCGGCGACCCGGGGAGCCAGCTCCTTCGCGGTGCCCTTGCCCGCCGAGAAGAGCACGATGTCCAACCCGCGGTAGTCGGCGGTGGCCGCGTCCTCCACGGTGACCTCGCCGTCGCGCCAGGGCAGGGTCCGCCCGGCCGACCGGGCCGAGGCGAACAACCGCACCTGCTCCGCCGGGAACTCCCGCTCCGCCAGCACCTGCCGCATCACGCCACCGACCTGGCCGGTGGCCCCCACAATGCCGATCCTCATGCCCGCGAGGCTACCCAGCCCGTCGACCCGACCGGGAATGCTTTCCCAGGCCCCGGACGCCGCGCGCCGGGCCGGCCCGGGGTCCGGGCAGTCCGGCCGGGCCGCAACGACGCCGCCGTCCGGCCCGCCGGACCGGAAGATCCCAGGTGCCGGCCGGGCCGCGCCGCAGCTTTGCCGCCGGGGCGACCGGGGGCCGGCGTCCCGGCCGGCCCCGGACGCGAGCGACGTCACACACCCCCGGGGCCGACGCGACCGCCGCCTCAGTGCTGGTGGTCGACGACCTCACCGAGGCCGGTCGCGACCAGTTCGTCCCGGACCACCGCCGCGTCACCCTCCACCACCAGGGTCAGCGACTCCGGGTGCAGGTGCGTCGCGGCCGCCGCGGCGACCTGGTCCACGTCGGCGGCGAGCAGCGACTCGCGCAGCCGGGCGTGGTAGTCGTCCGGCAGGTCGTGCACCACCAGCGTGGTCAGCGCGCCGGCGATCGACCGGGGGCTCTGCAACTCGACCGAGAGCTGGCCGGCTCGCCAGGAGCGGGCCACCGCCAGCTCGTCCTCGGTCACCCCGGTCACCTGCGTACGGGTGATCTCGCCGACCGCTTCGACCAGGGCCGGGGCGGTCACCGCGTTCTGCACCCCCGAGCTGACCGCGAACCGGCCGAACCGGCGGGACGAGGCGAAGTCACCGCGGATGCCGTACGTGTAGCCCCGCACCTCGCGGATCAGGTGGTTGAGGCGGGAGGTGAACGCACCGCCGAGCACCGTGCCGGCGAGCGTCATCGGCACGTGGTCGGGGTGGGCGCGGTGCGGGGACGGGTGGCCGAGCCGCAGCGTGGACTGGACCGAGCCGGGGCGGTCCACCAGGATGATCCGCCGGCGCTCGTGCAGCGGCACCTCGATCGGGCCGCCCCGCTCCACCGGCCCGCCGCCGGCCCCCGCGAACGCCGTCGCGGCGAGCGCGTCCAGGTCGGTGCGCTCCAGGTCGCCGGCGACGATCAGCGTTCCCGGGCGGATGAACCATTCGGAGTGGAAGACGGTCACGTCGTCCACGTCCAGCCCGGCCACCGTCTCCGGGTCGCCGTACATCGGGCGGCCCCACCGGTTGTCGGCGCCGAACAGGTCGGCGCGCAGCGCGGCGTCCGCACGCGGACCCGGGTTCGCCCAGTCCATCCGCAGCGCGGTCGCCTCGTCGTCGCGGACCCGCCGCACGTCGGCCGGGTCGAGCCGGGGCGTCCGGACGGCCTCGGCGAGCAGCTCCACGGCGGCGCTCAGCCGCTCCACCGGCACCTGCACGCTGACCTGGAAGGAATCCCAGTCCAGCCCGGTCACCAGCTCGGTGCCGAGCGCCTCGATGGCCAGCGCGTACGCGGTGGCGTCCCGCTGGGCGGTCCCCTCCTCCAGGGCCTTGGCGAGCACCCCGCCGACGCCGTCCCGGCCGACCGGCTCCCGCCCGGCGCCCGCGTCGAGCAGCAGCAGCGCGACGGCGAGGTTCTGCCCGGGCAGGTGCGCGGCGACGACCTGCCCGCCGGCGACGGTACGGCGGACCACCTGCGGGAACCGGTACGGGCGGGCGGCGCCCGGGCCGGGACGGGCGGCGATCAGCGTCATGAGGTCTCCTCGGGCAGGTAGGTCAGGGTGGCCCGGTCGGCGGCACCGAGCAGCTCGGCGGCCTGTTCGGCGATCTGCTCGGCGGTCACCGCGAGCCAGGCCGGCAGGCGCTCACCGATCTTCGCCGGGTCGCCGAACTGGGTGGCGTACCGGCCGAGGACGTCGGCGCGCCCGTCCACGGTGGACATGTGCCGCCACCACTGGGTGCTCAGCAGCGCCTTGGCCCGGTCCAGCTCGGCCGCGGTCACCGGCACGGTGGCCAGCTCGTCGACGACGTCCGTCAGCCCGGTGCGCAGCCGTTCGGCGGTCACCCCGGGGCGGGCGGTGGCGGTGGCGATCAGCGGCGCGGGCCCGTGCGCGAGGTCGACGCCGTACGCCCCGACCAGGTCCGGCTGGGCGATCCGCTCGCCGTCGGCGAGGCGCTGGTAGAGCCGGCTGCCCCGGCCGGTGCCGAGGACGGTGGCGAGCACGGTGGTCACGTCGTACCCGGGGGTGCCGTAGGGGTGGGTGCGGTGCGCGACGTAGACCCGCGGCGCGGGCACGTCGGCGGTGACCGTCTCCACCGCCGGCCGCCCGGTCGCCGGCACGGTGCGCCCGTCCGGCGCCGACGGGATGTCGTCCCGGGCCGAAATGGCACCGAAGTACTTGTCGGCCAGCGCGAAGACCTCGGGCGGCTCGGCGTCCCCGACCACGGTGAGCACCGCGTTGTTCGGCGCGTAGTAGGTGGTGTGGAAGGCCTGGAAGGTGGCGAGGTCGGCGACGTTCAGGTCGGCCATCGAGCCGATCGTCGCGTGGTGGTACGGGTGGCCGGGCGGGTAGAGCAGGGGCAGCAGCCGCAGCCAGGAGTCGCCGTACGGGACGTTCTCGTAGCGCTGGCGCCGCTCGTTCTTGACCACCTCGCGCTGGTTGTCCAGGGTCTCTTGGGTCAGCGCCGGCACCAGGCCGCCCATCCGGTCGGCCTCCAGCCAGAGCGCCAGCTCCAGGTGCTCGGCCGGGACCATCTCGAAGTAGTTGGTCCGGTCCGGGTTGGTGGTGGCGTTGAGCGAGCCGCCGGCACCCTGGATGAACTTCATGTGCTCGGTCTTCGCCACGTTCGCCGAGCCCTCGAACATCAGGTGCTCGAAGAGGTGGGCGAAGCCGGTCTGTCCCGCCGGCTCGTGCCGCGAGCCCACGTCGTACCAGAGGTTCACGGCGACGGCCGGCGCGGTGCGGTCCTCGCTCACCACCACGCGCAGGCCGTTGTCCAGTCGGGTCGTCTCGATGGGCCAGGGGTAACCGCTGTCGGGCATGGGACGACGCTATCCGATCTCGCGGGCGGAAAGGTGACGCGCGGGAGCATCGACGGCCCGCGCCGGGGTACTCGTGAGGCATGCCCGCGGCGTCGGCTCAGTCGGGCGGCTCCACCGGGGTCACCGTCTGATCGGACGTACGGTGCTCCAGGACGGTGTCCGGCGCGGCGTTCCGGTCCTCCTCCCGGACGTCCGACTCGGTGAGGATGGCCTCGGCCTGGGCCTCCGGGTCGTCGCTGCCCAGCGCCGCCTCCTCGGGCAGCAGGTGGGCCCGGGACTCGACCCGGTCCTGGTCGCTCTGCTGGTGACTCATGCCGTCCCCCATACCCCGTGTTCCGCAGTGCGGAACGGAGTGAGGCCTCCCGGTCCCGTCGGGTACGCTGGCTGGCGTGACGCGGTCGTATCGATGGTTTAGGCAGCCGGCTGGAGGAGCCGGTGACTTCACCATGATCTGACGTCACTCCTCTTCAAGCCGGCTGGGCAGGGATCGACTCCCTGCCCTTTTGCGTACGAGCAGCCGGCTCGACCTCGGGCGCCGGCCCCGGGGCACGGTCGGCGAAAGGACAGCCCACCGTGACGACCCCGGACGCGCATCGGGTCATCGACCAGCGGATCGACCGTGTCGTGCCGCTGACCACCCCGGCCCTGTTGCACCACCACCTGCCGCTGGACGCGCCGCTCGCCGAGGCCGTGCTGGCCGGCCGGCGCGCGGTCGGCCGGGTGCTGGACCGCGCCGACGACCGCCTGCTGGTGGTGGTCGGCCCGTGCTCCGTGCACGACCCGGCCGCCGCCCTGGAGTACGCGGGCCGGCTGCGCGAGGTGGCCGACCAGGTCGCCGACGACCTGCTGGTGGTGATGCGGGTCTACTTCGAGAAGCCGCGCTCCACGGTGGGCTGGAAGGGCCTGATCAACGACCCGGGACTGGACGGCTCCGGCGACGTGAACGCCGGCCTGCGCACGGCCCGGGCGCTGCTGCTGGACGTGCTGCGCCTCGGCCTGCCGGTGGGCTGCGAGTTCCTCGACCCGATCACCCCGCAGTACATCGCCGACGCCGTGGCGTGGGGCGCGATCGGCGCCCGGACGGTGGAGAGCCAGGTGCACCGGCAGCTCGCCTCCGGCCTGTCCATGCCGATCGGCATGAAGAACCGCCCCGACGGCAGCATCGCCACCGCGGTGGACGCGATCCGGGCGGCCGGCGTGCCGCACGTCTTCCCCGGCATCGACTTCTCGGGGACTCCGGCGATCATGCACACCCGGGGCAACGCCGACGGCCACCTGGTGCTGCGCGGTGGCGGCGGCCGGCCGAACTACGACGCGCAGTCGGTGGCCGGGGCGCTGGACCTGCTCCGCGCGGCCGGCCTGCCGGAGCGGGTGGTGGTGGACGCCAGCCACGCCAACAGCGGCAAGGACCACCGCAACCAGCCGAAGGTGGCCGCCGACGTGGCCGCCCAGCTCGCCGCCGGCCAGCGCGGCATCGTCGGCATCATGCTGGAGAGCTTCCTCCAGCCCGGACGGCAGGACCTCGACCCGACCCGCGAGCTGGAGTACGGCAAGTCCATCACTGACGCCTGCCTGGGCTGGGACACCACCGCCGAGGTCCTCACCGACCTGGCCACCGCCGTCCGCACCCGCCGCGCCACCCTCTCCACCCCCGCCTGACCCCCACCTGGGGACGGGGAGAGATAAAGCGCCGCCCCGGCCGGAGGCCGGGGCGGCGCTGGTGTCGGTGTGCAGGTCGCCTCTCGGCGAGTGGCACGACGCGGCTCCAGCCGAACGGTATTCCGCGAAGGCAATTTAGGTGAGGCCCGGGGACACTGGACACACCGACGCTCTGCACAACGACGGGTCCCGGTCCCGTGTTCCGGGTGCGGCCGTGTCCGCCGTCACCCCGCTGGCGCCGGCACCGGGGGACGTTTGACCGATTCGGGCCCGGGTAGCTGATCGAGGTGACCGACGACGCACCCGTGCCGGACGAGCCGGACATCCGGCAGCTCGACGACCTGCTGGACGACATCTACCACGGTCAGGAGCGGATCACTCAGGCGGACATCTACCGCCGCGCCGTTGCCGCGGAACTGCCGGCGGAGCTGCTGACCCGGATCGCTGCGCTCCCCCAGGGCGAGTACGCGGCCGACGAGGCGGCCGACCTGCTGGGCGGGACGGTCGCCTGAGTGCGGTTCCACCCCGACCGTGACACCCGAGAGGACAGGCCGATGACCGACCGCGACACCGAGTACGAGGGGCACGAGCACCTGGCGGCGCTCGGCCAACCGACGGAGGGCGTGGACACCCTGCCCGAGCCGGACTTCGCCAACGAGCACGACCGCACCGCCGTGGAGCGGGAGGTGGTGACCGACGAGGATGCCGACGAGCGGGAGCCCGAGGCCGCGCGCGGCTGGGCCGGGGAGGACCACGGCACGACCCCCACCTGACGAACGCGCGGGACGCCGAAGGGGCCGGGAGACCGGCCCCTTCGGCGTACCACGTCACCGCTCGTCGTGGTCTCCGCCCTCAGCGACGCGCTGGGCCACCGCGTACCCCATCTGGAGGAAGTCCGAGGCGGCCACCGCGGTCAGCGCGGTGGCGACCAGCCGGGTGAGCCGGGGCGCCAGCACCAAACCGCCGGTGAGCCCGGTGGCCACCCAGACCGCCAGGCAGAACGGGCAGCTCAGCAGCTCGCCGATGGCGTGCCGGGTGGAGCTGCCCTGGTCGCGGACCTGCTCCATCACCTCGCCGCTGCCGATCGGGTGGTCGTACCGGGTGAAGGGGGCCCGCAGCGGGCTGGTCACCGCGTCCTTGGACAGCAGCCGGCTGAGCTTGTGCGTGGCGATGGAGAGCAGCACCACGTCGGACGGGGCGGGCCGCTCCGGCACCGGACGCCCGGTCGCCCGGACCACCCCGGCCAGGATCGCGGTGACGGCGGCGTACGTGCCCATTGCCGTCAGGTACCCGCCCAGCGGTCGTTGCTCGTGCGGCGCGTACGCCTGGCGCAGTCGCGCCACCTTCTGCTTCAGCCCACTGCTGGTCACCCGGTCTCCTCGGTCCGTCACGGGGGCCGGCTCAGCCGGCGGTCAGGTTGTCGGCCACCTCGCGGGCGAGGTTGTTCAGGGTCTCGTCGGCCAGCCCGTCGGTCTCCCCGCCGGCCAGGTCGAGCCGGACCCGGGCGCCGCCGGCGTCGGCCGGCTCCACCTGGATCTCGGCGGACCAGCCGGGCGCGGAGTCGCTCGCCCACCGGGCCCGCAGCTCGTCGGCGCTGGCCACCTCCGGCCGGCTGCCACCGTCCCGGCGCAGCGGCTCGGGCAGCCAGGACGCGGCACGGGCGGGGTCGGTGGCCGTGTTGAAGACCACCTCGGGCGGCGCGGACATGCCGCGCTCGGCGCGCGCCCCCATCAGGCGTCCCGCAGGCGGCTCGGGTCGACCTCGCGGCCCGGGTGCCGGGCGAGGTACTCGGTCTCGAGCTCGGCGGTGCGGCGCAGGTGGTGGGCGAGCGCGGAGTCGGCCGCGTGGCGCAGGGTGTCCAGCCGGGTGCGGTGCAGGCTGTGCATCTCGCGGATCAGGTCCTCGTCACCCAGCTCGGTGGGGTC
Organism: Micromonospora coerulea; assembly: GCF_016598485.1. Classification (GTDB taxonomy): domain Bacteria; phylum Actinomycetota; class Actinomycetes; order Mycobacteriales; family Micromonosporaceae; genus Micromonospora; species Micromonospora coerulea. The sequence goes on along the minus strand of NZ_JAEMUW010000022.1, from coordinate 68,635 downwards.
CACCCCGAGCAGCTCACCGTCCACGTCCTCGCCGGCGGCGTCCCGCATGTGGTCGGCGTCCCATTCCGGCAACCGCTGTTCCGGGCTGGCGTCACCGCTGTGGCGTACTGATTCGGTCATCGTCGCCCCCTCGTCTCGTTCGGGCTGGCGTCTAGACGGATGCCCACCGGGAATGCCACCAAACCCCACGGACTACGACGCCGCGTCGGAGACGGCCGATGGCCCCGGTACCCTCGATGGCATGAAGCGGCTCTGGACACCGGGGTGGATCGCCCGCCACGTGGCCATGGTCGTGCTGGTCGTGGGCTTTCTCGGCCTCGGCTGGTGGCAGGTCACCCGGGCCGCCTCCGGCAACACGCTGAGCTTCGGGTACGCGATCGAGTGGCCGGTCTTCGCCGGCTTCGTGATCTTCGTCTGGTGGCGTGAGGTGCGGCACACGCTGCGCGGCACGCGCGGCGACCGGTCGAGCCCGGTGCCGCCGGCGAGCGCCGGCTCCGCGCCGACGGCCACCACCCCGGGGGTACGCCGGCCGGTGCGGGTCAACCGGGTGCCGGTGCCGGCCGACGGGGCCCAGGACGGCGACCTCGCCGCATACAACCGCTACCTGACATGGTTGAACGCCAACCCGGGCGCGAAGCCCGGCGACTATCCCGGCTGAGGCCGGTACGGAAGGACGGACGACGGTGGGCGGAGCCTTTACCCGGTACCGCGTGATCGCCTGGATCGTGGGCGTGGCGCTGGCGGTGCTGGTCCTGATCGGCATGCCGCTGAAGTACGGCTTCGACAAGCCGACCGTGGTCGCGGTGGTCGGCACCGCGCACGGCTGGCTCTACATGCTGTACCTGGCCGCCACGTTCGACCTGTCCCGTCGGGTCGACTGGCCGCTGAAGCGGATGCTGCTGGTGATGCTCGCCGGCACCGTGCCGTTCGTCTCGTTCTACGCGGAGCGCCGGGTGACCCACTGGCTCAGCGCGGAGCGGGCGCGGACGCCGGAGCCGGTCGCCGGCTGACCGCCGGCCGGGCCGGTCCCGGCCGGCCGGTGGTCCTGACCTCGGCGGTCAGCGGTTCGGCCGCCACGGGTCGGCGGAGGCCGGGGGATCCCCCCAACCGCCGTGCCGGGCACCCTCGCGGGCCCGCTGCAACGCGCGGGTCACCTGGCCGAACTGCCGCTCGTCGTCGCTGCTGAACAGCAGCACCTCGGCGCCCCGGTAGCGGCCCCACAGCTCGTACGCCGGTGGCCGCCAGCGGTCGCCGACCAGCACCAGGGCCAACGGCAGCAGGCCGACCGCCCCCAGGGTCAGGTACGCCCCGGCGGTGAGCCGCTGGAGTCCGCCGGTGAAACCGAGCAGCACCCCGACGCCACCGATCATGGCGGCGGTGACCACGACGGCGCGGACGGCGAGCCGGTCGTGCGGGCCGCGACCGGTCCAGAGCTGGGTGAGTTCGGCGACCGGCCAGCTGTTCCGGCCGACGGTGAAGCGCTCGCCGGTGACGACGATGCCGGGTCGGGCGTAGAGCAGGGTCGGGGCCGCGCCGGTCGGTTTCGGCGACCGGGGCGGGCGGGTGGCGGAGCCATCGGTCTGCACGGCGTCCTCCCAGAGCTGACGCGCCGGGGAGGTCTGCGCCGCCGGTGAGCGGCATCGATGCCGTCCGGCGGATTCCCGGCTCCGCGCTTCATTGTGTTGCGGTCGCGCCAACGGGACCGGGTGGTTTCGGACCGCTGGCACCGCCCTGCGGGCCAGCGCATGCCGACAAACGGAATCCATTTCGGTCTTTGTCAGTATTTTGCCGCGAGCGGGCTGGCGACATCCGTCCAGAACGACGAATCGCCCGAACCGCCCGGACCGTCCGTTTGAGGCCGAGCCGGCGACCGCAGGACTGCGAACCGGTCACGAAGCGTAGTCCGTATCGCCAGCACTTCCTGACACTTTGCCAACATTCGCCCCTGCTTCAACTGCGGGTAACTCGCGTCCCGGGTTAGGTTGTCCGGGCCGGACCGGTCGACCGCCATCCACCCGGATGGCCCCGGGCCGGTGTCGCCCGCGCGCGCATACGACCGGGCGACCGTGGGAGAGGAGTCTTCCGCTCTTGTCGTCCTTACGGATCCTGCTGCGCTCACTGGCGGTCGCCGGCCTCTCGGCCGCGCTGATCGCCCCGGCGTCGGTGGCGCGGGCCGAGCCCACCCCGGCCGAGCTGACGAAGCAGATCGAGAAGTCCTCGACTGAGCTGGAGCGAATCGTCGAGTCCTACAACAAGCTCAACGAGGAGATCAAGGCCAACAAGGCCACCGCGGCCACGTTGCAGGCCAAGATCGGCCCGTTGCAGGAGCAGGCCGAGCGGAGCCGCTCCGACGTCGGCACGCTCGCCGTGACCGCCTACAAGACCGGTGGACTGCGGACCGCGGAGGCCCTGCTGGAGCAGGGTGGTTCCACCTCGGTGGCCGACCGGCTCAGCACCCTGGACCAGCTGACCCGGCAGCGTCAGGAGACCATCGCCGGCTTCACCAACGACCAGCGCAGGCTGATCGACCAGAAGACCCGGCTGGACGCCACGCTGGCCCGGGAGGCCGCACAGGCCAGGCAGCTGGTGGCGGGTAAGAAGAAGATCCAGGCCGACCTGGCCCGGCTCTACGAGCTGCGCCGGCAGGCGTACGGGCGGGCCACCGAGGCACCGGCGACGTCGAGCTCCGCCGGGAGTGCTCCGGCGATCTCCGGCGCGGCCGGGACGGCGGTGCGGTACGCGTACGGGGCGATCGGCAAGCCGTACGTCTGGGGTGCCGACGGACCCGACGGGTACGACTGCTCGGGGCTGACGCTGGCCGCCTGGCGGGCCGCCGGCAAGTCCCTGCCGCACAACGCGGCGATGCAGTGGGACGCCACGTCCCGCATCAGCCGGAGCTCCCTGCAACCCGGTGACCTGATCTTCTACGAGGGCCTGGGGCACGTATCGCTCTACGTCGGCGGCGGTCAGGTGATCGACGCACCGAGCGCGGGCCGCAACGTGCTGAAGCGGGACATGAACATGATGACGATCGCCGGCTACGGCCGGGTGCGCTGACCCGCCTTGAACGGCGAACGGCCGGCGTCCCCCTATCGGACGCCGGCCGTTCGTTCTGTCCATTACTACCAGGTCAGGCCGCCTGCAGCCCCTCGGCCCGAGCCAGCTCGCGGAGCCGGCCGAGGGCCTGGATCTCCAGCTGGCGGATCCGCTCGCGGGAGAGCGAGAACCGCGACGCGACCTCGGTGAGCGAGTGCTCGCGACCGTCCTCGAGGCCGTAGCGGGCCCGCATGATGCCGGCCGACCGGTCGTCGAGGTGGTTGAGCAGCCCCTCGATCCGCTGCCGCTCCAGGCCGCTGAGGACGATGTCCTCCGGGGACGGGGCGTCACTGTCGGCGACCAGGTCGCCGAGGTTGGTGTCGCCGTCGTCGCCCACCGGGGTGTCCAGCGAGACGGTGTCCTGCGACCAGCGGCGCAGCTCGTTGACCCGCTCGACGGTGACGCCGAGGGCGGCCGCGATCTGCTCCGGCTCCGGGTCGCTGCCCAGCTCACGGGTGAGCTGCCGGGCCACGTTGCGCATCCGGTTGACGTCCTCCACCAGGTGCACGGGCAGCCGCACGGTGCGCTCCTGCTGGGCGATCGCCCGGCTGATCGCCTGACGGATCCACCAGGTGGCGTAGGTGGAGAACTTGTAGCCACGCTCGTAGTCGAACTTCTCGACCGCCCGGACCAGACCGGTGTTGCCCTCCTGGATCAGGTCCAGCATGGGCATCCCGGACCGCACGTAGCGGCGGGCGATCGACACGACCAGTCGCAGGTTGGCGCGGATGAAGAGGTCCTTCGCCCGCTCGCCCTCGACGACCAGTCGCTCCAGGTCCTCCCGATCCACGCCGGCCGGGACCTGGTCCTCGCCGAGCAGGTGCTCGGCGTAGAGCCCGGCCTCGATCGCCTTGGAGAGGTCGACCTCCTTGGCGGCGTCCAGCAGCGGCGTACGGGAGATCTCGTGCAGGTAGACGCCGACCAGGTCGCGCTCCTCGGCAACCTCGTCGGTTCGCATGCCGATGTTCTTGTCCACGGTGCCCACGGTCCCCTCGCTCGCGCCGGTTGCCCGGTTCCTTGCCATCCCCACGTCCGTCAGCCCTCCCCCGTAACTTCCGCTGTGCCCATCGGTGCTGACACCTACACAACAGATGAGACGTGTCGGGGATTCCATGTCGTGAGTCGAAACTGTCACGAATGCCTGAGTAGTAGCTGAGAGCCCGGTCGACGTTTGCTGTCAAGGCCCCGCCCGGTCGGCTGCGTCGCCGCCCCGCAAACAGGGCGACGGATCAGCGAAATCGTCGTGCCCCACGGAATCGCACCATTGCGAAATCCATGAACACAGCGACCCGCGTCACCGCCTCATTGCGATCCTGGTCACTGCCAGATACGCGCCGGTGGACCGGTCGGTTCAGCCACGGGTGAGGATTACCCCACCCCTCGATGAACAATCCGCAGCGCGAAAGACGTCCCGGACGCGGCGTGACGCGCGTCGCAGCGGGACAGGCGGGGCGATGGGACCCACGGAGGGGCGCCGGCGGGGAGTCAGGAGGCGAGCAGGTCCAGCGCGCCGCGCACCTGGTCGGCGGAGCGGGCCAGGGCGGCCCGGGCGGCGGCGACCTCGGCGCCGGAGACCAGGGACACCAGGGCGGTCTTGAGGTCGCCGTCGGCCTCCTGCAGCGCGCGCCGACAAACCTCCTCGGCGCAGCCGGTGGCCTCCATCAGGATCGAGATCATCCGGCCGCGCAGTTTCGCGTTGGTGGCCACCATGTCGATCATGAGGTTGGAGTAGACCCGGCCGAGTCGCACCATCACGGCGGTGGAGAACGTGTTGAGCACCAGCTTCTGTGCGGTGCCCGCCTTCATCCGGGTCGACCCGGTGACGACCTCCGGTCCGGTGTCCACCCCGATGAAGACGTCCACCGACGAGGCGGCCTCGGCCTCCGGATTGGCGCAGAGGAGCACGGTCCCGGCCCCCTGCGCCCGGGACGCGGCGAGCGCCCCGAGGACGTACGGGGTGCGCCCGCTGGCGGCCAGACCGACCACCAGGTCCCCGGGGCGTACGCACTCGGCCGCCTCGGCCGCGCCGGCCCGGTCGTCGTCCTCGGCGTCCTCGACGGCGCGCCACATCGCGTCGCGCCCGCCGGCCAGGTGCGAGCAGAACCAGTGCCGCGGCGAGTTGAAGGTGGGCGCCAGCTCGGCGGCGTCCAGGACGCCGAGCCGCCCCGAGGTGCCGGCGCCGAAGTAGTGCACCCGGTGCCCGCCCCGCAGCGCCGCGACCGCGAGGTCGACGGTCTCGGCGATCTCGTCGAGGACGGCGGCCACCGCGGCCGGCACCCGCCGGTCCGCCTCGTTGATGACGGTGAGCACGTCCCGGGTCGACATCAGGTCGAGGTCGACGCTGTGCGGGTTGCGCCGCTCGGTGGGCGCGCCGACGCGCACCACCGGCCGGACCGCGGACAACTCGTCGCGCTCCACCCGACCGGCGGTCATCCGCGCCTCCGCGTCGAGCCCACCCGGTGCGACTTGACCGCCTCGGCGGTCACCTCCAGGGCCTTCTTCGCCTTGGCCCGGTTGCGCGCCGCCACCCCGACGAAGAGGCAGTCGACCACGGTGAGCTGGGCCAGCCGGCTGGCCATCGCGCCAGATCGGTACGTGGTCTCGCGCGCCGCGGTGGTGAGCACGAAGTCGGCCACCTCGGTGATCGGCGAGCGCGGGAAGTTGGTCAGCGCCACCGTGGTGGCGCCGCGCGCCCGGGCCTGCTCCAGCACCTCGATCACGTCCGACGTGGTGCCGGTGTGCGAGATGCCGACCGCGACGTCGCCCCGGCCGAGCAGGGCGGCCGAGGTGAGCGCGGTGTGTACGTCCGGGAAGTAGAAGGCGGTGCGGCCGATGCGGTGCAGCTTCTGCTGGAAGTCGGAGGCGACGAAGCCGCTGGCACCGGCGCCGTACACGTCGATCCGGCCGGCGCCGCCGATCGCCTCGACGACCTGCTCGCAGACGGCCGGGTCGAGCTGTTCGGCGGTCTCCTCGACGGCCCGCGCGTCGTTGAACGCGATGGTCGCGATGATCTGCGCCAGGTCGGCGCCCGGCGGGATGTCGCCGCCGACCACCCGGGCGTCCGGCGGCTCGATCCGGCGGGCCGCCTCGGCGGCGAGCCGGATCCGTAGCTGCGGGTAGCCGTCCATGCCGACCGACCGGCAGAACCGGATGACGGTGGCCTCGGAGGTCTCGGCGGCGGTGGCGAGGTCGGTGATGGTGCGCCGGGCGGCGCCCGCCGGGTCGGCGACGACCAGCCGGGCGACCCGCTGTTCGGCCGGGGACAGCGATGGGAGCAGGCCACTGATGTGGACGATCAGTCCACCTTGCTCGTGACTCGCAGAAATCTTCGGACTCTTCGCCACGGATGAAACTTACTTTCACGAGGCGTGACCGTCAACCATCACCGCGCGTATCCGGAAAAGTACCGCCTTACGTGCCGGCCCCGCCGGGCAAGGGTCCCACTACCCCTGCCCCGCCGCCTCATCCGCTCCGGCCGAGTCCGCAGTGCCGGCCGGCCGGCCGACCCGCCGTCGTCCATCCCCGGCCAGCCGGACGGCCGGCCCGACCCGCCGGTCGGCCGTCCGGGCGCACCGGTCACGCACCGGCGCCCGGACCGGCGGGATCCGCCCGCCCCCCGGCCCCGGCGGGAACCTCTGCCGGCTAGCGTGTGGCCATGGCGGAGCGCAGTGTGCTGGTCACCGGAGGCACGGGCGGGCTGGGCGGGGCGGTCACGGCCGCCTTCCTGCGGGCCGGCTGGCGAGTGGTCGTACCGGAGCGTGAGGGCGCGGCGACGGAGCCGGCGGGGGCCGGACCGGTCCGGCTCACCGCGGACCTGCTCGATCCGGCCGGGGCCGCCCGGGCCGTGGAGCTGGCCGCGGCCGACCCGGCCGCGCCGCTGCGCGCCGTGGTCAATCTCGTCGGCGGGTACGCCAGCGGCGGGCTGGTGCACGAGACGCCGGTCGAGGAGTTCGAGCGGATGCTCCGGATCAACCTGCGCCCGACGTACCTGGTCACCCAGGCGGCGTTGCCGCATCTCGTCGCGGCCGGCGGCGGCGCGGTGGTCTGCGTCTCGGCGCGCGCCGCGGTGGCCCCCTTTCCCGGCGCGGCGGGCTACGTCACGGCCAAGGCGGCCGTGCTGGCCTTCGCCAATTCCGTGGCGGTGGAGTACCGGCCGCGCGGGGTACGGTGCAACACCGTGCTGCCCAGCGTGATCGACACCCCGGCCAACCGCGCCGCCCAGCCGGACGCCGACCACCGGCGCTGGGTCGCCCCGGCAGAAATCGCCACGGTGATCCGCTTTCTGGCCTCCGACGAGTCCGCGCCCACCAGCGGCGCCAGCATCCCCGTCTACGGACGGGCCTGAGCCGACACCGGACCGGGCCGCCCGGGCCCGGTCGCCAGCGGGTCGGCGTCGTCCGGGCCGGTGGCGGCGGGCCGGTCGCCCGGCAGCCACTCGGTGAGGTGCGCCCGGATCCGGCGGGAGACCTCGTCCGGCGAGCCGCCCGCGTCGACCACCACGAAGCTGGCGTACTCGGGCAGCGTCCGGTACGCGGTGGCGGCGGCGGTGAGCCAGTCCATGCTCTCGTGGTCGGTGCCGCGCCGCTCGATTCGCCGGTACGCCTCGGCCGGGTCGACGGTGAGCAGGAAGGTCACCTGGGGGGCCGGGAAGAGCCGGTAGCCGACCCGGGTCAGCCGCTCCCACCGCTGCCCGCCGTGCGCCCGGATGCTCGCGTACTGGCAGGCGGAGTAGCGGTCCATCACCGCCGTCCGGCCGGTGACCAGGCAGCTCAGCAGGGCCAGGGCGATGGCCAGCCAGCGGAGCGCGGACTCGACCGCGAGCATCCCGTTGCGCCCGACGAGCCGCTGGGCGTCCGGGCGCCCGAGCCGGTGCGCGAGGCGGCCCAGCCAGCGCCGGCCGCCGGCGTTGCGGTGGTAGGTGGCCGGGTGACCGGCCGCGCTGAGCGCCTCGGCGAGCCGGTGCGCCTGGGTGGTCTTGCCCGAGCCATCGATGCCGATCAGGGCGATGGTGCGTAGTCGGGCCCTGCCGCGCCACGCCCGCAGTGATCTGGCCACCTGCCCAACGCTATCCGATCCGCGCTCGCACTCTGACGATTTGTCCCTTTCTGTACCGTGGAGGCCGCCCCCGTGCCCGGGCCAGGTGTGGCCGACCGGCTTGCCGGGTACGCAACTTCATTCCCACCGCCATGCGACGACGACGGGAGACCCAGATGGCCGAGCGCGGGGACGAGACCCTGGTCCACACGCTGAAGAAGGTCGCCGCCGTGCTCAAGCAGTCCGAGATCCCGTTCGCCCTGGGCGGCAGCTTCGCCGTGTACGCGCACGGCGGCCATTCCAGCGAACACGACGTCGACTTCCTGATCCGCGAGCAGGACGTGGACCGGGCGCTGGAGGCGCTGGTCGCGGCCGGCTTCACCGCCGAGCGGCCGCCGGAGGACTGGCTGGTCAAGGTCTACGACGAGGGCCGGATGGTGGACCTGATCCACCGGCCGATCGAGACCCCGGTGACCGAGGAGACCTTCGCCGACACCATCGTGCGCCCGGTCGACGCGATCCACATGCCGGTGCTCTCGGCCAGCCAACTCATGGTGCACAAGCTGCTCAGCTTCTCCCAGCACTACTGCGACTTCGCCCGCGCCCTGCCGCTGGCCCGTTCGCTGCGGGAACAGATCGACTGGGAACGGGTACGGAAGGAGACGCAGCACTCGCCGTACGCCGAGGCGTTTTTGGTGCTGCTCGACCGGCTGGACGTCCTGCCGCACGGCGGCACACCCGGAGGAAGGGAGACACCGTGAACGAGGAGCACGGCGGCGCGCCGCCCGACGAGTACGTCGAGGCGGAGATCCACCGTCTGCTGGCCGAGGACCCGGACGTCGCCGAGCAGGGGATCACCGTGCTCCGCCGCGAGCGGGGGCTGGTCCTCTACGGCGAGGTGGAGAGCCCGCACCGGCGCGAGGAGATCCTGCGCCGGGTGGCCGAGCGCTTCCCCGACGTGCCGATCACCAGCGACATCGGGGTGATCCGGGCGCAGGCACCCACCCAGGTCGAGGAGTTGCCGTGAGGGGGGTGGAATCGTGATCCGAATCGCCGCCGTCGGCGACGTGCACGTGGACGAGGACGTGGTCGGCCGGTTCCGGCCGGCCCTGGAGGAACTGCCCGACTGCGCCGACGTGCTGCTGCTCGCCGGCGACCTGACCCGGCACGGCACCGAGTCCGAGGCGCGCTGCGTGGCCCAGGAGTTCGGCAATCTCGGGGTGCCGGTGATCACCGTGCTCGGCAACCACGACCACCAGTGCGACCAGGTGCCGCAGGTGGTCAAGGTGCTGGGGGACGCCGGGATCACCGTGCTGGAAGGGACGGGGATGGTGCTGGAGTGTGCCGGCGGGCGGCTGGGCGTGGCCGGAGTGAAGGGCTTCGGCGGCGGCTTCGCCGGGCGGTGCGCCAGTGACTTCGGCGAGCCGGAGATGAAGGCGTTCGTCCGGACCACCAACGAGAGCTCGGAGGCGCTCGGCAAGGCCCTGCGCGGGCTGGAGTGCGACCTGCTGGTCGCGCTCACCCACTACTCCCCCGTGCCGGACACCCTCGCCGGCGAGCCGCTGGAGATCTACCCGTTCCTCGGCTGCTACCAGCTTGGCCAGGCGATCGACTCGGCGCCGACCGCGCTGGCCCTGCACGGGCATGCCCACCACGGAACGGAGCGGGGCACCACGCCGGGCGGGGTACGGGTCCGCAACGTCGCCCACCCCGTGATCAAACAGGCGTACAGCATCTTCCACCTGGGAGATCATCTGGTCGGCTGAGCCAGGTTTCCGGGCGCGAATGGCCGGGTACTCAGCCGCCATGGAGCTGATTCTCTGGATTCTCGCAGTCGTACTCGTGGTCGCCGGCATCCTCGCGCTGTTCCGCCGGCAGATCCTGTGGGGCGTCGTCCTCATCGTGGTCGGTCTTCTGGTCGGCCCGGGTGGCGTCAGCATCTTCAGTTAGGCGCCGATTCCGCACCTCCCCTGACCCGCCGGGGTCGTCGGGTCCGGAGCTCCGTCCTCCCAGACAGGAGCATCCGGGCACGACGACCCCGGCGCCGTGCTTCCCGGCGGCGTGACGCCTGCCGGGCGGCGACGGACGCATGAGCCGGGCCCCGGTCGCCCCGGGGCCCGGCCGCGCCCCGCCGTCAGCAGCGGGGGACGTTCGGTATGTAGCCGTCGTAGCCGGTCTGGACGTACGCGTCCGAGACGTACCGGCCGCTGCCGATCCGGTCCCAGATCGAGCTGGTGCCGTACGTGCCGGTGACCGTGGTGCCGGAGGTCTGGCAGTAGATGGTGACCGTGGTGCCGTCGGCGACCGAGCCGACCGCGGTGTAGCCGGTGCCCGGCCCGGAGCGGACGGTGAGATCCGCGCCGGCGGTGTTCACCGTCCCGGTGGCGGTGGTCGAGGAGCAGTTGTTGTCGCTGGTGTACGTCTTGGTGCCCCAGTAGAGCGCGAGCGTGCCGTTGAACCGGGCCTGGATGTCGTTGCCGTTGAGCCGCTGCTCGTAGTGCAGGTGCGGGCCGGTGGAGCCGCCGGTGCTGCCCACCCAGCCGATCACCTTGCCGTAGCTGATGCTCTGCCCGACCGAGACGTTGAAGCCGTTGAGGTGGGCGTAGTAGGTGGTGTACCCCCCGCCGTGGTCGATCCGGACGTACTTGCCGTAGCTGGTGCCGCCCAGGTCGGTCACCCGGTCCACGGTGCCCGGCGCGCTGGCCACCACCGGGTCGCCGAGGTCGTCGGTGCGGTTGAAGTCGATCGCGTACGCCGGGCTGTGGTCGGAGCGGGTCTGCCCCGACCAGGACTGGCCGCAGGGGAACGGCACCTTGAAGGTCGGCGCGGCCATCGCCGGTGCCGCGGGCAGCAGGGTCGCCGCGACCAACAGGCCGGCCGCCACGAGGCTGAACCACCGTCTACGCATCCAGCACCTCCTATGTCGAAATCCTTCGATTCGATCGATCCAGCGTGACAGAAAGTTCCATCGATGGGAAGGGTCGGAGCGGGCCGGAAAGTGCGGTGCGTGGGAGCGCGCCCACGGCCGGTGAGCGGGTTTCGGGATTGTTACCGGGCCGTGTCCGGCAGGGGGTGGACTCGGACTGATGCAAGCGCTTACATGTGGGGACGACCATCGGACCGGCGCGGGTTCGGTTCCCCCACGCGCCGGCAAGGAAGGAGATCGGCATGGCGTTTGCCAGATCACGCCAGGCTCTCGCGATCGCCGGCGTACTGGGGCTGGCGCTCGGCGCCACCGCCTGCGGCACCGGCAACGACAAGAAGAGCGAGAAGGCGAGCTCCCCGGAGTGCGCCGCATATGACAAGTACCAGGGCCACGACGGCAAGAAGGTGACGATCTACTCGTCGATCCGGGACATCGAGGCCGACCGCCTTGATCAGTCCTGGAAGCAGTTCGAGGACTGCACCGGCATCGATATCGACCACGAGGGCAGCGGCGAGTTCGAGGCCCAGCTGGGTGTCCGGGTCGACGGCGGCAACGCCCCCGACCTGGCCTTCATCCCGCAGCCGGGTCTGCTCAAGCGGTTCGTCGACTCGGGCAAGATCAAGACGGTCGGCGCCGACACCAAGGCGCTGGCCGAGCAGAACTTCACCCCCGACTGGCTGAAGTACAGCACCGTCGACGGCAAGCTCTACGGCGTTCCGCTCGGCTCCAACGTCAAGTCGTACGTGTGGTACTCGCCGAAGACCTTCAAGGAGAAGGGCTGGACCGTCCCGACCACCTGGGACGAGCTCATCGCCCTGAGCGACAAGATCGCGGGGAGCGGCACCAAGCCGTGGTGCGCCGGCATCGAGTCCGGTGACGCCACCGGCTGGCCGGCCACCGACTGGATCGAAGACGTGATGCTGCGGACCCAGGGTCCCGAGGTCTACGACCAGTGGACCACGCACGGCATCCCGTTCAACGACCCGAAGGTCGCCGACGCGGTCAACAAGGCCGGCACCATCCTCAAGAACGAGAAGTACGTCAACGGCGGCTTCGGCGGCGTGAAGAGCATCGCCACCACCTCCTTCCAGGAGGCCGGCACGCCGATCACCACCGGCAAGTGCGCCATGCACCGCCAGGCGTCCTTCTACGCCAACCAGTGGCCGGAGGGCACCAAGGTGGCCGAGGACGGCGACGTCTTCGCGTTCTACTTCCCGGCCATCGACCCGGCCAAGGGCAAGCCGGTGCTGGGTGCCGGCGAGTTCGTCTCGGCCTTCGCGGACCGTCCCGAGGTCCAGGCGGTGCAGACCTACCTGGCCTCCGGCGAGTACGTCAACAGCCGCGCCAAGATCGGCGACTGGCTGTCGGCGAACAAGAAGCTCGACATCAACAACGTCCCGAACCCGGTGGACAAGCTCTCCGTCCAGATCCTGCAGGACCAGAAGACCGTCTTCCGCTTCGACGGCTCGGACCTGATGCCGGCCGCGGTCGGCGCGGGCACCTTCTGGAAGGGCATGGTCGACTGGATCAACGGCAAGGACACCACCACGGTGCTCAACGGCATCGAGGCCAGCTGGAAGTGATCTGAGGCGGTGGCCCGGTCCGCATCCGCGGGCCGGGCCACCCTCGACCGAACCCTTGAAGGAGGGTCGATGGAGTTCGACTTCGCGGAGGAACAGCCGAAGTTCCTCATGCTGATGTACGGGCTTATCGCTTTCGTCGTGGTGGTGGGCGGCCTGCTCCTGCTCCTCGACGTGGTGCCGGCCTGGTTCGCCCGCCGTCGCGAGGCGCAGTTGATCGCCGCCTCGGCGAGCGGCGCCCCGCTGCCCCGCCGGCGCAAGCAGCGGGAGGGGCTCTTCGCGCTCTTCTTCCTGCTGCCGACGCTGCTGCTGCTCACGATCGGGCTGGTGGTGCCGGCGATCCGCACCACGCTGCTCTCCTTCATGAACGCCGACAGCAGCGGCTGGGTGGGCCTGCGCAACTACGGCTGGATGTTCTCCGAAGGCTCGATCATCCGGGTGCTGATCAACACGCTGGTGTGGGTGATCCTGGTCCCGCTGGTGGCCACCTCGTTCGGCCTGCTCTACGCCGTGCTGGTGGACAAGGCCCGGTTCGAGGCGGTCGCCAAGTCGCTGATCTTCCTGCCGATGGCCATCTCGTTCGTCGGTGCCACCATCATCTGGAAGTTCGTCTACGCCTACCGGGGCGACGGTCAGGAGCAGATCGGTCTGCTCAACCAGATCGTGGTCGGCCTCGGCGGCGAGCCGAAGCAGTGGCTGCTCGAATCGCCGCTGAACACCTTCCTGCTCATCGTGATCATGATCTGGATCCAGGCCGGCTTCGCCATGGTGGTGCTCTCCGCCGCGATCAAGGCCATCCCGGCCGACATCGTCGAGGCGGCCCGTCTGGACGGGGTCAGCCCGTGGCAGATGTTCTGGCAGATCACCATGCCGAGCATCCGGCCGGCGCTGATCGTGGTGGTCGTGACGCTGTCGATCGCCACGCTCAAGGTCTTCGACATCGTCCGGACCGCGACCAACGGCAACTACGACACCAGCGTCATCGCGAACGAGATGTACAACCAGGCGTTCCGGTACCAAGAGAACGGGCAGGGCTCGGCCCTGGCGGTCTTCCTCTTCGTCCTGGTCATCCCGATCGTGATCTACCAGATCCGCAACCTGCGTCAGCAGCGGGAGGGCTGAGATGACCACCGCCACGCCCACCATCCCCGCCGGCACCCAGGCCACCGGGAAGACCACGCGCGTCGCCCGCGTCCGCAAGCGGCTGAACAGCCGTACCGCGACGCTGGCCTCGATCGTCATCGCGCTGGTCTGGACCATCCCCACCTTCGGCCTGCTGGTCTCCTCCATCCGGCCCGAGAACGAGATCAAGACCACGGGCTGGTGGACGTTCTTCACCAACCCGCAGTTCACCCTGGACAACTACCAGCAGGTGCTCTTCAGCACCTCCTCCTCGTCCGGCCAGCTCGCCAGCTACTTCATCAACTCGCTGGCGATCACCATCCCGTCGGTGCTCTTCCCGCTCGCCTTCGCGTCGCTGGCCGCGTACGCGCTGGCCTGGATCAACTTCAAGGGCCGGGACTGGCTGTACATCGCGATCTTCTCGTTGCAGATCGTGCCGCTGCAGATGGCCCTGGTGCCGCTGCTGAAGTTCTTCTCCACCGGCGTCACCCTTGGCGGCGTCACCCTGATGCCGGCCTGGGACCTGGTCGACGAGCAGAAGTTCGCCCAGGTGTGGTTCGCGCACACCTGTTTCGCGCTCCCGTTCGCCGTCTTCCTGCTGCACAACTTCATCTCGCAGCTGCCCAAGGACCTGATGGAGGCGGCCCGGGTCGACGGGGCCACCCATCCGAAGATCTTCCGCACCATCGTCCTGCCACTGATCACCCCGGCCCTGGCGGCCTTCGGCATCTTCCAGTTCCTCTGGGTCTGGAACGACCTGCTGGTCGCGCTGATCTTCGCCGGGGGCGGCGACGAGACCGCCCCGCTCACCGTCCGGCTGGCCCAGATGGCCGGCACCCGGGGCAACGAATGGCAGCGGCTGACCGCCGGCGCGTTCGTGTCGATCGTCGTACCGCTGATCGTGTTCCTGTCCCTCCAGCGTTACTTCGTCCGCGGCCTGCTCGCCGGCAGCGTCAAGGGCTGACCCGTCGGTCCGCCGCCGCCGGTCCCCCGGCGGCGGCGGGCGCGGGTGGAGCGGGGGGAACGATGACCAAGATTGACGATGTCGCCCGCCTGGCCGGGGTCTCCACGGCCACCGTCTCGCGGGCGCTGCGCGGCCTCCCCACCGTCTCGGCCGCGACCCGGCGCCGGGTCCTCGCCGCCGCGGAGCAGCTCGAGTACGCGGTCTCCCCGAGCGCGTCCCGGCTGGCCGGCGGAAAGACCGGCACGGTCGCCGTGGTGGTCCCCCGGATCACCCGCTGGTTTTTCGGCACGGTCGTCGAGGCGGTCGAGGAGTTCCTCCACGAGTCCGGCTACGACCTGCTGCTCTACAACCTCGGCGGCCGGGAGCAGACCCGCCAGCGGGTGCTGCGCACCGCCAGCCTGCACAAGCGGGTGGACGCGGTCATCCTGGTCGCCACGCCATTGCGCCCGCCGGAGGTGACCGCGCTGACCGCGCTGGACCTGCCCGGCGTCACCATCAGCTCCGGCACGGACGTGCCCGGTTGGCCGTGCGTCCGGATCGACGACGTGGCCGCCGCGCGGACCGCCACCCGGCACCTGCTCGACCTCGGCCACACCCGGATCGCGCACATCTCCGGCGACCCGGACGACGAGCTGGCCTTCACCACCCACCTGGACCGGCGGCGGGGCTACCAGGCGGCGCTCCGCGCGGCCGGGATCCGCCCCGACCCCAGCCTTGACGTGGAGTCGCAGTTCACCATCGACGGCGGCAACCGGGCCACCGCCGAGCTGCTGGCCCGGGGCGAACCGCCCACCGCCATCTTCGCGGCGTGCGACGAGATGGCGATGGGCGCGATGACCGCGCTGCGGGACGCCGGGCTCCGGGTGCCGCAGGACGTCAGCGTGATCGGCATCGACGACCACGACCTGGCCAAGGTGCTCGGGCTGAGCACCATCGCCCAGCCGGCGACGGAGCAGGGGCTGCTCGCCGCGCGGATCCTGCTCGACCCGCTCGGCGTCCGCACCGCCGAGCCGTACGCCGGGCATCTCCCGGCACAGCGGGGCGGGGACGCCCCCGGCGACACGCCGATGCCACCGGTGATCCTGCCCACTCGGCTGGTCGTGCGGGAGTCGACCGCACCGCCCCGGGCACACTGAACAGATTCGGCCGTCCGCGCGGCGGCCGCACCGCACCTCCGTCCGGTCTCGGACGGCACGGCACGAAACAAGGGGAGAAGGCTCTGAACACCGACGTGACGCAGCAGGAAACGGCCGGCGCCCCGGCCACCGGCTGGTGGACCGAGGCCGTCATCTACCAGATCTACCCGCGCTCCTTCGCCGACTCCGACGGCGATGGCATCGGGGACCTCCCCGGCATCACCGCCCGCCTCGATCACCTCGCCGAGCTCGGCGTCGACGCGGTCTGGCTGTCGCCGTTCTACCCGTCGCCGCAGGCCGACGCCGGGTACGACGTGGCCGACTACCGGGACGTCGACCCGCTGTTCGGCCGGCTCGGGGACGCCGACAAGATGATCGCCGAGGCCAAGGCGCGCGGCCTACGGGTCATCGTCGACCTGGTGCCGAACCACACCTCGTCCGCGCACCGCTGGTTCCAGGCGGCGCTGGCTGCCGCGCCGGGCAGCCCGGAGCGGCAGCGGTACGTCTTCCGGGACGGCAAGGGACCGCAGGGCGCCGCGCCGCCGAACGACTGGCAGAGCGTCTTCGGCGGGCCGGCGTGGACCCGGGTGCCCGACGGGCAGTGGTACCTGCACCTCTTCGACACCGGCCAGCCCGACCTCAACTGGGACAGCCCCGAGGTTCGCGCCGAGTTCCTGGACATCCTCCGGTTCTGGCTGGACCGGGGCGTCGACGGGTTCCGGGTGGACGTGGCACACGGGCTGATCAAGCAGGCCGACCTGGCCGACTGGCAGGAGCCGCACGAGATCCTCTCCGGCCAGGAGGTGGACAAGCCGCGCCCGCCGATGTGGGACCAGGACGGCGTGCACGAGATCTACCGCGAGTGGCGGAGGCTGCTCGACTCGTACGGCGGGGAGCGGATCCTGGTTGCCGAGGCGTGGGTGGAGCCGGCCGAGCGGCTGGCCCACTACGTCCGGCCGGACGAAATGCACCAGGCGTTCAACTTCGAGTACCTGCTCGCCGCCTGGACCGCCCCGGCCCAGTACGCGGTGATCACCCGCTCGCTGGAGGCCACCGACGCGGTCGGCGCCCCCACCACCTGGGTGCTCTCCAACCACGACGTGGTGCGGCACGCCTCCCGGCTCGCGCTGCCGATCGGCGCGCCGCGGCCGAACGGCATCGGCATCGGCGACCCGCAGCCGGACGCGGCGCTCGGCCTGCGCCGGGCCCGGGCGGCCAGTCTGCTGATGCTCGCCCTGCCCGGCTCCGCCTACCTCTACCAGGGCGAGGAGCTGGGGCTGCCGGAACACACCACGCTGCCCGACGAGGCCCGGCAGGACCCGACCTGGGAGCGCAGCGGGCACACCGAGCGCGGCCGGGACGGCTGCCGGGTGCCGATCCCGTGGGAGGCCGACGCCCCGTCGTACGGCTTCGGGCCCACCGACGCGAGCTGGCTGCCGCAGCCCCCGTCCTGGGCCGAGTACGCCCTGGACCGGCAGCGCGGGGTGCCGGGCTCGACGTACGAGCTGTACCGCACCGCGTTGCGGCTGCGCCGCGAGCACGGGCTGGCCCGGGGGCCGCTGGAGTGGCTCTCCACCGGCGACGAGGTGATCGCCTTCCGCAACGGCGGCCTGACCGTGCTGACCAACTTCGGCCAGGCCGCCGTCTCGGCACCGGCCGGCGAGGTGGTGCAGAGCAGCGCCCCGCTCGACGAGGACGGCCGGGTCCCGACCGACGTGACGGTCTGGGTCCGCGCCTGAGCACCGTCCGGCCCGCCGGCCACCGCCCGAGGGCGGCGTCGGCGGGCCGGACTCTTCTCGTCTTCGACCTCAGCGCCACCGCGCCCGGCCGGGCGTCCGACCCGGTCAGAGGCGGTCGGCGCGGGCGTGCAGGAGCTCGTGCACGGACTCGATGTCACCGGGCGAGGTGCGGGCGGCGAGCCAGTACATGACCCCGGTGGGCAGGAAGAAGAGCTGGAAGGCGGCCAGCCCGACCGCGTAGTTCAGCGGCGGCGGGAAGGCCGCGCGCAGCCCGGCGAAGGCCACTCCGACCAGCCCGTTGCCGGCGGCCCGACCCACCCCGTTGACGAGGTTGCCGAGGCTGTAGACGGTGCCCCGGTGCTCAGGCGGGTTGACGTCGGCGATCAGCGCGAACCAGTTCGGCGAGTTCGCCGAGGTGAGGGCCAGCGCCAGCACGGCGGCGAGCAGGCTCAGCCCGACGGTGGGCTCGGTGACCACGCTGGCCAGCACGGCGGCGACCACCGCGCCCGAGCCACCGCCGTCCGGCACGTCGATTCGGATCGGCACGAAGAACAGGACCAGGTAGAACGGCACGGCCGCGAGGATGCCCACCGCCGCGACCAGGGCCCGCCCGCTCGGCGTACGCCGTTGCAGCGCGTCGCCGACCAGGCCGCCCACGATGGAGAGCACCCCGCCGAGCTGAAACAGGGTGGCGAAGACGCTGCCCACCACCACGGCCGTCGCCGCCGAGTAGCCCTGCGCCTCGGCCCGCTGGGCGAAGAGCACCGGCAGCCAGACCAGCGAGCCGAACGCGGCCTGCGCGGTGAGCCCCTGGAGGATCAGCCAGCGGTTGGTCCGCCGGGCCAGGATCCGGGGCAGGTCGGATCTGCTGATCCGGTAGTCGTAGTCGGCCCCGGCGTCGATCGCCTCGGCCAGCTCCGGCTCGCTCTGCCCGCGCCGGATGTCGTACGTGAAGAGGTAGGCCACCGTGGCGGTCAGCCCGACCCCGGTGAGGAGTAGGAACGGCCGCCGCCAGTCGGTGGCGCCGAGGAGCCCGCCGGTCAGCGTCCCGGCGAGGGTGCCGACACCCTGGGACAGGCCCCAGAAGCTCATCACCAGCCCCCGGCGGCGGGGTGAGATCAGGTCGGTGACGACGGAGAAACCGACCGAGCCGACCGCCCCGAGCCCCACCGCGGCGACCAGCTGGGCGACCAGGAACGTCGGGTAGTTCTGCGCGAGCGCGCTGCCGCCGGTGCCGGCCGCCCAGATCAGCGTGCCGACCATCAGCAGTGGCTTGCGGTTGGTCCGGTCACCGACGTACGCCCAGGCGACCGCGGCCACCGCGCTGACCAGGAAACTCACCGCGGTGACCAGGCCGAGCAACCGTTGCGAGACGCCCAGCGCGCCGGAGATCGGCCCGTACAGCGGCGGGACCAGGCCGATCGCCACGTTGTCCAGCGAGGCGAGCACCACGAACACCACGACGCTGTAGAGGCGGTGCGCCGCGGTCCCGTGCCGGGAGATCCTGGTGCCGGTCATGTCCGGCAGCAAACCAGGACGAGATCACGGCCCGGTGACGACCCCCGGTCGGTCGACGATCCGGTCCCGGGCCTGTGCGTACCGCTCGCGGATGGCGGGCACGGCTTCCGCGGCGTACCGCTCGGTGGCGCCGAGCGTCCACGGCGGCGGGGTCGCGCCGCCCAGGGCGACCCAGGCGGCCTGCCGGGCGGCGCCATCGGCGACGTACTCCCCGGGCGGCGGCACCACCACCGGGCAGCCGAAGACCTGCGGCGCGATCCGGCGGACCGCCGCCGAGCGGGCCCCGCCGCCGACCAGGATGACCCGGTCGGCGGTCGCGCCCTGCGCGATCAGCGCGTCGAGCCCGTCGGCGAGCGCGCAGAGCATCCCCTCCACGGCGGCCCGGGCCAGGTGGCCGGCGGTGGCGTTGGACAGGGTCAGGCCGTGCACGGAGCCGGTGGCGAGCGGCCGGTTCGGGGTCCGCTCCCCCTCCAGGTACGGCACCATGACCAGCCCGTCCGCGCCGGGCGGGACGGCCAGCGCCAGCTCCGCCACCTCGTCCAGCCCGACCCGGAGCAGCGCCGCCGCGGCGTCCAGCACGCGGGCCGCGTTGAGCGTGCAGACCAGCGGCAGGTACCGGCCGGTGGCGTCGGCGAAGCCGGCCACCGCACCGGCCGCGTCGGCGGCCGGGGCGTCCGCCACCGCGAAGACCGTGCCCGAGGTGCCGATCGAGACGACCACGTCGCCGGGCCCGGCCCCGACGCCCAGGGCGGCGGCGGCGTTGTCCCCGGTCCCCGGCCCGAGCAGGACGTCCCCGGCCCGGCCGCCGAGCACCGCCGGGTCGAGGACGCCCGCCGGTTCCGCCGGACCGAGCACCGCCGGCACCCGCAGGCGCCGGCCGAAGGCCCGGTCCAGCAGGTCGAGGCGGTACTCGCCGGTCCGTGGCGACCAGTAGCCGGTGCCGCTGGCGTCGCCCCGGTCGGTGCGCAGCGCGTCGAGGCCGGGGGCGCCCGCCAGGCGCCAGGTCAGCCAGTCGTGCGGCAGGCAGACCGCCGCCACCCGGTCGGCGTTCGCCGGCTCGTGCCGGGCCAGCCAGCGCAGCTTGGTCGCGGTGAAGCTGGCCACCGGCACGCTGCCGGTCGCCCCGGCCCAGAACCGGCGGCCGGTCGCGTCCCCGCCGGCCTCCTCGACCAGTTCCCGAGCCGCCTCGGCGGACCGGGTGTCGTTCCAGAGCAGCGCCGGCCGGACCACCTGCCCCGCCGCGTCCAGGCAGACCATGCCGTGCTGCTGGCCGGCGACCGACACGGCCGCGACGTCGGCCAGGCCGCCGGCCGCGTCGACGGCCGTCAGCAGGGCGTCCCACCAGGCGCGCGGGTCGACCTCGGTGCCGTCGGGGTGCGGCGCGCGGCCCTGGCGGACCAGCGCGCCGGTCTCCGCGTCCCGGACAACGACCTTGCAGGACTGGGTGGACGAGTCGACCCCCGCGACGAGCGGCATGGCGGCCCCGCCTCAGCGCGCGCCGAGCAGGTGCTCGACGGCGAGCTGGTTGAGCCGGACGAAGCCGAAGCCGCGCGCCCCGGCCGCGTCCGGGTCGAACTCCTCGAACGCGGCGCGGTCGGCGAGCAGGTCGGCGTAGCTCTCTCCCGCGGCCAGCGTCGGCGTGGCCAGCTCGCCGACCCGGCTCGCGGTCAGGGCCTCGGCGACCTCCGGGTCGGCCCGGAACGCCGCGGCCCGCTCCTTCAGCAGCAGGTACGTCCGCATGTTCGCCTCGGCCGAGGCCCACACCCCGGTCATGTCCTCGGTGCGGGAGGGCTTGTAGTCGAAGTGCCGCGGCCCGTCGTACGCGGGACCGCCGTCCGGGCCCCCGTGCTCCAGCAGGTCGACCAGGGCGAACGCGTTGAGCAGGTCGCCGTGGCCGAAGACCAGGTCCTGGTCGTACTTGATGCCGCGCTGGCCGTTGAGGTCGATGTGGAACAGCTTGCCCTGCCAGAGCGCCTGGGCGATGCCGTGGGCGAAGTTCAGCCCGGCCATCTGCTCGTGCCCGACCTCGGGGTTGAGCCCGACCCGCTCGGGGTGGGCCAGGGTGGAGATGAATGCCAGCGCGTGCCCGACGGTGGGCAGCAGGATGTCGCCGCGCGGCTCGTTCGGCTTGGGTTCGAGGGCGAAACGCAGGTCGTAGCCCTGGTCGAGCACGTACTGGCAGAGCAGGTCGACGGCCTCGCGGTACCGGTCCAGCGCGGCGCGGACGTCCTTGGCCAGGTCGTACTCGGCGCCCTCCCGGCCGCCCCACATGACGAAGGTGCGGGCGCCCAGCTCGGCGGCGAGGTCGACGTTGCGCAGCACCTTGCGCAGCGCGTACCGGCGCACGTCGCGGTCGTTGCTGGTGAAGCCGCCATCCTTGAAGACCGGGTGGGTGAACAGGTTGGTGGTGACCATCGGCACCACCAGGCCGGTCTCGTCGAGGGCCTTGCGGAACCGGGTCAGGCGGGCGTCGCGGGTGGCCGCGTCCGCGCCGAAGGGCACCAGGTCGTCGTCGTGGAAGGTGATCCCGTACGCGCCGAGTTCGGCGAGGCGGTGGACCGCCTCGACCGCGTCCAGCTCGGGACGGGTGGCGTCGCCGAACGGGTCACGGGCCTGCCAGCCCACCGTCCAGAGACCGAAGGAGAACTTGTCGGCGGGCGTGGGACGGGGTGCCATGGCAGACCTCCGGTGGTGTCGCCGCAATTTGTTCAGTGGTTGAATTAAATGACCGCGGTGTGGCAGTGTCAAGAGGTGACCAGCAGCCCGACCGGCGCGGTCCGGCAGGGCAGCCTCCGTGAGCTCAACCTCGCGGTCGTGCTCCGGCGGATCGCCGCCGCGGACCGACCGCCCTCCCGCGCCGAGCTCGCCGCCGACACCGGCCTCACCCGGGCGACCGTCTCGGCGGTCGTCGACGACCTGCTCGGCGGCCGGTTGGTGGCCGAGGCCGACTACGCCCCGCGCACCGGCGCCGGCCGCCCCGCCCGGGGCCTGGTGCTCGCCGACCACGGGCCGGCCGGGCTCGGCCTGGAGGTCAACGTCGACTACCTGGCCGCCTGCGTGGTCGACCTGGCCGGCACGGTCCGGCATCACGTCGTCCACCGCGCCGACCTTCGCCCGGTCTCCCCCGCCGACGCGCTGACCCGACTCGCCGCGCTCGCCGCCGACGCGCGCGCCGCCGCCGTACGCGAAGGACTGACCCTGGCCGGCGCGGCGCTCGCGGTCCCCGGCCTGGTCTCCGACGGCGGCCTGGTCCGGCTCGCCCCCAACCTGGGCTGGCGGGACGTGGACGTCCCCGCGCTGCTCGCCGGGCACCGGCTGACCGAGCCGGTCGACGGGGTACCGGCGCTGGTGGTGGAGAACGAGGCCAACCTCGCCGCCCTGGGCGAACTGCACGCCGGACCGCCCGGCACGGCGAGCTTCCTGCACCTGACCGGCGAGATCGGCATCGGTGCCGGGATCGTCCTCGACGGCGCGCTGTACCGGGGCACCCGCGGCTGGAGCGGCGAGATCGGTCACATCCCGGTACACCCCGAGGGGCGCCCGTGCCGCTGCGGCGGCCGCGGCTGCCTGGAGCGGTACGCGGGCCAGGAGGCCGTCCTGGCCGCGGCCGGGCTGGCCGGCGCCGACCTCCCGGCGGACACCGCCGCGGCCCGGCTGGCGGAGCTGGCCGAGGCGGGCGACCCGGCCACCCGCGCCGCGCTGGCGGACGCCGGGACCGCGCTCGGGGTGACCGTCGCGGGCGTGGTGAACCTGCTCGATCTGGACACCGTGGTGCTCGGCGGCGGGTACGCCCCGCTCGCCCGCTGGCTGCGCCCGCCGATGCTCGCGGAGATCACCGGGCGGGTGCTCACCGCCGCCTGGTCGCCGGTGACCGTGCGGCCGGCCGCTCTGGGCGCGCGGTCCGCGGCCGTCGGCGGGGCCGCCTCGGTGGTCCGCCGGATCGTGGACCGGCCGGCCGGCTGGCTTACCCGCGCGGGGTGAGGGCAGCTTCCTCGATGGGCGATCGCCTGCGTCCCTCGGTACGCTTGCCGCCAGGCAACCGGCCGTGCTGACCGGCCGGGTACGCCAGTCGCCGCAGACCCTCCGGCTGGTCGAACAGCGGCCGTTGGCGCTGATGGAACGCCCTGGTCGACCGGCTGCTCCAGCTCGTCGACGAGTGGCTCGGCGAGGCCCACGACGACATCGCCCTGCTCGCCGTGGCGGCGGCGCTCGCGTGACCGGGATCGCCGGTCCCTGACCGTGGGATCGTCACCTTCGCACCCCCGGCCGCCGGCAGGGCTCCCGGGCCGTCGGCCGGTACGGCGGTCTCAGGCGGTGCGCGCCACCGGTGGCTCATCCGCCGGGCGCGACGGCCCGGTCGCGCCGTCCGCCCACTCCGCCGACTCCCCCGAGCGCTCCCGCGACGCCTGCGCCACCGGCCAGCCGGCCTCCGGCGCCGCCGTGGCCTCGCGGCGCCGGGCCGCCTCGTCGAACTCCCGCATGCCGCGCAGCAGCGCCTCCCGCCCCTCCGGAGTCATCCCGGCGAGGACCCGGTCCAGCCGCTGCCGGCGGTCGGCCCGCAGCTCGGCGAGGAGCCGGACCGCCTCCGGGGTGAGGTGCAGCGAGATCTCCCGCCGGTCGAACCGACCCGGTTCCCGCTCCAGCATCCCGGCCGCGACCAGCCGGTCACAGAGCCGGCTGGCGGAGGAGAGCAGCATGTCCGTCAACGTGGCGAGCCGGCGGAGATTGATCCCGTCGTGCTGATCCACGACCATGACCGCCCGCAACTGGGCACTGGAGAGCCGGCTCGTCGTCCGTTCCCGGGCCGCCTCCCAGACGGCCAGCAGGGTGCCCGCCGCCTCATCCAGGGCGGCGGTCATACTCGCATCGGGTCCGTACGGACCGGGTTCTTCGGCCATGGTGGGCCCGAGACTACCCGCCCCACCAGGCCATCGACCTGTGCAAAGGAGCAAAGATGAGCGGACCGGAGGATCAGGCCCGCCGGACCCTCACCGAGGCACCGGCCGACCTCCTGCTCGACCGGCTGGCCGGCGAGCTGAAGGAGGCGTACCAGATCACCGGGGCCGAGCTGTACCAGGTTGACTACCGGCTGGCGGAACTGCTGCCGCTGAACGGCGGCGAGTCGATCACCGGGCCGGGGCACCCGGCCTGGCGGTGCTTCGACCACCAGGAGCCGATCGTCACCGACGGGACCGGCTGGTTCCCGGTGGGCATGCGCGGGGAACGCCGGGGTGTGCTGCGGCTCTCACCGGTGCCGGACGACCCGACCACCGTCGGGGAGCTCGGCGCGATCGCCACCGCGCTCGGTCACGAGCTGGCTGCCGTCTCCGCCAGCACCGACATCTACCTGACCGCCCGGCGCACCCGGCGCCTCACCCTCGCCGCCGAAATGCAGTGGGAGCTGCTGCCCGGGCGCAGCCGAATCCGCCCCTCGTTCAGCCTGGCCGGGCAGCTGGAGCCGGCGTACGCGGTCCGCGGCGACGGCTTCGACTGGTCCGACGACGGCCACCGGCTGTGGCTGTCCGTGGTCAACGGCTCGGGCGAGGGGGTGGCCGCGTCCATGCTCACCTCGCTGGCCACCCACGCGCTGCGCAACGCCCGCCGGGCCGAGCTGGGCCTGGCCGACCAGGCCGCGCTTGCCGACCAGGCGATCTACGCCCTGCACCGGGGCGAGCAGCACCTCTCCGCACTGTTGCTGGCACTGGACCTGGAAACCGGCACGTTGACCGTGGTCGACGCCGGCTCCCCGCGGCTGGTGCGGCTGCGCGACGGCGAGGTCGCCGAGCAGGTCCTGGAGAAGCAGTTCCCGCTGGGCATGTTCGAGGGCACGGACTACCGGGAGCAGCATTTCCAGCTGCGCCGCGGGGACCGGCTCTTCGTGGTCAGCGACGGCGTGATCGACGCCACCGGGCAGAACATCCGGTACGGCGAGACGGCGCTGGACCGCTTCCTGCGGCGTACCGGGCCGATGGAGCCGCTGGACGCGGTCCGCTCCCTCATCGGTGACCTGCGGGCGTTCGTCGCCGGCGACCTGGTCGACGACGCCGTGGTGGTCTGCCTCGACTGGCTGGGGCCGCAGCCCTGACCGGGCCGCCGGCCCCGCGGCGCACCACCCGCGGGGGCCGGCGGCTCAGTACGCGCCGCGGCTGTTGAGCACCGCGCCGAAGGTCTTCCACAGGATGGTCAGGTCGGCGGCGAGCGACCAGTTCTCTACGTAGTAGAGGTCGAGCCGGATGCCGTCCTCCCAGCTCAGGTCGGACCGGCCGCTGACCTGCCAGAGACCGGTCATGCCGGGCTTCACCAGCAGTCGCCGGGCCACGTCGCCGTCGTACCGGGCCACCTCGGAGGGGAGCGGCGGGCGCGGGCCGACCAGGCTCATCTGGCCGAGCAGCACGTTCACCAGCTGCGGCAGCTCGTCCAGGGACCACTTGCGCAGCAGCCGGCCGATCCGGGTGACCCGGGGGTCGTCGCGCATCTTGAACATCAGGCCGTCGGTCTCGTTCCGCGCGGCCAGCTCGGCGAGCAGGGCGTCGGCGTTGACCACCATCGTGCGGAACTTGAAGACGCCGAACTCCTCGCCGCCCTGACCGACCCGGGTCTGGCGGAACAGCACCGGCCCCCGGCTGTCCAGCTTGATGGCGAGGGCGATGACCACCAGCAGCGGCAGCAGCAGGGTCAGCGCGACGAACGACAGGGACCGGTCGACGAAGCCCTTGACCAGCTTGCGGGCGCCGCGGAACTCGGGCGCCTCGACGTGGATCAGCGGCAGGCCGGCGACCGGACGGGTGTGGATGCGTGGGCCGGCGACGTCGGTCAGCGCGGGAGCGACGACCAGGTCCACCCCGGTCCCCTCGAGCTGCCAGCCGAGCCGACGCAGCCGGGTCGCGGTGAGTTCGCCGGAGGCGGTGACCGCCACGGTGTCCGCCCCGATGGCGGTGGCCGCCTCGGGGATGCCGCGGAACGAACCGACCACCGGCACGTCACCCAGCCGCTGCGGCACCGGGGCGAGCAGCGCGTCGGGTATGCACGCACCGACCACCTGATAGCCGGCGTACGGCTCGCGGCGCAGCGTGTGCACCAGCTCCAGCACGTGCGCGGTGTCGCCGACCACCAGCACCTTGCGGGACCAACCGGCGCCGCGGTCCCGGGCGCGGTGCAGCCGCTTGCGGGCGGCGAAGCGGGCCACCTCGAGCCCGACCGTGCCGACCGCGAAGGAGATCGCCAGGAAACCGCGGGAGACGCCGACGTCGGCGATGTAGCCGGCGATGGCGATGCCACCGGCGAGCCGCAGGCTGGCCGAGCTGACCCGCCGGTACTCGTCGGCACCGTAGCCGAGCACCCGGTCGTCATAGCAGCGCAGCGCCCGCAGCGAGATCAGCCAGGCCAGCAGCAGGCCGGGGGCGACCAGGACGTACGGGATCTCCGAACCGCTCGGCTCCTCGTCACCGAAGCGGGCGACGTACCCGACGAGGATGGCCACCGCGAGGACGCCGGTGTCCAGCACCGCCAGCAGCCGGATGTAGGCCCGCTCGTCGGCACGCGCCGCCGGCCCGGGGCGGTCGCCCCTCGGCCCCGACGGGGTCCTGGCGGGGGTCAACAGTGTCGCCGAGGTCACCGGCCCTCCCCAATACGCTCAGGACGGCCCCGACCGGACGGTCCCGATCGGGACCAGCGGCGGTCGGAGCACTTCGACATCTTGCCTGGAAAATTATGTACGCCGATTGCTTCGGACGTATTGCCGTCAGTTTTTCCTGGCCCGCGTGGGCCGGGAAGCGTTCCGCCGCACCGGTTCTCCGGTACGGCGGAACGCTGTCGCTGAGTGACAGATCAGCGGGGCGCGGGCGGCCGCAGCGCGATCGCCTGCAGGAAGATCTCGCCGATCTTGGTCGGGTCGGCGGTGACGAAGGGGGAGCCTCCGGTGACCTCGGTGATCGACTTCAGCTCCTTCCGGTCGACGTCGTTGCCGATCCCGATGATGATCACCTGCACCGGCTGTTCCTCGTCCTTGACCTTCTGCAGCTCGGCGAGCAGCTTCGCCTGGGTAAGGCCGTGCTTGTCGTCGTTCGTACCGTCGGTGAAGAGGACCACGGAGTTGACCTTGCCCGGCTCCCACTCCTTCTGGACCTCCTGGTAGGCGGCCAGGATGGTGTCGAAGAGGCCGGTGTCGCCGCTCGACGGCTTGATGCCGGCCAGCCCCCGCTGCAGCGCGCCCCGGTTGCTCGACAACGGCCTTATCGGGACCACCGGGCGCCAGTCCTGCGTACCGACCAGCTCGGTGGAGAACGTCCACAGCCCGATCGCCCAGGAGTCGTCGAAGAGGTTCAGACCCTGGCTCGCGGCCTCCACGGTGACCTGCTCCCGGGTGGCGCCCCTGGCGCTGGGCACCTTCGCCTTCATCGATCCGGAGACGTCGATGACGGCGAGCATCCGGCCCGACTGGGTGGCGACCGACCAGGTGGTGGTGGCCTTCGCGATGGCGGCCGGGTCCAGGCCAGCGACCCCCCCCTGACCGGTCGAGGGGACCTTGGCCCCGCCGCCCGCCGGGCTCGGCGCGCCCTGCGGCGCCTTGAACCCGTCACCCCAGTTGCCGTCCGGCGAGCGCAGCGCCTGCGTGGCCAGCCGGTTGCGGAAGCCCGGGGTGGTCAGCAGCTCGAAGAGCACCTTCGCGGCCGACGCCTTGGCCGGCTCGATGCCGGGCAGCACCGCGAACGGGTAGTCCAGCGGCATCGGGGACGGGTCCAGGTAGAGGGCGGCCAGCGGGATCGGCGGCTTGGTCTGGTTGTACGCGATGACGTCCTCTTCGGACAGCGCCGCGGCGCCCAGCCCGTTCGCGATGGCGGTCGGGTCCGACGAGCGCGGGAAGCGCGCGAGGAGGTCCTGCCTGATCGACGACCGGTTGGTGGCCAGTGCCCGCAGGGCGCCGATCATCGCCTCCTGCGCCGCCTCCGTCGAGCTGCCGGTGGAGCTGGCGGCGGCGGCCAGCGAGAGCAGGCCGGAGAGGCCGGCCGCGTCCTGGGTCGGCTCCACGATGCCGGCCTTCAGTGGCGACTTGCCAGCGGTGACCTTCTCCAGCAGCGCCGTCCAGGTGAGCTTTGCGTCCGGCCAGCCGACCCGGGAGGCCACCGGCTCCGGCATGGCGACCACCACCGGGCTGCGGGCGATCGAGGCGCCGTTGGCCGGGGCGAAGGCGGTGGCACCGCCGTTCTTGAGCCGCAGCAGCCAGGTGGAGGAGTCCGGCACCCAGACGTCGGGGGTCACCGCCGTGCCGCTGGCCTGCCCGACGCCGGCCAGCGTCGCGCCGTGCTTGCTCGCCACGGCGGCGGCCACGTCGACCGGCTCGGAGGAGGCGACGTTCACCGCGATGCAGGTGCCCCCGACCGCCGCCCCGTCCGCGACCCACTGGTCGGCCGCCCCCTTGACGGCGGGGGCGATCTCCGGAGCGGCCGCGACGGACAGTTGGATCCGCCCCGAGCAGGACGGCCCCGCGAGCTGCTGGTAACCGAACCAGGAGCCGGCGACGACGACGAGCAGGGTGGCCGCCGCGGCGGCACCTGCCCCACGAAGGCTTGTACGCATGCGATGGCGGCCAGACACGGTGACCATCTTGCGTATCTCGTGGGGTTACTGCCACAACCGTTCGGTTGAAAGTTACGCAGGAGAAACAGTTGATCGCATAATCGTGACACTGAGTGAGTGGTCAGTCATCCGGCGTGGCAGTGATCCACTCGGGACGGTCGGTCGGGCCGCCCGTGCGACCAGCCGACTACGGACAGACACAGGTCGGACTGGCCAGCGGGACCGGCTCGCCCACCGCCGTCGGCACCCCCGTGTCCGGGTCGACCCGGAAGATCCTGATCATGTCGGCCCGTTCGTCGGCCAGGTAGAGGTGCGCGCCGGTCAGCGCGAAGTGCCGGGGCCACTCCCCGCCCGTGTCGACCTCGGCCACCAGCCGGGGCGTCCCGTCCGCTACCGCGAACACCGCGACCGTGCCGACCCCCCGGTTGCCGACGTAGAGGAAGCGGCCGTCCGGCCCCACGGCGATCTCGGAGGGCTGTACGTGCCCGGCCCGCCCGCTGGCCTCCACCCGCTCGCGCTGGTGCAGCGCACCGTCGGCGGCGACGTCGTAGGCGGTGACCGTGCCGTCCAGCTCGCCGACCAGCCAGCAGCGCCGCCCGTCCGGGTGCCGGGCCAGGTGCCGGGGCCCGGTCCCGGCCGGCGTACGGACCCGGGGAGCCCGCGGCACCAGCCGCCCCGAGGCGGCGTCGAGGTCGTACCGGTAGACCGAGTCGGTGCCCAGGTCGACGGCGAGCAGCGGCCCGGCGCCCGGGTCGGGCGAGACCATGTGGCAGTGGGCCCCCGCCTGCCGGTCCGGGTCCGGCCCGCGCCCCTCGTGGTGGACCAGGTCGCTGCGCTCCCCCGGCACGCCGTCGGCGTCCAGTGGGAAGACCGCGACGCTGCCACCGCCGTAGTTGGCCACGAAGAGGTACCGCCCGTCCGGGGCGACCGCCAGGTGGCAGGGTTCGGCGCCCCCGGTCGACCGGACACCGAGCGGGCTCAGGTCACCGTCCGGGGCGGCCCGGAACGCGCTGACCTGCCCCTCCGGCAGCTCGTTGACGGCGTACAGCACGGGCAGCGCCGGATGCCGGACCAGGAACGACGGCGACGGGGTAACGGCGGCCGTGCCCAGCGGGGTGAGCTCCCCGGACGTCGGGTCGCGTCGCGCGGCGACGATTCCGGCGGCCCGCCCACCGCTCTCCGCCGTGTAGCCACCGATGTGGACGATCGCTGCCTGCGCGGTCACCGGACCCACCTTCCGCCGATTCCTCCGTTGATCCAACCAGAGGCTTCCCCGGAAGCCGGCGGTTCAGCCGTCTTTTCCGGGGCGGATCCGGCGTGCGGTCGGCGGTCAGGCCACCGGCACCGGCTCGCCACGCTGCCGGGCGACGTGCTCGACCAGCGAGATCAGCACCAACTTCGCGGACTGCCGGTCCCGGGCGTCGCAGAGCACCAGGGGCACGCCCGGGTCCAGGTCGAGCGCGTCGCGCACCGACTCCAGGCCGAACCGGCGCGCCCCGTCGAAGCAGTTCACCCCCACCACGAAGGGGATGCCGCGCTGCTCGAAGTAGTCGATCGAGGGGAAGCAGTCCGCCAGCCGACGGGTGTCCGCCAGCACCACCGCGCCGAGCGCCCCGAAGGCCAGCTCGTCCCAGAGAAACCAGAACCGGTCCTGCCCGGGGGTGCCGAAGAGGTAGACCTGGAGATCGTCGTTGATGGTGATCCGGCCGAAGTCCATCGCCACCGTCGTGGTCGACTTCTGCTCCACGCCGGAGAGGTCGTCGGTGCCGACCCCGGCCCCGGTCAGGATCTCCTCGGTCTGCAACGGCCGGACCTCGCTCAACGCGCTCACCAGCGTCGTCTTGCCGGCCCCGAAACCGCCCGCGATGAGGATCTTCAGGGCCAGGGGGACCCGCTGACCGGACCCCTCCCGGTCAGAGCGCACGGAGTCCATTGACCACCGCCTTGAGGATGTTGTCGTCGGGCAGGTGTGCGGCGGTCGGCGGTTGGTGCACCGCGACCAGCCCACGGGCGAGGAGGTCGCCGAGCAGCACCCGGACCACGCCGACGGCGAGGTCGAGGTCCGCGGCGAGGTCGGCGACCGCGACCGGCCGCCGGGCCAGTTCCACCAACTGCCGGTGCTCCGGCTGGAGCCCGGGCTGACCGCTGGCGTCCGCCGCCGGCGCGGCCAGCACGAAGGCGACCAGGTCGAAGCCGTCGACGGCCGGCCGGACCCGGCCGCCGGTGAGGGTGTACGGGCGGACGACCGGGCCGGCGGCGGCGTCCAGCCACTCGTGCTGCGGCCCCGGCGATTCAGCCCGCATCGGCGGCTCCCGACGCCGTTCGGGCCGGGGCGCTCAGGTTCTCGCCGACCCGGATGACCAGCATCGCCATCTCGTACGCCACCAGGCCGATGTCGGCGTCGGCGTCGCTGACCACCGCCAGGCAGGCACCCTGTCCGGCGGCGGTGACGAAGAGGTAGGCGGCCTCCATCTCCACGACGGTCTGGCGGACCGCGCCGCCGGCCAGGTGCCGGGTGGCCCCCTTGGCGAGGCTGGAGAAGCCGGAGGCCAGCGCGCAAAGGTGCTCCGCGTCGGTGCGGCTCAGCTCGGCGGACGCGCCGAGCAGGAGCCCGTCCGCCGACAGCACCACCGCCTGGCGGGCGGCTGGCACCCGCTCCACCAGGTCATCGAGCAACCAGTCGAGATCGACGTTCTGCCTCGTCGTGTGCACCACTAGGCGTCCCTCTCAGTTGCGGTCAGGGGTTCCGGAGCCGGCGGGGCGGGCTCGGTCACCGGGGCGGCGTCCGCGGCCGGCGCCGACGAGGTGCCGGCCGCCCGTGCCCCGTCCCGACGACCGCGCGCGGTGCCGGCCTGGAGCGCCGACATCGTCCGCCGGACCTCCTCGGGTGGCCGGTGGGCCGGGGCGTCGGCGACCGGGGGCCGGGGTCGCGCCACCGATCCGCGCCGGCGGACCCGGCGGGGCAGGCCGTCGCCGTCCGGGGCGGCCTCGACCGATGAGCCGCGGCCGGCGGCGAAGGGGACCACCGGGGTGGTCGACTCGGGCCGTTCCCGCCCTGGCCGGGTGGCCCGCGGCCGGGGCAGCGCGTTGAGCCGGGTCACCTTTGCCATCCGGCGGTCGTCGCCCGTCGCCCCGCCCGCCGGGGCGGTCGGCCCCACCGGCGGCTCGTCGGTGATCAGGTCGGCGGGGATCAGCACGACGGCGGTGGTCCCGGTCGGGGTGGCCGGTCGCAGCTGCACCCGTACGCCGTGCCGAGCGGCCAGCCGGGCCACCACGAAGTGGCCCAGCCGGGCGCTGTCGGCCAGGTCGAACTCCGGCGCCCGGGCCAGCCGGCGGTTGGCGTCCGCCAGCGCCTTTGCTGACATGCCGAGCCCCCGGTCGGTGATCTCGACGGCGTACCCGTTCGGCACGGCCTGGCCCGAGACGTCGACCCGGGTGCCGGGCGGGGAGAACACGGTGGCGTTCTCGACCAGCTCGGCAAGGAGGTGGATCACGTCGCCGACGGCCCGGCCCAGCACGCCGGCCGGCTGCACCACGCCCACGTCGACCCGGTGGTACGCCTCGACCTCGGAGATCGCGCCGCGGATCACGTCGACCGCGGCGACCGGGTTGCGCCAGCCCCGGCCCGGCGCCGCGCCGGCGAGGATGACCAGGTCCTCGGCGTGCCGCCGGAGTCGGGTGGCGAGGTGGTCGACCTGGAAGAGGCCGGCCAGCTCGTCCGGGTCCTCGGTGCGCCGCTCCAGCCGATCCAGCAGCGCGAGCTGCCGGTGCACCAGGCTCTGCCCGCGCCGGGCGATGTTGAGGAAGACCTCGTTGAGGCCGCGGCGCAGGGTGACCTCGTCGACGGCGGCCTGAACGGCGGTCCGCCGTACCTCGTTGAAGGCGCGCCCCACCTGGCCGATCTCGTCCGCGCCGTGGTCCAGCTCGGGTGCCTCCCGGGCGACGTCGACCTCCTCGCCCCGGCGCAGCCGGGCGACCACGTCGGGCAGCCGGTGCTCGGCCATCTCCAGGGCGGCGGTCCGGACGTTGGTCAGCCGCCCGGCCAGCGACCGGCCGACCCGGAGCGCCACCAGCACGCAGACCACGACGGCGAGCAGGCCGAGCACCCCGGCGGCGGCGAGCCGGACGAGGATCCGCACCGCCATCGGCACCGAGCGTTCGGCCAGTCCGTCGGCCCCGCTCAGCTCGAACTCCCGCAGCCCCTGCTGGACCGCGGCCTGGCTGCTCTCCCAGGCGCGCAGGTCGAGACCGGCCGGCAGGCCGTCGGCGCGGACCAGGGTGTCCTGGAGCGCGCGCAGCCGGACGAAGGCCTCCCCCTCGGTCAGCCGCTGGTACGCCGCCCGTTCCGGCGGCGGCAGGTCGGCCACCGCGGTTTCGGCCAGAAACCGCTGGTTGTTGATGGTCTGCACGACCTGGTCGTGCTCGCCCTCGGCGAACCGGCCGGCGGTCACCGCGCCGGCCAGCAGCGCGTCGGCCTGCCCGAGCAGCTCCCGGGAGCGGCCGAGCGCGGTGAGCGCCAGCGCCTCCCGGTTGAGTTCGACGTCGGGAAGGTTGGCCATCGCGGAAAACGCCTGGAAGGCCGAGGAGATCATCCCGCTGTAGAGGCCGACGGCGCCGGACCGGTCCACCTGCCGGCCGTCGATGAAGCCGCGGCCGGCGGGGAGCGCGTCCAGCGCGGCGACCAGCTGGTCGAGGCGGGTGTCGAGCAGGTCGTCGGCGGCGTCGCGCAGGTCGTCCCCGGCGACCCGGCGGCGGAGCTCGGCTACGGCCCGGTCGGTGCGGGCCCGCTGCTCGGCCAGGGTCGGCCGGGTGGTGTCCCCGGCGAGCTGGACGACCGAGAGCCGCCGTTCCCGTTGCAGCTCGGCGACGACGGCCTCGCCGGGGCGGCCGAGGTCGTAGAGCAGGGTTCGGGCGGCAAGCAGGTCGAGGGCGGGGCCGAAGGTCAGCGTGGTGGCGAAGATCCAGAGCGCCAGCAGCGCGGTCACCGGGCCGATGACCAGCGCGGTCAGCTTGGCGCGGATCGGCCAGTCGCGGGTGTTCAATCAGACCTCGCCCGAAAGGTGTGGCAGGGGTGGCGCCGGCACCGGCCGGACAACGTCCCGGCCATGGCGCCGGGCCCCGGCTCGGGCACCTTGGGCAGAATACGTAATCCCGGGCCGATGCACTACCGGCCGTCTCGCTGGTCACTACGGTCCGGGATGTTCCGCTGTGGACACCATTACGCGCGAGCGCCCCGCCGAAGGGACCGTCGGGGCGCTCGTGGCGGGGTACGGGATCAGGCGTTGACCGAGCTGACGAGGCCCTCGGCGACCCGGCGGCCGTACTGCTCGTCGCACTGGCTGAAGTGCCGAACCATCGTCTCCTGGATGTGCTCCCGGTAGGACTCGTCGGCCTCCGGCCAGTCCGGACACAGCGGACGGTCCGAAGTTGATGTGCGGGTGGGGTGATGATGTTGCGGTTCAGCGTCATCATGCCGACCGGCAGGTAGGGAAAGTCCTCCTCCGGCCAGATCCTGGTGTCGTCCAGCGCGTCACGCGCAGCCCGGCCGCCCCGCAGGCGTTCGGCGTCGCACTCGACCGGCATCACCCCAACCAGCTCGTTTTCTGGGATGAGTCAAGTTTTCGCGGTGGGTCGTGTGGGCGCCGCCATGCCCCATCCGGGATTACGGACCGAGATCGACCAGGAAAGTACGCGCGATCGGGATTGGCGATCAGTGGGCGGAGGGAATACCAGCGGCGAAGGAGGAGCCATGTCGCCCACGCAGGTAGTCGTCATAGTCATCGTCGTGCTGGTGCTCGCGGCGCTGGCCGCGGTCGCCGTGGTGGCGAGCCGCCGCCGCTCACTCAAGCAGCGCTTCGGCCCCGAGTACGACCGGGTCGTCGCCGAACGGGACAGTCGCAGCGCCGCCGAGCGGGAGCTGCGGGAGCGCGAACGCCAGCACGCCGAACTCGAACTCACCCCGCTCGCCCCCGAGTCCCGGGACCGGTACGCCGCCGCCTGGGAGGAACTTCAGGTCCGTTTCGTCGACTCCCCCGCCGAGACCGTCGGTGACGCCGACGAACTGGTCAGCCGGCTGATCGCCGAGCGTGGGTACCCCACCGGGGACTTTTCCGACCAGATCGCCCGGCTCTCCGTCGAGCACGCCCGCACCCTGACCCACTACCGGGACGCCCACGAGATCCGGCTGCGCAACGAGCGCGGCGAGGCCAGCACCGAGGAGCTCCGCCAGGCGGTCGTGCACTACCGGGCCCTGTTCGCCGATCTGCTCGGTGCGGACCCGGTCGGCCACCAGCCGCCGGAGCAGCGCCGCCCCGACCACCCGCACGACGCCACGAGCCGCTGAGGAGGCTGCCGCGATGCGCCAGGAAGAGCAGCAGGTGAACGAGCACCCCGAGTCCGTCCGGTCGGCGCCGGTTTCGGTGCCACCGCCGAACGACCTCCCCGACGGCGACGGCTCCCGCCACGACCGGACCGGCCGGGCCGACGTACCCGAGGACGCGCTGGACGACCGGGGCACCTTCGACGACCCGGCGGTCGCCGGCGAGGGTGCCGACGCCCGGCGGGACGCCGCCGACCCGGACGACACCCGCCCGTACGACGTCCGAAACGCCGAGGCGGCGGACGGGGACCGGGACGCCCGGCCCGAGTTCCACGAGCCGGGACCGCTGCCGACCACCTTCGGCGCGACCACCGTGGGCGGTGCGGTGGCCGCCTCCGCGCTGGCCAGCGGACGCCCGGAGGACGAACGTGATCCCCGCCTGGAGGACACCGCCCGACCGGGTGACGGCGCTCCCGGCCGCACCGATGCGTTCGACGACGAGCGGGCCGACCCGACGGCCGGCGACCGGCTGCACGACCCCGATCGGTGGGCCGCCGGGCAGCCCGGCGACCGGGGCGACGACGCGCCGGCCGCCGGGGCCGCCGGCTACGGCAGCGCCGAGCCGGCGATGGTGGACCCGGACACCAGCACCGCGGCGGCCGGGGCCGGGGGGGTCGGCGCCGCCGCGGGCCTGGCCGGGGCGGCGCGGCCGACCCCGGGCGCGGTGCCCGCGGACGCCGCCACGCTGTTCGAGCCGGCGACCGCCCAGGGCTTCCGGGACCGCTGGCGCGACGTCCAGCTCCGCTTCGTGGACGACCCACGGGCCGCGGTCGGCGAGGCGCAGTCCCTGGTCGAGGAGGCGATCGAGGCGCTCTCCGCCGCGCTGGGCGCGCAGAAGAGCAAGCTGGGCGGCTGGCAGGACGCCGGCTCGGCCGACACCGAGCAGCTTCGGATCGCCGTACGCGGCTACCGGGACTTCCTGGACCGCGTCCTCGGTCGCTGACCCGGTTCGCGGAGCCCCGGCCGGTGAACGGTCGGGGCTCCGTCGCTTCCCATCGGCCTGCCGATGCTCCGCTGACGGTGGCCGGGCCCGGTCGAGCGGCCGACCGCCGCGCAGGCCCGGGAGGTCTGACCTGCCCGGCATGGCCCGGTCCGCACGGGGTACGCGAGACGAGGGAACGCGT
Source organism: Micromonospora coerulea (assembly GCF_016598485.1). Lineage (GTDB taxonomy): Bacteria > Actinomycetota > Actinomycetes > Mycobacteriales > Micromonosporaceae > Micromonospora > Micromonospora coerulea. The sequence goes on along the minus strand of NZ_JAEMUW010000022.1, from coordinate 32,441 downwards.
CTGGGGACAGGAGGGCAGCAGCATGACCGATCGTGACCGACCGCTGGAGGAGAGCCCCGAGGTGGCTGCCGCGGTGGACGACGACAGCACCGTGCCGCAGTTGCGGACCGGTGGCGGCACCGACCGGGACACTCCCGTCTTCACCGAGCCCGAGGGCGCGGTGCCCGACACCGGCTCCCCGGACATCCTCGGCGACCCGTACGCGGCCGGCACCGGGGCGACCGGGACCGGCACCGGCGCGGGTGGCGACAACATCCGTACCGGCGCCGAGCAGCCGTGGGAGCCGGAGGATCTGGTGATGGCGCGGGGCCAGGACCTCACGCCGGAGAACATCGAGCGGGCCCGCCGGGACCTGGCCGAGTTCGGCCGGGCCGCGATCGAGCGGACGGTGCCCTGAGCACGTCGCCGGGGCGACGGAGCGGGGCGGGGCGGGCTGCGGGACCCCTGGTCCGACCCGGTGCCCGGTGGGATCAGGGGCCCGAGGCAACCTGCCGCGGCGGTGGCGCACTCCCGCCGCGGCGGGTTGGCCGGCCTCAGGACAGCGGCGGGTAGCCGTTGCGCATGAGCTCCTGGAACTGCGCGGAGAACCAGGCGCCGAAATCGGCGCGTTCGGCAGCGCGCCGCTCAGGCCGTTGCCGTTGCGCGCGTTGCCGGTGTAGGTGGGGTCGCACATCCGGTCGAAGCCGTTGCCCTCGTCGTTCGGGATGAGGGAGCCGTCCGACTCGGCTTCACCCAGACGTACGCGGCGACGCCCGGCTCCCCGAGACCAGCCTGTTGCGGAACGTCTGGGCGAACGAGACCTCGCCGAAGTATTGGTTCCAGTCGATCCCCCTTGGACTGCCGCACAGTCTGGCCGTTCACCGCATCAGTGATCTTGAAGTACGGCTCCTTGAGCGCCGCGTAGTTCGCCGTGCTGGTGATGAAGCCCGGCACGTTGTGCACGTGCTGCCGGCGGCGGTGGCCGCAGCGAGGAGCTGGTTGGCGGTCGGGCCGAAGTTGCTGTCCCAGCCGATCCAGCCGCGGTGCGCGGCGTCGATGCAGTTGTAGACGTTGCCGATCGCGCCCAGCTTGGCCAGGGAAGGTCACCAGCCCGCCCGCGACCAGGACGCTCACGCTGAATGGGAGCGCTTTCATAGCAATCATTCGATGCCGGGATCGCCGTAACCGTAAGGGGCGAACCACCCTGCGGGGACGGGGCGGCACGGCGGGGGCGGATCGCCGCAGTTCGACCGAGCGGGACAGGGCCCGGCGGATTGAGGAACCTCCGCACCCAGTGAGGCCGCAGCCGCCCGCGCGGCACGGAAGGCCGCCCCGCGTCCGTAACCTCAGCATAAGCCTCTTAGCACTCGTATGCCCCGTACCGTCAGTAAACTCTAGAACACGAATCTTTCCCCGGATAAGTCACGAAACGGTCTAACGTCGGTCGTAGCTCGACTGTCGTCGGGCTCAGGACAAACAGGGATGGAGTGACGCAGGTCATGGGAAAGAAGATGCTCGGGAAGGTCGTTGCGGGTGCCGCTCTCGGCGGCGCGTCCCTGCTGCTGTTCTCGCCCGGGGCGGCGTACGCGGCCGGACAGGCGTACACGGGCAACGTCGTGGCCAAGCCGCAGGTCAGTCTTTCTGAGTTCTGCTCTGGGGACCACCACGGGGACTGGGACCACAAGGACTGGGACCGCAAGGACTGGGACAACAAGGACCGCGACCGCAAGGACGAGGACCGCAAGGACTGGGACAACAAGGACCACGACGGCAAGGACCGCGACCGCAAGGACGAGGACCGCAAGGACGAGAACAACAAGCACGACGAGACCTGGCAGTCGGGCGGCCAGGGGGGCATGGCCGACGACCAGTCGAACGAGGACCGCAACAACCGAGACAACAAGGACCACGACGGCAAGGACCGCGACGGCAAGGACGAGGACCGCAAGGACTGGGACAACAAGCACGACGACGGCAAGGACCGCGACCGCAAGGACGAGGACCGCAAGGACGAGAACAACAAGCACGACGACGGCAAGGACGAGGACCGAGACAACAAGGACCACGACGGCAAGGACCGCGACCACAAGGACTGGGACAACAAGGACCACGACGGCAAGGACCGCGACCACAGGGACTGGGACAACAAGGACCAGGACCGTCGGGACCACGACGACCGGGACCACTGCACGCCGCGTGGCCACGTCGACGGGGGTGACGGTGGCATGACCACCACCAGCCTCGACCGCGGCATGGCCGCCAGCGGGGTGGGCGTGATCGGCGCCGCCGCCCTGGGTGGCATGGTCCTGCTGCGTCGGCGTCGGGCCAATGACCTCGGCTGACACGACGGCGACACCGGCCGGCGGCCGTCACGGGAGACCGTGGCGCGCCGCCGGCACGGCCGTCGTCGTCCTCCTCGCCATGGTGGGCGCCGGCATGATCGGGGCGTCCGTGCGGACCGTGCCGCCGCCCCGCCCGCCCCAGCCGCTGGCCCAGGCCGGGCCGGGCGGCCCGACCACGACCGCCCCCGCCGCCGTCGACGGGACCCAGTCCGCCGACCAGCCGTCCGCCGCCGAGGAGGGAACGGCCGCGCCGCACCCGGACATCGCCCCCGTCGGCCTGGGCCGGTCGAACCCGACGACCATCTCGATCCCGCGGATCGGGGTGAACGCCGAGATCATGTCGCTCGGCACCAACCCCGACGGCACGGTCCAGGTGCCCCCGCTGGACCAGGCCCAGCGGGCCGGCTGGTACTCGCCCGGCGCCAGCCCCGGTGAGGTCGGCAACGCGGTCATCGTCGGCCACGTCGACTCGGCCAAGCTCGGGCCGGCCGTCTTCTTCAACCTCGGCTCGCTCCGGTCGGGGGACACCATCACGGTCGCCCGGGAGGACGGCTCGCAGGCCACCTTCACGGTCAACGAGGTGAAGTCGTACCCGAAGTCGGCGTTCCCCACGGAGCTGGTCTACGGGCCCAGTGACAAGCCGAGCCTGCGGGTGGTGACCTGCGGCGGCGTCTTCGACTCCAGCGCCGGCAGCTACCTGAACAACATCATCGCCTTCGCCACCATGGCGGCGTGACGCTGAAACCAGAGCGCGGCCCGGCGGTCGGATCACCGACCGCCGGGCCGCGCCCGCGTGGGCGTCCGGGTCAGGCCGCGGCCGAGGTCCGCACCAGGGTCCGGATCTGCCGCAGCAGCACCGACAGCGCGGACAGATCCGCCCGGGACTCGTCGAACTCCCCCATCGCCCGATGCGCCCGGTGGATGGAGGTGGCGTTCGCCTGCTCCCACTGGAGCACCCGCTCGTGCGGCGGGAGGTTGTCCGGGGTGGACCCGAGGACCTCCGCGGTGAGCGCGGCCAGCGCGGCGTACAGGTCGTAGCGCAGCGCCATCCGGGCCAGCGTCTGCCAGCGGTCCTCCCGCGGCAGCAGGGAGATCTTCGACAGCAGGGCGTCCACCCGGAACCGGTCGGACAGGACGAAGTAGATCGAGGCCACCTCGCCCACGTCCCGGCCGGTCGACCGGGCGGTCTCCACCACGTCGAGCAGACCGAAGCTGTACATCAGCCGGGTGGCCTGCTCGGCCAGGTCGCGCGGCAGTCCCCGCGAGGTCAGCGAGTCGATGTGCGCCGCGATGGCGTCCCGCTCGCTGCCGTAGAAGAGGTTCTCCAGGCCGGGCAGCAGCCGGGCCACGCCGTCCCGCAGCCGGGCGATCTCCGCCGGCACGTCGATCGGCGAGCGCCGGTTGGTGACCAGCCAGCGCACCGCCCGGTCGAGCAGCCGGCGGGTGTCCAGGTAGACGCTGGTCTGCAGCTCGGGCGAGACCTTGTTGTCCAGCGCCTCCACCGCGTCCCAGAGGTCCCGCAGTCCGAACACCTCGCGGACCACCACGTACGCCCGGATCACGTCGGCCGCCGACGCGGCGGTCTCCTCGACGACCCGGAAGACGGACGAGATGCCGCCCCGGTTGATCGCCTCGTTGACCAGCACGGTGGTGACGATGTCCCGGCGCAGCCGGTGCCGGCCCATCCGGTCGGTGAACCGCTCCCGCAGGGGCGTGGGGAAGTAGTTGACCAGGACGTCGGTCGTCCACTCCTCGTCGGCCAGCCCGTCGGCCACGATCTCGCGCTCCAACACGATCTTGACGTACGCCAGCAGCACCGCGAACTCCGGCGCGGTCAGCCCGGACTCGGTCCGGACCGCCAGCTCCTCGTCCGGCGGGAGCGCCTCCAGCGCGCGGTCGAGCTGACCCGACCGCTCCAGCTCATTGATCATGCGGCGGTGCACCGGGAGCAGCGAGGCGGCCTGAGCCTGGGCGTTGTTGATGGCCCGGGCCTGGTCGTAGTTGTCCCGCAGCACCAGCTCGGCGACCTCGTCGGTCATCTCGGCGAGCAGCCCGTCCCGCTCGTCCATGGTCAGCTCGCCGTCGGCGACCGCCGTGTTGAGCAGGATCTTGATGTTCACCTCGTGGTCCGAGGTGTCCACCCCCGCCGCGTTGTCGATGAAGTCGGTGTAGATCCGGCCGCCGGTCAGGGCGTACTCGATCCGGCCGAGCTGGGTGCAGCCCAGGTTGCCGCCCTCGCCGACGACCCGGCAGCGCAGGTCCTTGCCGTTGACCCGGATCGCGTCGTTGGACTTGTCGCCCACCTCGGCGTTGGTCTGGCTGGACGCCTTCACGTAGGTGCCGATGCCGCCGTTCCAGAACAGGTCCACCGGCGCGGTCAGGATCGCCTTCATCAGCTCCTGCGGCGACAACTGGGTGACGTCGTCGTCCAGGCCGAGCACCGCGCGCACCTGCGCGCTGACCGGGATCGACTTGGCGGTACGCGGGTACACCCCGCCGCCGGCCGAGATCAGCTCGCGGTTGTAGTCCTCCCAGGACGACCGGGGCAGGTCGAACAGCCGCTTCCGCTCGGCGTACGAGGTGGCGGCGTCCGGATCCGGGTCCAGGAAGATGTGCCGGTGGTCGAAGGCGGCCACCAGCCGGATGTGCTCGGACAGCAGCATCCCGTTGCCGAACACGTCGCCGGACATGTCGCCGACGCCGACCACCGTGAAGTCAGACGTCTGGGTGTCGTGCCCCATTTCCCGGAAGTGCCGCTTCACCGACTCCCAGGCGCCGCGGGCGGTGATGCCCATCTTCTTGTGGTCGTAGCCGGCCGAGCCGCCGGAGGCGAACGCGTCGCCCAGCCAGAACTGGTGCGCGGTGGAGATCTCATTGGCGATGTCGGAGAAGGTCGCGGTGCCCTTGTCCGCCGCCACCACCAGGTACGGGTCGTCGGCGTCGTGCCGGACCACGTCCTCGGGCGGGACGATCTCGCCACTGACGATGTTGTCGGTGACGTCGAGCAGCGCCGAGATGAACTCCTTGTAGCAGATCACCGCCTCGTCCCGGTCGCCCGGCTTCTGCTTGAGCACGAAGCCGCCCTTGGCGCCCACCGGCACGATCACGGTGTTCTTCACCATCTGCGCCTTGACCAGGCCCAGCACCTCGGTGCGGAAGTCCTCCCGCCGGTCGGACCAGCGCAGCCCGCCCCGGGCCACCGGCCCGAACCGCAGGTGCACGCCCTCGAAGCGCGGCGAGTAGACGAAGATCTCGAACTTCGGCCGCGGCGCCGGCAGGTCCGGAATGGCCTGCGGGTCCAGCTTGAACGCCACGTACGGCTTGGGCCGCCCGCCGACCGGGCGCTGGTAGAAGCTGGTCCGCAGGGTCGCCTGGATCAGCGTCAGGTACGACCGCAGGATGCGGTCCTGGTCGAGGCTGGACACGTCGTCCAGCGCCTCGGCGATCGCGGTGACCAGCTCGCCGCTGCGCTGCCGCCGCTCGTCGAGGGTGGTCGCGCCCGGGGCGAACCGGGCCTCGAAGAGCTCCACCAGCAGGGCGGCGATCTTCGGGTACGCGATGAAGGTCTGCTCCATGTAGTCCTGGGAGAAGACGGTGCCGGCCTGGCGCAGGTACTTCGCGTACGCCCGCAGCACCACCACCTGCCGCCAGGTGAGCCCGGCCCGGAGCACCAGCTCGTTGAAGCCGTCCACCTCGGCCTCGCCCCGCCAGGCCGCCGCGAAGGCGTTCTCCACGTGCGGGCGGACCTCGGCCAGCTCCTGATGCGCCTCGGGCAGCCGTAGCCCGAAGTCGTAGAGGAAGACCCGGCCGTCGACCCGGTCCACCTCGTACGGGTGCTCGTCGACCACCCGGACGCCGAGCGAGTGCAGCACCGGCAGCACGGCGGAGAGCATCATCGGCTCGCCGTACCGGTAGACCTTGAACCGCACGTCCATGGTCTCGTCGACGTCCGCGCCCGGCCGGCCCGGCCGCGGCGCGATCTGCTTGCGGAACAGGTGCATCTCGAGCTGGCCGGGCTCCTCCAGCAGCTCCAGCTTGGCCAGGTCCTTCATCGCCTCGTACGGCGTGTGCCCGTCCTTGTAGCCCTCCGGGAACGCGTCGGCGTACCGGCTGAACAGATGCTTGGCCTGTTCGTCGCCGAGCTTGCGCTCCAGCACCAGCCGGTAGTCGTCGTCCCAGAGCCGGGTCGCGTCGGCCAGTTCCTCGGCGAGCAGGTCGGCGTCGATCTCGCCCGGCGGGTTGGTCGGGTCGGTCCGGACGATGAAGTGCACCCGGGCGAGCATCGACTCGGTGACCCGGGTGGTGTAGTCCACCCCGACGCCGTTCAGCTCGCGGAGCAGGATGTCCTGCATGCGTAGCCGGTTCTGGGTGGTGAACCGGTCCCGCGGCAGGTAGATCAGGCAGGAGATGAACCGCCCGTACGCGTCCCGGCGCAGGAAGACCCTCAGCTGCCGGCGGCCCGCCATCCGCAGTACGCCGATCACCGCGTGGTACAGGTCGTCGGTCTTGATCTGGAACAGCTCGTCGCGCGGGTAGGTCTCCAGGATCTGGAGCAGGTCCTTGCCGGAGTGGCTGCGCTGGCTCAGCCCGGAGCGGTCCAGCACCTCGGCCACCTTGCGGCGGACCACCGGCAGCTCGCGCACGCTGGTCCGGTACGCCGCGGTGGAGAACAGGCCCAGGAAACGCCGCTCGCCGACCACCTCGCCCGCGTCATTGAAGATCTTGAAGCCGATGTAGTCGAGGTAGGCCGAGCGGTGCACGGTGGCCCGCGAGTTGGCCTTGGTGATGATCAGCAGCCGCTTCTCCAGCACCTTCTCGTGCGCCTCGGGGGTCATCGAGGACAGCGACCGGGCCTCCGGGGAGTCGGAGCGCAGGATGCCCAGCCCGGTGCCGAGTACCGCCTCCAGCGCCTGACCGCCGTCCGCGCCGTCGGTGTCGACCAGCCGGTACTCGCGATACCCGAGGAAGGTGAAGTGGTCGTGCGCCAGCCAGCGCAGCAGCTCGACCGAGTCGGTGATGTCCTTCTCCGGCACCGGCGGCCGGTTGTCCGAGGTCCGGGCGGAGGCCAGTTCGTCGGCGAGCGCGAGGGCCCGCTGCCGCATCTTGGGCCAGTCCTCCACGGCCTCCCGCACGTCGGTGAGCACCCGCTGCAGCTCCCGGCGGAGCTTCTCCCGCTCGCCCGCGTCGCGCACCGGATCGATCTCGATCCGCATCCAGCTCTCGACCAGGTCACCGGCGATCGCGTCGTCCGGCTCGACGTCGGCGGACACCTCGGTCAGCCGGCCCAGCGGCTCCCGGCGAACCACCACCAAGGGGTGGACCAGCAGGTGCACGTCGAGGTGGTGCGAGTTGAGCAGCGCGGTCACCGAGTCGACCAGGAACGGCATGTCGTCGGTGACGATCTCGATGACGGTGTGGTGCTGGTCCGCATCCGGCTCGTGGATGCGCAACTTCAGCTCACCCGGCACCCGCTGCTGGGCGAGGTCCCGGTGCGCCCGGGCCGCGTCGAGCATCTCCTCGGCCGTGAAGCCGATCAGCTCCTCGTCCGGCGCGAACCGCCAGAAGCGGCTGACCAGGGTCGCCGCGTCGTGGTCGTCACCGGCCAGCGCCACCGCCTGGGCCACCAGGCGCTCCGCGTTGGGTACCGGTTCGTCGAGCTCGGCGTCCTCCGCGTCGTCGGCCAGCCCCTGCGTCGGCAGGCCCAGCTCGTAGAGCGTGTCGATACTCGAACCGGTCATCCCGGTAACTCCTGTATCGAGGTGGCCCAAACCATCCCCGTCGGTTGCCGAATCGAAGCTGTCGTCCCGGCCGGTGTCAGCCTGCCGGAGGTCGGGTCCCGGTTTGATCGCCGGACGCCGGTCCATCGGTGCCACTCCCCTCGACCCACCGCGTTGTGGGTCACTCTGCCGCCCAGCCTAGGCCCTGCCGCTCTGCCCATTCGTCGGCGGACCAGTGGCCGGACGTCCGGATCGGGACTCTGTCCTTTCACCCGTTGCGGGTACGTGGTCGGCCGGTCGCGGAGTACCCCGGCTCGCGATGTTCATCACACTGCCAATGGCCTCTTTCCGCACGTCGGGGCCGTGGCGGGGCGGTGGGAGAAGCCCGTCCGTACTACCGTGCAGGACAGTTTCACACCGGAGGGACACCTTCATGCCCATCTCCTACCCCGTTGCCCGCCGCCGATCCCCGCTCCGGCCGATCATGGCTGCGGTGACCGCCACCGTGCTCGCCGCCGGGGCGCTGGCCGGCTGCTCGACCGAGGACGGGCCGGAGCGCGCCGTCGACGCGTTCCTGGCCGGCTGGCGCTCCGGGGACCTGCACACGGTCGGCTTCATCGAGCCGACCGGCGCCCGGGTCCCGGCCGCCGACGTGACGAAGGAGATCCGCGCGCTCTCGGGCGAGCTGGTGGACAGCCCGCCGGCGCTGAAGCGCAAGGGCGACGCCAAGATCACGGCGGACACCGCCACCGCCCAGGTGACGGTCGACTGGACGCTGCCGGGGCAGGTCCGCTGGGCGTACGACCGGCCGGTGCGCCTCAAGCGCGGCGGTGACGACCAGTGGCAGGTGATCTGGGAACCGACGCTGATCCAGGAGAAGTTGGAGGAGGGTGACCGGCTGGCGCTGCGCCGCGAGGCCGCGCCCCGGGCCGGCGTGCTGGACGGCGCCGGCGCCCCGATCGTCGCGCCCCGCCGGGTGGTCCGGGTCGGCCTGCAGCCCAGCGAGGTCACCGACGTGCCGGGGCTGGTTCGGCGGCTCGACGCCGCGTTCAAGGCGATCCGGCCCGCGCTCGTGCCGCCGGTCGACCTGTCCGATCTGCCGAAACGCCTGGCCGAGGCGGAGCCGACCGCCCTGGTCGAGGTGGTGACCCTACGCGAGGAGGCGTACCGGCAGATCAAGCCCCGGATCTACGACCTGCCGGGCACCAGGTTCCCGACCGACACGCTCAATCTGGCACCGACGCGGGAGTTCGCCAGGGCCCTGCTCGGCTCGGTCGACCCGGCACAGGCCGACGACCTGAAGGCACACCCCGACCGGTACGTGGCCGGCGACCTGGTCGGCCACGGCGGCCTCCAGGGCCGGTACGACGACCGCCTGCGGGGCGTACCCGGGCTCACCGTGGTCATCGAGCGCGCCAAGCCCGGCGAGACGGGGACGACCACCGCCGCCGAGGTGTTCCGCAGCGAGCCGAAGACCGGCCAGCCGCTGAAGACCACCCTCGACGTGGCCACCCAGAACGCCGCCGACGCGGCGCTGCGCGGGGAGCGGCGCCGCTCCGCCCTGGTGGCGGTCCGGATCAGCGACGGCGCGGTGCTGGCCGCCGCCAACGGCCCCGGCCCGGCCGGGGAGAACCTGGCCTTCACCGCCCAGGTGCCGCCGGGCTCGACGTTCAAGATGGTCAGCGCGCTCGCCCTGCTGGACCAGGGTGCGGTGACCCCGGAGGCGACGGTCGCCTGCCCGAAGAACCGCGTGGTGGACGGCCGGCCGTTCAAGAACTCCGACAACTTCGAGCTGGGATCGGTCCCGTTCGGCACCGACTTCGCGAAGTCCTGCAACACCGCGTTCGTCTCGCTGGCCCCGAAGCTCGGCCCGGACGGGCTGGCCACCACCGGCCGGGCCCTCGGCCTGGAGGCGAAGTGGGACCTCGGCGCGGACGTCTTCCCCGGGAAGGTCTCGGCCAACGGCTCGGCCACCGAGCAGGCCGCCGCGGCGATCGGCCAGGGCACCACGGTGGTCAGCCCGCTCGCCATGGCCGGCGCGACGGCCGCCGTGGCCCGGGGGCGCTGGGAGCAGCCGAAGCTGGTGCTGGACCCGGCGCCCGGGCAGCCCGCCCCGGCGGGTCCGCCCCTCAAGGCGGAGTCCGTGGCGGCGCTGAAGACGATGATGCGTGCGGTGGTCACCGCCGGCACGGGCAAGGCCCTCGTCGACGTGCCCGGCGAGCCGGTGTACGGCAAGACCGGCACCGCCGAGTACGACAACAACCCGGCGCACACCCACGCCTGGTTCGTCGGCTGGCAGGGCGACGTCGCGTTCGCGGTCTTCGTGGAGCAGGGCGGGTCGAGCACGGCCAGCGCGGTGCCGATCAGCGAGCGCTTCCTGCGCGCCCTCGCCGCCCGCTGACCGCTCAGGCGATGTCGGCCCCGGGTGACCGCGGGCCGGGGTCGCCGACCGGCGGCGCCTCCTCGTCCTCGGCGATCCCCGCCTGCCGCAACCGGCCCGGCCCGGCGGTGGCGAGCGGACCGACCGGCTCGGGTGCGCCGGCGTCGTCCGGCGGCGGCACCCGGCGCAGCAGGCCCGGTGCGGCGGCCACCGCCGGCGCCCGACCGCTGGCGGACGCTGGCCCGGATGGCGCTCCCCCGCCGGGCTCCGTCCCCGGCGCCCGGCGCAGCAGCGCGGCAACCGACGCCGTCGGCTGGTCCGGGGCGCCGTCAGCGGTAGCCCCGCCGTCCGGCGAGCCGGGTCCCGCGGGGCCGCCGTCCGCGAGCGCGGGCGGGGTCGACGTGGGGTCGGGGGTTTCCACCGCGAGGGCGGGGGCCGGGGCGGCCACCGGACGCGACAGTGCGACCCGGTCTCCGGGACGGCCGTTGCCCGCCCGGGGCGATGGCGCGGGCGGGGCGGCCGGCAGCAGCCGTGGTGGCATCGCGGCCGGCGCCGAGACCGGCGCCAGCCCGGAGACGACGGTGTTGACGATCTCGGCGGCGTACGAGCCGTCCGGGTCGTAGTCCGGGTCGAAGACGGTCAGCTCCACGCCGAGGCAGTGCGGGGTGTCGACCAGCCCGGCGAGCAGGATCTCCAGCTCGGCGAAGGCGATCCCGCCCGGGTCGGGCGCGTCCACCGCCGGCATCACCGCCGGGTCGAGCACGTCCACGTCGATGTGCACCCAGTAGCCGGCGCAGTCGGCGAGCTGATCGTGCGCCCACTGGGCGGTCCGGGCGGCCCCCTCGGCGCGCAGCGCCGGCACCGGCCGGGTGGTGATCCCGGCCGCCTGGAGGTCCAGCCGGTACTCGTCCTGCGCGCGGATGCCGAGCACCACCACGTCGATGTCCCGGAAGTACGGCCGGCGTCCCTCGATGGCGGCCAGGTCGGCCTGCCCCCGGCCGGTGACCAGGGCGAGGTCCTCCCCCGCCGCCGCGCCGACGTACGAGGCGTTGCCGGGGTGCCGGAAGTCGGAGTGGCCGTCCACGAAGACCAGCCCGATCCGGCCGCCGACCGCCTCGCCCAGCCGGTGCATGGCCAGCGCGGAGCCGAGCAGCACCGAGCAGTCCCCGCCCAGGACCAGCGGGAACTCACCCCGGTCGATGATCGCGCCGATCCGGTCCGCGAGTGCCAGTGAATAGTCGGAGATCTCCCGGGCGTGGCAGACGCCGTCGCCGGGTCGCCAGTCGCCCGGGTCGTACCGGGCCGGGGTGAGGCAGCCGGCGTCGCGGGCGCGCAGCCGGGCGAGCAGGCCGTGGTCGCGCAGCGCGCCGGGGGCCTTGCCGCAGCCGGGGACGGAGGTGGCGGTGGGTGGGCGCAGCCCCAGGTTGGTCGGCGCGTCGAGGACGGCGATTCGGCGCATCATGGGCTCCCGTCCTCGGTGGTCGGGCGGGCCGGCCGGATCGCCGGCCCGCGCTGGCGTGCTAGGAACTCAGAACAGGGCGCTGGCCAGGGCCCGGCGGGCCGAGGCGACCGCGGGGTCGTCCGGGCCGGCGATGGCGAAGAGCGAGACCAGGTGCTGGCGTACCTTCTCCCGGTCGTCGCCGGCGGTCCGGCGGACCAGCCCGACCAGCCGCTTGTACGCCTGCTCGGCCAGGCCGCTGAGCACCTCGATGTCGGCGGCGAGGAGCTGGGCCTCGACGTCGTCGGGGGCGTTCTCGGCGGCGGTGAGCGCGGCCTGCGGGTCGGCGCCGCCGACCCGACGGGCGAGGCCCACCTGGGCCAGACCGGCCTCGGCCGCGGCGTCCGACGGGGTTTCGGCCAGGATCTTCCGGTACGCCTGCTCGGCGGCGTCCAGGTCGCCGCTCATCAGCGCGTCGTCGGCCTCGTCGAGGCGCGGGTCCTCCGGCTCGGCGACGGCGACGCCACCGGCCTTGAGGACCGCCTGCAGCCACTGGCGGAGCTGGGCCTCCGGCACCACGCCGGGGAAGGCGTCGACTGGCCGCCCGCCAACGACCGCGTAGACGGTCGGCACCGCCTGGATCTGAAACATCTGGGCGATGCGTGGGTTCTCCTGGACGTCGATCCGAGCCAGCACCCACGCGCCTTCGCCCTCGGCCGCCAGCCGCTCCAGCACCGGGGCGAACTGGTCGCTTTCCGGGTATCCGGCCGCGCCGAAGAAGACCACCACGGGCTGGGACAGCGACCGCTCGAGCACCTCGGACTGGAGGGTTGCCTCGGTCACGTCGATCACGGCCACTCCGCCGTCGGCGGAAGCGCCCGGAAGACCGGTGGGCGGCCCGGACTGGGCCGGTGTGGTGGGACGGGAGGGGGCCGGTGTGCTGCGCAGCGCGCTGAGGTCGACCGCGCCGCGGGTGAAGATCGACGAGGTGATCCGTGGGTCGCTCATGGTTACCTAGTCTCGCACGCCCCCCGCCAATCTCAGATCAACCGCGACCGCGACAGTTGCAGTTCTCACCCCGCCCCCCACCCCTCCCCCCGCCCCGCCCCCCGCCCTCCCCCCACCCCTGCGCGATCTTGCACTTTGGGACCCCGCTCTGCGGCATTCGCGGCTTTCGCCGGGGCACCAACTGCAAGATCGCGGGAGGGGTGGGTGGGGGGTCAGAAGCGGGCGGGCTCGCGGTAGGTGCCCCACTCGGCGCGGAGGGCGTCGCAGATCTCGCCGAGAGTGGCTTCGGCGCGGACGGCGTCGAGCATCGCGGGGATCATGTTGCCGTCGGTACGGCTGACCTCGACCATCCGGGTGACGGCGGCCTTGACCGCCGCGTCGTCGCGGGCGGTCTTGCGCTCGGCGAGGACCCGGCGCTGCTCCAGCTCCACCTCGTGCGAGATGCGCAGGATCTCCAGGTCCTTGGCGACCGTGCCGGTGTGGCAGTTCACCCCGACGATCTTCTTGTCGCCCTTCTCCAGCGCCTGCTGGTAGACGAAGGCCGACTCGGCGATGTGGCCGGTGAACCAGGCGTCCTCGATGCCCCGCAGGATGCCCGAGGTCATCGGTCCGATCTGGTGCGGGCCCTCGCCGCCGAGCTGCCGGATCCGGGCGAAGATCTCCTCCGCCTCGGCCTCGATCTTGTCGGTCAGCGCCTCGACGTACCAGGAGCCGCCGAGCGGGTCGGCGACGTTGACCACCCCGGTCTCCTCCATCAGCACCTGCTGGGTACGCAGGGCGATCTCGGCGGACTCGTCAGTGGGCAGGGCGAGGGTCTCGTCGAGGGCGTTGGTGTGCAGCGAGTTGGTCCCGCCGAGCACCGCGGCCAGCGCCTCGACGGCGGTCCGCACCACGTTGTTGACCGGCTGCTGGGCGGTCAGCGACACCCCGGCGGTCTGCGTGTGGAACCGCAGCCAGAGCGCCTTTTCACTGGTGGCGCCGTAGACGTCACGCAGCCAGCGGGCCCAGATCCGGCGGGCGGCGCGGAACTTGGCGATCTCCTCGAAGAAGTCCACGTGGGAGTCGAAGAAGAAGCTCAGGCCCGGGGCGAAGACGTTGACGTCCAGCCCGCGCGACAGCCCCAGCTCGACGTAGCCGAAGCCGTCGGCCAGGGTGTACGCCAGCTCCTGGGCGGCGGTCGAGCCGGCCTCACGGATGTGGTACCCGGAGACCGACAGCGGCTTGTACCGCGGGATCTCCCGGGCGCAGTACTCCATCAGGTCGCCGATCAGGCGCAGGTGCGGCTCGGGATCGAAGAGCCACTCCTTCTGCGCGATGTACTCCTTGAAGATGTCGGTCTGGAGCGTGCCGTCCAGGGCGGACGGGTCGGCGCCCTGCCGCTCGGCGGCGACCAGGTACATGCAGAAGACCGGCACGGCCGGGCCGGAGATGGTCATCGAGGTGGTCACGCCAGCCAGGTCGATGCCGTCGAAGAGCGCCTGCATGTCGGTGGCGGTGTCGATCGCGACGCCGCAGTGCCCGACCTCGCCGAGCGCCTGCGGGTCGTCGGAGTCGCGGCCCATCAGGGTGGGCATGTCGAACGCGACCGAGAGCCCGCCGCCGCCGGCGCCGAGGATCATCTTGTAGCGCTCGTTGGTCTGCTGGGCGTTGCCGAACCCGGCGAACTGCCGGATCGTCCAGGTCCGCCCGCGGTAGCCGGTCGGGTGCAGCCCCCGGGTGTACGGGAACTCCCCCGGCCAGCCGATCCGGTCGAAGCCCGGGTACGCGGTGCCCTCCGGCGGCCCGTACACCGGGTCCACGGTCATTCCCGAGAGCGTGGTGAAGTCCGCGTCCCGCTTGCGCGCGGCGTCGTAGCGGGCCTGCCAGCGTGCCCGTCCGGCGGCGATCTCGTCGGCGTTCATCCGCGGAGCTCCTCCTCGAGTCCTCGACTGAAGACCGAGTGTAGAACGGGTGCCTGAACGATCGCTAAGGAAGTTCGTACCGGCCGGTAACCTGACCGGCCGGTACGCACGTTTCGACTGCCCGGATCGGCGCGCTGTCCGGCCCCGCGCCGCTCCAGGTGCCGGGCGTTACTCCGGCGAGCCCGAGCCCTGCTGCTGCCGGAACTGGTCCACCGGGAGGCCACCCCGCCCCCAGTTCTCGGTGTCGACCTCGTCGATCACGACGAAGGTCGAGCTCAGCGGCTTCTTCAGGACGTCGAGCAGCAGCTGGCTCACCCCCTTGATGAGCGCGGCCTTCTCCTCGGCGGTCGCCGCGGCGGCACCGGGCGTGCTGCCCTCGCGGGTGATCTGGATGTTGACGATCGGCATCGTCGTGCTCCTTGCTACGGCTTGCGGAGGGGTCAGTGACCGGCGTTCTGGCCGCCGTCGACGTGCAGGATCTCGCCGGTGACGAAGGGCGCGGACTCGAGGTAGACGACGGCGTCGACGATGTCGCTGGTCTCACCCATCCGACCGACCGGGTGCAGGCCGGCGAGGGTCTCGTGGGCCTCGACCGGGTGCATCGGGGTCTTGATGACGCCCGGCGCGACGGCGTTGACCCGGACGCCCCGGCTCGCGTACTCGATGGCCAGGGACTTGGTTGCGGAGTTGAGGCCGCCCTTGGTCAGCGACGCGAGCACGGACGGGACGTTGGAGTTGGGCTGGTCCACGAGGGCGGTCGTGATGGTGACGATGTGTCCTGCGCCGGTGGCCAGCAGGTGCGGCAGGGCGCGCCGGGTGAGCTGGAAGAAGCCGCTGAGGTTGACCCCGGTGGCCAGGGCGTAGTCCTCGTCGGTGTAGTCGGTGAACGGCTTGGCGAGGAAGACGCCCGCGTTGTTGACCACCGTGTCGACGCGGCCGAAGCGCTCAAGGGCAGCGCTGATCACCCGCTCCGCGGTGTCGGCGTCGGCGATGTCGCCCTGGACGGTGACGATCTCCGGATCGTTGGCGGCGCCGATCGAGCGCGAGGTCGCCACGACCCCGTACCCGAGCTTGCGGTACGCGTCGACGAGGCCGGCGCCGATGCCCTGAGACGCACCGGTGATCACTGCGACCTTCTGTCCCTGACTGCTCATGATTCCTCTTCCTGACTGGCCGGAGCCCTTGTTGGCGCCGACCGGGATGGCCAGTAGACGACTGGTCGACAAAAAGCTAGCCGACCGGTCGTGTATCGTCAAAGCCATGGGACGGACAAGTGACGCGCGGAACAAGATCCTCGGCGCGGCCGCGATGCTGCTGGAGCAGCGCGGCTATTCCGCGCTGGGCGTGGCGGAGATCTGCACCACGGCGGGCGTGCCGAAGGGCAGCTTCTACTACTTCTTCGAGTCCAAGCAGGCTCTCGCGCTCACCGTGATCGACGACCACTGGGCGAGCCAGCGGCGGCGGTGGGTCGAGCTGCTCAGCAGCGACCGCGACCCGCTGCGGCGCCTGCGGGACCTGTTCGAGGCCACCGAGGAGGTGCAGCGTGCCGGGCAGCGCAAGGGCGGCCTGGTCGTCGGCTGCCTCTTCGGCAACCTCGCGCTGGAGCTGAGCAACCAGGCCGAGGAGATCCGTGGCCGGCTACAGGAGATCTTCGAGGCCCAGATCGACCTCATCGAGCGGGTGGTGGTCGAGGCGAAGGATCAGGGCCAGGCCGGCCCGGCGGTCGACGCCCACGAGGTCGCGCGGTCGATGGTCGCCCAGATCGAGGGGCGCGCGCTGCTCGCGAAACTGCTCAACGACCCAGCCCAGCTCGAGACGCTGTGGCGCAACAGCCTGGACCTGCTCCAGGTGCCGCCGCAGGTCCGGGCCGCGCTGGACTGAGCAGACCCGGCGCCGCGCGGGTACCCGACCGGGCCTGCCGGTGCGGACGGCCCCTCAGGCCGACGGGACCGCCGTACCCCCCAGGGCCACGTCGTCGACCCGGATGTTGATCTCGTCGACCCGCAGCCCGTACGCCTCGACCGCCGAGGTCACCGCGGAGCGGACCGCGTCGGTCACCTCCGGGACCGGCCGGCCGCCGGAGATCACCAGCACCAGGTTGACCACCGCCGCGCCGTTCGTGACATGCGCCGAGCAGCCGCGCCGGGCGTCACCCACCTGGTCCAGCCCGACCTTGTCGAGCACCGAGTTGAAGAAGCGGGCCACGTCCCCGCCCAGCTCCGCCACCCCGGGCACGGACTTGGCGGCGGCCACCGCGATCTTCTCCACCACCTCGTCGGAGACGTGCGTCGTGCCGCCCGCCACCGCGTCCGGCGTCACCGACAGCTCCTGAGTCGCCTCGTCAGCCATGCCCTCTCCCAGCCCCGCCATCCCGCACCCCGCACCCCGCGGCGCGCCCAGTGGAGGGTACGCCGCGCCGATCGAGGGATTGTCGTCGCTGGTGGAGATCAGCCGACGACGACAATCCCCGGACCGAAGGGGAGATCGGGTCAGCCGCCGAGCTGGGCGAGGAGCTCGTCGGCGGCGGCGTAGGGGTCCAGGGCGCCCTCGGCCACCTTGGCGGCGAGCGTGGCCAGCTCCGTACCGTCGCGCAGCGAGCCGATGCGGGCGCGGAGGGCGCCGAGCGCGATGGCCTCGACCTCGGCGGCGGCCCGCGCCTCCCGGCGGCGGCGCAGCTCGTCGTGCTGCTCCAGCCAGCCGCGGTGCTTGTCGATCGCGGCGGCGATGTCGTCGATCCCCTCGCCCCGGGCGGCGATCGACCGGACCACCTGCGGGCGCCACTCCCCCGGCCCGCGCTCACCCAGGGCGATCATGCCCTGGATGTCGCGAACGGTGGCGTCGGCGCCGTCACGGTCGGCCTTGTTGACCACGAAGACGTCCGCGATCTCCAGGATGCCGGCTTTCACCGCCTGGATCGCGTCGCCCATGCCCGGGGCGAGCAGCACCAGCGTGGTGTCGGCCAGCGAGGCGACCTCCACCTCGGCCTGCCCGACGCCGACGGTCTCCACCAGCACCACGTCGCAGCCGGCGCCCTCCAGCACCCGGACCGCCTGCGGGGTCGCCGCGGACAGCCCGCCGAGGTGGCCCCGGCTGGACATCGAGCGGATGTAGACGCCCGGGTCGGTGGCGTGGTCCTGCATCCGGACCCGGTCGCCGAGGATCGCCCCGCCGGTGAACGGGCTGGACGGGTCGATGGCCAGCACGCCGACCCGGTGGCCGCGCGCCCGCAGCGCCCGGACCAGCTCATTGGTGGTGGTGGACTTGCCCACCCCGGGCGACCCGGTCAGACCCACCACCTGGGCCTGTCCGGCGTACGGCGCGAGGGCCGCCGCCACCTGCGGGAGCACCTCGTCGCCGGACTCGACCAGGGTGATCAGGCGGGCCACCGCGCGGGGGTCACCCGCGCGGGCCCGCTCCACCAGCATCGGTACGTCCCGGCTGCGGCGCACCGATCCGGTGGCCGCGGCCGGGGCGTTCTCGACGACGTCGCTCACTGTGCTTCCTTACTGCGGGGCTCGCAGAACCGGCTGGCGCCGCGCGCTCACTGCTCGGTCTCGGCGCCGTCCGGGACGTGGATGATCAGCGCGTCGCCCTGCCCACCGCCGCCGCAGAGCGCGGCCGCGCCGGTGCCGCCGCCGCGCCGCTTGAGCTCCAGCGCCAGGGTGAGCACCAGCCGGGCACCGGACATGCCGATCGGGTGGCCCAGCGCAATCGCGCCGCCGTTGACGTTGACCTTGTCGGTGCTGATCCCGAGGTCCCGCACGGACTGGATGCCGACCTGGGCGAACGCCTCGTTGATCTCGATCAGGTCGAGATCGGCGACGCTCAGGCCACCCTTCTTCAGGGCGTGCAGGATGGCGTTCGAGGGCTGCGAGTGCAGGGAGTTGTCCGGGCCCGCCACGTTGCCGTGCGCGCCGATTTCGGCCAGCCAGGTGAGCCCGAGCTCCTTGGCCTTGGCCTTGCTCATCACGACCACGGCGGCGGCCCCGTCGGAGATCGGCGAGGAGCTGCCGGCGGTGATGGTGCCGTCCTTCGTGAACGCCGGGCGCAGCTTGCCCAGCGACTCGGCGGTGGTGTCCGGACGGATTCCCTCGTCCTCGCTGATCACCAGCGGGTCGCCCTTGCGCTGCGGGATGACCACGGGGGTGATCTCCTCGGCGAAGTGGCCGTTCTTCTGGGCGGCGGCGGCCCGCTGGTGGCTGGCCGCGGCGAACGCGTCCTGCTCCTCGCGGCTGATGCCGTGCTTCGTGCCGAGCCGCTCGGTCGACTCGCCCATCGAGCAGCAGTCCCAGGCGTCGGTGAGCCCGTCCAGCGCCATGTGGTCCTTGACCACCACGTCGCCGTACTTGTAGCCGCCGCGCTGGCCGAGCAGCAGGTGCGGGGCGTTGGTCATCGACTCCATGCCGCCGGCCACCACGATGTCGAACTCGCCGGCCCGGATGAGCTGGTCGGCCAGGGCGATCGCGTCGAGGCCGGAGAGGCAGACCTTGTTGATGGTCAGCGCCGGCACGGACATCGGGATGCCCGCCTCGACGGCCGCCTGGCGGGCCGGGATCTGGCCGGCGCCGGCCTGGAGCACCTGCCCCATGATCACGTACTGCACCTGGTCGGGGGCGACGCCGGCCCGTTCCAGTGCGGCCTTGATGGCCACCCCGCCGAGCTTCGTCGCCGGGAGGTCCTTGAGGTTGCCCAGCAGGCGCCCCATGGGGGTCCGCGCGCCGCTGACGATCACCGAAGCCATGCCTGCCTCCGAGGGGGGTGCCGACCTGTACGCCTTAACGATTGTTCGGTCAGACTAGCGCCATGGCTGAGAACTCCCCCGTCGAGCCCGCTGCGGACTACGTCACAGACATCGGGCTGCTCCGCATCGACCACGTCGGGATCGCCGTGGCCGACCTGGACGCCGCGATCGACTTCTACCAGCGCACCTTCGGGATGCGCTGCGTACACACCGAGACCAACGCCGAGCAGGGCGTCCGCGAGGCGATGCTGGCGGTCGGCCCGACCACCGAGGGCGGCTGCGTGCAACTGCTCGCCCCGCTGTCTCCGGAGTCGACCATCGCCAAGTTCCTGGACCGCAACGGCCCCGGAGTGCAGCAGGTCGCGTACACGGTCGCGGACATCGACGCGGCCTGCGCTGCCCTGCGTGAGCGGGGCGTCCGGCTGCTCTACGACAAGCCGAAGCGGGGCACCGCCGACTCCCGGATCAACTTCGTCCACCCCAAGGACGCCGGCGGCGTCCTGGTCGAGCTGGTGGAGCCGGCCGCCGGCCACTGAGCCGCGGGTGGGGCCCCGCGCCGGGGCCCCACCGAGCGCGGCGCTGCGCGGTTCGCCGCCGCGCCGGACACCTCCACGCATCGGCCGATGCAGTTTTTCACAGAAGACTTCCCGCCCTAGCTACCGTTCAGTAACGTCCGGCCCCACAGGAGCGCGGCCGGTGCCGGATGTGTCGATTGCCGACATGGCGGTCGGTCGCACCGGCGCCGACGATGGCAGCACCCCTGCCCCCCGGCCTGGGTGCGGACGAACGGGAGGTCACCGTGCAGGACATCCTCGAAGCGATCATGGCGGCGGAGGGCTCCGCGCAGCCCGAGCGGGAGCTCGGCGGCCTCGCCGGACTGCCCGTACCGGAGACCTACCGGGGTGTGGTGGTCCGCGCGGAGGACACCCGGATGTTCGACGGGATGGCCACCCGGGACAAGGACCCGCGCAAGGCGCTGCACCTGCAGGAGGTGCCCACCCCCGAGCTCGGCCCGGGTGAGGCCCTGGTCGCGGTGATGGCCAGCGCCATCAACTACAACACGGTCTGGACCAGCATCTTCGAGCCGCTGCCGACCTTCAAGTTCCTCCAGCGCTACGGCCGGCTCTCCGAGCTGACCCGCCGCCACGACCTGCCGTACCACGTGGTCGGTTCGGACGCCGCCGGCGTGGTGCTGCGGACCGGGCCCGGGGTTACCAAGTGGAAGGCCGGCGACGAGGTGGTCGCGCACTGCCTGTCGGTCGAGCTGGAGGACGCGGCCGGGCACGACGACACCATGCTCGACCCGCAGCAGCGGATCTGGGGCTTCGAGACCAACTTCGGTGGCCTCGCCGAGCTCGCCGTGGTCAAGGCCAACCAGCTGATGCCCAAGCCGCGCCACCTGAGCTGGGAGGAGGCGGCCAGCCCCGGGCTGGTCAACTCCACCGCGTACCGGCAGCTGGTCTCCCATCACGGGGCCAACATGAAGCAGGGCGACGTGGTGCTGATCTGGGGCGCCTCCGGCGGCCTGGGCGGCTACGCCACGCAGATGGCGCTCAACGGCGGCGCGATCCCGGTCTGCGTGGTCTCCTCGCCGGAGAAGGCCGAGCTGTGCCGGAAGATGGGCGCCGAACTGGTCATCGACCGCGCCGCCGAGGGCTTCCGCTTCTGGAAGGACGAGGACACCCAGGACCCGGACGAGTGGCGGCGCTTCGGCGAGCGGATCCGCGAGCTGACCGGCGGCGAGGACCCGGACATCGTCTTCGAACACCCCGGCCGGGAGACCTTCGGCGCCAGCGTCTACGTGGCCAAGCGCGGCGGCACCATCGTCACCTGCGCCTCCACCAGCGGCTACCAGCACCAGTACGACAACCGCTACCTCTGGATGCACCTCAAGCGGATCGTCGGCAGCCACTTCGCCAACTACCACGAGGCCTGGCAGGCCAACCGACTGGTGGCGCTCGGCCAGATCCACCCGACGGTGTCGAGGAGCTACCCGCTGGAGCAGACCGGCCAGGCCGCGTACGAGGTGCACCGCAACGCCCACCAGGGCAAGGTCGGGGTGCGCTGCCTCGCGCCGACGGACGGCCTCGGCGTCCGCGACACCGAGCTGCGCGCCCGGCACGAAACTGCGATCAACCGGTTCCGCGGCCACTGAGCCGTACGGGTGCCGGCCGGATGACCATTGCGGCGAGCGGGGCTTTGCCTTTCCACCGGCCGGCACACCATTCGCGGGCCACCTGACAAAGGGTCGCGGGCTTCGGCCCGCGGCCCTTTTTCGCGCTCACCTCGGGTGACGCCCGACCCGCCCGGGACCTGCCAAGATCGCCGTTTGGTCCGGTCTCGCCGTCCACAGAAGTTGACCATGTAATGAGGACACGAAAGCTCGGGACCGCTCTTGCGAACGACCCCGGGGGGTCTGCGAGTATGTCCCAATGCCCCAGCAGCAGTCCTCCCCTCTTGCGTTCTTCGATAACGCGAACTCGCAGCCCGATTTCACCGTTGGCCTGCGCGGATACAACACCGGTCAGGTCGATGACTTCATCGGTCGGCTGACCGCCGCGCTGACCCAGTCCGAGCAGGCCCGCGCCGAGGCCGAGCAGCGGATGAACGACGCCCAGCGCCGGCTCCGCCAGGCCGAGCAGCGCCAGAGCGCGCTGGAGCAGAAGCTCACCGACACCAACAAGCAGCTCGAGGAGAACAGCCGGCCGACCCTCTCCGGCCTCGGCACCCGCGTCGAGCAGATCCTCCGGCTGGCCGAGGAGCAGGCCAACGACCACCGCAACGAGGCCAAGCGCGAGTCGGAGGGCATCCTCTCCGCCGCCCGCCTCGAGGCCCGCGAGATCACCGACAAGGCGCGCGCCGAGGCGGCCGCCATGAAGGCGACCGCGGAGCGCGAGGCCGGCAGCGTCCGCACCACCGCCGAGCGGGAGGCCGCCGAGGTCCGGGTCCAGGCCCGTCGCGAGGCCGACACCCTGCGCGCCGACGCCGAGCGGGAGACCAAGCAGCTGCGTACGGTCACCGCGCACGAGGTGGCCGAGCTGAAGTCCACCGTCGAGCGAGAGGTCGCCACCCTGCGGGCCACCGCCGAGCGGGAGATCACCCAGCAGCGGGCCAAGGCCGCGCGGGAGGCCGAGGAGAAGCGCGCCGAGGCGACCAAGCTGCTCACCGACGCGCGCGACAAGCGCGACAAGGACCTGCAGGCCCTGGAGCTCCAGCTCGCCGAGCGGCGGGAGAAGGCCGAGCGCGAGGAGTCCGAGCGGCACGCCGCCCAGGTCGCGCAGACCCAGAAGCTGGTCGGCGAGGCCGAGCAGCGGGCCCGGGCCGCGCAGGATCGGGCCAAGGAGATCGAGCAGCGGGCCGAGGCCCGTCGGGTCGAGTCCGAGCGCACCGCCAACGACACAGTGGAGAAGGCCAAGGCGCTGGCCGAGAAGACGCTCAGCGAGGCCAAGGCCGAGTCGCAGCGCCTGCTCAGCGAGGCCCGCACCGAGGCCGAGCTGACCACCCAGGCGGCCCGCCGCGAGGTCGAGGACCTCACCCGGCAGAAGGACGCCGTCACCTCCCAGCTCGGTCAGATGCTCTCCGGTCTCGCCGGCATCGTGCCGGGCGTGCCGGCGGCGCCGGCCAAGCCGGAAGCGGCCAAGAAGGAGGGCTCCGAGGAGCGGGTCACCGCCGAATCGGCCAGCTGAGCACCACCCGCATCGGGGCATGATCCACGGCGCGAGGTGACACCGGGTAACCGGTGGATCCTCGCGCCGTCATGCGTTCCGGCCGGTTCCGCCACATCCGTGAAGTACCTCCCAACAGGGGCGTCCGTATCGCCCCAGCAGGGCCGGATGCGTGTGAGGATGGGGGTATGTCGCACGGCGAGGAACTGTTCGCTCTCGGCGGGGACGTGACCACGGAGCCCAGCTTCGAGTCCGCTCTGCGGGGGTACGAGAAACGACAGGTCGACCGGTACGTCGCTCGTGCGGAGCACGAGATCGCCACCCTGGCCACCGAGCGGGAACAGGCGTACACCCAGATCCACAAGCTGGCCGGCCAGGTCGAGGTGCTGCAGCGCGACCTCGCCCAGGTGCGCAAGCAGGTCGGCGTGGTGGACCGGGCCTCATTCCGGCACCTCGGTCCCCGGGTCGAGCAGATCCTCCTGATGGCCGAGGAGCAGGCGGACGAGATCCTCGCCTCCGCCAACGAGGAAATGGAGGCGCGGCGGGCGGCCGCCGAGCACATCATCACCGAGGCCCGCGAGCAGGCCGCGCAGGCCCTCAGGGACTTCGAGATCGCCCTCGCCGCCCGGCGGGCCGAGGAGGAGCGGCACACCGCCGCCCGCAAGGCCGAGGCCGACGCCAACCTGAAGGCCGCCAGGGACGAGTCGGAGAAGCTGCGCAGGACGGCCCAGGACGCGCTGGCCAAGGCGCAGCAGGAGGCCACCCAGCTCCGGGACACCGCCAAGGAGATCCACACCCGGGCTCAGCAGGAGGCCACCCGGCTGCGGGAGACGGCCAAGGAGGCACTGGCCAAGGCCCAGCAGGAGGCCACCCAGCTCCGCGAGGCGGCCAAGGAGGTGCACGCCAAGGCCCAGCAGGAGGCCAAGCGCCTCACCGAGTCCGCAGCCGAGGCGGGCCGGGCCACCCACGCCAAGGCCCTCCAGGAGGCGAAGAAGATCGTCGACGACGCCGAGGAGGCCGCGAAGGGGACCCGCGGCCGGGCCCGGCAGGAGGCCAACCGGCTGACCACCGAGGCCGCGGAGGCCGGCAAGCGCAACCGGGCCGAGGTCGAGGCGTACGTCAAGCGGATGCGCAGCGAGACCGAGGCGTACGTCCGGCACGCCCGCGCCCAGACACAGCAGGAGCTGGGCGCCTGGCGGGCCGGCGTGGAGAAGGAGGTCAACTCCCGACGGGAGGCGGCCGACAAGGAGCTGGCCCAGCGCCACGCCGCCGCCGAGCAGGAGTACGCCAAGCGCCGCGACGAGCTGGAACGGCAGCACACCGCCCGGCACACCGAGCTGGAGACGCGGCACAAGGCCCGGCAGGCCGAGCTGGAGCAGGCGTACACGGCCCGGCGTGACGAGATCGAGCAGGGCGCCGCCGGGGTCCGCCAGGCCGCCGAGCAGGACGCGCTCACCATGCGCCGCCGGGCCGAGGACGAGGCCGCCGAGCTGCTGCGCCGGGTTGAGGCCGACGCCGCCGAGAAGCGCCGCAAGGCCGACGAGCACGTCGCCGCCTCCCGGCGCCAGTTCGAGGAGTACGCGGCCACGACCCAGCAGCACCTGGCCACCACCCAGCAGCACCTCGCCGCCACCCAGCAGGAGGTGGCCACCGGCCGGCAACAGCTCGCCCAGGTGATGCTGGAGATCGCACAGGCCCAGCAGGAGCTGGCCGACCTGCGGCAGGAGACGTGGAAGTCCCGGCAGGAGTCCGACGACCTGGAGCGGAAGCTCGCCGAGCTCCGGCTCCCGGCGACCAAGGGCAAGCCGGCCATCGGCCTCTCGGCCGTGCCCGTCTCCCCGGGCGCGCTCGCCGGGAACGGGGGCGGGCCCGCCGCACCGGCCAAGGGGACGGCACCGGTCAACGGCAGTGAGTCCGGCCACAGCAGGGAGCCGGTCACGGCCAAGGGCAGCGCGCCAGCTGGCGCGGCTAAGGGCAGCGCGCCAGCCGGCGCGGCCAAGGGTCCGGCCAGCGGCGCCAAAGAGCCCGCGAAGGAACCGGTCGCCGGTGCGGCGGGAGACGCCGGCGATTCGAGGGCCCGTCCGGTCGGCGAGCCGGTGACCACGGTGGACGGCAACGCCGCCAGCGCCGGGGTGGAGGGCGAGCGGACGGTGGCCGCCGTGCCGGGCGAGGGGGGCCGGGGCGCCACCCCGACGAAGATCACCAGCACCGGCGAGAACGGCAAGCGGCCGTCGAAGCCCACCATTGACGAGCGCAGCGCCAAGCCGAGCACCGTCAGCGTCGAGTCCGACTGACCGGTCCCCCGGCGCCCCGGCACGGTCTCTCGGCCACAGGTGTCGGCCAGCGTCCCAGGTCGCCGACGCGGGGCGGCCGTGCCAGCCGGCAGGGTGCCACACCGGCGCGCCGAGCGGGATGGCCGGCAGGCCCGCCGGCCGCTAACCTGCCGGGCAGGGCCTGCGGGCGGGCCGGATACCGGCCACCGAAGCAGTGCCCGACCCGGCCGCGATTCCGGCCGGCGAGGCTCCTCCGACCGTGCGGAGGCAGATCGGGGGTCCGGTGTCGCAGGACGAGCCGTCGGGCAGCGCCCGACCGGACGACGACGATCCGTTCGCCGCGCTGCGGCCCGAGGACGACCTGGCCGCGACCACCGATCCCGCCCCCGACCCGCGGGGGTCGCGGCCCACGGCCGCCGGTGACGGGAGCGGCGCGGGCGCCGCCGGTGAGGGGGGCGGCGCGGGCGCCGCCGGTGACGGGAGCGGCGCGGGCGCCGCCGGTGAGGGGGGCGGCGCGGGCGCCGCCGGAGCGATCGGGCCGCGGACACCACCGTCCACCGGCGGCACCACGGTCGGCGAGGCGGCGGCCGCCGATCCCACCGAGTTCGAGGTGGGCGGACCGAGTGGGCGCTTCGGCACCCCCGGGCGGCCGTTGCGGCGCAGCAGCTTCCTGATCGGCTTCACCGGCGCGCTCGGCGTGCTGCTGGCGTACGCGGTCTTCCTCGGCGTACGCAACTCGGCCGGCATCCTCGTCCTGGTGGTCATCGCGCTCTTCCTCGCCGTCGGCCTCCACCCGGCGGTGGTCCGGCTGCGCGGCTGGGGGCTGTCGCCCGGGCTGGCCGTGGCGGTGGTGACGCTGACCGTGGTGCTGCTGATCATCGGTGGACTGCTGGCGCTGGTGCCCCCGGTGGTGACCCAGTCCGGGCAGTTCATCGAGCAGTTGCCGAGCTACGTCGACGAACTGCGCGGCAATGCCACGGTGAACGACCTGATCGAGCGGTACGACGTCATGGCACGGGTCGAGTCGGCCGCCAGCGCGGACACCATCGGCCGCGCCCTCGGCGGCGTGCTGGGCGGTGCCCAGCTGATCTTCGGCACCATCTTCCGGGCGCTGACCGTGCTGGTGCTGACGATCTACTTCCTGGCCTACTTCGACAAGCTGCGCGCCCTCGGGTACGCGCTGGTGCCGCGCACCCGGCGGGAGCGAGTGCGGCTGATCGGCGACGAGATCCTGACCCGGGTCGGCGCGTACATGGTCGGTGCGATCAGCATCGCGGTGCTGGCCGGGGCGAGCACTTTCGTCTTCGCGCTGGTGGTCGGGCTGCCGTACCCGTTCACGCTGGCGGTGGTAGTCGCGGTAACCGACCTGATCCCGCAGATCGGGGCCACCCTGGGCGCGGTGGTGGTGACCCTGGTCGGCCTCGCCACCGACCTGCCGGTGGGCATCGCCTGCCTGGTCTTCTTCCTGATCTACCAGCAGGTGGAGAACTACCTGATCTATCCCAAGATCATGCGCCGGGCGGTCGCGGTCAACGAGGTGGCCGCCCTGCTGGGTGCCCTGCTCGGGGTCGCGCTGCTGGGCGTCGTCGGCGCGCTGATCGCGATCCCGATGGTGGCCGCCCTCCAGCTGATCCTCCGGGAAGTGGTCCTCCCCCGGCAGGAGTCCCGCTGATCCCCGGTCGGACCTCCGGCCCGGAGCAAAATCCGCCGCCCGGCGTGCCGCCTCGGTCAGGCCGGGCGCGACCACTGCCGGCAGCAAGATGACTGTCAGGCATATTTGTGCCTCACCGTCATCTCGCTCGCGGGGACAACCGGGCCCGGCCGGGCGTTCGCCGTAGCCGCCGTAGCCGCCGTGGGACCGGCGGCCCCCGTCAGCCGGCCCGGCGCTGTTGCGGCCCGGGGACCGGGGTGTCGGCGAACGAGGCCACCGTCCGGTCGGCGTACGCGCTGACGTCGCCGGTCTCCACCGGGCCGTCCCAGGTGGTCGGCAGCGGCAGCGGCGTCGCCGGGTTGACCCGCCGGACGATCTCATCGAGCACGGTCTCGGCGTCACCGACCCAGAGGTGCTTGGCGCCGGGCACCCCGACCACCTCGGCCTGCGGTACCGCCGCGAACCGCTCCCGGGCCTCCGCCGGGCGCAGGTAGTCGTCGAACTCGGGGACCAGGGCGGTCAGCGGCCTGCCGCTCTCGGCCCACGGGGTCAGGTCGTCGGCGGTGGAGTAGCGCAGCGGCGGGGAGAGCAGGATCGCCCCGGCCACCGCCGGGTCGCACCCGTACTTCAGGATCAGATCGGTGCCGAACGACCAGCCGACCAGCCAGATGTTCGGCAGCTCGGCGAACTCGGCGTACTCGATGGCGGCCGCGACGTCGAAGCGCTCGCCGACCGCGTTGTCGAAGGCTCCCTCGCTGGTGCCCCGGACGCTGCTGGTGCCCCGGGTGTTGAACCGGAGCACCGCCAGGTCGGCCAGCGCGGGCAGCCGCCAGGCCGCCTTGCGGAACACGTGGCTGTCCATCATCCCGCCGTGGGTGGGCAGCGGGTGCAGGCAGACCAGGGTGCCCACCGGCTCCCGGTCCAGCGGCCGGGCCAGCTCACCGACCAGGCGCAGCCCGTCGGCGGTGTGCAGCTCGATGTCCTCCCGGCGACCGGGCAGGATCGACGACGCGCGGATTGGTGTGCTCACCGTCCCAGTCTGGCGCGCCGCCGCCTGCGTCGCCCGCCGGGGCGGAAACAGGGTGATCCAGATCGCTCAGCCGTGCCGGGGGGCGCTCCGGCCGCGCTGGATCACCGGGCCGCGCCGGTCCCGGGCCCGCCAGCAGCCGCTGTGCCAGTGCCGGCGGTCGGTGAGATCACCCCGGTCGTCCGCCGGCCAGGCCACCACGTGCGCCACACCCGGGCGGATCTCCTGGTCGCAGCCCGGACAGCGGTACGTCTTGGTCGAGGCCCCGCCGCTGATTGCGCGTACCTGCCAGTCGCCGTCGCGCCACTGCTGCACGGTGGGTACGCCCTGCCGGGCCCGGTCGGAGTCCAGGTGGACGGTCTCGTCCCGGCGGGGTCGGTTGCGACGGGGGCTCACGGTCACCAAGCGTACGGTCCGCCGCCGGGACCGGCCGGGGACGGGCCGGCCCCGACGCCGTCACCGGCGTCCGGTGTTGACGCCGATCAGCGGTTGGTGTGGTCGCGGAAGCCGCGGCCGCTCTTGCGGCCCAGGTAACCGGCGGTGACCAGGTGCTCCAGCAGCGGCGCGGGGGCGAAGCCCGGCTCGCGCAGCTCCAGGTAGAGCTCCCGCTGGATGGCCAGCGACACGTCCAGCCCGACCACGTCCAGCAGCTCGAACGGGCCCATCGGGTAGCCGCAGCCCAGCTTCATCGCGTAGTCGATGTCGTCGGCGGTGGAGTAGCTGGCCTCCAGCATCTTCACCGCGTCGTTCAGGTACGGGAAGAGCAGCGCGTTGACGATGAAGCCGGACCGGTCGCCGCACACCACGCCGGTCTTGCCCAACGTGGCGCAGACCGCCCGGGCGGTGGCGGTGGTCTCGCCCGAGGTCCGGATGGTCTGCACCACCTCGACCAGCGGCATGACCGGCGCCGGGTTGAAGAAGTGCAGCCCGACCACGTCGGCGGGTCGCTGGGTGGCCATCGCGACGTCGATCACCGGCAGCGACGAGGTGGTGGTGGCGAGCAAGACGCCCGGCTTGCAGATCTCGTCCAGGCTGGCGAAGAGGGCCTTCTTGACGCTCAACTCCTCGACCACGGCCTCGACCACCAGGTCGACGTCGGCCAGGTGTTCCAGCACCGCCGACCAGTTGATCCGGCCCAGCGCGGCGTCCCGATCGGCCTCGCTGAGCTTGCCTCGGACCACGCCCTTGTTCAGCGAGGTCTTGACCGCCTCGAAGACCTTCGCGGACTTCTCCGCGCCCCGGGTCACCGAGACGACCTCGTACCCGGCCTTGGCGAAGACTTCGATGATCCCGGTGGCCATCGTCCCGGAGCCGACCACGCCGACCTTCGCGATGGCGCGCGCGCCGTCGGCGAGCGCGGCCTGCGCCGCCACGGGCGTCTGGTCGTCCGGTACGACCACCGGGGAGCCCGGCCGCTCGTAGGTGTAGAAGCCGCGGCCGGACTTCCGGCCGAGCAGCCCGGCGGTGACCATCTGCTTGATCAGCGGCACCGGCGCGTGCCGGCGGTCCCGGCCACCCCGCCGGTACATGGTGTCCAGGATCTCGTACGCGGTGTCCAGGCCGATCAGGTCCATCAGGGCGAGCGGGCCCATCGGCAGGCCGCAGCCGAGCTTCATCGCGGCGTCGATGTCCTCGCGGGTGGCGTACCGGCCCTCGAACATGCTGACGGCGTGGTTGAGGTAGCCGAAGAGCAGCGCGTTGGCGATGAAGCCGGCCCGGTCGCTGATGGTCACGTCGACCTTGCCCAGCCGCTCGCAGAGCGCCTCCACGTCGGCCACCACCTCGGCGGAGGTGACCACGGTGCGGACCACCTCGACCAGCTTCATCACCGGCGCGGGGTTGAAGAAGTGGATGCCGATGACCTGGTTGGGCCGGGTGGTGGCGACCGAGATCTCGGTGACGCTCAGCGAGGAGGTGTTGGTGGCCAGAATGGCCTCGGGCTTGCAGACCCGGTCCAGCTCGGCGAAGATCCGCTGCTTGAGGTCGAGGTGCTCGGGCACCGCCTCGATGACCAGGTCCACCGCGTGCAGTGCGTCCAGCCCGACCTGGAAGTGCACCCGGGACAGCAGGGCGTCCCGGTCGGCCGCGGCCAGCTTGCCCTTGGCGACCGCGCGATCGGTGGAGCCGGTGAGGTTGGCCCGGCCGCGCTCCAGGGCGGCCTCGGAGATCTCCACCGCCACCACGTCGATGCCGTTGCGGGCGAAGACCTCGACGATGCCGGCACCCATGGTGCCCAGACCCACCACACCCACACTGGTGAACTCGCGCGCCACGACCGGCCTCCCCTGGTTGACTCCGCCGTTGCCGACATGAACGGCCGCTAAGGTTATGCGCCGGAGTCTGCCACGTGACGCTGCGTTGTCGAGACGCCGTGGGATATTTCACGCAGTACGCCTCAGGCCGTCGCCCGCACCCCCGTGAGCGCCAGCAGCTCCGCCACGAACTCGACCGGCCGTTCGAGGTGCGGGGTGTGCCCGCAGCCGGCCAGGACCACCTCCCGGTACGTCCCGCCGGCCGCCGCGTACCGATCGAGCACCGCCCGGGTCTGCCCGATCATCGGCTGCGGCGGGCAGTCCGCCGCCCCCGGCCAGCCCGGCACCGCGCCGAGCGACCCCAGGTACGCCAGGTCGAACAGGGAGGTGTCCGAGACGATCACGTCGGCGTCGCCGCGTACCCAGGTGATCGGCGGCCGGACCGGGACGGCGACCAGCTCGTCGGCGACCCGGAAGTGGGCCGGCGCCAGGGCGTTGAGCACGCCGCGCTCCCCCGGTGCGGTCCCCGGCCAGTGCGGCGAGGCGACCGCGGTGCCCGGATAGTTGTCGTCCCCGGTGGCGGTGGACAGCACGCTGTCCAGCAGCAGTTCCTCGTCCTCGCCGAGCGACGCCGGGTCGGCGACGTAGGTGGCCCGCAGCACGTTGCGCGGGCTGGTCGGGCCGGCCGCGCCGCGGTCCTTCGCGGCGAGCCGGGCGACGAAGTCGGGGTTCGCCGTGCCGGCTCCGGTGCCGGCGAAGTCGGGCGTGGTCGGCGTGCCGGCGACGTCCCGGGTGCCGCCGAAGCCGTACGGGGAGACCGGCGCCTCCAGCAGCAGGGCGGCCACCCGCTCGGGGCGGTCGACCAGCAGCCGCATCGCCACGCCCCCGCCGAGCGAGTGCCCGACGACCACCGGCCGGGCCCCGGCGGCGAAGAGCCCCGGCACGTCGAGGAGGGCGGCCAGGTCGTCGGCGAAGTCACCCAGCCCGCGCCGCGCGTCGACCGGGGCGGTCTGGGTGTCGCCGTACCCGCGCAGGTCGGGGGCGACGACCCGGAGCGTCGCCGGCAGCCGGCGGAGCAGCGGCTCCCAGAAGGCCGAGGAGGAGGCGTTGCCGTGGATCAGCAGCAGCGGCACGCCGTCCGGCGGCCCCGCCACCCGCACCGCCTGGCTGACGCCGTTCGCCGACACGATCCGCTGTGCGCTCTCCATCGGCGCATGCTGGCACGTCCCGCCGCCCGGGTCCATGTGGCCGGCACCCACCCGCCGCCACCGGCGGTTGTGTCGGCACGCCATCGCCCGTACCGGCGGCCCAGCGGCACGAGCCGCGGCCGCGCTGCGCAGGGGGCTGTCAGCGGTGGGCGTCGACCGGGGCCGGCGGGAGCGGCAGGACCCCGCCGCGCGGCTCCACCGACACCCGCGGCGCCGGGGGGACGGGCAGCGGCAGGGTGGGCCGGTGGTCCCGGCGCGGCGCCGCGAAGCTCAGCCCGACCGGGTCGGTCCGGGCCACCCCGGGGTCGAAGAACCGCAGCTCGGTACGGCCCAGCCGGATCACGTCGCCGTCGGAGAGCAGCTCGATGCCGGCGATCCGGCGGTCGTTGAGCCAGGTGCCGTTGGTCGAGCCCAGGTCCACCAGCGACACCCCCTCGCCGATGAGCTGGACCGCGGCGTGCCGCCGGCTCAGGTGCGGATCGTCGAGGACGATCCCGGCGGTCGGCGCGCGGCCGATCACCTGCGGGTCACGGCCGACCCGGAAGCTCAACCCCCGCGTCGTGCCGCCCGCCACCGTCAACAGCGGCATCAGTTCCGGATGATCCTCCATGGACCGTCGCCCTCCACCCCACCATCGCTCCGCGGGTCAGCGTGCCACCTCACCGTAGTCGGCCCCACCACCGGGTGGTCACCTCCGCGACCCCGCGCGGTCAACTCCCGTTCGCCGGTTCGGCGGCCACGCAGCGTCCCGCCACGGTACGTCTCCGTCGATGTCGGACATCGACGGGGCCGACGGGCGTCGACGCCGAAGGCACGATACCGAGCACCCGGGGCGGGCGGCGCGGCCGTGCCGGGGGTG
>NZ_JAEMUW010000021.1 GCF_016598485.1 Micromonospora coerulea | reverse complement strand
AGTTCGTGCAGATGCTGGAGTACAAGGCAGCCCGGTCCGGGCGCGCCTTCGGCAAGGTCAACCGGTTCGCGCCCACGTCGCAGATGTGTTCGGCGTGCGGCCGCATCGACGGCCCGAAGCCGCTGAACGTCCGGTCGTGGACCTGTACCTGCGGAGCTGCCCATGACAGGGACGTCAACGCAGCGATCAACGTGTTGGCCCAGGGACGCTGGGACAACCCAAACGCCTGTGGAGCGCAGGTAAGACCGGCACTCGTGCCGGCACCGTGCCGAGAAGCAGGAATCCACCCGAACGCCACAGGCGATTTCATGCGTGGCGCGGCGGGAATCTCCGCCCTTTGGAGCGGAGAGAACGTCAACAGTGGTTCCGCTCCGACGCGGCACCGGGGAGCCTGCTCAGCGAGCGGGTCGGCCGGGGCCAGCGGAGCGTCCTGCTGACCCTCAAGTGGACGTTCAGCGGCGTCGGCGCGACGCGGGAGACGGCCACCGTCAACCTCATCGAGCCGTCGCCCGTGCAGGCCGGCACCGAGGTCAGCTACCGCTGCCAGCGGGGCTGACCGCGTTTCCCGCGGAGCCGGTTCGGGTAGGTCGGAGCCGACAGACCCGACAGACCCGAGCCACTGCGTGGAGGCCCTTCGATGAAAGACAACTTCGGGAACGCGGTGGGCGACGCGTTCCGTTCGGTGATGCTCTTCCTACCCAAGGCGGTCGCGTTCATCGCGATCCTGGTGGTCGGCTGGCTGATCGCCAAGGCCGTGCTGAAGATCGTGGACAAGGTGCTGGAACGGGTGCACTTCGACCGGGCGGTGGAGCGCGGCGGCATCAAGACCGCGCTGGCCCGCTCGAAGTACGACGCCAGCGACATCGTCGCGAAGCTCGCCTACTACGCCGTGCTGCTGGTGACCCTCCAGCTCGCCTTCGGCATCTGGGGCCCGAACCCGATCTCCGACCTGATCGCCGGGGTCGTCGCGTGGCTGCCGCGGGCGTTCGTGGCGATCGTCATCGTGGTGGTGGCCGCGGCGATCGCCAAGGCGGTCAAGGACATCATCTCCAGCGCCCTCGGTGGCCTGTCCTACGGGCGGATCCTGGCCACCATCGCCTCGGTGTTCATCCTGGGTCTGGGGATCATCGCCGCGCTGAACCAGATCGGCGTGGCGACCGCGGTGACCACCCCGGTGCTGGTCGCGGTGCTCGCCACCGTCGGCGGCATCCTGGTCGTGGGAGTGGGCGGTGGTCTGGTCCGCCCGATGCAGAGCCGCTGGGAGAACTGGCTGACCCGTGCCGAGGAGGAGTCGCGGACGATCGCCACCCACGCCCGCGCCTACCAGGCGGGCCGGCGCGACGTCGAGGCCCGGCTGAGCGAGCCGGCCAGCCCGTACGCGGAGGCCGAGCTGACCCAGCCGGTCCCCCGGGAGGCCGACGCCGACCGCACCCAGCTCGTCGCCCCGTACGGCGCGGCGGAGCCCACCCAGCCGGTCCCGCCGTACGGCGACGCCGAGCGCACGCAGCCGACGACGCCCCGGCAGCCCACCGCCGAGCAGGCGGTGGACAACGAGTCCACGATGGTCATTCCGCAGGCCGACGCCGAGAAGTTCCGCCGCTGACGATCAGCGTCCGATCGGGGTGGGGCCGCCAGGTCCCACCCCGATTCACGTTCCCGGGGGACTTCTCCGCCGATCAAGGAGTCCGTGGGCTGGATGTCCCGCAGCCCGAAACGGGACGGTCCCGAGGGCCGCGCGGACGCTACGATGGCGCGCATGACCTGGCGATGTTGATCCGACCCTGAAGGCCGATGCCGCGGGCCGCCGCGGACGCCGTACGTCCGGTGTCCGTTCCGTCCCCGTGGGAAGGCCTCATGACCATCGCTGCTGCGCGCGTACCGGCGACCCGCCGCCTGGCGGCCACGCTCTACGGCTACGCGTTCCTCACCGAATTCGTCCTGCTCTATCCGTTCTACGTGCTGCTGTTCGCCGACACCGGCCTGTCGGTCGGGCAGATCTCCTCGCTGTTCGTCATCTGGTCGGCCACCAGCATCGTCGTGGAGGTGCCCTCCGGGGCGTGGGCCGACGCGGTCTCCCGGCGACTGCTGCTCGTCCTGGCGCCCCTGCTGCCCGCCGCCGGCTTCGCCCTCTGGCTGCTCGCCCCCTCCTACCCGGCGTTCGCCGTCGGCTTCGTGCTCTGGGGCGCGGGCGGGGCGCTGCGCTCCGGGGCGCTGGAGGCGCTGGTCTTCACCGAGCTCGACCGGCTCGCCGCCACCGACCGGTACGCCCGCCTGACCGGTCGGGCGCGGACCACCGAGGTGCTCGCCGCGGCGGCCTCCGCAGCGGTGGCCGTGCCGGTCTTCGCCGCCGGCGGCTACCCGGCGGTCGGCCTGGCCAGCGTGCTCGCCTGCCTGCTCGCCGCGGCCGTCGCGGCGCGGTTCCCCGAACACCGCCCCGCACGGCAGCCGGCGGTCCCCACCTCGGCACCGGACTCCCTGCGACCGCCGGACGACCTGTCGGCGGAAGGGGCGGACGAACCCGGGTGGCGGGACAGCCTGCGCGCCGGCCTGGCCGAGGCCCGGGCCGGCCACGCCGTACGCGCGGCCGTGCTGCTCGTCCCCGCGGTGACCGCGGTCTGGGGCGGCCTCGACGAGTACACCTCGCTGCTGGCCCGGGAGACCGGCGTCGCCGAGGCCGCCGTGCCGCTGCTGCTCCTGCTCCTCTGGGCCGGGATGACCGTGGGCGGGCTGCTGGCCCCGGTGGGGGAGCGGCTGACCAATCGCGGCTACGCGGGCCTGCTGGTGCTCGCCGCGGCGACACTGGCGGCCGGTGCCCTGGTCGGCCGCCCGGTGGGCTTCCTGCTGCTCGCGGTGGCGTTCGCCGCGTTCCAGCTCGCCACCGTGCTCGCCGACGTGCGGCTGCAGGCCCGGATCACCGGGACGGCCCGGGCGACGGTGACATCGGTGGCCGGGATGGCGACGGACCTGACCATCATCGCGTTCTACGGCGGTTACGGTCTCCTCGCCGGCGCGGCCGGCAACGGTGTCGCGTTCGCGCTGGCCGCGCTGCCGTACCTGGCGGTGGCCTGCTGGCTGGTCAGCTCCCCGACCTGGACCGAGCGTCCGCCTGGCAAATAGGTGGTTACCGGATGATGCCCGGCTTTCCTGACTACGGTAGGTCCCGAGGCGGTCAGCAGGCGCGGACTCGCCGTGGGGCCGACCGGCCCGACGGCGACGGGCTGGCCGAGAAGGGCCGATCGCGGGAGGCGACGCCGGTGACGATGGAAGCAGAGCGCACCCTGCCTGCGGAGGAGCTCACCCGACTGGGCGAGCTCGCCGCCCAGCTACGAGTGGATTCGATCCGGTGCAGCACCAGGGCCGGGTCCGGGCACCCCACCTCCAGCCTGTCCGCCGCCGACCTGCTCGCGGTGCTCATCTCCCGGCACCTGCGCTACGACTGGGCGGACCCGCACGGCCGCGCCAACGACCACCTGATCTTCTCCAAGGGGCACGCCTCGCCGCTGCTCTACGCGGTCTTCAAGGCCGCCGGCGTGATCAGCGACGAGGAGTTGGTGGAAACCTACCGGCAGTTCGGGTCGCCCCTGCAGGGACACCCCACACCGGTCCTGCCCTGGGTCGACGTCGCCACCGGCTCGCTCGGTCAGGGACTGCCCGCCGGCGTCGGCATCGCGCTCGCTGGCCGGCACCTCGACCACCTGCCGTTCCACGTGTGGGCGCTGTGCGGCGACAGCGAGATGGCCGAGGGCTCCATCTGGGAGGCGCTGGACAAGGCCAGCCACTACGGCCTGCACAACCTCACCGCGATCGTCGACGTGAACCGGTTCGGGCAGCGGGGCCCGACCGAGCTGGAATGGGACATGGACACCTACCGGCGGCGGGTCGAGGCGTTCGGCTGCCAGGCGCTCGTCATCGACGGCCACGACCTGGCCGCGATCGACGAGGCGCTGGGCCGGGCCCGGCAGGCGACCGGTCCGACCGTGGTGCTCGCCCGGACGGTCAAGGGCAAGGGCGTGCCCGAGGTCGAGAACAAGCCGGGCTGGCACGGCAAGCCACTGGAACCGGAGCTGGCCGAGCGCGCCGTGCAGGCCCTGGGTGGGGTCCGCCAGATCCGGGTCACGGCGCCGCGGCCCGAGCCCGCCCCGCCCGCCCCTACTGTCACCGGGCAGCCGCCCGAGCTGCCCCGGTACGACAAGGGAACGAAGGTGGCCACCCGGAACGCGTACGGAGACGCGCTGCGGGCGCTGGGCTCGCGGCCGGACGTGGTGGCCCTGGACGGCGAGGTCAGCGACTCCACCCGCGCCGACAAGTTCGGCGAGGCGTACCCCGATCGGTTCTTCGAGATGTTCATCTCGGAGCAGCAGATGGTCGCCGCCGCGGTCGGGCTGCAGGTGCGCGGGTACCGGCCCTTCGCCTCGACGTTCGCGGCCTTCCTCTCCCGAGCCTACGACTTCATCCGGATGGCCGGCGTCTCCCGGGCCGACATCGCCCTGTCCGGGTCACACGCGGGCGTGGAGATCGGGGCGGACGGTCCCTCGCAGATGGGGCTGGAGGACCTCGCGGCCATGCGGGCGGTACAGGGGTCCACCGTCCTCTATCCCAGCGACGCCGTGTCCTGCGCCGCACTCGTCGCTGGGATGGTCGACCGCAAGGGCGTCAACTACCTACGCACCACCCGAGGCAAGTACCCGGTGCTCTACGACAACGGCGACGCCTTCCCCGTCGGCGGCAGCAAGCTGCTCCGGGGTGGCGACGACGACCAGGTGGCGCTGATCGGTGCCGGGGTGACGGTGCACAACTGCCTCGCCGCCGCCGACCAGCTGGCCGGCGAGGGGATCAACGCCCGGGTCATCGACCTCTACTCGGTCAAGCCGGTGGACCGACAGCGGTTGCTGGACGCCGTCCGGGGCACCGGCGGCCGGCTGGTGGTGGTCGAGGACCACCACCCGGAGGGCGGGCTCGGATCCGCCGTCCTCGAGTCGCTGGCCGACCTGGCCGAGCCGGTGCGGGTGGCACACCTCGCGGTACGCGACCTACCCACCTCCGGAACGTCGACCGAGCTGATGGACCAGGCGGGGATCGGGGTGAGCGCCATCGTCGCGGCGGCGCGCGCCGCGCTGGCCTCGAGCCGCTGACGCGGCGGCTGCCGTTTCACCGGCGGGTGCGCGGGTAGACGCAGCATCCGCGGCGAGAGGGGGCCTCAGGTGGAGTACGCGGAGTTCATCCAATCGGTGGCGACGCGACCGAAGATGTCACCGACGCTGGCCGAGCCGATCACCCGTGCCACGCTCGCGACGTTGGCCGAGCGGCTCAGTGGCGGCCAGGCACGGGATCTCGCCGCCCAGCTCCCGGAGGAGCTGCGGGGAGACCTACGCAAGCCCGACGAGAACGCCGAACCGTTCGAGCTTCCCGAGTTCTTCGAGCGGGTGCAGCAACGCGCCGCGGTGGAGTTCCAGGCGGCGACCGACGGTGTGCGCGCCGTGCTGGACACGCTGCGCGACGCGGTCAGAGCGAAGGAGTACGAGGACTCCATTGCCCAGTTGCCGAAGGAGTTCTGGCAGCTGACGGGGCCGGCGGCGACCCGGCTCGAACCCCGCCAGGTCGGCACCTAGGCGGGGTCACGCCCGCAGCCGGACCTCGGCGGGCTCGCGGTCGCTGCGCAGCCCCTTCCAGGAGGGGTGGCGCAGCCGGCGGTCGGGGGTCCAGGAGCGGAAGGCGACGTCGCCGACCAGGACCGGCTGGACCCAGACGGCGTGGCGGGCGTGTTCGCGCGGCACCGGGGAGTCGAACGGTGAGTCGGGCCGGCTCAGCGGCTGCAGGCGTTGCTGCAGGTCGCGCAGGACGGTCTGGGTGAAGCCCGTGCCGACGTGTCCGATGTAGGTCAGCCGGTCGTGGGCGTCGTACATGCCGAGCAGCAGGGAGCCGATGGTGCCGGCGCGCCGGCCGGCGCCGGGCTGGTAGCCGCCCACGATGACCTCGATGGTGTCGTTGAGCGGCACCTTGACCCACGCCGGCGAGCGCCGGCCCGGCTCGTACGGCGAGCGGAGCTGCTTGGCCACGACCCCTTCGAGGCCGAGGTCCGCCGCCGCGCCGGCCAGGTCCCGGCCGGCGTCGCCGGTCCAGTGCGGCGGCGTGTCGATGCTCTGCCCGCTGAGCTGCAGCTCCTGCAGCGCCGTGCGGCGCTCGGCGTACGGCAGGGAGGTCAAGTCCCGCCCGTCGAGGTGCAGCAGGTCGAACAGGTACAGCCGGACGGGAGTGGCGGCGACCAGCGCGGCGCTCGGCGCGCGAACGTGCATCCGGTGTTGCAGCGCCGAGAAGCTGGGCCGGCCCTTCGCGTCGAGCGCCACGATCTCGCCGTCGAGTACCGCTCGCCGCCCGGCGAGCAGTCGCGTGAGCTCGTCCAGCTCCGGATAGGCCCGGGTGACGTCGCGGTCGTTGCGGCTGAGCAGCCGCAGCCCGTCGCCCACGTAGGCGACCGCGCGCACGCCGTCCCACTTGAACTCGTACGCCCAGCCGGGTCCGCTGGGCAGCGCGCCGCTGGACGCCAGCATCGGCGGCACGAGACCCGGCATCCTGGCACTCACGCCTCGAGCATGGCCAATCCCGCACGCGGAGGAGCAGGTTTCCGGTCATTCCGTTCGGTCCCGGGCGACTCGCTCACCGGACGGGTTCGCCGGTCTGCTCCCACATGGACTTCATCTCGTCGAACGCCTGCTCCATGATCCGCACCATGGCCTCCCGGGCCCGCTCGCCGTCGCGCCGCTGGATGGCCTGGGCGACGTCGGCGTGCAGTTGCAGGGCCTGCTCGTGGGGGTAGTGCGGCATCAGGTGGTAGTGATGCCGGCCGGTGAGCACCTCGGCGACGAGTTCCTGCAGCTTCGCGAACATCTCGTTGCCGGAGGCGACCAGCACCCGCCGGTGGAACTCGATGTCCAGGCTGAGGAAGCGCTCCTCATCACCGGCCTTCCCGGCGGCCCACATCTTGGCCGCGAGCCCGACCAGCTCGCTCGCCTCGTCGTGGCCGACCCGGCCGGCGGCCAGCCAGGCGGCGTGCGGCTCGACCGCGGTCCGCAGCTCGGTGATCGAGCGGAGCTGCCCCATCCGGCCGGCGGAGGCGAGGCGCCAGCGGATCACCTGCGGATCGAAGACGTTCCACGCCTCGGCCGGTCGGATCATGACCCCGACCCGACGCCGGGTCTCGACGAATCCCATGGACGCGAGCACCCGCAGAACCTCGCGGATCACCGAGCGGGAGACCGCGTACCGCTCGACCAGGTCGTCGATGTTGAGGACGGAGCCGGCGGCCACCTCGCCGCCGCAGATGGCGGTGCCGAGGTGGTCGAGAACGCGGGCGTGCAGCCCGGCCTCGGCAGGGGCGTGCTGGGCGGGTGCGACCCCTGGAGAGGACTGATCCACGCTTCGGAGCATATCAGTTAGAGATCACCTCTTGAATAAGTCGGCTTTTTGCGCCTAGCATCCCGTCGTTAAGCGGACGTTACAACGAAGTGGCGCTCCTCCCCCCGGGCGGCGGCCACGACAGAAGGAGATGGACGTGCGGCGTCGATCGATATTCGGTACTTCTCTGGCTGTGGTTGCCGCCATGGGCCTGTCCGCCTGCGGCGGCGGTGGCGACGACAGCGCAGCGTCCAAGACGGTCCGGGTGACCCTGGCGAACCACGTCTGGACGGAGGACATCAAGCAGGCCCTGCCCGAGTTCGAGAAGCAGACCGGACTCAAGGTCGAGATCACCCAGCTCGGCGAGGACCAGCTCTCCGACCAGTACAACGTCAAGCTGAACGCCGGCTCGTCCGACATCGACGTGATGATGTACCGCCCCCTCCAGGAGGGGAAGCTGTTCGCCAAGAACAAGTACCTCGCCGACCTGTCGGAGCAGGTGAAGTCCAACAAGGACTGGGACTTCGCCGACTTCCAGGCCGGACCGGTGGAGGCCACCTCGTACCAGGGCAAGCCGGTCGGCGTCCCGATCATCACCGAGCAGGAGGTCCTCTACTACCGCAAAGACCTGCTCGCCAAGGCCGGCCTGAGCGCCCCGCCGAAGACCCTCGACGAGCTCAAGGCCGCCGCCGCCAAGATCCAGGCCGCCCAGCCGGGCGTCGCGGGCTTCGTCGCCCGGACCGGCAAGTCGCCGGCCGTCACCCAGTTCTCCAGTTTCCTGTACAGCTTCGGCGGTGACTTCGTCGACGACAGCGGCAAGGCCACCGTCAGCAGCGACGCCGCCAAGCAGGCGTACGCCTACTACGGCGGGCTGATCAAGGAGCACGGCCCGGCCAATGTCAGCACCGACATGAGCTGGCCCGAGGCGATGGCCATCTTCACCCAGGGCAAGGCCGCCTTCTACACCGAGGCCGACTCGCTCTACAAGAACGCCACCGACCCGGCCAAGTCCAAGGTGGCCGACACCGTCGGCTTCGCGCCGTTCCCGGCCGGCCCGGCCGGCTCGAAGCCGTACAACGTCCCGTCCTGGGCGCTGGGCGTCAACGACAGCTCGGAGAACAAGGGCAACGCCTGGAAGTTCATCGAGTGGGCCACCGGCAAGCAGCAGACGCTCGCCCAGCAGAAGTCCGGCGTGCCGAGTGCCCGTACCTCCGTCTGGGCCAACCCGGAGGGCACCGCGACCTACCCGAAGGACCTGGTCGAGGCCATCGCCGCCAGCACCAAGGACGGCGTGGGCCACGACCGGCCGCTGGTCGTGAAGGTCGCCGAGGCCCGCGAGATCGTCGGTCAGCCGATCGTCGACGCGATCGCCGGCAAGGATGCCGCGGCCGCAGCCGACGCGGCGAACACCGCGTTCCAGAAGTTCCTGGACGACGAGGCCAAGTAAGCCGCGCGCGGGTGGTGGGGCCGGTCGGCCCCACCACCCGCGTCACCCCGTCGGCCCGCCCACTCCCGGAGATCCCATGGCAACAGTCACCACCCCCGCCCGAGCGACCGGCGGCGCCTCGGAAACGCCCGACACGCCCGGCTGGGCGCGCTGGGCCAACGAGCACCGCAAGTGGCTCTTCGCCGCGCCGGCGATGATCTTCGTCGCCGCGCTGATCGTCTTCCCGCTGGCCTGGACCGGCTACCTCAGCCTCACCGACGCCGAGGGCTCCGTCCGCGCCGAGAGCGAGTTCGTCGGCTTCCGCAACTACCTCGACGTGCTGTCGGACACCGAGCGGTTCTGGCCCGCCGTCGGGCGGACCGCCACGTTCACCGTCGTCGCGCTGCTCTTCGAGGTCGTGCTCGGCATGGCGGTGGCCCTGCTGCTGTGGCGCCCGTTCAAGGGGCAGAAGTGGGTCCGGGTGGCCATTCTGATGCCGCTGGTCGCCACCCCGGTCGCCGTCGGCATGATGTGGCGGCTCATCTTCGACCCCAACATCGGCCTGGCCAACCAGGTGCTCGGCTGGGTCGGCATCGGACCGCAGCCGTGGCTCGCCGGCCAGCACTCCGCGCTGCCCACCACCATCTTCATCGACGTCTGGCAGTGGACGCCGATGGTGGTGCTGATCCTGCTCGCCGGGCTCACCTCGCTCTCCGAGGAGCCGCAGGAGGCGGCCCGGATCGACGGTGCCAGCACCTGGCAGCGCTTCCGGCACGTCACCCTGCCGCTGCTGATGCCCACAGTGATCGTGGCGATCCTGCTGCGCGGCATCGACGCGCTGAAGACCTTCGACATCCTCTACGCCACCAAGGGTCGCGGCGGCGGTTCCTTCCACGAGGTGGAGACGCTCAACGTGTACGCCTACGGCCTCAGCTTCGACTACAACGAGTACGGCGTCTCCTCGACCGTCCTCATCATCTTCTTCCTGATCATCATCGGGTCGATGTGGGCGCTGACCGCCCGCCGCAAGGAGGCGCACCGATGAAGCCCCGTCCCACGTACCGGGTGTTCCGGGTGGTGGCGCTCGCCGTCGTGGTGCTGTCGCTGCTCGCGCCGCTGCTCTGGATGGTCGCCGCGTCGTTCAAGACCAACGTCGACATCTACGACACCGGCAAGGCGCTGGTCTTCTCACCCACCACGGACAACTACGTCACCGTGCTCAAGCAGGCGAACTACGTCCAGTTCATCGGCAACAGCCTGTGGGTGGCCTTCGCCGCGACGGTGGCGTCGCTGCTCCTGGGCGTGCCGGCGGCGTACTCGATGAGCCGGTTCAACATGCGCAAGTCCGCGCTGGTGGTGCTGATGGCCCGGGTCATCCCCGGCGTCTCGCTGCTGGTGCCCTGGTACTACGTCTTCTCCAACCTGAAGATGGTCGGCGGCTTCGGCGTGCTGATCCTCAGCCACATGTTCGTCTCGCTGCCGCTGGTCGTCTACATCATGATGGGCTACTTCGACGGCCTGCCGGAGGAGCTGGAGGAGGCGGCGCTGGTCGACGGGCTGACCCACATCGGCGCGTTCCGGCGGATCACCCTGCCGCTGTCGGTGCCCGGCATCGCCACCGCCGGCATCCTGTCGTTCATCTTCTCCTGGAACAACTTCATGTTCGCCCTGGTGCTCTCCGGCGCCGACACCAAGACCCTGCCCGTGGCGATCTTCGACTTCGTCGGCTATGCCAGCATCGACTGGGGTGGGCTGATGGCCGCCGCCACCGTGGTGACCCTGCCGATCATGCTGATCGCCCTGTTCGTGCAGAAGTACGTGGTCTCCGGCCTCACCGCCGGCGCGACGAAGGGCTGAACAGACCATGACGACAATCGCGCGCATCGAGACCTTCCTCGTCGCACCCCGCTGGCTCTTCGTCCGCGTGGAGACCTCCGCCGGGATCGTCGGCTGGGGCGAGGCCACCTGCGAGGGACGCTCCGAGACCGTCCGGACCGCCGTCGAGCAGCTCGGCGAGCTGCTGATCGGCCGGGACGCGCTGCGGATCGAGGACCACTGGCAGGTCATGACGAAGGGCTCGTTCTACCGGGGCGGCCCGATCCTGGCCAGCGCCGTCTCCGGCCTCGACCAGGCGCTCTGGGACATCGCCGGCAAGCACTTCGGAGCCCCCGTGCACCAGCTGCTCGGCGGCCCGGTCCGGGACCGGATCCGGGTGTACGGCTGGGTCGGCGGGGACGAGCCGAGCGAGGTCCGCGACCACATCGCCGCCCAGGTCGAGGCGGGACTGACCGCAGTCAAGATGAACGCCTCCGGCCGGATGAGCCCGATCGCCTCGGTGGCCGAGCTCGACGGGGTGGTCGCCCGGGTGGCCGCCGCCCGCGAGGTGCTCGGCGACGACCGGGACGTCGCCGTCGACTTCCACGGCCGGTTCACCCTGGCCAACGCCCGCCGGGTGGCGCCGCTGCTGGAGCCGTACCGGCCGCTGTTCCTGGAGGAGCCGGTCGTCCCGGAGAACTCCCACCTGATCGGCGACTTCGTCCGGTCGACCACCACGCCGGTGTCCACGGGGGAGCGGCTCTACAGCCGGCAGGAGTTCCTGCCCGTCTTCCAGGCCGGCATCGCGGTCGCCCAGCCGGACCTCTCGCACGCCGGCGGCATCACCGAGGTACGCAAGATCGCCGCGCTCGCCGAGGTGTACGACGTGCAGCTCGCCCCGCACTGCCCGCTCGGGCCCATCGCTCTGGCGGCCTGCCTGCAGCTCGGCTTCGCCACGCCGAACTACCTGATCCAGGAACAGAGCAT
Source organism: Micromonospora coerulea (assembly GCF_016598485.1). Taxonomy (GTDB): domain Bacteria; phylum Actinomycetota; class Actinomycetes; order Mycobacteriales; family Micromonosporaceae; genus Micromonospora; species Micromonospora coerulea. Next base: position 94,615 of record NZ_JAEMUW010000021.1, on the reverse strand, counting down.
CGGCATCCACTACAACCTCGGCGCCGAGGTGCTCGACTACTGCCTCGACAAGACCCCGCTGACCTTCGTCGACGGGTACGTCGAGCGGCTCACCGCGCCCGGCCTGGGCATCGAGATCGACGAGCAGGCGGTGCGGTCGGCGGACAAGCGCGGTCACGCCTGGCGCAGCCCGATGTTCCGACACCTCGACGGCTCCTACGCGGAATGGTGACCATGACCCTCAACCTCACCGCCGAACTCGCCGCCACCCGCCTGCTGGCGGTCATCCGCGGCACCGACACCGCCGCCGCCATCGCCACCGGCACCGCCCTGCTGGCCGCGGGCGTACGGGTGGTGGAGGTGGCGCTGACCACGCCGGGTGCGCTCGACGCGATCGCGGCGATCCGGGCGACCGCCCCGGCCGGCTCGCTGGTCGGTGCGGGAACGGTGCTCACCCCGGCGGCCGTCGCCGACGTGGCCGCGGCCGGTGCGCAGTTCGTGGTCACCCCGGCCGTCGTCGACTCCATCCCCGAGGCGGTCCGCCGTGGCCTGCCGGTCACCGCCGGAGCGCTCACCCCGACCGAGGCGTACGCCGCCGTCCGGGCCGGCGCCTCCGTCGTCAAGCTCTTCCCGGCGTCGGTGGGCGGGCCCGCGTACCTCAAGGCGCTGCGCGACCCGTTCCCGGACATCCCGTTCGTCGCGGTCGGCGGGGTGGGTCTCGCCGAGCTGCCCGGCTACCTCGCCGCCGGCGCGATCGCCGTCGGCGTCGGGGGTCCGCTGGTCGGCGACGCCGCCTCCGGCGGCGACCTCGGCCCGCTGCGGGAGCGGGCCCGGGCCTACGTCGCCGCGACGTCATGACCGCCGTCGACCTGCTCACCTTCGGCGAGGCGCTGGTGTCGCTGCGGTCGGCCGGGCCCCTCGCGGCAGGTGGCGCCCTCACCATGCACCTCGCCGGGGCCGAGTCCAACGTGGCGATCGGGCTGGCCCGGCTCGGCCACCGGGCGGCCTGGGCCGGCCGGGTCAGCGACGACGAGCTGGGCGGGTACGTGCTGCGCCAACTGCGCGCCGAGGGCGTGGGTGTCGACCACGTCACCCGGGACCCGGAGCGGTCGGCCGGGCTGATGTTCCTGGAACGCCGTACCGCCGACCTGACCCGGGTGCGCTACCACCGGGCCGGCTCGGCCGGGTCCGCCCTGGACGTCGAGGACCTGCGCCCGGCCCTGGCCGCCGGGACCCGCGTGCTGCACCTGACCGGCATCACCCCGGCGCTGTCCGACAGCGCCCGCGCGGCCACCCGGTGGGCGGCCGAGACGGCGTCCCGGGCCGGGGCACTGGTCTGTCTCGACGTCAACCACCGGGCGAAGCTGTGGAGCCGCGACGACGCCCGCGCGGTGCTCACCCCCCTCGCCGGGTACGCCTCGGTCGTCGTCGCCTCCACCGACGAGCTGGACCTCGTCGGCGAACCCGGCGCGGCGGAGGAGACCGTGGTGGCCGGGCTGCTGGCGCGGGGCGTGACGACCGTGCTGGTGAAGCTCGGCGGCGAGGGCGCCCGGGCGTACACCGGCGACGGGGTCCGGCGCACGGCGGCGTTGCCGGTCACCGCGGTGGACACCGTCGGCGCCGGTGACGCCTTCACCGCCGGCTACCTCTCCGGGCACCTCGACGGCCTCGACCTGGCCGGGCGGCTGCGCCGCGCGGTAACCCTCGGCGCCTTCGCCGTCGCCGGTCACGGCGACTGGGAGGCCCTGCCGCGCCGCGACGAACTGTCCCTCCTGGACGACCTGCAGCCCGGCAGCACCCTTCGCTGAGCATCACCCGAGAAAGGCACCTGCGTGAAGATCATCGCGGCGGACGTCATCGTCTCCAGCCCCGACCGCAACTTCGTCACCCTGAAGATCACCACCGACGAGGGGCTGACCGGACTGGGTGACGGCACCCTCAACGGACGGGAGCTGGCCGTCGCCTCCTACCTGACCGACCACGTCGTCCCCCTGCTGATCGGCCGGGACCCGCACCGCATCGAGGACACCTGGCAGTTCCTCTACCGCTCGGCGTACTGGCGGCGCGGACCGGTCACCATGGCCGCCATCGCGGCCGTGGACGTCGCCCTCTGGGACATCAAGGCCAAGGCCGCCGGGATGCCGCTCTACCAGCTGCTCGGCGGCGCGTCCCGGACCGGGATCATGGCGTACGGGCACGCCTCCGGGCGGGACCTGCCGGAGCTGTTCGACTCGATCCGCCTGCACCTCGACCTGGGCTACCGGTCGATCCGGGTGCAGACGTCGGTGCCCGGCATCAACGCCGTCTACGGCGTCGCCGCCCAGCCCGGGGTCGACGGCAAGCGGTACGACTACGAGCCGGCCCAGCGCACGCCGTTGCCCGCCGAGGAGGACTGGGACACCCGCTCGTACATGCGCCACCTGCCCGGCGTCTTCGAGGCGGTCCGCAACGAGTTCGGCCCCGAGCTGCCGCTGCTGCACGACGGGCACCACCGGATGACTCCCATCCAGGCCGCGAAGCTCGGCAAGGCCCTGGAGCCGTACGACCTGTTCTGGCTGGAGGACTGCACCCCGGCGGAGAACCAGGAGGCGCTGCGCCTGGTCCGCCAGCACACCACCACCCCGCTGGCCATCGGCGAGGTCTTCAACACGGTCTGGGACTACCAGACGCTGATCCGGGAACAGCTCATCGACTACGTCCGGTCCGCAGTCACCCACACCGGTGGCATCACGGCCATGCGCAAGCTGCTCGACTTCGCCGCGCAGTACCAGATCAAGTCCGGCATCCACGGCCCGACCGACATCTCGCCGGTCGGCATGGCCGCCGCGCTCCACCTCGACCTGGCCATCCACAACTTCGGCATCCAGGAGTACATGCAGCACGGCGCGCTGACCAACGAGGTGTTCCGGCAGTCGTTCAGCTTCACCGACGGCTACCTGCACCCGGGGGAGCGGCCCGGTCTCGGCGTGGAACTCGACGAGGAGGCCGCCGCCCGGTTCCCGTACCAGCCGGCGTACCTGCCGTTCAACCGGCTCAAGGACGGCACCGTCCATGACTGGTGACCGACCGCTCACCCGGCACGTCGTGGTGATGGGGGTGTCCGGGGCGGGCAAGACGACGGTGGCGCGGGGGATCAGCGAGCTGACCGGGCTCCGGTTCGCCGAGGCGGACGAGTTCCACTCCGCGGCCAACGTGGCGCGGATGCGGTCCGGCGTACCGCTGGACGACGACGCCCGTTGGCCGTGGCTGCGCGACCTCGCCGCGTGGATGGCCGCCCGGCACGCCGAGGGGGTGTCCACGGTGCTGGCCTGCTCGGCGTTGAAGCGGTCCTACCGGGACGTGTTGCGGGAGGGCCCGCCGGACGTGGAGTTCGTCCACCTGGCCGGGGCGGCGGAGCTCATCCGGGACCGGATGAGCCGCCGCGCCGGGCACTACATGCCGGCCAGCCTGCTCGACTCCCAGCGAGCGATCTTGGAACACCTGGGTCCGGACGAGTCCGGCGTCGTCCTGGAGATCACGCTGCCGCCGGAGGAGCTGGTCACCGCTGCGGTCGACCGTCTCGGACTGCCCGCCGGAGCCGCTGCCGGTAGCCGGTAGGGCGACCGGGCCCGGGCGTCGGTCCGGGCCCGGCGCTCACTCGGGCAGGGCGTCCAGGTAGACCCAGCGAGCGTCCTCCCGGACGAAGCGGCTGCGCTCGGCCAGCGTCCCCGGCCGGCCCGCCTCGCGGTAGTGGGCGCGGAACTCGACGGTCCCCTCGGAGTCGAAGAGGCCACCCCGGTCGGTCCCGAGGATCTCCAGACGCGTCCACCGCAGGCTCGGGTCCAGATGCAGCCGGGCCGGCCGGGTCGAGGAGTGCCAGCTGCGCAGCAGGTAGTCGGCGTCGCCGACGGCGAAGGCGCTGAACCGCGAGCGCATCAGCGCCTCGGCGGTCGCCGCCGGAGCCTCGCCCCGGTGCACCGGGCGGCAGCAGTCCGCGTACGGCAGGCCGGACCCGCACGGGCAGGGCAGGGTTTCGTCGGCCGCGCTCCGGCGGGCACCGCGTTTCGCCATTCCGTCATTCTCGCCGAAAGGTTCGGCCCGTTCAGCGACCAGCCCGGCCAACCGGCCCGCGGTTGGGTCGGCGGGCCGTGGTCCGCCTGCCGAACGACTCCATGGTGGTTGCCTTCTTGGCCGGGGTACGGGTCTCGGCGATGGTGCGGGCCCGGACGGCCGCCGCTGCCTTCTTGGCCCTCGCCTGCTTCCCCGGTGCCTGCGCCGTGGCCTTCTTGGCGCCCGCCTTCTTGGCCGGCGCCTTCGCCGTGGCCTTCTTGGCGGGCGCCTTCTTGGCCGCGGCCTTGGTGGCGGGCGCCTTCTTCGCCGCGGCCTTCGTGGCCGGCGCCCTCTTGGCGGCGGTGGCCTTGGCGGTTGCCTTACGGGTGGGCGTCGCGGTGGCCGAGACGGCCTTCTTCCGGGCGACCCGGGCCGTCGTCGGGGTGGGTTTCTCGCCTGGCGCCTTCGCCAGGCTGGCCCCGGTGGCCCGCTTCGTGGCGGTCGCGACCTTCTTCGCCGCGGCCTTGTTCGGCATCGGAGCCTTCCGCGCGCCGGTGGCTTTCCGGGCGCTGCTGGGCCTGGTGGCCGCCTGGGCCATCGCTCCTCCTCGGGTGCGCGTCGTCCGTGCCGCCGGAGCGAGCGCCGGCGGACGGCGGCCCGCCGACCGGCACGCTCGGCGGGCAGGTGTCTTCCCGCGCCCCCGGCAGCCAAACTCCCGCGCGGCAGCCCGTGCCGACGGGTCTGAGCAGGGGCCGCGACCGCGTCTGCGGCGGCTCTGGTCCCCGTGCCCGGCCGCCGGTCGGGCGGCTCAGCGGGACCAGCAGGCCGGGCCTTGCCGGCCGGTTGTGCAATGGCGGCATGGGGAACGACATGGAGCAACGCCTCACCGCGGCCGCGCAGGCCCTGCGTGAGCATGAACTCACCGGGCACCGGCTGCGCGACCTGGCGGGGCGGATCCGCGCGATGCGGGCGCACGTCGACGTCCTGCGACAGCGGCTCGACGCCGAACAGGCCGACGTCGACCGGCTGGAGGGACTCACCCTGAGCCGGGTGGTCGCCTCGTTTCGTGGCGCGCGCGGCGACGCGCTGGCCCGGGAGCGCGCCGAGGCCCTCGCCGCCCGCCTCCGCCTGGCCGAGGCCGAGCGGCTGCTCACCGCGCTGCAGGAGGAGGTCGCCGCCGCGAAGGCCCGGCAGCGCCGGCTCGCCTCGGCGCCCCGGGAGTACGAGGCGCTGCTCGACGAGCGGGAACGGGCGCTCGCCGATTCCGCCGATCCACGCGGGTCACGCCTGCTGGAGCTGGCCGACGCGCGGGGGCGGCTCGCCGGGGAGCACCGCGAGCTGACCGAGGCGGTCCGCGCGGCGAACAACGCCGAGGGAGCGCTGAACCAGCTGCGGGGACTGCTCGACCGGGCGTCGGGTTGGTCGACCTACGACACGCTGGGCGGCGGCCTGATCAGCAGCGTCATCAAGCACGAGATCCTCGACCAGGCTGCCCAGGCCGCGGCTCGCGTGGACGCCAACCTCGCGACGCTGTGGACGGAACTGGCCGACGTGACCGACGCCGGGCCGTACGCGCCGTCGCTGGGCATCGGGGAGCTGACCCGGTTCACCGACATCTGGCTGGACAACATCGTCACCGACTTCGCGGTGCTGCGGCGGGTCGAGAATGCCCGCGGGGACGTCGACCGGTCGCTCAACGAGCTCGCGCCCGTGCACCGCCTACTGCGGGAGCGGGCCGCCGGGGTGGGTGCCCGGTTGTCGGCCCTCGAGGCGGAACGCGCCGATCTGCTGAACCGGCCGTGAGGGCCTCATTGGCCGGATCATCGGGGTGCCACGGTGCACGAAGGATGATCCATTCCGGTCGGTGGGGTCGCGCCGCGCGGGTGAGTTGAGCCGCCGCTTAGTTGATCATGTGGGAACCAGGAATCGTGCATAGCCTGGAGACATGAAGAAGCGCCACGTCGCCAGAGTGCCCATGCCCGGCCAACCCGGGCGGGGGCGATCGCGGACGGGCGGTGCACCCGTCGCCCGCGGGACGGCGACCCCGCCCAGCGCCGCCGCCGGCCCGGACGTCGGCGTGGCGGCGGTCCCCACCGCCCTGCCGCGGGGCGGCGCGTCGCCGCGGCCGCCACTGTCGACGTTGCCCGCCGAGCCGCCGGGCGACGGGAGCGGGGCCGACGGCGCCACCGAGACGTTGCAGGCTCCGGATGCCACCGCCGAGATCTTCGTGGACCACTCCGGCCGGCGGGCCCGGACGTTGCGCCGGGTCGCCTCCGCGCTGGTGCTGCTGGCCCTGCTCCTGATCGTGGCGCTCTGGGTCAGCCAGGGCGCGGAGGTGCTCGGACTGCCGGTGCCCGCCTGATGGCGCTCTGGCGCGGCGGGGAACGGATCGGCGGCACCGGCGACCTCACGCCCTCGCCACGGGAGTCCACTCGGCGGCGCCCGAGCGCCCGAGGCCGGTGGGTGTTCGCCGCGGTGATCACGTTCATCCTGGTCAACGTGCTCGCCGTCGGCGCGTACGCCAACTCGCGCTTCGCCCCCGACCACCAGCGGACCGGAACCCGGAGCAGCGACTCCGTGCCGGCGCCGGTACGCGACGGCGGCACCGTCGTCGACCTGCGCGGCGGCACGCTCGACGCGCGGCGGATGCCCGCCCGGACGATCGCGCTCACCTTCGATGACGGCCCCGACCCGGTGTGGACACCGAAGGTGCTGGACGTGCTCAGCCGGCACCACGCGCCGGCCACCTTCTTCGTCCTCGGCTCCCAGGTCAGCCGGCACCCGGACATCACCCGGCGGATGGTCCGGGAGGGCCACGAGCTGGGCATCCACACCTTCACCCACCCCGAGCTGACCAACCTGCCGACGTGGCGGCGCCGGCTGGAGTACTCGCAGACGGAGGCGGTCATCGGATACACGGCCGGGGTCCGCGCGCCACTGGCCCGGCTGCCGTACTCCAGCGCCGTCGACGCGGTCGATGACGCGGACTGGGCGGTCGTCCGCGACTCCGGGCGACTCGGGTACGTCTCCGTCTTCGAGGACACCGACAGCCAGGACTGGGCGCGGCCGGGCCCGGACGCCATCGTCCGCAACGCCACCCCGGAGGGGGACCGGGGCGCCATCGTCCTGCTGCACGACAGCGGCGGCGACCGCGCCCAGACCGTCGCCGCGCTGGACCGCTTCATCCCCGAGATGCAGGCCCGGGGCTACCGCTTCACCACCGTCTCGCAGGGGCTCGGCTGGCCCGCCGCCACCCCCGCCGGCACCGGCGACCGGATCCAGGGCGGCCTGCTGGTCTGGGCGGTGCGGATCGCCGACGCGACGACCCGCGGGTTCTGGCTGCTGCTGATCGTGGTCGGCCTGCTCACCCTGGCCCGTACCCTGCTGCTCTTCGGCTACGCCGTGCGGCACGCCCACCGCCGGCGCGCGCCCACCTGGTCCTGGGGCGACCGGATCACCGAGCCGGTGACGGTGATCGTGCCGGCGTACAACGAGCGCACCACGATCGCCGCGGCGGTGCACTCGCTGGCCTCCGGCAGCCATCCCGGCATCGAGGTGCTGGTCGTCGACGACGAGTCGGACGACGGCACGGCGCAGGAGGTGGAAAGGCTCGGGCTGCCCAACGTGCGGGTGGTCCAGGTGCCCGGCGGCGGCAAGGCCGCCGCGCTCAACGCCGGCGTGGCACTGGCCCGGCACGACCTGCTGGTCATGGTGGACGCCGACACCGTGGTGGAACCGGACGCGCTGCACCGCCTGGTGCAGCCCTTCGGCGACCCGCGGGTCGGCGCGGTGGCCGGCAACGTCAAGGTCGGCAACCGGCGCCGGCTGATCGGCCGGTGGCAGCACATCGAGTACGTCATCGGGTTCAGCCTCGACCGGCGCCTCTACGACACGCTGCACTGCATGCCCACCATCCCCGGCGCGCTCGGCGCGTTCCGCCGGGAGGCCGTGCTGGCCGCCGGCGGGCTGAGCCGGGCGACCCTCGCCGAGGACACCGACCTCACCATGGGCATCCACCGCGCCGGCTGGCGGGTGGTGTACGAGGAGACCGCGGTGGCCCGCACCGAGGCGCCGAGCACCCTGCCGCAGCTGTGGCGGCAGCGGTACCGGTGGAGCTACGGCACCATGCAGGCGCTGTGGCGGCACCGGCGGGCGTTGATCGAACGCGGCCCGTCCGGTCGCTTCGGCCGGCGTGGCCTGCCGTTCATCGCCCTGTTCTCGGTGCTGCTGCCGCTGCTGGCCCCGGTGGTGGACATCTTCGCCGTGTACGGGCTGTTCTTCCTCGACCGGTACGAGACGGTGCTCGCCTGGCTCGCCGTGCTGGCCATCCAGGTGATCACCGCGATCCTCGCGTTCCGCCTCGACCGGGAACCGCTGCGCCCGCTCTGGGCGCTGCCGTTGCAGCAGTTCGTCTACCGGCAGGTGATGTACCTGGTGCTGGTGCACTCGGTGGTCACCGCGCTGAGCGGGGGCGCGCTGAAATGGCAGAAGCTGCGCCGTACCGGGGAGGTGGCGGCCCAGCCGACGGCCGGGTGACGGCGGATCAGGTGAGCGGGGCGGTCGCGGCCCGGGCCGCCCGCCGGGCCGACGCCGGCAGCCCGGGCGCGTCCGCGATCAGCGCGCGGGCCTGCGCGGGGGAGAAGACGCCGGCCGGCGGCTCGCCCCGGCCGCAGGGGCCGTCCGACTCGCCGGGGCTCTTCACCCACAGCAGCGCCGCCACCCGCGCCAGCCGGGGATCGGTGGTGGGCGGCGCGCCCAGCGCCTGCGGGGTGGCGTTGCACCACTGGTCGTCCGGCGGCGCCGGCAGCCCGTTGCGGGACGTGTCGATGACCATCTCCCGGCCGCCGACCAGGTCGGACACCGCCAGCCCCCAACGGTGACTGTCGGCGGTGGACTGGCGGTTGGCCACGTTGACCGAGAAACCCTCGGCGCGGGCGATGCCCGCGCGCCGCAGCCGCTCGGCGGTCTCCCGCGGGTCGTGCCAGCGCGGGTGACCGGCGTCGAGGTAGACGTGGTGGCCGGCGTCGGCGAGCACCCGGACCGCGCGGGCCAGCAGCGCCGCCCGGGCGTCGTCGAAACACTCGGCGGCGACCGCGTCGGGTTCGAGGATGACCGCCGCACGGTGGTCGCCGAGCGCGTCGACCACCTGGTCGACGAAGCGGGCGTACGCCCTGGCGTCGCGGGCGCCCGCGCCCGGGCCGGCGCAGTCGCGGTTCGGCACGTGGTAGAGCACCAGCACCGGCAGGGCGCCCTGCCGGCGGGCTGCGGCGAGCACCCCGGCCAGGTCGGGAAGCTCCTCCGGGCCGGTCAGCCAGCGCGCCTGCGGGGTGCCGGCGATCGGGTCGAGCCAGGCCGCGCCGTGGTCGCGCCGCCAGTGCGCCGCGGGGCTGTCGGCGTCGACCAGCAGAGTCGCGCCGCGGAACGGGTGCCGCAGCGGCGCGTACGACCCGCCGCCGCAGCCGCCGATCGCGGCCAGCAGGGCCGCCGCCAGGACGCCGCCGAGCAGGAGTGCGCGCATCCGGTCAACCTATGCGCCCCCGCCCGCCGCCGCAGTGCGGCGGAGGACGTCCCGGTGTCCGGCGGGGCGGCCGGGCGAGGGCCTGCGGACGAACGCCCGTCAGAGCTCCACCGGCAGTGGCACCGGGCGCTTGGCCACGCGGTCGTCCCCGGAGGACCGGCCGCGCAGGTGCCGGGCCAGCCAGGGCAGCAGGTGCCGGCGGGTCCAGGCCAGCTCGGCCCGGACCAGCTCGTGCCGGGGTCGGTGGGCGGCCACCGGCAGCGGGTGGGACCAGGAGTCGTCGTACCCGGGCAGGCCGGCGGTGTGCGCCAGCGCGGCGGCGATCCGCTCGTGCCCGGCGCGGTTGGCGTGCAGCCGGTCGTCGCTCCACAGCCGCGGGTCCGAGGCCACCGGATGTGCACCCAGGTCGAGCAGCGTCGCGCCGGTCTCGGCGGTGGCCGCCCGGACCGCCGCGTTGAGCGCCAGCACCCGCCCGCGCAGCGGTCGGGCCAGCGGCATCACCGGGGCCGGGTCGGGCAGGGTGAAGGTGAGCACGGTGGCGCCCTGGCCGACCAGCGCCCGCTGCATCGCCCGGACGTCCTCGGCCACCCCTTCGGCGTCGAACGACGGCCGGAGCACGTCGTTCATCCCGGCCACCACGGTGGCCAGGTCCGGCGCCAGGTCCAGCGCCACCGGCAGCTGCTCGGCCCGGATCCGTGCGGTGGTCCGGCCGCGGATCGCGAGGTTGGCGTACTCCAGGCCGCCCTGCGCGCGGGCCACCGCCAGCGCGAACCTGTCCGCCCAGCCCCGGTAGCCGCCCTCGCCGTCCGGGTCGTCCAGCCCCTCGGTGGTGCTGTCGCCGATCGCCACGTACCGCCGCCACAACATGGCCGCCAGCTTAGGACGGCGCACCGGCGGGGCACCGCAGGGCCGCCCGCGCCGCTAGCCTGGGCCGCGAGATGGAACCGTCACCGGGCAGGCACGCCGTGCCGGGGCGCGCGGCGAGCCCGACCCAACGCCGCCTCGACCCCGACCAGGTCCGCCGGTACGTCGCGGCGTCCCTCGGCCCGTCGCCCCGGGTCACCGGCTGCGGGCCGCTCGACGGTGGCGGATTCGCCGCCGTCTGGTGGGTGACCCTGGACGACCGCCGCGAGATGGTGCTCAAGGTCGGGCCGCCGCCGCACGTGCCGCTGCTGCGCTACGAGCGCGGTCTGGTCGCCGCCGAGGCCCGCTACCTGCGCCGGGTCGCCGCGCGGGCCCCGGCCGTCCCCGTCCCGCCGCTGCTGCACCATGGCAGCGACCCGGAGCTGGGGGACTGGCTGCTCACCGGCCGGCTGCCCGGCCGTACCGTGCACGAGCTCAGCCGGGCGGGCGCCGACACCCGCCGGGTCCGCGCCGAGTTCGGCGCCGCGCTCGCCGCGCTGCATCGGGTCACCGGCGACCGGTACGGCTACGACGGCGGGCGGGCCCGCGGGGCGAGCTGGCGGGCCGCCTTCACCGCGATGCTGGACGGCCTGCTCGCCGACGCGACCGACTGGCGGGTGCCGCTGCCGGTGCCGGCGGCACGGATCCGGGCGCTGGTCGACCGGCACGCCGCCGTCCTGGACGCGGTACGCCGCCCGGCGCTGGTCCACTTCGACGGCTGGGCCGGCAACGTCCTCGCCGTCGCCGGCCCGGACCGCGAACTGCGGCTCAGTGGCCTGGTCGACGGGGAGCGCCACCTGCACGGCGACCCGCTGGTGGACCTGGTGTCGCCGTTGCTGTTCCGGCGGGCCGAGGACGAGCCGGACGACGCGTTCGTGCGCGGCTACCGGGCGGTCGCGCCGGTGCGCCTCGACGCGGCGGCGCGCCGCCGGCTGGGCCTGTACCGCCTGCACCTGTACCTGCTGATGACGGTGGAGATGCCGAGCCGGGGGATCACGGCCCGGTCCGACCCGGGACGCGTGGCCCGCCTCGCCGAGCTGCTCGACCGGGAGCTGGCCGACCTCGGTCGCGGCTGACCCGCCCCGACCGGCCCGGTCAGCCGTCGCCGGTCAGCGCCTGCGGCCGCAACGCCGCCAACCAACGCCCGTGGGTCGGCACCCGGTCACAGCCAGCCGGAGCGGCGGAACAGCCGGTACAGGGTGATCCCCGCCAGCGCCATCAGCAGCAGCGCCGCCGGGTAGCCGTAGCGCCAGCCCAGCTCGGGCATGTGCGCGAAGTTCATCCCGTAGACGCCGGCCACCGCGGTCTGGGTGGCCGCGATCGCCGCCCAGGAGGCGATTTTGCGCATGTCGTTGTTCTGCTCCACGGCCAGCTGCGCCAGCCGGGACTGCAGGATCGAGTTGAGCAGGTCGTCGTACCCGCCGATCCGGTCCACCGCTCGGGTCAGGTGGCCCTCCACGTCCACGAACCAGCGCTGCAACGCCGGTGGCGGCCCGCCGTCGCGCTGCTCGACCAGGGCGCGCAGCGGCGCCTGCAACGGCAGCACCGCCCGCTTGAACTCCACCACCTCCCGTTTGAGCTGGTAGATGTGCTGGATGTCGGCGCCCCGGTCGCGGGCGAAGACGCTCTCCTCCACGCGTTCCAGATCCCGCTCCAGGTGCCCGGAGACCTCCAGGTACAGCTCCACCATCCGGGCGCAGACCGCGTACGCCACCGCCCACGGTCCCTCGGCCAGCACGCCCGGCCGACGCTGGATCTCCTCCCGGACCGGGGCGAGGGCACCGGCCGCCCCGTGCCGGACGGTGATCACGAAGCGGTCGCCGAGGAACACCATCACGTCCCCGGTGTCGATCACCTCGGAGGTGTCGGTCAGCTCGTCGTGCTCGACGTAGCCGGCGGTGCGCAGCACCAGCAGGGTGACGTCGCCGTGCCGCTGGACGGTCGGGCGGTGCCCGTCGGCGAGGGCCTGCGCCACGCTCAGCTCGTCCAGCCCGAAGGTGCGGCCCACCGCCGCCAGCACCGCCGCATTCGGCTCGTGCAGGCCGAGCCAGACGAAGGAGCGCCGGGTCCGGCGGCTGCGGGCGTACGCGTCGGCGTAGTGCGGCCGCCCCGGCTCCCGGCGTCCGTTGACGTAGACGGCGCAGTCGACCACCGCGTCCGGGTTGGACCGCCGGGGCGCTGGCGTGGTCGCCTCGGCCGGTCGGCCGAGCAGCCGCCCGAGCAGGCCGGGGAGCCGTGGGCTCCGCCGCGTCCGTACCGCCGACCGGTCCACCGCGCACCTCCGCCCCGCCCGGAAACTGACGGCCTACCGTACGGCACGTGTGCCGTCGGCGCGGTCAGCGCGTGGCGGTGGCGAAGACGACGATGTTGTCGGGGTAGTTGCCGGTGCGGGGGTTGAACCGGCCGCCGCAGGTGATCAGCCGCAGCCGGGCCGTCGCGTCCCCGCCGTACACCCGCTCGGTGGGGAACCGCTCCTTCGGGTACGCCCCGACACCGTCCACGGTGAACGTCGCCCGCCGGCCGTCGGCCCGGGTGACCTCGACGACGTCGCCGGCCCGGAGCCGGCCGAGGTCGAAGAAGACGGCCGGGCCGGCCTGTGAGTCGACGTGCCCGACCAGGACCGCGTTGCCGGCCTCGCCGGGGGTCGGGCCGCGGCGGTACCAGCCAGCCAGCTCCGGCTCATCGAGCGGCGGCACCTCCAGGGCGCCGTTGCGGTCGGTGGCCACCGGGATGATCTCCGCGTCGACGCCGATCCGGGGGATGGCGATCCGGACCGGTCGGGACCGGGGTAGCGCCGGCGCGGGCGAGCCGGCGCGTTCGCCGGTCGGGGCGGCCGAGCTCCCCGGCTGCGGTGGCCGGACGGCCGTGGTGCCCAGGCCGGCGGCGACCAGCCCGGCCCCGGTCGCGGCGGCCAGGGTGATCGCGGCGACCACCGCGGCGGTACGGACCCGCGACGGCCCGCGCTCGGGGTTGCGCTGCGGCGACAGCTCTGGCACCTCCGTCCGACGTGGGCGCGGTGCCCGCGCCGGTCGGACCGGCGCGGGCACCCGCGCACAAGGGATGGTGTGTGGTGCCGCTCAGGCGACGACGGCGGCCCGGCGCCGGCGGCGGATCAGCACGTACGCCCCACCGGCGACGGCTCCGGCGGCCAGCGCGCCGCCCGCGGCCAGCACGCCGGTGTCCGGGCCGCTGCCGCCGGCGCCGGCCTGCGCGCCGCCGATCGGCGTGACGGTGAACTGCGCGCTGCCCCCGCTGCTGCCGTCGCCGCAGGTCGTCGTGACCGTGTAGGTGCCCAGGGTGAACCCGGCGGTGAAGAGTTCGGCGCTCAGGCCGCCGCCCGCCGCCGCGGTGGTGGACCGGACGTTCTGGTCCCGGTTGGGCCCGGTGACCCGGAAGATCGCGTCACCTACGTTCGGGTTGCAGGTCGTGGTGAGCACGACGGTCCCGCCGACCGGGGTGGTCGCTGGTGAGACGGTCGTGGTTTGCGCGAGCGCGGCGGCCGGGAGCAGGAGTGCGCCGAGGCCCACGCCGACCACCGCCGATCCGAGAATTGACTGTGCCTTCATGCGCGTCTTCCCTCACTTTTCGTCCGCTGTCTGCGTGGGACGTCGTTCGGGTGGCCAACTCCGTGACTAGCACCGGTGTGGCCAACACTAGGAGGGTTGCGGTGCCCGTCCGGCGTAAATGAGAAATCTTCGTTGCCGTCACGTGTTCCCCCTCCCGCCGGGGAGCTGCGGAAATGCCCGCCCAGGACCGCCCGTAACGCCCGGAAGCCGTCGACCGTCCCGAGGCCGCCCGTCCCGTTCGCCCCGGCTGGGGTCATCGCCGCCGTCCGCCCCTTGTGCCGGTTCGTGCGCCGGATGTCGGAAACCGTTCCGTGGCCCGCTGCTTGCGTCCGACGGGCGGCGACTCTCGACCCGCTCGGCCGACCCGCGCCGACCGGCGACCGGCGATCTCCGTCGTCGGCGGTCGACGTGGCCGTCGACGCCGCGCCGAGGCCCGGGGCGGCCGCTCCAGGATGGACGCCGCACCGGGCCGATCCGCCGTTCGCCGCCCGCCAGGCACCGCTCGCCGCACCGGGCCGACCGCTCCCGGCGGCTGTGCCGTCGCTCAGGTCCCAGCCTCGACCAGCGGGAACTAGAGTCGGCAGGAGCACATCGGATTGATCGCCGCACATGCGTGAGGAGCGAGCCGATGACGGAACCCGCCGGTGTCGAGGTCACGGGACCGATGCACCCCCGGTACGACGAGATCCTCACCCCCGACGCGTTGGCCTTCCTCGCCGAGCTGCACCGCGCCTTCGACCCACGGCGCCGCGAGCTGCTCGACCGGCGGCGGCGCCGCGAAGCCGAACTGGCCGACGGCGCGCTGCTGGACTTCCTGCCCGAGACCCGCGCGATCCGCGAGGCCGACTGGCGGGTCGCCGAGCCGGCCCCCGGCCTGGTCGACCGCCGCGTCGAGATCACCGGCCCCACCGACGCGAAGATGACCATCAACGCGTTGAACTCCGGCGCGAAGGTGTGGCTGGCCGACCACGAGGACGCGAACACCCCGCTCTGGGAGAACGTGGTCTCCGGTCAGCTCAACCTGCGCGACGCCATCGACGGCAAGCTCGACCACACCTCGCCCGAGGGCAAGCGGTACACCCTCAACGAGGGCGAGCTGGCCACCATCGTGGTCCGGCCCCGGGGCTGGCACCTCACCGAGAAGCACCTCCTGGTCGACGGCGAACGCACCTCCGGCAGCCTGGTCGACTTCGGGCTCTACCTGTTCCACTGCGCCCGCCGGCAGCTCGACCGGGGCGCCGGGCCCTACTTCTACCTGCCCAAGATGGAGAGTCACCTCGAGGCGCGGCTGTGGAACGACGTGTTCCTCACCGCCCAGGACCGGCTCGGCCTGCCGCGCGGCACCATCCGGGCCACCGTGCTGATCGAGACCTTCCCGGCCGCCTTCGAGATGGACGAGATTCTCTACGAGCTGCGGGAGCATTCCGCCGGGCTGAACGCCGGCCGGTGGGACTACATGTTCAGCGTGATCAAGAAGTTCCGAACCCGGGGCGCGGACTTCCTGCTGCCCGACCGCAACGCGGTGACCATGACCGTGCCGTTCATGCGCGCGTACACCGAGCTGCTGGTGCGCACCTGCCACCGGCGCGGGGCGCACGCCATCGGCGGGATGGCCGCGTTCATCCCCAGCCGGCGGGACCCGCAGGTCAACGAGACCGCCCTGGCGAAGGTGCGGGACGACAAGACCCGCGAGGCCAACGACGGCTTCGACGGCTCGTGGGTGGCCCACCCCGACCTGGTGCCCATCTGCCGCGAGGTCTTCGACGCCGTCCTCGGCGACCGGCCGCACCAGCTCGACCGCACCCGCGACGACGTCCGGGTCGCCGCAGCCGACCTGCTCTCGGTGCACGCCACCCCAGGCGGGCACACCGAGGCGGGGCTGCGCAACGCCGTCAGCGTCGGCGTGCAGTACCTGACCGCCTGGCTGCGGGGCACCGGCGCGGTGGCCATCTTCAACCTCATGGAGGACGCGGCCACCGCGGAGATCTCCCGCAGCCAGGTCTGGCAGTGGCTGCACAACGACGTCACCCTCGACGACACCGGCGCGCGGGTCACCCGGGAGCTGGTCGAGCGGATCGCCGACGAGGAGATCGGCCGCCTCCCCGGCGAGCCGGGCGACTACGCCGCCGCCCGGGCATTGTTCATGGAGGTCGCCGTCGCCGACGACTTCGCCGACTTCCTCACCGTGCCCGCGTACGAACGGATGCCCTGACCGACGACCGACGACCGACGACCGACGCGACGCGGAGGTGGGCGATGCGCACGACCACGACGGACCTGGCCGCCCTCGCCGCCGCGTTGCGGGCCGCGGTCGGCGCCGACCGGGTGATCAGCGACCGGCAGGAGCTGCGCACCTACGAATGCGACGGGCTGGCCCAGTACAAGGTCGTCCCGGCCCTGGTGGCCCTTCCCGCCGACGCCGCGCAGTGCGCCGCGGTGGTCCGCGCCTGCGTCGCCGCCGGGGTGCCGTTCGTGGCCCGCGGCTCCGGCACCGGGCTCTCCGGCGGCGCACTACCGCACGCCGACGGCGTCCTGATCGTCACCTCGCGAATGCGCGACATCATCGAGGTCGCACCGGAGGACGAGCGTGCCGTGGTGCAGCCGGGCGTGATCAACCTGGCGGTCAGCCGGGCCGCGAACCCGCACGGTCACTACTACGCGCCCGACCCGTCCAGCCAGCAGATCTGCTCCATCGGCGGCAACTTGGCGGAGAACTCCGGCGGCGCACACTGCCTCAAGTACGGCTTCACCGCCCACCACATCACCGGCATCGAGCTGGTCACCCCCGACGGTGATCGGGTACGCCTCGGCGGCCGCGCCCCGGACGCCCCCGGCTACGACCTGCTCGGCGCGTTCATCGGGTCGGAGGGCACCCTCGGCATCGCCACCGAGGTGACCGTGCGGCTGACCCGGCTGCCCGAATCGGTGCGCACGCTGCTCGCGGCCTTCGACAGCACCGACCAGGCCGGCGCGGCCACCTCGGCGATCATCGCCGCCGGGGTGGTGCCGGCGGCGGTGGAGATGATGGACGCGCTCGCCATCTCCGCCGCCGAGGCGGCCGTGCACTGTGGCTACCCGGCCGGCGCCGGGGCGGTGCTCATCGTCGAGCTGGACGGGCCCGAACCGGAGGTGGCCGCCCAGTTCGACCAGGTCGAGCGGCTGTGCCGGGACAACCGCGCGTTCGAGATCCGGATCGCCGCCGACGACGCCGAACGGGCGCTGTTCTGGAAGGGCCGCAAGTCCGCGTTCGCCGCCGTCGGCCGGATCAGCCCCGACTACATCGTCCAGGACGGCGTGATCCCGCGTACCGCCCTGCCCGAGGTGCTGCGCCGCATCGGCGAGCTCTCCGCCGAGCGCGGCATCCGGGTGGCGAACGTCTTCCACGCCGGCGACGGCAACCTGCACCCGCTGGTCCTCTTCGACGCCGCCGTCGACGGGCAGGCCGAACGCGCCGAGGAGGTCTCCGGCGCCATCCTCGACCTCTGTGTCCGCCACGGCGGGTCGATCACCGGCGAGCACGGCGTCGGCATGGACAAGGCGAAGTACCTGCCGCGCATGTTCAGCGCCGACGACCTGGACACCATGCAGTTGCTGCGCTGCGCGTTCGACCCGGCCGGGCTGGCCAACCCCGGCAAGATCTTCCCGACGCCCCGGCTCTGCGGGGAAGTACCCGGCCGCCGCAAAGGCGTCCACCCGGCGCAGGAGGCCGGCCTGGCGGAGGTCTTCTGATGCCCGCCGACCGGACCCTCGACCGCCTCCGCGCCGCATGCCGGGAAGCCGGCACCGACGACCCGTCCGCCGTCGGCCCCGCCCGCTCCGCCCCCCGGCCGGCGCCGGCCGCCGCGCCGGGATCCGACGGTCCCGGGCCGGTCCGGGCGGCGGGAGAGCGCGACACCGTCGCCGGGCTGCCGGCCCGGTACGTGGCCGCGCCCCGCGACACCCGCCAGGCGGCGGCGCTGCTGCGCGCCGCCGCCGACCTCGACCTGGCGGTGACCTTCCGGGGCGGCGGTACCAAGCTGGACTGGGGAAACCCACCGCGCCGGCTCGACCTGATCCTCGACACCACCGGGCTGGCCGGGGTGGTCGAGCACGCCGCCGGTGACCTGATCACCGTGGTCCGCGCCGGCACCCGCCTCGACGCGCTGGCCGCCACCCTGGCCGGCGCCGGCCAGCAGCTCGCCCTGGACGCGTCGCCGCCCGGCGGCACGGTCGGCGGGGCGGTCGCCACCAACGCCGGCGGGCCCCGGCGGATGCTCTACGGCACGGTGCGGGACCTGCTCATCGGGGTCACCCTGGTCCGCGCCGACGGGGTCGTCGCGCACGCCGGCGGCAAGGTGGTCAAGAACGTCGCCGGCTACGACCTGGGCAAGCTCGTCACCGGCGCGTACGGGACGCTCGGGCTGGTCACCGAGTGCGCGTTCCGGCTGCACCCGCTGCCGGCCGCTGCCGCGTACGTCACCCGCCGGGTTGGCGACCCGGCGCAGGCGGGCCGGCTGGCCGCCACCGTACGCGCCGCGCAGCTCGTGCCCGCCGCGCTGGAGGTGGACATGCCGGCCGGCGGGCCAGCGGCGGTGACCGTACTGCTGGAGGGCACCCCGGCCGGGGTCGCCGCCCGCGCCGAAGCCGCGCGCCGGCTGCTCGGCGCCGACACCACGGTCGCCGACGCGCCGCCCCGAGGCTGGGGTCAGCACCCGTGGCACGCCGGGGACACCGGGCTGAAGCTGACCGCCGCGCTTTCCGGCGTACCGCGACTGCTGACCGACGCCCGCGCGGCGGCCGACCGGCACCACCTGCCGCTCGCGCTGCGCGGCTCGGCCGGCGTCGGCGTCCTCCACGCCGGCGTGCCCGGCACGGCCGACCCGGACCGGGTCGCCGGCCTGGTCGACGAGCTGCGCACCGCGACCGCCGCCGTCGCCGGGCACGCGGTGGTGCTCACCGCGCCCGCCGCCGTACGGGACCGGGTCGACCTGTGGGGGCCGGTCGACGGCCTGGCGCTGATGCGCCGGGTCAAGCAGCGCTTCGACCCGGATGCCCGGCTCGCGCCGGGCCGATTCGTCGGAGGGATCTGATGACCATCCCCCAGCAGCCGGGCGACCGTCCGGTCACCTCGCCTGGCGGCACCTTCCCGGCCAGCGGACCGCGCGACGTGCTGGGGCTGGCCGCCCAGCCGCCCGGGCAGGGTGCCTTCGACGACCACCACCCGCCCGCCGCCGAGCTGGTCGCCGACTGCGTGCACTGCGGCTTCTGCCTGCCCACCTGCCCCACCTACGTGCTGTGGGGGGAGGAGATGGACTCGCCGCGCGGGCGGATCTACCTGATGAAGGAGGGCCTGGAGGGCGAACCGCTGTCGGACCCGATGGTCGCCCACTTCGACCGCTGCCTCGGCTGCATGTCCTGCGTCACCGCCTGCCCGTCCGGGGTGCGCTACGACCGGCTGATCGAGGACACCCGGCAGCAGGTCGAACGCCGGCACAGCCGGACACCGCGGGAGCGGGCGCTGCGCGCGGCGATCTTCGCGCTCTTCCCGTACCGGCGGCGGCTGCGGCTGCTGCGCGGGCCGCTGCGCGCGTACCGGGCCAGCGGGCTGCGCCGGCTGGTCGCGCGGACCGGGCTGCTGCCCCGGCTCGCGCCCACCATCGCGGCGCTGGAGTCCCTCGCGCCGCCGCTGCGCCGGCCCGCCCGCCTCCCGGCGCGGCTGCCCGCGGTCGGTGCCCGGCGGGCCGTGGTCGGCATGCTGACCGGCTGCGTGCAGTCCGCGTTCTTCCCCGAGGTCAACGCCGCCACCGCCCGCGTGCTCGCCGCCGAGGGCTGCGAGGTGGTGATCCTGCCCGACCGGCAGGGCTGCTGCGGCGCGCTGAGCGTGCACAACGGACGCGAGGAGGAGGCACAGAACTTCGCCCGTCGGATGCTCGACACGTTCGCCGCCGCCGGCATCGACTTCTTCGTGGTCAACGCCGCCGGCTGCGGCTCCACCCTGAAGGAGTACGGCGAGCTGCTCCGCGACGACGCCCGCTACGCCACGCTCGCCGCCGACTTCGCCGGCCGGGTCCGCGACCTGTCCGAACTCCTCGACGAGCTGGGCCCGGTCGCCCCCCGGCATCCGCTGCCGGTGACCGTCGCGTACCACGACGCCTGCCACCTCGCCCACGCCCAGGGCGTCCGCGACCAGCCCCGCCGGCTGCTGCGCGGCATCCCCGGGCTGGAGCTGCGGGAGATCGCCGACCCGGAGATCTGCTGCGGCTCCGCCGGCATCTGGAATGTGCTCAATCCCGGACCGGCCGCCCAACTCGGCGACCGCAAGGCCGGGACCGTACTGGCCACCGGGGCGCGGCTGCTCGTCACCGCCAACCCCGGGTGCCTCATGCAGGTCGCCGCCGCGGTGACCCGCGCGGGCGGCGACATCGCGCTGGCCCACACCGCCCAGGTCCTCGACGCCTCTCTGCGGAACCGTCCCGTCGCGGAGTTGCTGTAGGGCCCAATCCACCCCACCGGTCCTGGAAGGCTCGAGGTGACCCATGTTCGACCAGTTCACCGTCGTCACCGATCCCGTCGCCGACTCCGTGGCGCTCTCGGCCATCTTCGCGGTCCTGCCCCTGCTCACCCTCTTCGTCCTGCTCGGCGTGCTGAAGGTCAAGGCCTGGTTGGCCGGGCTGATCTCGCTCGCGGTCGCGCTTGTCGTGGCGGTCGCCGTCTACGCCATGCCGGTCGGGCAGGCCGTGCTGTCCGCCACCGAGGGCGCCGCCTTCGGCTTCTTCCCGATCCTGTGGATCGTCATCAACGCCATCTGGGTCTACAACCTCACCGTCGAGAGCGGACACTTCGACGTGCTGCGCCGCTCCTTCGAACGGGTCAGCCCGGACATGCGGATCCAGGCGATCATCATCGCGTTCTGCTTCGGCGCGCTGCTGGAGGCCCTGGCCGGGTTCGGCACCCCGGTCGCCATCACCGTGGTGATGCTGATGGCGCTGGGTTTCCGCCCGATCCACGCCGCCTCGGTGGCGCTGCTGGCCAACACCGCGCCGGTGGCCTTCGGCGCGCTCGCCACCCCGATCGTCACCCTGGCCAGCGTCACCTCCGGGGCCAACGACGACTCCCGGCTCACCGTGGAGACCCTCGGCGCGATGGTCGGCCGGCAGACCCCGATCCTCGCGGTGGTCGTACCGCTGATGCTGGTGGCCCTGGTCGACGGCCGCCGCGGCATCCGGCAGACCTGGCCCGCCGCCCTGGTCGCCGGGGTGAGCTTCGGCCTGGCGCAGTTCGTCGCCGCGAACTACATCTCCGTGCCGCTGACCGACATCGTCGCCGCGCTGGTCTCGGCCGCCGCCGTGGTGCTGCTGGTCCGGATCTGGCGCCCGGTCACTCCGGCCGACCTGGGCCGCGAGCCGGCGACCGTGCCGGCCGCCCGCGGGCCCGCCGAGGCCGAGCTGACCGGCCCCGGCGCCGTCCGCGCCGCCGCCGGCTCGCGCTCCGGTACGACCACCACGGCCGCCCCCGGGCTGGGCGGCTCCGGTGCGGAGACGCCGCCGGACGACCCGCGCGTCGACGCCACGGCCCCGGTCGGTCGGCACCGCGGGGACGGCGAGCTGGAACCCCGGCCCACGGACCAGGTGCGCGCCGGCACGGCGGCTCCCCGGCTCGCCGACACCCCGGCCGAGGTGGTCCGCGCGTACGCGCCCTACCTGATCATCATCGCGATCTTCTCCGTGGCGAATCTCGGCCCGGTGAAGGCGGCGCTGGCGAAGGAACCGTGGACGGTGAAGTTCGCCTGGCCGGGCCTGGACATCCTGGGCGGCAACGGCAAGCCACTGTCGTCGGCCACGTTCACCCTCAACTGGTTGCCCGCCGCCGGCACGCTGATGATCCTCGCCGGCCTGCTCACCGCCCTGGTGCTGCGGGTCTCCGCCGCCCGGGCGCTGCGCGCGTACGGGCGCACCTACGCGGAGCTGCGGTACGCGATCGTCACCGTGATGGCGGTGCTCGCCCTGGCGTACGTGATGAACCAGTCCGGACAGACCAACACCCTCGGCGCGTTCCTGGCCGCGGCCGGTGGGGCGTTCGTCTTCCTCTCGGCGATCCTCGGCTGGATCGGGGTCGCGGTGACCGGCTCGGACACCTCGGCCAACGCGCTGTTCGGGGCGTTGCAGGTGCAGACCGCGGCCCGTGCCGGGCTGGACCCGGTGCTGCTCGCGGCGGCCAACTCCTCCGGCGGCGTGCTGGGCAAGATGATCAGCCCGCAGAACCTGGCGATCGCGGCCGCCGCGGTCGGCATGGCGGGCCGCGAGGGGGAGATCTTCCGCAAGGTGTTCGGCTGGAGCCTGCTCCTGCTGCTGTTCATGTGCGTACTGGTCGCGTTGCAGGGCTCCCCGGTCCTCGGCTGGATGGTGCCCTGACCGCACGCTGCGGCGGTCCGGGCGCCGGTGAGGGGCCCGGACCGCCACCGCGGAAAGGAGAGTGACAGCCATGCGTGCGGACGAGCCGCTCGCTGCCGAGCTGACCGCCGCGATCGTCGACGGTGAGGTCGAACGGCTGGCCCGCCTGCTGCGCGAGTATCCGCACCTCGCCACGGAGCCGGTGGAGGACCGCGGCGGCGGAGTGCGCTCACCGCTGCACCTGCTGGCCGACGCACCCGGGCACCGACCGCGGGCGGCCGAGACCGTCCGGGTGCTCGTCGCCGCGGGCGCGCCACTCGAGGCGCCCGCGGCGGGCATGTGGCACCTCGAACGGCCCCTGCACTGGGCGGCCAGCAACGACGACGTCGTGCTCGTCGACGCGCTGCTCGACGCCGGCGCCGACATCGAGGCCCCCGGCTCGTCGATCGACAGCGGCCCGCCCCTGTCCTGCGCCGTCGGCTACGGGCAGTGGCGCGCGGCGCGTCGGCTGGTGGAGCGGGGCGCCCGCACCGAGCTGTGGCACGCCGCCGCGGTGGGTCCGCTGCCCGTCGTCGCCCGCCTCGCCGAGGCCACGACCGACCTGAACGGTCCGCTCTGGAACGCCTGTCGCGCCGGTCGGCTCGACGCCGCGAAGCTCCTGGTCGCGCGCGGCGCGTCACCGGCGTGGCGGGCGCCCTGGTCGGGGCGGACCGCCGCCGACGCCGCCAGGAGCAGCGGTAACGAGGAGCTCATCGCCTGGTTGGCGGCGCGCCCCAGGTAGCGGTCACCGGGCTGGACCGGACACCCGGCAACAGCTTCTCCGCCGCACGGCCGACGAGTCCGCTCGGGCCATGCGGCAGCCCGCTCCGCCCGGCCAACCCGACCGACGGGTGCCTACCGGCCGCCGCGTCGTGCCCTGGTGGCAGGAAACGGTGTGGTGGTGGCGAGTCCGATGCCGACCGCGGTGAGCAGGACCAGCGCCCCGAGACCGGGTAGGAGGGCCGTTGCTGGCGTGCTGAGCGCCACGAGCAGCATCCCGAGCATGCGTCGCCGGGACGTCCTGCCGCGGGCACGTTGCCAGATCAGCTGGTCGCCGATGAGGTAGACGATCACCCCGCCGTACAGGGCGGCGTGTCCCAGGGGGTCCGGCGCGGTGGTCGGCCGGTATGCCACCACTCATCCACTCTGCCTATGAGGACGTCAGTCTTGGCCGGCATCGGGATTCCCGGCGCTGCAGAAATGGTCCGCGGCATTCCCCGGTCAGGGCTAATCGTCGGCGCCGGCCGCACGGTGACCTGCGCGCAGGTCGAACGCCTCCGGATGCTGGGCGAACGTCCACGTGGCCAGCGCGAGCGCCACCAGACACAGCGTTGCCGGGACGAGGAAGCCGACCTGGTGTCCCAGCGCCGCAACGGACGCGGTTGCCACGAGACTTCCGTTGACGGTCGCCAGGTTCTCGTGACTGAGGTATATCGACGTTGCCGCGCCGGCCCTTCCCAGCATCAACCGCTGTGCGAGGTCGATGCCGACCATGATCGTGGCGGCGCCGAACACCGCGTAGACGACCTGCAGCAGCATCAGCTGCCCAGGGGTGGTGACAACGACGAGGCCGCCGTAGTAGGCCACGCTCGCGGCGCCGCCTACCAGGAACACTCTGCCGCGTCCCCACCTCAGGGCCGCGAACGCCATCGCCGGCATGAGTACCAGCTCGCACAGTGGCGGCAGCGCCAGCGCGAACCCGGTCAGCTCCAGCGGGGTGTGCAGGGATACCCGCATCAGGATCGGTAGCTGGGACAGCAGCATGATGCGTCCACTGGAGAACAGCACCATGACGACCGCGAGGATCAGCAGTAGCCGCCGACCACCAGCCGTCCTCGTCGGAACGCCGTCCCGGTCGTCGGTGTTCTCATCCGTGACCGGATGCGGGGCCGCGGCGGCGACGGCGTGGCCCTCGCGCAGCAGGTACCACGACAGCGCCAGACAGGCGAGGCAGGCGACGGCCACGACCCGGAAGAGCGAACGTGCCCCGAGATGGGCCAGACCGAGACCTCCGATGCCGAACCCGGTGAACGAACCGATGGACAACACGATGCGCATCATGGCAATCACCGCGGTGGACGTGGCGGGGTCGTCCCGGCGTTCAACGAGGTCGCGGGCGTAGGCCATGAGCTGCGCGTTGGGGACGCCAACCGCGCAGAAGAAGACGACCCCGACGGCGAGCATCGCCGGGTACGACCGCACACTCGCGAGGAGCACGTAGCCGACGCCCAGCCACGCGAGACTCGCTGGAATGATCACGCGTCGGACACCGCCACCGTCGGACAGGTGGCCCGTCGCGAGCATGACCACCATGCTGGCCAGCGCGATGACGACGAAGTTGGCCGTCACCATGGTGTCCGAGGCGCCCAACTCCTCCCGGGCGAACAACGACAGCACGCCGAGAGCCGCGAACGACGCCGTCGAACTGACCAGCATCAGCGCCATCAGCGGCCGGTACGGCGCCACGGCACGCCACCCCACCACGAACCGGCCATCGCTGCGGGCGTCCCGCCTGGCGTCCGTCTGCGCCACCACCAACACCTCCGCCTGGAGCGGCGGCCACCGGTCGCATGACCTGCCTGCGCGGCGCTTCCAACGACCCGAGTGCCGCCCTTCCGGACTCTCCGTCTCGGCACTTACGCCGCGCCCACCCGGCGCCGAACGGAGCCTGCCGATCGCCCACCTCACCGTACGACCGATGAGTGCGGATGACGCCGACGGGTCCTGGCGAGCTACACCCCGGCCGTCCTCAACCGGCCGGGGCGGCAGGGACCGGTTGCGGCAGCGGCTCGCCCGTCTCCAGCAGCGTCTTGAGGCTGGCGAGCAACTGCGGCCAGCCGCCGCTGCCGTCGAGCTGACCGCTGATCGCCCGGTGCACCTCGCTCCGGCTGGAAGCCGTGCCAGCTGAAGGAGGGCCGGCGGATACGGCTCGGCCGCCAGCACTCGCTGGCCGAGGCCCTTCGCCTCTGCGTCCGGCGCGTGCTGCGAGAGCAGGGGCGAGCCGGGCCGCCAGCCGGAGACCAGTGTGACGCCGCCCCAGTAGCGGCGGGTGAACTCCGGCTCGGTCAGCGCCCGCCGGAGCCGCTCCGGGGTGGTCCTGATGTATGTCGATAGGCAACCAGGCGGCTGCCTGTCCAGTCCTCCGGCGCCTCGGCCGCCGGAGCTAGCCTCCTAGGATGCTTTAGAGGTCGTGACGTGCGGCCCCAGGGCAAGTGGACGCGTCGCCAGCGGTCTCGCCGCCACCAGCTCACCGCGGGTCCTAGGGGAGGATTCCCGCGCGGCGGGCGGCGACCACGACCTCCAGGCGGGTGTGCGCGCCGAGCTTGCGCATCGCCGAGCGGAGATAGCTCTTCACGGTCTCCGCTCCCAGCCCGAGCTGGTCGGCGACGTCGGCGTTGGTGCAGCCCAGCGCCACGCAGGCCAGCACGTCGGTCTCGCGCGGGGAGAGCGGACTCGCCGGGGCCGGCGCGCCACCCTCGGGTCGGGTCACCGCGCCGGCGAGCCGATCGGCCACCGCGTCGAGCCGGTCCCGCAGCCCCGGGTCGTCGATCCGGCGCAGGAGTCCGCGCAGCTCGGCGTGGGCCCGCCGGACCTCCTCCCAGTCCGGCCCGGCGGCGCCCCGATCCGACACGGCGTCGGGGTGACGGCCCCGGCCCTCTGGTCGGGGCGCGGCCGTGCGCAGGGTGGTGAGCGCGGCCCGGGCGGCATCCCGGTCCGTCAGCCGTCGTTCCAGCTC
Source organism: Micromonospora coerulea (assembly GCF_016598485.1). Taxonomy (GTDB): domain Bacteria; phylum Actinomycetota; class Actinomycetes; order Mycobacteriales; family Micromonosporaceae; genus Micromonospora; species Micromonospora coerulea. The sequence goes on along the minus strand of NZ_JAEMUW010000021.1, from coordinate 68,476 downwards.
GCGTCCGGCGTCCACGGCGGTGGCCACGAGGCGGTCGCCGAGGGCGAGCCGTTGCCGGACGGCGCCGTAGAGCACGGCGCGGACCTCCCGGCGCACCACCACCGGCACGGCGACGACCGAACGCAGCCCCTCGGCGGCGACCGGGCCGTCGTACTCGTGGCTGATCGAGCGGGCCACCGGGTAGTCGTCGACCCGCAGCGGCAGGCCGAGCGCGAGGGCCTTGCCGCCGAGGCCGGCGCCGGCGTTGATGGCCAGGCCGCGCAGCGCGGCGGTGGTGGTGCCGGCCAGCTCAGTGATGGTCATCCGGGGTGGCCCGCCCGGCTGGACCATGCCGCCGAAGGCGACCGGCAGCCCGGTGCCGCGCAGCAGGGTCAGCAGGGCGCGGCGGATCTGGTCGCCGTCGTCGCGCGGATACAGCGGCTCCAGCGTCGTCACCTCCCCGGCGCCGGGCGTCCCGTGGCCACCCCCGTCCGGGGGTGGTGAGACCTGCGTCACCCGATCGAGGATGAGGGTACTGCGCGCGGCGCCGTCCCCGCCTGGCCGCGCGCCCGGTGACAGGAAGGACACCCCCATGGCCACCGCCGGCACCGACGCCTTCCGCGAGGCGCGCGACTTCCTGCTCGCGCACCGCGAGGACTACGACACCGCGTACGAGAAGTTCCGCTGGCCGCGCCTGGCCGAGTTCAACTGGGCGTTGGACTGGTTCGACGTGCTCGCCGGGGGCAACGACAGCACCGCGCTCTGGATCGTCGAGGCCGACGGGGGAGAGGGACGCTGGTCGTACGCGGAGCTCTCGGCCCGCTCCAACCGGGTGGCGAACTGGCTGTGCGGGCGGGGGGTGCGCGCCGGGGACCGGCTGATCCTGATGCTCGGCAACCAGCTGGAGCTCTGGGAGACGATCCTCGCGGCAATCAAGCTGCGCGCGGTGATCATCCCGGCGACGCCGCTGCTCGGCCCCGCCGACCTGGCCGACCGGCTGGAGCGGGGCGCCGCCCGGCACGTGGTGGTCGGGGCGGAGTACACCGGCAAGTTCGCCGAGGTGCCCGGCGACTACACCCGGATCGCGGTCGGCGCCGCCGTCGACGGCTGGCACCCCTACGCCGACGCGTACGACGAGTCCGACGCGTTCCCGCCCGACGGGGTGACCCGGGCCGACGACCCGCTGCTGCTCTACTTCACCTCCGGCACCACCGCCCGGCCCAAGCTGGTCGAGCACACCCACGCGTCGTACCCGGTGGGGCATCTCTCCACCATGTACTGGATCGGGCTGCGCCCCGGCGACGTGCACCTCAACATCTCCTCGCCCGGCTGGGCGAAGCACGCCTGGAGCAACGTCTTCGCCCCGTGGAACGCCGGCGCGACGGTCTTCGTCTACAACTACACCCGCTTCGACCCGACCGGGCTGATGGCCGCGATGGACCGGTGCGGGGTGACCAGCTTCTGCGCCCCGCCGACGGTGTGGCGGATGCTGCTCCAGGCCGACCTGACCCAGCTGCGCACCCCGCCGCGGACCGTGGTGGGCGCGGGGGAGCCGTTGAACCCGGAGGTGATCGAGCAGGTCGAGGCGGCCTGGGGGGTGACCGTCCGGGACGGGTACGGGCAGACCGAGACCACCGCGCAGATCGGCAACCCGCCCGGCGCGCCGGTGCGGCCCGGCTCGATGGGGCGTCCGCTGCCCGGCTACGTGGTGACCCTGCTCGACCCGGTGACCGGGGAGCCCGGCGACGACGGCGAGGTCTGCCTGGACCTGGCGCACCGGCCGACCGCACTGATGGTGGGCTACCGCGGCGACGACGAGCTGACCGGCAGCGCGATGCGCGGCGGTTTCTACCACACCGGCGACATCGCCTCCCGGGACGCCGACGGGTGGCTCACCTACGTGGGGCGCACCGACGACGTGTTCAAGGCGTCGGACTACCGGATCTCGCCGTTCGAGCTGGAGAGCGTCCTGCTGGAGCACGAGGCGGTGGCCGAGGCGGCGGTGGTGCCGTCGCCGGACCCGGTGCGGCTGGCCGTGCCGAAGGCGTACGTGGTCCTCGCGCCCGGCTGGGCGGCGGGGGCGGAGACGGCGGCGGCGATCTTCGCGCACTCGCGGGCGCGGCTGGCGCCGTACCTGCGGGTGCGGCGGCTGGAGTTCGCCGACCTGCCGAAGACCATCTCAGGCAAGATCCGACGGACCGAGCTGCGCTCCGCCGAGCGGGACAAGCACGCCGACGCGCAGGCCCGGCCGGCCGGCGAGTACCGCGAGGAGGACTTCCGGTGAGCCTTCCCTCGTACGCCAGCGGGACCTCCGACGCCCCGCTGCTCGGCGACACCATCGGCGCGAACCTGGCCCGCGCAATCGAGGCGTACCCGGACCGGGAGGCCCTGGTGGACTGCCCGAGCGGTCGGCGGTGGTCGTACGCCGAATTCGGCCGCGCGGTGGACGAGCTGGCCCGCGGCCTGCTCGCGGCGGGGGTCGGCAAGGGTGACCGGGTCGGCATCTGGGCGCCGAACTGCCCGGAGTGGGTGCTGGTCCAGTACGCGACCGCCGCGATCGGGGCGATCATGGTGAACATCAACCCCGCCTACCGGCGGCACGAGCTGGAGTACGTGCTGAACCAGTCCGGGGTGAGCCTGCTGATCTCCTGGCCGACCTACCGGACCAGCGACTACCGCTTCATGATCGAGCAGGTCCGGCACGCCTGCCCGGGGTTGCGGCGGGTCGTCTACATCGGGGAGTCGAGCTGGGACGACCTGGTGGCCGGGTCGGTGGCGGTGCCGGCGGCGCGGCTGGCCGAGCGGGCGGCGCAGCTCTCATGCGACGACCCGATCAACATCCAGTACACCTCGGGCACCACCGGGTTCCCGAAGGGCGCGACCCTGTCGCACCACAACATCCTCAACAACGGCTACTTCGTCGGCGAGCTGGTCCGCTACACCGAGCAGGACCGGGTCTGCCTGCCGGTGCCCTTCTACCACTGCTTCGGCATGGTGATGGGCAACCTGGGCGCGACCAGTCACGGCGCATGCGTCATCATCCCGGCGCCGACCTTCGACCCGGCCGCGACACTGCGCGCGGTCGCGGCCGAGCGGGCCACCTCGCTGTACGGGGTGCCGACGATGTTCATCGCCGAGCTGGCCCTGCCGGGCTTCGCGAGCTACGACCTGTCCAGCCTGCGCACCGGAATCATGGCGGGCTCACCCTGCCCGGTGGAGGTGATGAAGCGGGTCATCGCCGAGATGAACATGGCCGAGGTGTCGATCTGCTACGGCATGACCGAGACCTCGCCGGTGTCGACGCAGACCCGGCACGACGACGACCTGGACCGGCGCACCGCCACCGTGGGACGGGTGCTTCCGCACGTCGAGGTGAAGGTGGTCGACCCGGCGACCGGGGTGACCGTGCCCCGGGGTGAGCCGGGTGAGCTGTGCACCCGCGGGTACTCGGTGATGCTCGGCTACTGGGAGGAGCCGGAGAAGACCGCCGAGGCGATCGACCCGGCCCGCTGGATGCACACCGAGGACCTGGCGGTGATGCGCGAGGACGGCTACCTGACCATCGTCGGCCGGATCAAGGACATGATCATCCGGGGTGGGGAGAACGTCTACCCGCGCGAGATCGAGGAGTTCCTCTACCGGCACCCGAAGATCTCCGACGTGCAGGTGGTCGGCGTCCCCGACGAGCGGTACGGCGAGGAGATCCTGGCCTGCGTGATCCTGCGCGACGGGCACGACACCCTGACCGTCGAGGAGGTGGCGGAGTTCTGCCGGGAACGGCTGGCCCACTACAAGGTCCCCCGGTACGTCCGGGTGCTGGACGCCTTCCCGATGACCGTCAGCGGCAAGGTCCGCAAGGTGGAGCTGCGCCGCGAGGGTCTGGGCGCGGCGGGCGAGGGCTGACGATCTACGCTTCCCGGTCGGATGGCCCCACGTGTGGCCGTCCGACTTGGGGAGGTCGACGTGGGTCACGTGTTCGTCCGGCTCGCCGGGCACGGGCTGCGGCTGGTGCCGTACTGGCCGTACCGGTTCGCGCGGGCCGCCGGTCCGTCCCTTGTGGAGGTGGCCGTTGGCTCCTGGGAAGGGGAGCGCCGGGCGGTGATCGGGCCGGGCTCGGCGTCGGTGCCCGACGTGGTGGACGTCACCGAGGGCACGGTGACCGGGGACTGGCGGCTGGAGGTAGGGCCGTTCACCCTCTGCTGGCCGGACGGGTTCGACGTGCAGTCGCCGCACGACCCGGCGGACCATACGCCGTGCTACCTGATCGCGTCCGACCAGGCGATGATCTTCCCGCAGGGACCGACGCCCCTCGAACGGCTCGCGGCCCCGGACGCCCTGGTGGCACCGGGCCAGCGGATCGTTGACCGGCGTCTCCTCGGCGAGGACATCGACGTGGTGGAGCTGGCGTACGAGCATGACGGCGCGCCATGGTGGCAGGCGCACTGGGTTATCCCGGTGGGGGGCCAGCAGGCGCTGATCTTCACCGGTCAGGCCCCGGTGGAGGAGAGCGGTCTGCTGAGGGTCGCCGGTGACCGGATGGCCGTCACCCTCTGCTGAGGGGCAACGGCGGCTGGTGCGCGGGGATATCTTCGCGCGGTGACGGAGATCAACAGCAAGCGGCTGGTCCTGCGGGACTGGCGGGAGTCCGACCTGGCCCCGTGGGCCGCGATGAACGCGGACCCGCTGGTACGGGAGCACCTGGGCCTGGTGCTCGACCTCGAGCAGGCCACCGCCTCGGTGCGCCACTTTCAGCAGGACATCGACCGTAAGGGCTACGGCTTCTGGGCGGTCGAGGTGCGCGACACGGGTGAGTTCATCGGCTTCACCGGCCTGGACGACGTGGACGACGGGGTGCCGTTCACCGGGGTGGAGATCGGGTGGCGGCTGGCCCGTTCCGCCTGGGGCCACGGCTACGCCACCGAGGCCGCCCAGGCCGTGCTGGAGTACGGCTTCGACGTCCTCGGTCTGCCGGAGATCCTGGCCGTCACGACCCCGACGAACCTCCGCTCCCAGGCGGTCATGCGTCGCCTCGGCATGACCACCGACCCGGGCGAGGACTTCGACGACCCGGAGGAGGAGGTTCCGCTGCGCCGGCAGACGCTGTGGCGCCTTCGCCGTCCCGACCTGCGCTGACGCTGGCGGTGGCCCCGGCTAACCAGCGGCCGTGTCCGACCGTTGTGATCTCGTACCGGAGCTGGGCCGGTCCCGGCGCAGCCAGTGCTCGGTGTAGACGATTCGCTCCGCGGCGACCACCACCAGCGGGCCGCTCGGTGGCTCGCCCAGCGACCGGGACCGCTCCACGGATGACCGTCATTCCCCGGTGCGGCCGTCGATCAGCTCGCGGACGATGTCGAGGTGGCCGGCGTGCCGGGCGTACTCCTGCAGGACGTGGAAGAGGATCGCGACCAGGGTGGGGCGGCTCGCCTCGTCGGTGAACCGCCCACCCAGCGCGGCCAGCGTGCCGGGCGGGGTGGACTCCACGATCTTTCGGGTGCGCGTCCCGGCCGCGTGCAGGGCGGCCACCAGGTCGGTGATGCGTTCGTCCGGTCGGACGTGCCAGCGGTCCCGCAGGTGGTCGCCCCACGGGTCGGACACCTGCTCGCCGAGAAAGCCCCACACCAGCCACCGCCGCTCCATGAACGTCAGGTGCTTGACGAGCTCGACCGGGGTCCACCCGGAGGGCACCCGGATCGAGCGGGCCTGCGCGTCGGTGAGCCCGGTGAACCGGTCGGCGACCGTCTTCCGGTAGAAGTCGAGATAGGTCAGGAAGAGGGCGGGCACGTCCGACGAGGGACCGGGTTCCGGGAAGGCGACGGTCATGGCCGGCAGTATGCCCGGCGCCCCTGACCAGATGTTCGTGCGGCCGGTGATCCCGCTCGGGTGAGTGGCACCCGATCGGCCGCCCTACGGGGACGCCCGCCAGAACTGGCGGGGGGCGTAGCCGTCGCGGCGCAGCCAGTGTTCGGTGTAGACGATCCGCTCCGCCGGCACCACGACCAGCGGGCCGGTCGGCGGTTCGTCCAACGGGCGGGACCGCTCGACGTGGTCGGACTGCCACCGGTACGCCGGCCAGTGCCGGTCGAAGTCCGGGTCGTCCGGGCTGAGCACCCGGGCCCGCCCGAACACCTGCGCGCCCCGGCTGCTGGCCTGTCCGACCAGCGGCGCGAAGACACCGATCGACACCCGGGCGTCGGCGGCGATGTTGCGCATCTTCGGCGAGCCGGCGACCGCCGTGAACATCAGGGTGAAGTCCAGGTGGAAGTAGCGCACGGGGGTGGCGAGCGGCCCGCCCGGCCCGGCGGTGGCGAGCACACACATGTTCTGCGACGACAGCAGGTTGAGGATCCGCTCGGAGAGGCGGTCCCGGTCGAGGCGGGCGGTGGGGGAGGGGCCGGCGAGCCAGGAATTTGTGACAGGCATAGGGGATCATGGCATTCCTGCGTCACCGGCCGGTATCCGGTTGCCGGCACTGCGGCCGGCTGTCGATGCTGGCGCGATGGACACCGGCCGTCCCGCACGTCGACCTGCTGATGGGTGCGGAGACGGGTGAGCTCCTCGGGACCCTTCGGCTACGGCGACCCGGTGGAGGACCAGCGGGACGTGCTCCCGCTTCGGCCCCTGTCACCGGCGCATGGTGTCGAACTCGCTGCGCCACCGGTTGACCCCGACCGCGTTGCAGGGGCGGGTGGGCAGCACCGCGCTCTTCATCGCCGCCGGCGGCAACTGTCTCGGCGCGCTGCTCGGCGGGGTGGTCGCCGCCCGGTTCGGGTTGACCGCGCCGTACTGGGTGGGGTTCGTGGTCGCCGTCGCGGTGACCGCGGTGACCTGGCGGGTCTTCGACCGGTCAACGGTCGCCGCCGCGTACGTCGATCCCGCGCCGCGCCGGACGACCGCTCAGCGACCGTCGCCTAGGGTGGGGCCGACCGAAGGAGGACTCCCCGTGCCGTCGCTCGCCGTGCCGCCACCCCGCTGCGGCCCAGCATCGTGCACGGGCAGATCGCCGCGGCCACCCGCGGCGCGTCCGGTGACATCCACGTCACCCGACGCACCCGGGGCAGCACGTTGTTCGTCAACCCGCTGATGGCCGTCTACTTCAGCTTCGACCTGGCCGGCCTGGCCCGCCGCTCGCTCTACCTGGACCGGCTGGAGTCCACCGTCGGCATGCGGCAGGTGGCGTCCCGGATCGAGGACTTCCGCGAGGAGGTCGAGCGGCGGGTGCCCCGGGCCTTCCCGCACTGACCCCGGTCAGGCGAGCGGCGGGACGGGCAGCACCAGACCCTCGGCGGCGGAGCGGTGCGCCAGCTCGATCAGCGCGACGGTGGCCACCGCGTCGCGCGGGTCGACCGGCATCGGCGTGCCGTCGCGCAGCGCCGCCGCGACCTGGGCGTAGAAGGCCTGGTAGCGGCCCGGCTCGGTGGGCACCGGCCGCAGCTCGCCGTCGACGCCGAGCTGGCCGTACCGGTCGGGGGTGACCTCGCCCCAGCCGGGCGCGTCGGGCCGGCCGCCGTCGCGCAGCGCGTCCTCCTGAGGGTCCAGACCGTAGGTGGTGTAGCCGGCGCGGTCGCCGAGGACCCGCAGCCGCGGCCCGAGCTGCGGCGTGACGGCGCTCATCCACAGGTGGGAGCGGACCCCGCCGGTGTGGGTCAGCGCCACGAACGCGTCGTCGTCGACCTCGGCGCCCGGTCGCCGCCGGTCCACCTCCGCGTAGACCTGTTCCACCGGCCCGAACAGCTGGACGGCCTGGTCGACCAGGTGAGCGCCGAGGTCGAAGAGCGCGCCGCCGGCCTCGCCGGGCGCGGCGCTCTCCCGCCAGCCCGGCTTGATCGCCGGCCGCCAGCGCTCGAACCGGGACTCGAACCGGCTCACCCGCCCCAGCTCGCCCGCCTCGACGAGCCGCCGGACGGTCAGGAGGTCGCCGTCCCAGCGCCGGTTCTGGAAGACGGTCAGCGGCACACCCCGGTCGGCCGCCTCGTCGACCAGCGCCCGGCACTCCACGGCGGTGGGCGCGAGCGGCTTGTCCACCACGACCGGCAGGCCGACCGCCACCGCCGCCCGGGCCATCGGCGCATGCTGCCGGTTCGGCGTCGCCACCACGATCAGGTCGAGGGCGTCCGCCGCGGCCCAAAGCTGGTCGGCGTCGTCGAGGAGCCGGGTGTCGGGGTGCTCCTGGCGGGCCTGCTCGCGCCGCTCGGGGTTGGCCGTGACGATGGCGTCCAACCGCAGCCCGGGCGTGGCGGCGATCAGCGGGGCGTGGAACACCCGCCCGGCGATCCCGTACCCCAGCAGCCCCACCCGCAGCGGCGCCTGCGCCATGCCGTCCCCCGTTCCTCGGTGTTTCCCCGAATCTACGCGCCGCCCCGGGCGCGGGTCGGCGAGTCCCCCGGCCGGCGGCGGCCCGGCGTGTGGCAGCGTGGCGGGGTGGACGCATCCCCGGCCGACGTCGACCTCGCGCTGGTGGGCGGCGGCGGCGCCGCCTCCCTGGTCCTGGCCGCCCTGCACCGGCGCGGGGTGTCCGGGCTGCGGATCGCCGTGGTCGACCCGGTGCACAAGCGCGGCCAGGACCGGACGTGGGCGTTCTGGGGCACCCCGGGCAACGACCTCGACCCGATGCTCAGCGCGAGCTGGTCGCGGGCCGACGTGGTCACGCCCGCCGGCCGCCGCGTCCTGTCGCTCGCCCCGCTGCGGTACGCCATGCTCCGCTCGGCCCCGGTCTACGACCGGGCTGCCGAGGCGGAGGCACAGCTGGGCGCCGTCCGGATCGGCGCGGCGGCGGGCGCCCTCGACGACGACGGTCACCGGGTGACCGTCCGTGACCCCGACGGCCGGCGGCTGGTCCGGGCCGGCTGGGTCCTCGACTCCCGGCCCCACCCGCCGGCGCGGCCCGGGCGCACCAGCTGGCTGCAGCACTTCCGCGGCTGGTGGGTGGAGGCCGACGCGCCGACGTTCGACCCGGACCGGGCGGTGCTGATGGACTTCCGCACCCAGCAGCCCGCCCGGGGGGTGTCGTTCGGCTACGTGCTGCCGGTCAGCGACCGGTACGCCCTGGTCGAGTACACCGAGTTCTCACCCGACCTGCTCACCGACCCCGGCTACGACGCCGCCCTGCGCGGCTACCTCGACCTGCTCGGCCTCGACCCGGCGACGTTGCGGGTGCGGGAGGTCGAGCACGGGGTGATCCCGATGACCGACGGCCCGTTCGTGGCCCGCCCGTCGCCCCGGGTGGTCCGCCTCGGCACCGCCGGCGGCGCCACCCGGCCCTCCACCGGCTTCACCTTCTCTGCTATGCACCGGCAGGCCGAGCAGGTGGCCGCCGCCCTCGCCGCCGGCCGGCCGCCGGTGCCCCGGGCCGCCTACCCGCGCCGTCACCTGTGGATGGACGCGGTGGCACTGCGCGCCCTGGACCGGGGCCACGTCGGCGGGGTGGAGTTCTTCGACCGGCTCTTCGACCGCAATCCGGCCGAGCGGGTGCTGCGCTTCCTCGACGGGGTCACCTCCCCGGCGGAGGAACTGGCGGTGATGCGGTCCAGCCCGCTGCTGCCGATGACCGGCGCGGTGCTCGGCGACGCCGTCGGCCGGCTCCGCGCCCGGATCCGCCGCCCTTCATGAGGTCACGTCCAGCAGCAACAGCGGGGCGGTGCTGGACTCGCGGCTGCCGTAGCTGCTCGCCGAGGCGCCGATTGAGGTCAGACCGACGGTGAACGTGCCGTTCCCACTGATCAGGGGCGTGACATCGAGGGTGACCCAGGTGCCGGTTGTGGTCCGGCCGGTGGCGGCGATCGACGTGTTGTCGATCAGGGGGGCGTTGTTCCAGTTCGTCAACGCCTCCGACCACGTCGAGTCCGCGACCGGGCGGACGACGAACCCGGTGGACGAGCCGGCCGCGACCCAGATCTTCAGGCGCGCGCGCAGCACCAGGCCGGTCTGCCCGGACACCGTGAACTTCAGGTAGGCGTTCGTGACCGGATCTCCGTCGACCCGCAGGACCGTGGTGCTCCCATATCTGCTCGAGGGACTGGACTCCTTGACGTAGGTGTCCGCCACGGCCAGGACCGGCGTGGCGGCTGGCGTGGTGACCAGGGCCGGCGCGCTCAGGTCTGAGGAGTTTCCGGCCGCGTCGGAGGCGGAGACCAGGTACGTGTAGGGAGTCTCCGAGAGGGCCGTGGTGTCGGTGAAGGCCGCGCCCGTAGTGGTCCCGAGGGCCGTGCCGTTTCGGTACACCGTGTAAGCGGCCACGCCGACGTCGTCCGTCGCGGGCGCCCACGACAGCTCGACCCGGTTGGGTCCGGTGGCCGCACCTCGCAGGTTGGTGGGCGCCGTGGGTGGGCTGGAGTCGGCGGCGGTGACAGTCACCTGGTTACTCGGGCCGGAGACGTTCCCCGCGGGGTCGGCAGCCGTAACCAGGTACGTGTGTGACGTGCCGGTGGTGCCGACCGTGTAGTCGGTGAACGTCTGATCCGGCCAGATCCCCGCCAGGAGGCTTCCGTCGCGGAACACCCGGTACTGCGCGACCCCGACGTTGTCGGTCGACGCGTCCCAGGCGAGGCTGACCGCGCCGGGCTCCACGCCGGTGACCGTCAGGTTGGCCGGGGCCGACGGTGCCAGCGTGTCGCGCACCGCGGTGACCACGTTGGATTCGGCGCCGGCGTTTGCCGCCGCGTCGAGCGCCCGCACGCTCCAGGTGTGTGACTCGTTCGCCGGCACGGCGCTGTCGGCGTATGTCGTGGCCGTCACGGTCGCCACCACCACGCCGTCGCGGAGCACCGTGTATCCCGTGACACCGACGTTGTCCGTTGCCGGTGACCAGGTGAGCGTGACCGCCTCCGGGGCGGCTGCGGCGGCGAGCCCGCCCGGAGCGGTAGGGGGCGTGGTGTCCGGGCCGAGGGTCGTCACGGCCACCGGTGGGGTGCGGGTGGAGCGGTTTCCGGCGGCGTCGACGGCATCGACCGTGTATGCGTACCGGGTCGCGCCCGCGACGGAGGTGTCCGTCCACGACGTCGCGGTCGCGGGCAGGTCGGCCACCGCGGTGCCATCGCGGAATACGCGGTAGCCGGTCACGCCGTAGTTGTCGGTCGCACCGGTCCAGGCAAGGCTCACGGACGGGGTCGGGTTCACGGTGGCGGTCACGTCGGCGGGCGGGGTCGGGGCCAGCCCGTCGGCGCCCTTGCAGGAGACGGTCGACGAGTCGACGAGGCTCGTGCCCGTGGCGCCGGCCGCGTGGTACCGCAGATCGGCCCGGTTGCCGAAGAGTTCCATGCGCACGGCGCCGTAGCTCTTGTTCGTCTTGACCACGCGGGCATCCGAGCTGGCGAAGCCCTGACTCGAATGGCCGCCGCCGCCCACCACGAGCTCGACTATGCCGCCGCCGGCGAGCGCGCCGCCCGCGCCCATGGGCGCCCAGCGCTGGTAGTTGTGGTCGTGTCCGGTGACGAGCAGGGTGACCTGGTGGGAGGCCATGAGGTCCCACATGGGCTGCATCCGCGGCGCGGGGTCCTCAGACCCCACGCTGAAGAGGGGGTGGTGCCAGAACACGACTGTGCACGGGCTGCGGTTGGCGGCGAGGTCGTCAGCGAGCCATTCGTACTGCGGGGTGCCCGGCGCGACCTTGTTGTAGTTGCTGGTCGAGTCGACGGCGATGAAATGCCAGCCGTTGGCGTCGTAGCTGTAGTAGTGCGGAATGTTGTCCCAGAAGTGGAAGTAGCCGTCAGCTACGGAACCGTTGTATTCGTGGTTCCCGATGATGGGAGTAGTGACGCCGCGCAGCCGACCGTAGAATGCGGTAGGGCCGCCGTACCAGTTCTTGAACTCCGTCAGGGTGCCCTCTTCGTACACGTCGCCGAGGTAGAGGAACAGGTCCGGGTCCCACCCGACGAGTGCGTTGGTGACGTTGACCGCGTTGGTCTCACCGCCGGCACCGTCACCGACGGCGGCCACCACGAAGGCTTCCTGCGGACCGCGAGCGTGGATGGGCGGCACCGCCCATTGCCGGGTGTTCGGCGGGGTGGTGGCGTTGCCGTTGGCGAAGGTGGCGGTGACGACCGCTGCCGGGGTGAGGTACCCGTCGCGCATTTTCGCCGAGACGCCGATCGCGTATTCGCCGTCCGCGAAGTCGGCGGTGGAGAGGGTGAACTGGTGCGGCGACTGGAAGTCCGTGAGCAGATGCTCGCCGTTGAGGGTCCACTCGGTCTTGGCGACGCCGGGGCTCGTGCCGACCGTCACGTTGACGGTCGCCACTACGACGGCGTCGCCCACAATCGGGCTGCCACTCGATGGCTGGGCGAGGCAGACCAGCACCGTGTAGGTCCCCGCATTCGACGACTGGCAGGTGGGAGAGGCGCTCTCCGCGCGACCGCTCATGGCCAGGGTCGCCCCGGCGATGCATACCGCGACGACGGTGGACGCGGCCGTGCGGCGGGTCTTGTTGCGTAGCTTCATCGGGTCTCCTTTTGACCGTTGCGGCTCACCTCCCCAGGAGCGGATCGTCATCAGAGGTCGGCGAAGAGGTCCTCCGTTCCGGTGCCGGTCGGTCGGTCGCGAGGGGTACCGGCCGGTGTGGAGCGACGTCGCTGGAAGGCCACCCCGAGCGGCAACAGCACCACCGCGGCGCCGGCGACCAGGAGCGCGCCCCAGGCGCTCAGCCCCCAGTGACCGCCGTCACCCGGCTCACTGCTGTCCACCGGTACGTCCACGTCGACGCCGACCCCGAGCAGGTCCGCCAGCACGTTGATGTCGGCCGCGCCGAAGCGTTCGCTCGGCTCGATGTGGGTGTTCTCGCTGAACTCGTTCCAGCTGATCACCCCGATCGCGTCGGGTTGGGAGAGGCGCGCCGCGGCGAAGGAGGCCCGGAGGGTGTCACCCTCTCGGCGCGGGACCTCCCGCTTGCCGCCGACCAGGCGGGCGTCGAAGCCGGGCGTCACCGGGGCGATCCACAATCCGCCGCGCTGGTGCACAGCCCGGGCCATCTCCGCCAGCTTCCGCCCGGTCGTTCCGGTCACCGGGTCCACCGAGGACCAGTAGTAGGCCTGGCCGTCGAGCGCGGCCTGATTGGATTCGACGTCTCCGATGCTCTTGGCGTTGCCGAGGACCAGCAGCTTCCCGCGTACGCCGCCGACCGTCTCCTTGATCTGGGCGGCGGTGAAGCGGTCGCTGCCGGTCCAGACGACCACTGGCCGGCCGAAGATGTCGAAGACGGGGTCGGTGGCGTATCGGGTGGCGAAGAACGACAGGTCCGTGCGGACGGTGTCGAAGGCCAGCGGGGTACGGGCGAAGTCGAGCCCCTGGTACACGATGCCCAGGCGGAACTTCTCCTCCCGGGCCACCTCGACCAGCTTGGCCAGGCGCTCGTCGAGTTGCGGCGTGTGTTTCCACGACACCAGGAACCCGTTGATGCCGGCGGTCTTCGCCATCCGCACGTGCCGCCGCATGATCTCGGTGTCGTCGCTGGAGTACCGCCCGAGCAGCGGATAGTCGATCTTCGCCCGGTTCCAGGACGTCGGGTTGAACCAGATGTAGTAGTAGGCGAGGACCGGGACGGGGGCCGCCGACGGCTGGGGGGTGTCCCGCCGGTGGCCTGCCTCGGCGTGCGCCGTCCCCGACGGCAGCAGGGTGACCGCGAGCGCGGCGAGCAGCAGCAGCAGGGCGGCTCCGCTCCGGGCCGGCGCCGACCGCCGGTCGTCCGCGGCCTGAACGTGCTGTCGGCGTACGGCCGCGGGTTTCGTCCGCAACCGCCTGCGGTGCTGTGGTCGGGAGTGCCGCCGGGCCCGGTATCGGGCCGTCAGGGCACTGCCGGCGCGGCGCAGCCGGCCGAGCAGGTGCGGCCGTCCGAGCAGGATCAGGCCCACCGCGACGACCAGCACCGCGACCGTCACCAGGGTCAGGTCGGCCGCGCTGATCACGGTGAGCGTCACCTCCTGGTCCTTGCTGATGCTGACCGGACGTCCGAACGACACGCCGCCGCCGAAGACGGTGATCGTGTACGTGCCGCGCGGCAGGTCGGGCACCAGGGCCGTGCCGTCCCGGCCGAACGGGAGCCGCTGGACGCCGCCGTCGGCGCGGGTGAGCTCGATGCCGTCGCCGGCCCGCTGGGTGAAGAACATGTCGGTCGCCGTGAACGAGACCCGGAAGAAGAGCAACTGCACCACCCACGCCTGCTGATCCCACGGCACGAACCGCTGTCCCGCGCGGTTGACCACGGAGGTGCCGTCGACCATCGCGCTGTCGACCACGTAGTAGAGCTGTTTGGATGCCAGGCCCTGGGGGCCCTGCTGGGTGCGGCTCTCCGCGACCCAGCGGGGCCGGGCCAGTTCGGCACCGCTCAGGTCGTGGATCTCACCGGTGTTGCTGCGCAGCCGCATGGCGGTGACCCGGTCTGCGGGCACCGTGTTGCCGAAGCGGTCGATGAAGCTCCAGGAGACCAGTCGGGCGGTACGCAGGCCCAGCTCCACGACCTTGCCGCGCACGCCGGCGTCGACGTCCCCGCGGAAGCGGTCGAAGACGACCTTGCGATCCGGGCTGATCCGGGTCTCCGGAACGGCGACGCGCTTCTTCAGGTCGACGAAGTTGCGCACGTCGACCCGGATCCGACCCTTGGCGTCGGACGTGGCCACCCTCCCGTCCACCTTCACCACCACGCCGGACAGCGGGGGCACCGTCTGCAGGTGCAGCGTGCCCGGCCGTGCCGAGGCGGGCCGGGCAGCTGCGGCGGTCGGTAGCACGACCACCGTCAGCGCGGCCGCGACCAGCGACAGGAGCACGGCCCGTGCGATCGGCCGGGTCACGTCCATCGCCGCCGCCTGAGCGCCGCTGCGCCGACCAGCGCCGCCACGAGGCTGCCCGTGACGGCGTACGAGGCGTACACCGGGACCGGGTCGGGTCTGGTGACGACCGGGGGCGTGCGTTCGGTGCTGAGGAGGACCGCCGGCCGTGGCGGTCGATCGAAGTCGAAGGCGTCGAGGAACGTCTTCGCCCTGCGATCCCGGTCGGCCAGCGGCTTCAGCCGCCAGTTGACCTCGATGAACTTGAGCACGGAGGTGAAGTCCAGGGTGGTGGACTCGACGTGGCCGCGTCGGGCGTACGGGCTCACCAGCAGGGCGGGCACCCGGAAGCCGTATCCGTAGGAGTCGACCTGGGGCGGCGCGACGTGGTCGTACCAGCCGCCCCAGTCGTCGTAGGACCACAGGAAGGCCGAGGAGTTCCAGTTCGGCGAGCGCATCAGTTGGGTCAGCAGCGTCCGGACGAGGTTCTGACCGGCCCGGATGCTGCCGGGCGGATGCTCGCTGTCGCCGGCCGGGGCGATGAAGGAGACCGCGGGCAGCTGGCCCTTGGCGGCGTCCTCGTAGTACTCGTCCAGGTCCACGATCTTGCCGAACAGCCGCGGGTCGTCGACGTAGCGCGCGTAGGCGAGCAGCGGCACCCAGATCACCTGCGCTCCCCGGTCGATGTCCTCTTCAGCGCTGCGGGACCGGTACGTGATCGTGGGGTCGTAGTTCTCCACGTAGAACTTCCAGCTGATCCCGGCGGCCTCCAACCGGTCGAAGATGGTCGGGATGTCGCCCCAGCCCTCCTTCGGGATGGACTCGGAGGCTCCGGTGGCGCCCGGGCCGCCGGTCACCCGGAACATGTGGTTGCGGATGCTGCCTGAATTCGACGAGCTGAAGAAGCGGTCGAAGAGCACGTACTCGTCGGCGATGTTCCAGTAGTACGGCAGGTCGCGGTCGTCGTAGTAGGCCATCGCGAGGTTGCCGTCCTTGCCCTGCGTGCTCACGCCCTCGACGAAGCCGTCCATCCGGCCCCCGTTGTGCTGCACCCGGAACGCCTCCGCGGTGTGGTCGAGGTCGAGGCTGCCCAACTCGCCCAGGTGGAAGGGCTTGACGCAGGGTTCGGCCTGGCCCCGGCGGACCGGCATGCAGGTGCCCGCGGGGATCCCGTCGACGCCGGGGCGGGTGCCGAAGTAGTTGTCGAAGGTGTGGTTCTCCTGCATCAGGAAGACGAAGTGGTCGATCGGTGTGGTGGGGCTCGGCGGGGCTGCCGTCCGAGGTGCGGCGTGCGCGGCCGCGGCCGGGTTCGCGAGCGCCAGCAGGCAGGTGATCAGCAGCGCGCGGGTCACCAGGCGACCGGCGCGGCTTCCGCACGGGCGAGTGGGGTCGGTCATGGACGCACCTCGTAGATGATGACCACCGGAACCGGGACGCGAGCTCCCGTGGAGTCGGTCCCGTCGACGTGCTCGGTGTGCACGACGCGCCCGTGGTAGCGGCGGATCAGGACCATCAACCGCTCGGAGAAGAACGCCGAGCGTCCGGCGGAGAACGAATCCCAGACGACGTACTGCAGGTCGTTGTGGCGTAGCCACCAGTCGGGGTTGGGCAGTGGCGCGTACGACGGGTTGCGCCGCAGCGGGTTCGGGCTGACCGAGAGCCCGTAGCTGCGGCGGTGGCCGTAGTACTGGATGATGTTGGCCATCGACGGGCCGAGGGTGAGTACCACCGACCCCTCCGGCGTGTTCGCGGCCAGCCAGCGGCCGGCCTCCCGGCCCCCCGGCACCCCGCCGGACCCGGCGAGGAACGTCGCGTTGTTCGCCCGGTTGACGGCGTTCCAGCTGGGGACGAGCAAGCTCAGGGTGACCACCGCGATCACGGCGGCCCGCACCGTCCGCACCGTCCGTACCGCCGTCGACGGTCGGGCGTCCGGCCGCCGGACGGCCCGGCGGAGCAGGCGGCCCATCCGCTCCGGTACCGGTAGCGCGGTCAGCGCCCGGGCGGCGAGCACCGCGACGGGCGCCGCGGCGGGCAGCAGGTACTGGAAACCCTTGACGGGCCACAGTTGGAAGAACACGACCGGGGCGGCGATCCACGACACCAGCAGCGTCTCCCGCCAGGAGCGCCGCCCGCGCAGCCACCACAGGCCGCCGACGGCCGCGGTCACCACCAGAAGGCCCATCGCCACCGGCACGGTCTCGACGTAGAACCCCATCGAGTGGTTGGGCCGCCGGAACAGCTGCCACACCAGATAGCTGCGACCGGTTTCGGTGCGTCCGGCCAGCGCCTGCGAGACCGGGTGCGTCGCGAAGACCACCACCATCGGGGCGAGGGCCAGCACCGACATGCGCACCGGCCGACGCACCGTCGGCGTCAGCGCCAGGAACGCGTAGACGCCGCCGGCCAGGACGATGCTCGTCTCCTTCGTCAGCATCGTCACGCCCAGCATCGCGCCGGCCGCGACGTACCAGAGCACCTGCTGGGCCTGGACGAACCGCACCAGGCAGTACAGGGTGAGCGTCGCGAACAGGACCATCGGTCCGTCGAGGAGAACCTGCCGCGTGACGACCACGTGGTACGGCATGACGGCGATGAGCAGCGCCGCCACCAGCCCGACGCGCCGGCCGTAGAGCCGGGCGCCCAACAGGTGGACGGCCAGTACGGTCGCCACACCGAGCACCGCCACCACCACCCGCCCGGCCACGTCGACCTCGCCGGTGCGGAAGAACGGCGACAGGAGGGTCTGGAAGAGCATCGGATGGGCGCGGAAGACCGGGAAGAACGGCGAGTAGTTCGGGTTCCCGGCGAGCGAGGCGGCCTGCCCGGCATAGACTGCCTCGTCGCTGTTGAAGCCGAGGGCGTCCAGCTGCCACACCCGCAGGAACAGCGCCAGCGCCGCGATGGCGACGAGGGCGCCGGGCGCCGCCCACCGGCGCCACCGACGTTCCTGGCCGGCGCCGTCGGGTCGTGACGCCGGCTCGGGTTGGCCGACAGGGTGGAGCACGACCGTCGTAGCGCAACGGTCGTGCTCCACCTCCCCGACCGAGGATCGGGTCACGCTCACGCATGCGCTCCGCTCGGGGCCAGTGCCCCATTCCACTGCGGCCAGGTCGGAAGAATCACCTGCTGCGCGGCCGGCGGGTACCCGCGGTCCTCCTGCAGCAGGCGCGGGATCTCGTCGGCCCAGCCGAACCGGTCCGAGACCACTACCCGGCTGCGGACGTGGGACAGGAAGCCGGTGAGGATCTCCCGCTCCCGTTGGCGCAGTTGGACGTACCCCTGCCCGCCGACGGTGATCGCGGGCGCCAGGTAGCGGAACGGCGGGAAGCCGTACGCGTCGTCGGTGTTCTGGATCATCCGCTCCAGCGTCTCGCCCTGGCCGAGGTCACTGATCCGGGGCGTGCCGCGCTCGATGATGAACAGCTCCTCCACCCGGGTGCTGAGGCCGATGCGGCAGGGAACCAGCCGGTCGACGCTGTACTTCGGGGGCGGGACGAGCCGCTGGGTGATGGCGTTGATGCCCATGATCGGCAGGTTGAACCGGCTCAGGGTCAGGGCCAGCGACCGGCCACCCTTGGAGTGCAGCCGGCTCTGGAACTGCAACCGGCGCCACTCGGCCGGGGTCAGGTCCTGGGCCTGCACCGCGCGCAGCGTGTGCGCGCTGATCGTCAGCGGCTTGGGGAAGCACATGGCGACGCCGTCGGGACTGATCAGGGTCATGTCGTCGGAGAGGAAGAGCCCGCCATGGTCGCGCAGCAGGCGCAGCACGGTGGCCGTCTTGCCCGTGTCGGTGAGGGCGGAGAGCATCACCCCGACGCCGTTCAGGCTGACGCACGCCGAGTGCAGGAGCATGTGACCCCGCGACACGAGCACGAACCGCAGCAACGCTTCGATGATGTTGGTGTAGACCACGTGCGGTGAACGGGCGAGCAGGGGACCGACCTGGATGTCGATCGGCGAGCCGAGTTGGATCCGGAAGTTCGCGCCCAGCCGGCCCAGGTGCTCCTCGTACCGCAGGACGGACTGGTTGGCGTACTCGGTCATGGCGGCGCGGCGCCGCGGCCCCCGGCCTCCCACGTCGCTGACCCGCACCGCGATGTCGACATCCGAGTCGGCGATCCACTGGGCGCGGAAGAACTCCAGTTCCGGCAGCATGATCTGGGACCCGATGGTGACCACCCCGGCCACGTCGTACCGGTACTTGAGGTACTGGTACCGCTTGCGGGAGGGGGCGGCGGCGGCCTCGGGGGCCTCCAGGTTGACGAGCATGCGCACGGGATCGCGCCGGCCGGTGCTGCCCCCGGTATAGATGACCCGGTCGTTGACCAGGAACCGGACGAGGAACAGGGCGACCAGCGTGAGCGCGTTCGCCGTCAGGACTCCGACGCCGGCCCAGACCAGTGCCTGCAGCAGCGGCAGGCGCAACAGCAGCAGCAGATTGTTCAGCAGGAAGAAGCGGCCCGCCCGTCCGGCCAGGGTGCCCTGTCGGTTGCGCCGGTAGATGAGGGCGTCGACGAGGGCGAAGTTCCACGCAGTCGAGAGCTGGGTCGCCAGGGCGGCGCCCAGGAGGTGGTGCAGGCTGGCCGGCTCGTAGAAGAACCACAACGCGGCCGTGTTGACCACCAACCCGGACAGTCCGACCAGCCCGAAGGCGATCATCCTGGAGAACTCCGACAGCCGGTCCCGGGCGGCCGCCGGGCCTTCGCGCATCTGGCCGACCAGCCGCTGGCTGCGCAGGCGCCACAGGTGCCGCAGGAAGGTCAGCCCCTCCCGCACCGACGCCTTGGAATGGCCGGCCTGCCGGGGAGCCATCTCGTACGCGACCTCCGCGACCCGGGCGCCGGGGTAGCGGACGAGCAGCTCCAGCAGGACCTTGAATCCGATGGGGTTCACGTGGTCCAGGTCGACGGCGGCCCGGCGGAAGGCGAACAGGCCGCTCATCGGATCGGTGACGGTGTTCAGCCGGCGCGGGAAGAGGCTCTTCGCCAGCCGGGTCGCCCACGACGAGGTGACCTCGCGGGCGGCGCCGCCGAGCCCTTCGTTGGAGCCCTCCCCGGCGTAGCGGGTGCCGACCACCACGTCCACGTCGTGCCGTAGGGCGATGCTCGCCAGCATGCCGGCCGATTCCGGCGGGTGCTGGAGGTCCGCGTCCATCACCAGGATCCACTCGCCGCGGGCGTGCCGCGCGCCGCGCACCACGGCACCGCTCAGCCCACCGGCGCGCGCGCCCGGGGGCCGGTGCAGCAGCCGTACGGCGACCGGGACGTCGGCTGCGTGCCGAGCCAGAACCGCCGGCGTGTCGTCCTCGCTGTCGTCCACGACGATGATCTCCGCGTGGAGCGGCGCGAGAGCCGGGCCCAGTCGGGACAGCAGCGCGGGAATGTTCTCCGCCTCGTTGCGGGTCGGCACGATGACGCTCAAGCGGACCTGCCGGTCCGAGCTGGGTCGGTGCAGATACTGCGGTGCCAGGTCTGACCCGCGCCCGTTCTGGCCTCCCCGGAGATCGCCGCCCGGATTTCCGGGCTCTTCGTCTTCCTTACCAATCGAAGGTGTCTGTGCAACCTCGGTCATTCGACCCTCCATCAGTTGCGCTTCTGGGCAGTACCGAGCCGCCGGATATCCGGCTCAGGAACGGGCGAAAGAAGCGTGCCGGTACGGGAAATGTGCGCCGGAACCGACACGGGTTCGGGCCTTGGCGCGATCGGAAATGACGGGGGTGGCCGCGGGTTGGTCAGAGGTTACGAAAGGTGAACACGAGGTGTCCAACACTCAACGAGTCATGAACGCGACAGGAACGCGAGCCGAACTCCAGCCGTTCGGCCACCCGCCCACCTGCGCTTACTGCGGCTCGGCCACCGTCCTGATGCGCTGAGTAATCGCCGGGCGGCGCCTGCGAGGGGTCGCCGCCGGTCGTCGCGGTCGGGTAGACGCCTTGTCATTCAACGGCGTACGGCAGCGGAGCGGCCGGATCGATGGGCCTGCTGCTGCCGGCCGCGTTCACTGACCGCGATGGTCGGAAAATTGTTTTCGTCGAGCCCGGGTGGCCGTTCGGTGGAACGCCCGCCTTCGGAAAGGGTTGTCGCCGTCCCCGGTATTCCGAACATGTTCACCGAATGATGTGGTGTCTCGACCGGTCCACCGCCGGCTCCGATGTCCGAGTGGACCATTGAGGACCCGGCTGCTCGGCACGGTCTCGCATCCGATCGGCGGGACCGACCATCTCGACGGGCCTATTCAACCCGAACGCATTGGTCGGCGCGGAGGTCCCGAGCGGGCGGCGCAGCGTTCCTTTGGGGAAGCTCCGCATTCGCCCCCGTGCCCGCCGCCGGATCGCGGACGGGGGTCAGGCCGGCCGGTAGGTGGCGATCACCACCCGCTGCCCAGCACCGCGACGCCCCCGGCGGATCCGCCTCCGGGTCGCGCGGGGCGGTCACCTGCGCAGCAGCACCGGTTTGGCGTCGATGGGCGTGCGGAACAGCGCGTACGGCTTGCGCCGCAGATCCTGCCCGCCCTGGTGCCTCGGCTGCCGGTGCAGCTGGTTCGCGGTGACGTACAGGTGCCCGTCGGAGGCGACCGACAGGGTGTCGGGCCAGAGCAGACGGGGGTCGTGCACGAGGGTTTCGAACGCACCGTCCGGCCGGCGGCGCAGCACCGCGTTGTGCTCGTAGGAGGTGAGGTAGAAGCGGCCGGCGTCGTCGGTCTCCAGGCCGTCGGAGCCGCCGCCCTTGTCGCCCTCGTCGACCACCGTCGCCCACACCCGCTCCTCGCTCAGCGACGGGTCGGCGAGTGCGTCGGTCGCGACGCTGTACCAGCGGCGGGAGGCGAGCGGGCAGTAGTACAGCCGGGAGCCGTCGGCGGAAATGGCGATGCCGTCGGAGCCCGTGGCCGGGGGATTCGGCGACCCCTGCGGCGGTCGCTCCAGGAACGGCCGCCCCTCCACGACCGGTCGGAAGGCCGCCAGCGGTTCTGCCTTCGTCGACGGGTGGTCGTGCAGCCGCCGCCAGGAGGCGCCGGTGGCCAGGTCGACCACGATGATCCCGTTCGGACCGGAGTGGGCGGAATCGGTGATGTAGGCGACCCCCGCGTCGCCACGGCGCAGGTCGAAGCGCACGTCGTTGAGGTACGTGGTGGGCAGGGCCACGTCGGTGGGGAAGGTGATGACCTGGGCGACCGTGTCGGTGTCGAGGTCGACCCGGACCAGCTTCGGCCCACCCGGCTTGGTGGGTCGCACCATCGGGCTGCCGGTGTCGACCACCCAGAGCCGGTCGGCCGGGTCGACCACCACGCTCTGCACCGACACGAAGGCCTTCGCGTCGTCGTCGCCGGATGGGCTGTTCCACCGCTGGTCCGGGAACGGGACCTCCTGACCGTCGCGCAGCTCGACCACGGTGGCCGGCACCTCGTCGCCCCACAGGGGGAAGTTGACGAAGATCCGTCCGGTGTGCGAGACGGTGACCCCGGTGGGCATCGGCCCGGTGAAGGTGTGCACCAGTTCCAGCTCGCCGACCGGCTCGTCGGGCACCGGCCCGGTCACGACCCGCTCCCGGCGGATTCGACCGCGACGGGGTGCCGACCCCGCTCCACCACAGTTCCCATGCCTGCCTTCTTCCTGGTCGTTCGGCCGGCGTCGGCTGCGGCGCCGCGGCCGCGTACCCGGCCCGTCCCCGACCGGCATGGCGGCGGGGGCGGGACGTCGACCGCTCGGTGTTGCGCGTCCGGTTCCCGGTGAACCGGGCCGCAAACCGTGATTGCCCGGCGACCCGGTCGTCCGCGGCGAGCCGGCCTACCCGGGCTGCGGGGATTGTCCGTCGGCCGGCAGCCGGGTCGGGTGGCTCGGCCGGGCGGCGTACCCGGTAGGTTGCCGGCATGGTGGACGCGGCGGCCGGCAGGGTCGTGGAGATCTGGACCGACGGGGCGTGCAGCGGCAATCCGGGCCCCGGCGGCTGGGGTGTGCTGCTGCGCTGGGGTGACCACGAGCGGGAGCTGTGCGGCGGTGAGGCCACCCCGACCACCAACAACCGGATGGAGCTGACCGCCGCGATCCGGGCGCTGGAGAGCCTGACCCGCCCGGTCACCGTGCGGCTGCACACCGACAGCACCTACGTGCGCAACGGCATCACCGGCTGGCTGGCCTCGTGGAAGCGCAACGGTTGGCTGACCGCGGCGAAGCAGCCGGTGAAGAACGCCGACCTGTGGCAGCGGCTGGAGGACGCCTGCGCCCGGCACGACGTGACCTGGCTCTGGGTCAAGGGGCACAACGGCCACCCGGAGAACGAGCGGGCCGACGCGCTGGCCAACCGGGGCATGACCGAGGCCCGCGCGGAGGTGGCCACCGCCCGCTGAAGTGGCGGGTTGCGTCGGCCTGCCCGCCGGCCGACGAGCGGGTCCGGCGTGCGGTGGAGCTTGGCCCGTCCGGCGCGCTCAGCGTCGGCTGACCGCGCCGGACGGCAGTCGGGTCACTCCTCGACGCGTGGTTCGCCGGTGCCCGAGACGGCGTCGACGTCGTAGCCGGCGCGGCTGGTCCCCCGGGCCGGTTGCGCCTCCTCGGCCGGCAGATCGGCGAAGTCGTCGCCGGTGTCGTCGGTGGTGTGCAGGGAGTCGCCCGGCGCTCGCAGCGACGCCCCGTACGCGGTCGTGCCGTCCGGCTCGTCGGTGGCCGCCCGGCCGACGGGATCCTCACTCGTCATGTCGCACTCCTGCCCGTGTGGGACGACGGCAAACGTCGTCCGGTCCGGCCGTCGTCACCCGGGCCGGCGCGGGCCCGATCCGCTCCGGCGCGGTCAGCGGGGCGCGTCCGGGTGGCCCGGCATGCCGGAGCCGCCGGAGCTGCTGCCCGAGGAGCCGCCGGCCACCCCGGACCCGTCGTCCTCGGTGACCAGATCCGGCTTGGGTCCCCCGTCGTCCGGCGCCGGGACGTCGGTGTCCGCCTCGACCTGCACCAGGCGGGCCTGACCGGCCTCGTCCTCGGCGTGCGCCGGATCCACCGGCTCCTCGCCGTAGCGTGCCCGATAAGCCACGTCGCCTCCCTGGGTGCCGCTGGCCGCCGGCGGGGCGGCGGCCATCCCGGCTACCCGAGCGCGCCCGGACGAAACCTTGCCCGCCCGGGCGGCGCCGACGCGGGTCAGCGCCGGCGACGGGCCTCGGGACGCCCGGACCGGGGGCGGGTCGGGGTGAGGGTCAGCGACCAGTGGGCGGGCCGGCGCAGCGCGGCGGGCAGGACGGTGCGGTGGTCGCCGCGGGCCGCGTCGAGCTGCGACTGGTGCAGGAAGAGGCAATGGCTCAGGTCGGCCCCGCGCAGGTCGGCCCCGCGCAGGTCCGCGCCGGTCAGGTCGGCGGCGCCGAGGTTCACGCCGCGCAGGTCCGCGCCGATCAGGCAGGCGCCGCGCAGGTTCGCCCCGGCCAGGGCCGCCCGGCGCAGGTCCACCCCGATCAGCACCGCGCCGCGCCGGTCCGCGCCGGCCCGCCCGGCCCGGGCCTGCTCGCCCGCCCGCGAGAGCACCCCGTTGACCCGCCCCCGGTGGGCGTCGACGTCGAGGGCGAGCAGCTGCTCCGGGGTGCCGTCGGTGAGCCGACCGGTCTCCTCCAGCGCGTCGGTCAGGTCGTCGCGCAACGGACCCGGCGGGGTCAGCGCCAGCGCCTCGGTCAGGTACCAGAGCAGTTCGTGCAGCGGCCGCATCACCGCGAAGGTGTCGAACATCTGCCGCGCGGTCGCCGGATCGGTCCGCCAGTCCCGCCCGCCGAAGGTGACCTGCGCGACGTGCTGGCCGGCGCCGAAGCAGTCGAAGACCGTGCAGCCGGGGAAGCCGCGCTGGCGCAGGTCGCGGTGGATGCCGCAGCGGGAGTCCGGACCCAGGTTCGGGCAGGGCTGCCCGGCGGGCTTGTCGAGCGCGAAGTCGGCGGAGGCGGCGAAGGCGGGCGCGACGCAGCAGATCCCGAAGCAGCGTGTGCAGTCGGCGCGCAGCTCCCGCTCGTCGACCGTCGCCGCCGACTGCTGTTCGGTGGTGTCCGCCACGCTGGACCGGCCTCCCGCCGCTCGGAGTCGCTGAGGGTGCCCGCGGCGAGGTCGCCGCGACCGGACTCATTCTCCGCCCACCCGCCGGGGGGCGTCCCGGCGGCCCGGCTGCCCGCGCCGGTCGTCCGCCGGTTCGCCCACGCCGGCGTCCCGGACCTTCGTATCGTGACCGTGACCGGCACGAAGGGGCGGCGGGATGGACGAGCAGGCACGGGAGCAGGCGCTGCTCACCGCCCTGACCACCGAGCACTTCACGCTGCAGACCTCCCGCGGCGCCACGATCGCCGAGTCGGTCGGGCGGGCCACGGTGTTCCTGACCTTGCTCTCCGCCGCACTGATCGGGTTGGGTTTCGTCTCGGGCAGCGGTCAGCTGCTCAAGCCGTACCTCGGCGTGGTGGTGCCGACCCTGGTGATCACCGGGCTGTTCACCTTCGGCCGGCTGGTGCAGAGCATGGTGGAGAACTCGCTGGATCTCCAGCGCATCCAGCGCATCCGCGCCTACTACCACCGCCAGTTCGCCGGCGAGCACGACTTCTTCGCCGACGCGGTCGTCGCCGGGGACCTGCGGCGCGCCGCCTGGGCGGCGGTCGGCAGCCGGCCGGGTCGCTGGCAGCTGCTGCTCACCACGGCGGCGATGGTCGGGGCGGTCAACTCGCTGCTGATCGGGCTCGGCGCCACCCTGCTGACCGGCCTGGCGGGCGGCACCCCGACCGTCGCCGTCGTGGTCGGGGTGGTGGTGGCGCTGATGGCCTTCGGTGCGCAGATCGCGTACCTCGCGCAGGCCTCCATCTCGCAGCCCAGCTGAGCGCCGCCGGTGGCGGCGCCCGCGCGGGCGCGGGCGCCGCGTACGGGTCAGAAGTCGAACAGCGTGCCGGTGCCGCGCCGCAGCGCGCAGCGGTTGTCGAAGGTCCGGGTGTACGACACCGGCCGGTCCTGCCAGAAGCCGAGCGCGCGCACGGTGAGCGGGGCGTGTTCCAGGGTGCACAGGCCCGGGTCGACGTCCAGGGCGGCGAGGTCGCCGTCGACCCGGGCCACCAGCCGGCAGCCGGTCGTCGGGTCCGGGTGCAGGCCGCCGGCCGGACCGCAGACCAGCACGGTGGACCGCGACGCGGCGGTCGCCGGGTCCACGGTGAGCAGCAGCACCGAGGGCGTCTCGGGGCCGGGGCGGGGCGCCGCCCCGGCCGTGCGGGGGTGCGGGGCGGCCACGGCGGCGAGCCCACCGAGGGTCGCGGCCAGGGCGAGCGCGGCGGTGCGTCGGGCGAAGGGCATGGTGACGTCCTTCCGTCGGGGCCCCGGGTGGGGGCCGGCTGCGGGCCGGCCGTCGTGCGGCCGGGCCGTGGCAAACCCTAAGTGGACGGTGTGAACGCGAAACGTCACGAAGTGTTACGCCGCGGCCAGCAGCCTGGTGATCTCCGGGGCGGCCGGGTGTTCCGGCGCGACGGTCAGGAAGCGTCGCAGGGTGCGCGGCGCCTCGGCGGGGCGGGTACGCCGCTGGGCGAGGCCCAGCACGAGCAGGCCGTCCGGGGAGTCCGGGGCGTGACTCAGCACCTCCTGCGCGGCCTGTCCCGCGCCGGTCGCGTCTCCCGCCCGGAGCAGGGCGAAGGCGAGTCGCAGCCGGATCGTGTCGTCGGGCCGGTCGCGCAGCGCCTCCCGGTACATCTGCGCGGCGGCGTCGTACCGGTCCTGCGCCTCCAGGTCGCGCGCCAGGCCCACCGCCACCGCGACCGGATCCGCGGGCGCCGGGTCCGGCCGGGGCCGGTCGAGGCCGCGGGCGGCGACGGCCACCGACACCACGACGGTGATCAGCCCGAGCGCGGACCACCGCCAGGCCCGACGGGCCGCGCCGCCCGGTGGCGGCCCGTCGGCCGGTGGCGCCGCCGGCAGGTCATCGGTGCGCCGTGGCCGGGGCCGCAGCGTGCGCCGGGCCGCGTAGCCGGCGGCCAGCAGGGTCAGCGCGGGTACGGCCCAGAGCAGCAGCTCCACGCCGCGGGCCGGCGGGTCGGCCAGCACGTCCGGGCCGTAGCGTTGGACGAACCAGCGCCGGACCTCGTCGCGGCTGTGCCCCTGGGCCACCTGGTCCGCCACCGCCTGCCGCATCGCCGCCGCGATCGGTGAGCGGGAGTCCGCCACCGACTCGCCCTGGCACGCCGGGCAGCGCAGGTCGGCGGTGACCGAGCGGACCGGGTCGTCCTGGCCGGCTCCGGCGGCCGACCGGGCAAGACCCGCGGCGGCCGCGGCGAGCAGGGCCACGAGGACGAGCGTCCCCGCGGCCGGCCGCCACCTCATCCGGCCAGCAGCGGCGCCACCCGCTGCTCCAGCCACTGCCGGGTGACCACACCCCGCTGCCGGTCGACGATCCGGCCGTCCCGGTCCACCACGAAGGTCTCCGGCACGCCACGGACGCCCCAGTCGACCGCCCGGGTGCCGTCCGGGTCCGGCAGCACGGTCAGCCCGGCCGCGCCCGTCTCGTCCAGCAGCGCACGGACGGCCTCGCTGCCGTCCCGGACGTTCAGCCCGACCAGCCGCAGCCCCTGCGGGGACCAGCGCCGCCCGGCGTCGACCAGCAGCGGCAGTTCGTCCCGGCACGGTCCGCACCAGGAGGCGAAGACGTTGACCAGCAGCACGTGGCCGTGGGCGTCGGCCAGGTCGAACCGGCCACCATCCAGCGTGGGGCCCGAGAGCGCCGGGGCCTGGACGGGCGGTCCTGCTGTCCCGGCGTCGCCGCCCGGCGACGTCGATCCCGATGGCAGGCCGACGGCCACGACCACGCCGACGGCGACGGTGACCGCCAGGACCAGCGGCGGCCAGACCGGTACCCGGCGTGGCCGCCGCCTGACGGGGCGGATCATCCGGCGGCTCCGGCGCGAACGGCGACTGATGCCGGCTGGGCCCCCTCGCGCGGCGTCCCGACCCGGCGTCGCCGGCGGGCGGTGGCGAGCGCCGACCCGAGTCCCCCCGCGGCCGTCAGGGCGCCGCCGGCCCAGAGCAGGCCGACGAGCGGGTTGACCGCGAGCCGCAGCGTGGCGCTGCCGTCGTCGGGGGAGACCGCGATCAGGGTGACGTAGGTGTCCCGAAGCAGCCCGGTGTCGATCGCCGGCACCGTGACCGCGGTGTCCCGGGCCGGGTGGTAGCGCAGGGCCGGGGTGACCGCCCGCTCCGCGTCGCCGGATTCGGAGAGCCGGAGCCGTGCCCGCACCGCCATGCCGCTGTCGCCCCTCCGGTCCACCCCGACCAGGCGGACGCTCACGTCAGCCACCCGCAGCGTCTCGCCGGTCCGGAGGGTCCGCTCGGCGTCCCGGCCGTACGCCGAGGACCCGGCGACGCCCACCGCGACCAGGGCGATCCCGGCGTGCGCGACCAGTCCGGCGAGCCGGCCCCGGCCCGACCGGCGGAGCCGGTCCGGCAACTGCCCGGCCAGGCCGGTGAGCACGAACGCGGCGGTGCCGAAGGCGCTGAGCGCGGGCAGGCCGGGCCGGCTGAGCAGACCCACCACGGCGACCGTGGCCAGCGCCACCGCACCCGGCACGGCGAGACGCCGCAGCGCTTGGGTCCGGTCGCCGACCCGCAGTGCCGGAGTCACCCCCATCGCCAGCAGCACCACGATGGCCAGTGGCAACGCCGTGCGGTGGTAGTAGCCCGGGCCGACGGAGGTGCGGACGCCGCCGAGCGGGCCGGAGAGCAGCGGGAAGATCGTGCCGATCAGCACCACCGCCGCGATCGTCACCAGGAGCACGCCGTTGACGAGGACGGCGGTGTTCCGGGACAGCACCGGCGACGCGGTGCGGCCGGCCAGCTCGGGGGTCCGCCACCCGGTCAGGATCGTCGACGCGACGACCGCCAGCAGCACGAAGCCGAGCAGCATTGGGCCCAGCGGCGATTCGGTGAAGGCGTGCACGCTGGCCACCGCACCGGACCGGGTGAGGAAGGTGCCGAGCAGCACCAGCACGAAGCTCGCGCAGGCCAGCACCAGGTTCCACCCGGCACGGCGGGCGCCCGGACCGAGGGCGGTGTGCAGGAACGCGGTGGCGGTCAGCCACGGCAGCAGGGAGGCGTTCTCCACCGGGTCCCACGCCCAGTAGCCGCCCCAGCCCAGCACCGCGTACGACCACCAGGCGCCGAGCCCGATGCCGGCGGTCAGCGCCGCCCAGGCGACCAGTGTCCAGGGCCGGGCCACCCGCAGCCAGCTACGTCCCTCCCGCCCGGCCAGCGGCGCGGCGAGCGCGAAGGCGAACGGCACGACCAGCCCGATGTAGCCGACGTAGAGCAGGGGCGGGTGCACCCCCATCGCCGGGTGCTGCTGCAGCAGCGGGTTGGGCCCGGGACCGTCGGGCGGCACCGGATCCACCGCGCGGAACGGGCTCGCGGCGAAGCAGGACAGCGCGAAGAAGAACACGGTCACCGCGCTGACGACCACCATCGCGTACGCCTGCAGCCGGGGCGGGTGCCGCCGACCGGCGAGCAGGACCGCGTACCCGGCGAGGACCAGCAGCCAGAGCAGCAACGACCCGTCCAGGGCGGACCAGAGGCTCGTCACCGTGTAGTACAGCGGCACCCGGCGTCCGCCGTTCTCGGCCACGAACCGGACGCTGAAGTCGTGCCGGAGCAGGGCCGCCTCCAGCACACCGCAGGCGACGGCGGCGGTGGCCAGCGTCGCGGCGGTCGCGAGTCGGGCCGGCCGGGTCGGCGCGCCGAACAGGGCCACCCGCAGCCAGAGCAGGGCGGTCAGCGTGGCGCAGAGCAGCCCGACGGTGAGGCTCGACGTGCCGAGCTCACCGAGCATCGACCGGCTCCACCGGGGAGGTGGACGGGCGGTACTCGTTGCCGTGCCGGACCACGACGTGGTCGGAGCGGAACGTCCCGTCCGCCGACAGGATGCCCTCGATGACCACCCCCTCGCCCTCCCGGAACGTCCCCGGCGGCGCGCCGAGCTGCTCGACGGTGATCGCCTGGCCCCCCTCGGCGAGGCGGAACACCAGCAGGTCGCCGTCGCGGCGCAGGGACCCGGGCACCACGTCGCCGCCGAGGCGTACCCGTTCCCGGGCCGCGTCCGGGTCGCGCAGCACCTCAGCCGGGGTGCGGTAGTAGGTGAGGGTGCCGCGCAGCGCACTGGTCACCAGCACAGCGCCGGTGGCGAGGAGCACGGCGACGACGGCGGTCCGGCCGGTGCGGCGACGGTTCATCCGATCCGGGCCGGGACGCGGTCGGCCGTGCGGGGGGCGTCGGCGGCGAGCCGGCGCTCCAGCCGGACGACCCGGTGCAGTAGGACGCAGAGCGCGGCGAGCGTCGCGGCGGCCACGGCGAGCAGCAGGGCGAGAGCCATCCGGGGGTCGATCGGCGGACGTTGCGGGGCGAACACGGTCGCCTGCTGGTGCAGCGACCGCCACCAGACGACGGAGAAGTGCACCACCGGAACGAGCAGGAACCCCAGGATGCCGACCAGTGCCGCCGGGCGCGCCACCCGATGGTCGTCCCCGTCGCGCGCGTCGGTCCGATCGCTCACCGCGCGGCGCAGGGCCAGGTAGCCGGCGTACGCGAGCAGCAGCAGCGCGGTGCTGACCAGCCGGGGGTCCCACGCCCACCAGGCGCCCCAGACCAGCCGCCCCCATAAAGAGCCGGTGGCGATGGCGACGGCGGTCAGCACCACCCCGATCTCGGCGCCGGCCCGGGCGAACCGGTCCCAGCGCAGCTCGCCGCCGACGAGGTAGGCGCCGCTGGCCGCGAGCACGACGGCGAACGCGGCGTAGGCGACCCAGGCGGCGGGGACGTGCAGGTACATCAGTCGCTGCGCCGGGCCCTGTACCGCGTCGGGCGGGGCGAGCCACCCGCCGGCCACGGTCGCCGCCGTGGCGAGCCCTCCGGCGGTCCAGACCATCGTCCGGCGCGCGGCGGCCGCTCTGGCGGTGTCCGCGACGAGGTCCACCGTGGAGGCTCGCATGATCTCCCTGTCCGCGCCCGGGCGCTTGCCGGATGGGTTCGCTGCGTGTTTCACCATAAGCTCCACAAACGTCTGCCTATCCCCATATCGCGCAAAAGCGCTTGAATCAGCCGGAAACGTCTAATGTCGCTCCCGGTGGAGAAGGCAGCGAACCTGACCGTGAGCGTCGCCCGGCAAGCCCGGCGGCGCGGGCTGCCGCGTCGTCGTCCTCCGGTGCTGACCGCGCTGTCCGGCCTGCTCCTGCTCGGCGGCTGCGCCGGCGACACGCCGTCCGCCCTGAGTCCCGGCGGGGCCGGGGCGGCCCGCGTCGCCGGCCTCTGGTGGCTGCTCTTCTGGATCTCCGTGGCCGTCTTCGTCGAGGTGATGGCACTGCTGGTCTGGGCGCTGGTGTTCCGGCGGGGCAACGCCCGCGTCCGCCACGGTCAGCCGCTGCGCTTCGTCACGCTCGCCGGCGCCGGCCTGCCGTTGGTGATCCTGGTCGCCGTCTACGGCGTGGGCCTGCGCGACCTCGCCGCGTTGGGCGACCGCCCCGGTCCGGACGCCCCCACCGTCGAGGTGACCGGCCACAAGTGGTGGTGGGAGGTCCGTTACCCGGGCGCCTCGGGGGCCACCGCCAACGAGATTCACATCCCGGTGGGGGAGCGGGTCAAGGTGCGACTGCGGACCGACGACGTGCTACACAGCTTCTGGGTGCCGCAGCTCATGCCCAAGACGGACCTGATCGCCGGTGAGACCCGGGAGACCTGGCTGCGGGCGGAGCGGGCCGGCAGCTACCGGGGCCAGTGCGCCGAGTACTGCGGCACCCAGCACGCCCACATGGCCTTCCTGGTGGTGGCGCAGTCCCGCCCCGATTTCGACGCCTGGCTGGCCCGGCTCGACGACCCGGCCCGGGAGCCGCGGACCGACGCCGAGCGGCGGGGCCAGCGGGCCTTCGTGCAGGGCACCTGCGCCGCCTGCCACGCGGTACGGGGCACCGGCGCCGCGGGCCGGGTCGGGCCGGACCTGTCGAACGTCGGTTCCCGGTGGAGCATCGGCGCCGGCGCGGTGCCCAACGACGCCGGTCACCTGGGCGGCTGGATCGCCAACTCGCAGACGGTCAAGCCGGGCAACGCCATGCCCCCACAGCCGGTCGATGCCGCGCAACTGCCCGACCTCATCGCGTACCTGCGGTCGCTGGAGTAGGCGGGAAGGAGAAGCGATGTCCACGACCACCACACCGCCGCCCGGCGTCAGCGCGCAGGACCTGGCGCGGCTGGCGGAACACTGGGCCGAGCGCCCCACGCTGCGGGGCTGGTTCAGCACGGTCGACCACAAGAAGATCGGCCGGCGTTACCTCGTCACCGCCGGGTTCTTCTTCGTCCTCGCCGGCCTCAGCGCCCTGGTGATGCGCACCCAGCTCGCCCGGCCGGAGGCGGGGGTGGTGTCGCCGCAGGAGTACAACCAGCTCTTCAGCATGCACGGCACAGCGATGATCTTCCTGTTCGCCACCCCGATGCTGTTCGGCTTCGGCAACTTCCTGGTGCCCCTGATGATCGGCGCCCGGGACATGGCCTTCCCGAGGTTGAACGCCTTCGGCTACTGGGTCTTCCTCTTCGCCGGCCTGTTCATGTGGGCGAGCCTGCCCTTCGGCGCCGCGCCCAACAACGGCTGGTTCGCCTACGCCCCGCTCAGCGAGGAGCAGCACAACCCGGGCCTGCACATGGACGTCTACGCGCTCGGGCTGCTCTTCCTCGGCATCTCCACCACCGCCGCGTCGATCAACTTCATCGTCACCGCGCTCAAGCTGCGCGCCCCCGGGATGTCGCTCAACCGGGTGCCGCTGTTCGTCTGGGCGATCGTCGCCACCGCGTTCATGGTGATCTTCGCGTTGCCGGCGCTGAACGCGGACAACGCGATGCTTTTCCTCGACCGGCGGTTCGGCACCCACTTTTTCGATCCGTCCGCCGGGGGCAACGTGCTGCTCTGGCAGCACCTCTTCTGGATCTTCGGCCACCCGGACGTCTACATCATCGTCATGCCGGCGCTGGGCATCGTCTCCGCCGTGCTGCCCGCGTTCACCCGTCGCGGCGTGGTCGGCTACCCGCTGATCGTGCTGTCCATCGTGTCGATCTCGATCATCTCGTTCGGGGTCTGGGTGCACCACATGTTCGCCACCGGGCTGCCGCAGTTGTCGTACAGCTTCTTCAGCGCGGCCAGCACGATCATCACCATCCCGTCGGGCATCCAGATCTTCGCCTGGCTGGCCACCATGCTGCTGGGCCGGCTCGTCCTGCGGGTGCCGCTGCTGTACGTGATCGGATTCGTGGTGACCTTCGTGCTGGGCGGGTTCACCGGCGCGATGTTCGCGGTGACCGCGTTCGACCAGCAGGTCACCGACTCCTATTTCGTGGTGGCGCACTTCCACTACGTGCTGATCGGCGGGGCCGTCTTCCCGATGCTCGCCGGCATCTACTACTGGCTGCCGAAGATCACCGGGCGGATGTACCACGAGCGGTTGGGTCGCTGGGCGTTCTGGCTGGTCTTCGCCGGCATGCACGTCACGTTCTTCCCGATGCACCTCTACGGCCTGTTCGGCATGCCCCGGCGGGTCTACACCTACCGCAGCGAGCCGGGCTGGGACGGGTGGAACCTGGTCAGCACCGTCGGGTCGTACCTGCTCGCCGTCGGACTGCTGCTCGTGCTCGTCGGGGTGGTACATGCGCTCCGGCGGGGCCGGCCGGCGCCGCCGGACCCGTGGGAGGGTGACAGCCTGGAGTGGACCACGGCGTCGCCGCCCGAGCCGTACAACTTCCCGGTGCAGCCCCGCGTGCACAGCCTGCACCCGGCGTGGGACGAGCGCACCGCCGACTCCGTGGGCGCCGGCGCCACCGCGGACCGCATCCTCAGCGACGGGCGGCGGACCCTGATCACCAGCGAGCTGGACGCGCACCCCGAACGGGCGGTGCAGATGCCGGAGTCGACCCTCATGCCGCTCGTGCTGGCCGGCGCGCTGCTGATCTTCTTCACCTCGATGCTCCTCGCCTGGTACCCGGTGGCGGCGGTCGCGGCCCTGGCGGTGGTGGCGACGATCGCCGTCTGGCTCTGGCCGCCCCGCCGCCCGGACGAGGAACTGGGGGTGGCCCGGTGAGCGACCATGGCGGGGTCGTCGCGGCGGCGACCGGCGCCGAGGCGCTGAGCACCGAACTGCCGGTTGGTCGGTCCGCCGGTTGGTGGGGCATGGTGATGTTCGTGGCCACCGAGGCCACCCTCTTCGCCTGCCTGCTCGGCAGCTACTTCTACCTCCGCTTCCAGTACGGCCCGACGTGGCCGCCCGACGGCATCGAGACCCCGGAGCTGCTCACGCCCCTGGTGATGACCGCGGTGCTGCTGCCCAGCAGCCTGCCGGTGGTGTGGGCGGAGCGCGGCATCCGGCAGGGCCAGCGCTGGCGACTGCGGTCCGGACTGGCCGCCACCATCGTGCTCGGGGTGACCTTCCTGGCCCTGGAGGCGGCGGAGTACGCCGAGACGCTGAAGCGGTTCACCATGACCACCGACGTGTACGGCTCGCTGTTCTACCTGATCACCGGCTTCCACGGGCTGCACGTCCTGGTCGGGCTGACCATGCTCGGCTGGCTGCTGGCCGCCTCCCTGCGCGACGGCAGCTTCGGCTCCCACCGGCACGAACGCGTCCGCAACGCGGCGATCTACTGGCACTTCGTCGACCTGGTCTGGGTCGCCATCCTGTTCACCGTCTACCTCTCCCCACGGCTGTGATGACCACCCGCCCCGGTCCGCACGCGCGCCTGACCGGCGGGCTGCTGCTCTGGTACGGCGTGCTCGGCGGCGCGGTGGCCTGGGGGGTGCACGTGTTCGCCGCCTGGGGCCTGGACGAGCTGGCCTGCGCCGCCGGCTCCGACCACGTCGCCGCCGTACCGCTCTGGCAGGCGGTCGGACTCGCGGTGGTGATCCCGGGCCTGTTCACCGTGGGGTCGCTGCTGGTCGCCGCGCTGGTGTGGCGGCGGACCGGGCGGGCCGGCGAGGAGGACCGGCCGTTCGGCCGGTCCCGGATGCTCGCCGTGGTCGGGGTCTGGTCCAACCTGTTGTTCCTGACCATCATCGTGCTCGGCGGGGTCGCCGTGCTGGTGCTGCCGCCATGTCAGGGCTGAGCGCGCACCGGGCCGACCAGCCCGGTCAGGATCCGGTGACCGAGGGCCTGCTGACCATGCTCGCGGTCGCCGCGCTCTGCCTGCTGGTGGCCGGCTACGGCCGGGGGGTCCAGGAGCTGTGGACGCGGCGCGGGGTCGGCCGGATCGTGGCGGGCTGGCGGGTCGCCGCGTTCGGCGTCGGCGTGCTCACGGTGCTCGCCGCCGAGCAGGGCCCGGTGCACGAGCTGGCCGAGTCCTCGTTCGCCGGGCACATGGCGCAGCACATGGTGCTCCTGCTGGTGGCGGGGCCGCTGCTGGCGGCCGGCGCGGCGGGGTTGCCGCTGAGCCTGGCCGCCCCGGCGCCGCTGCGCCGGCTGCTGGCCCGGTGGCGGGTGGCGCCGGCCGTGCGCCGCCTGCGCCGTTCCACCACGTACGCCCTGCTGGCCGGGGGTGGACAGATCGTCGTGCTGTGGTTCTGGCACCTGCCGGGGCCGTACGCCGCCGCGGTGGACCGGCCCGCCATGCATGCCGCCGAGCACCTCAGCCTGCTGGCGACGGCCTGGCTGTTCTGGGCCCCGGTGCTCGGCCCGCCGCGCCACCGCGCGCCCGCCCCGGTGACGGTGCTGCTGCTGGTCGGCGCCATGTTGCCGGCCTCGGCGCTCGGCGCGGTGCTCACCTTCGCCCCGGCCCCGGTCTATCCCGACCGGATGCTCGGTGCCGACCCGCTGGCCGACCAGCAGCTGGCCGGCCTGCTGATGTGGGCGCCGATGGACCTGGTCGTACTGGTCGTGGCGCTGACCGTGTTCCTGCGCTGGCTGCTGCGCCTGGACCGCGACCGGCCCGATGCCCTGGTCGCCGGCGCGGTGCACCCCGCCGACGGCCCGGTGGCGGCCGGGCCCGCAACGGAAGGGATGGTGCGATGAAGCTGTCCGGTCGGATCTGGGCGCTCGGGGTGGCGCTGACCGTGCTGTCGGTCGCCGCGGTCACCGGATGCGCCTCGACATCGCCACCACCGCCACCCGAGGTGCGCAGCGGACGGCCGGACCGGGGCGCCGAGCTGATCGCCCGGTACGGCTGCGGGTCGTGCCACACCATCCCCGGTGTCAGCCGCGCCGACGGCCTGGTCGGGCCGCCGCTGACCCGGTTCGGCGCCCGCTCGTACATCGCCGGTCAGCTGCCCAACAACGCCGACAACCTGAGCCGTTGGATCACCGACCCGCAGGCGGTCGAGCCGGGCACCGCCATGCCGAAGCTGGGTGTCAGCGCCATCGACGCGCAGGACATCGCCGCCTACCTGTACACCCTGGACTGACCGATGCGGCGACCACGACCGGCGAGGGTCCGGCCCGACCTGCACCCGCGCCGGGCCCTCGCGCTGGGCGCGGTGCTGGTGCTCGCCGCGGGACCGGTGGCCCTCGCCCCGGCCCGGTCGGCGGCGGACTCGGCGGCCCCGGCCGCCGCCGCACCGCCCGCCGGCGACCGCGGCACCCAGCTCTACCTGGAGCACTGCGCGAGCTGCCACGGCGAGCGGGGACAGGGCGCCCAGCGTGGGCCGTCCCTGATCGGCGTCGGCCCCGCCTCGGTGGACTTCCAGGTCTCGACCGGGCGGATGCCGGTGTCGCGCGAAGTGCAGCAGGCGCCTCGCCGGGATCCGGTGTTCTCGGCCGCGGACATTTCGGCGCTGGTCGACCACGTGTCCAGCTTCGGTGGCGGGGGGCCGAAGGTTCCCCAGGTCGCGCCGGGCAACCCGGGCTCCGGCCGGGAGATCTTCGCCGCCAACTGCGCGCCCTGTCACGGGGCGACCGGCGCGGGCGCCGCGCTGACCGACGGCTGGGTCGCGCCGCCGCTGTACGACAGCACCGCCGTGCAGGTCGCGGAGGCGGTCCGGGTCGGTCCCGGCCTGATGCCGGTCTTCCCCAACCAGGTGCTCGACGACCGGCAGCTCGACGACCTGGCCGCCTACGTGCAGCGGCTGCGCGACGAGCGGCTGG
This sequence comes from Micromonospora coerulea, assembly GCF_016598485.1. GTDB lineage: Bacteria > Actinomycetota > Actinomycetes > Mycobacteriales > Micromonosporaceae > Micromonospora > Micromonospora coerulea. Next base: position 31,685 of record NZ_JAEMUW010000021.1, on the reverse strand, counting down.
ACCGGGGCGGCAACCCGCTCGGCCGGCTGGGCCCGCTCGCCGAGGGACTGGTCGCCTGGCTGGCCGCACTGGGTCTGCTGGTGGCCGCCGCCCGGTGGCTGGGCCGGAGGGCGGCGGAGTGAGCGCCCGGCGCCCGTCGGCGACCGAGCGGACCGCGAGCCGCCGGATCGTCGCCGCGTTCGGTGTCAGCGCCGCCGGGGCGGTGGGCTTCGCCGTGACGTACGGGCTGGGCGGGAACACTGCGAGGGAGGGGATCTGCCTCGCGGTGGCCTTCGCCGGCTTGGCCGTGGGCCTGGCCGTGTGGGCGCGCCGGCTCGTGCCGGTCGACCGGTACGTCGAGGAACACGAGGGCTTCACCTCGCCTCCGACGGAGCAGGCGATGACCGCCGCGGTGCTGACCGCGCCGGACAGTCCGGTACGTCGGCGGGGCCTGCTCGCCGCGCTCGGGCTGGCGCTGACCGCGCTCGGCGCCGCGGCGCTCTTCCCGCTGCGCTCCCTGCTGCCGTTCGACCGGGCCCGCCCGGTGCGGGCACTCAAGGACACGCCCTGGGGAGCGGGTGTGCGGCTGGTCGACGCCGACGGACGGCCGTTGCGGCCGGACGACGTGCCCGCGGACACCGTGGTCGCGGTCTTCCCCGAGGGCAACGTCGACGTCGGGGATGCTCCCGCCTTCGCGGTGCGCCTCGAACCGCAACGCTTCTCCCGGCCGCCCGCCGGCGGCCACCTCGACGGCCTCGTCGTATGGTCGCTGCTCTGCACGCACGCCGGCTGTCCCGTCCGGTCCTACCTCAAGGGCACCGGGCAGCTGCTCTGCCCCTGTCACCAGTCGTCGTTCGACCTGCTGGCGGGTGCCCGGCCGGTGGCCGGCCCGGCGGCCCGGGCGCTGCCCGGCCTGCCGATCGAGGTCGGCCCGGACGGCTTCCTCCGCGCGACCGGCGACTTCACCGCCCCGCCCGGCGCCGGCTTCTGGGACTCGCCGTGATCACCGACCGGCTGGCCCGGGCGCTGGACGACCGGCTGCGGCTCTCCCCGCTCACCCGCCGGGCGCTGGCGAAGATCTTCCCCGACCACTGGTCGTTCATGCTGGGCGAACTCGCGCTCTACTCGTTCGTCGCGCTGCTCCTCACCGGCGTCTACCTCACCTTCTTCTTCGACGCCAGCAACGGGGACCGGGTCTACCGCGGCGACTACGCGCCACTGGACGGCGCCACCACCTCCGCCGCGTACGCCTCGACCGTGCGGCTGAGCTGGGACGTCCGGGCCGGCCTGTTGATCCGGCAGACCCACCACTGGGCGGCGCTGGTCTTCGTCGCGGCGATCGTCCTGCACCTGGCCCGGATCTTCTTCACCGGGGCGTTCCGCAAGCCCCGCGAGCTCAACTGGCTGATCGGCGTGACCATGCTGACCCTCGCCCTGGCCAACGGGTTCACCGGCTACTCGCTGCCGGACGACCTGCTCTCCGGCGTGGGCCTGCGGATCCTCACCTCGGTGGTGGAGTCGATCCCCCTGGTCGGGGCGTGGCTGGCCGCCCTGGCCCTGGGCGGGGAGTTCCCCTCCGACGCGATGATCCCCCGGATGTTCGTCGCTCACGTGCTGCTCGTGCCGGCCGTCCTCGTCGCCCTGATCTCCCTGCACCTGGGCATCCTGGTGCGGCAGAAGCACAGCCAGTTCCCCGGACCGGGGCGCACCGAACACAACGTGGTCGGCTCCCGGCTGTGGCCGAGCTACGCGCTGCGTTCGCTCGCCCTGTTCGCCTGGGTGCTGGCGGTGCTGTTCGCGCTCGGCGGCCTGGTCCAGATCAACCCGGTCTGGCTCTACGGCCCCTTCGAACCGGCCGAGGCCACCTCGCCCGCGCAGCCCGACTGGTACGTGGCGTGGGGCGACGGCGCCCTGCGCCTCTTTCCGCCCTGGGAGTTCCGGATCGCCGGGCACCTCGTTCCGGGCCCGCTCTTCCCCGGCGTGGTGCTCGGCGGGGTGACCTTCCTCGCCCTCTACGCCTGGCCGTTCGCCGAACGGCTCCGCGCGAAGGACCGCAGCGCGCACCACCTGCTCGACCGGCCCCGGGACCACCCGGTCCGCCTCGGCGTCGGGGTCGGCGCGCTGACCTTCTACGCGGTGCTGACGGTCGCCGCGGGGGACGACATCATCGCCCGGCTGGTCCGGGTGCCCGTCTACGACCTGCTGTCGCTGTTCCGGGTGCTGGTGCTCGTCCTGCCGCTGCTCGCCGGGCTGCTCGCGTTCCTGGTCGCGCGGGCGCTGCGCCGCGGCGACGCCGCCGGTATCGGCGAGCTCACCCGGGCGGACCTGCGCCGGGCCGCACATCGCTCGATTCGGCCGCCCGGAGCCGACTCCGGTGAGTCGGAGACGCCCGCCCGGGACCGGTCGGGGGAGCGGATCGAGATGTGGCCGGAGGGTGACCTGTGGCGTTGGCGCTACCGGGACGCGGACCGGCACCTCGTGATCACCGGTAGTCGGGCGGTGCTGTCGGAGGAGGAGGCCGCCTCGGCGGCCCGGGTCGCGTACCCCGGGGTGGACCGGGTCGTGGTGCCCGGGCCGCCCCCGGCCCCGCCGCCCGGTCCGGTCCGCGCCGCCCTGCGTGGGTGGGGACGCGCGGCGGCCGCCGGGTCGCTGCTGCTCGCGGCTCTCCTGAACCGCCGACGGGACCGGCGGCGACAGGAGCGCGAGCGGGCGGAGCCCGCGGCGCCGCCGGAGACCGCGGACAAGGCGTCGACCGGTGGCGGGCGGACATGAGACATCCGGTGACCTCAGACCGACCGCCAGTCGTCGGACGGCAGGGCGGCGGCCTGCGGACCCATCAGCAGCATCCCCCCGTCCACCACCCACGACGCCCCGGTCACGTACGCGGCGGCGGGCGAGGCGAGGAACGCCACCACCGTGGCGATCTCCCGCGCGTCCCCCGGCCGCCCCGCCGGCACCCCCGGGCGCTCCTGGGTGGACGGGTCGACGTCCTCCTGCCCGGTCATCGGGGTGGCGATCTCCCCGGGCGCTACCGCGTTGACGGTGATCCCGTCCACCGCCAGCTCCTGCGCCATCACCTTGGTCAGCAGGCCGAGCCCACCCTTCGCCGCGCAGTACGCCGACGAGCCGACCCGGGGCGCGTGCTCGTGCACGCTGGTGATGTTGATGATCCGACCACCGGCCCCGGCCTGCCGCATCCGGCGGGCGGCCCGCTGCGAGCAGAGGAACGGCCCGTCCAGGTCGACGCTGAGCACCTCCCGCCACTGCTGCCAAGCCACGTCGACGAAGGGCGTGGCCAGGCCGGTGCCGGCGTTGTTGACCAGCACGCCGATCCCGCCGAGCCGGTCGGTCAGGTCGTCGACCACCGCGGCGGCGTCCGGCAGCCGGGTCAGATCCAGCCGGGCGACCTCGCAGCGGCGGCCCGCCGCGCGTACCTCCTCGGCGGTGCGGTCGGCGCCCTTCGCGTCGTTGTGCCAGGTGATGCCGACGTCGAAGCCGGCGTCGGCGAGCGCGACCGCGCTGGCCTTGCCGATGCCGGAGTCCGCGCCGGTGACGATGGCGATCCGGTCGTAGTTCTCGTATCGCTGGGGCATGCTGCCCGCACTACCCGGATCGGGCGAGCTGAACCAGACCGGGTGTAATCGCCCCGGACCGGGGTAGCCGGGCGGGCATGGACCTGGTCGAGGAGTCGCCGTACCGGTTCCGCATCGACCGGCACGACCCGATGCGGGTACCGGGAGTGGTATTCGCGTCCCGGTCGCTGCTGCCGGACGCCGGGGCGGACAAGTCGCTGGACCAGGTGGCGAACGTGGCTACGCTGCCCGGCATCGTGGACGCCTCGTACGCGATGCCGGACGTGCACTGGGGCTACGGCTTCCCGATCGGCGGGGTGGCCGCCACCGACGTGGAGGCCGGCGGGGTGGTCTCGCCCGGCGGTGTGGGCTTCGACATCTCCTGCGGGGTGCGCCTGCTCACCGCCGAGCTGAGCCGGGACGACCTGCGGCCCCGGCTGGACGCGGTGATGGACGGCCTGGGCGAGTCGACCCCGCGCGGCATGGGCAAGGGCGCGGTGTGGCACCTGACCAACCGCGCCGAACTCGACGGGGTGCTGCGCGGCGGCTCCCGGTACGCCGTGGAGCGCGGCTTCGGCGTACAGCGGGACCTGGACCGCTGCGAGGACTACGGCGCGGTCGGGGACGCGAACCCCGCCCAGGTGAGCGAGCGGGCGGTGGAGCGGGGCGCGCGCCAGGTCGGCAGCCTCGGCTCCGGCAACCACTTCCTGGAGGTGCAGGCGGTCGAGGAGGTGTACGACCAGGCGGTGGCGGCCGGCTTCGGGCTGCGGGCCGGGCAGGTCTGCGTCATGATCCACAGCGGGTCGCGGGGGCTCGGTCACCAGATCTGCACGGACTACGTGCGGGCGATGGAGAAGGTGATGCCCGGGTACGGCATCCACGTGCCGGACCGGCAGTTGGCCTGCGCGCCGGTCTCGTCCCACGAGGGGCGGGCCTACCTGGGCGCGATGGCCGCCGCGGCCAACTACGCCCGGGCCAACCGGCAACTGCTGGCGCACGCGGCCCGGCAGGTCTTCGCGCGGGTCACCGGCGCCGACCTCGACCTCGTGTACGACATCTCGCACAACCTCGCCAAGATCGAGACGCATGACGTGGATGGCACGGCGCACCGGCTCTGCGTGCACCGCAAGGGCGCCACCCGCGCGCTGCCGCCCGGCCATGCCGACCTGCCGGAGGACCTGCGCCCGGTCGGGCAGCCGGTGCTCATCCCGGGCTCGATGGGCACCGGCTCGTACGTGCTCACCGGCGTCGCGGGCTCACCGGCCTTCGCCTCCACCTGCCACGGCGCCGGCCGGGTGCAGAGCCGCAAGCAGGCGACCAAGGCGGTGCGCGGGCACGATCCGCGGCGGGAGCTGGAGGCGCAGGACATCGCGGTGCGCGGCGCGTCCCGGCGGGGGCTGGCCGAGGAGATGCCCGCCGCGTACAAGGACATCACCGCCGTGGTGGCCGCGGCCGAGGGCGCCGGGCTGTGCCGGCGGGTGGCCCGGCTCGTCCCGCTCGGTGTGGTCAAGGGCTGAGGGCCGTCAGACGTCCAGCGTCACCGCACAGGACCACCCGCCCCCGTCGGCGCCGAAGCGCAGCTCGTGCAGGGACACCGCCTTGGGCACCGCGCCGACCAGCTCCACCGCGTCGGTGCCGGTGGCGCGCCAGCGCACCGTCAGGCCGCCGTCGTCCGCCGGGCGAACCTCGGTCGCCAGCGGCAACGTCTCCTCCGTCTCCATCCGGAAGATCACTTCATCCAGTACACCCACCAGCAGGTCCTCGTCCGCGCCGGGCGGTACGTGGAACTCGACGTCGGCCTCGGGTGTCGCGCCGGCGGGATCCACGAAGGTGTCGACCAGCGCGGTGACCGCCTCGGCCACGCACCCCTCGCGGTCCGGCGCCCACGCCTCGATCCGCACGTCGGCGGTGTGCGGCACCATCCGGTGCCCGCGGGCCGGTCGTCGCTCCATGCCCCGATCATGCCGGCGCCCGCGGCCGGCCACCACGAATTGTCGGAGCCGGTGGGTAGGTTGCGGGCATGATCGCAGATGACGCCGACGCGGTGACCTTCGTCTTCCGCAGCATGATGCGCGACCTCCTGCGCAACGAGAAGGTCGGCGAGGACACCCTCGGCCGCACGGTCGAGCTGGCCCGGCTCTGGGGCACCGGACAGGCCGCCGACGCCCGGTTGGCGGTGGCGCTGCGGGAGCTGCACGGCGAGCCGGTCGACACCGCCGATCCGGGTCAGGTCGCCGCCGCCGAGGGGACGGCGATCCTCGCGGCGAACGGCCTCCTTCCCGAGCCGGACCCGCGGGGCGCGGCCCTGGCCCGGTTCGCGGCGAACGCGCGCCGGCTGCGGACCGGGGAGATCAGTTCGGCCGAGTTCGAGGAACTCACCGGTGGCGACGCGGGCACCGACCGCCCGGATCCGCGGTGGCGGCCCGGCGCCTGAGGGACACACCGGGCGCGCGACATCGGTAGGTTCCGGCGGTGAGACTGCGCCAACCTCGGCTACCTGGTCGACGACGCGGTCTACCACCCGGGCGACTCGCTGCAGCCGCCCGGCCGACCGGTCGACACGCTGCTGGTGCCGGCCCAGGCGTCCTGGCTGAAGCTGACCGAGGCCCTCGACTTCGCCCGGGCGGTCGAGTCCCGCCGGGTCGTCCCCATCCACGACGCGCAGCTCAACGACCGGGGCCTGGACAGCGTCAACGGCTGGTTCGCCGAGACCTTCGGCGACCGCTACCGCTACCTCGCTCCGGGCGAGGCCGACTGATCCGCCACCCCGCCCGTCGGCCGTCCGTGTCCCGGCCGTCCGGTGTCCCGGTCCCCGGCACAGCGGGCAGCCGGTCGCCGGACGGCCGGGCCACCGCCGCCCCGGTCGCCGAGCGGGCGCCGACGGGCTGCGGTGGCTCCGGCCGGCTCAGAGCACCGCCGGCAGGTCGAAGGCGGGGAAGAGCGCGTGGCCGAAGGTGGTGATCTCGGCGATCCGCCCGTCCCGCACCCGCAGCACGTCCAGCTTGAACGCCCGGAACACCGGGTCGCCGGGCCGCCGCAGGTAGCTCGCGGCGGCCGGCAGCCGGTTGGCGTACGTGGGCAGCAGCCGCCAGTCGCCCTCCCGCTCCGGACCGAAGGCCCGCTCCAGCAGCGGGGCGATGGCCGCGACGCCGTCGAAGCACATCGGCGCCGGCGGCATGGTGATCCGCAGGTCCGGGGCGGCCGCGGCGAGGGCGGCGGCCGCGTCGCAGCGTTCGTGGGCGTCGATGAAGCGGGCCAGCAGCTCCCGTTCCCGCTCGTCGGCCGGGTTCGCGGCCCAGTCGGCCCGCCGGGCCGGCAGGTGGGCCTGCAGGGTGGCCCGCGCCCGTTGCAGGGCGCTGTTCGCCGCCGCCACACTGGTCTCCAGCAGCTCCGCCGTCTCCGCCGCGGACCAGCCGAGCACGTCGCGGACCAGGAAGGCGGCCCGCTGCCGGGCCGGCAGCACCTGCATGGCGGCGAGGAACGCCAGCTCGATGGTCTCCCGGGTGACCGCCACCGCGTCCGGCTGCTCGTCGCCCGGCGCGACCCGGTCCAGCAGCCGGTCCGGGTACGGCTGCAACCACGGCACCTCCGCGTACGACCGCACGGCGCGCGGCTGCCGTCCGGTGCGGCGCAGCAGGTCCAGGCAGACGTTGGTGGCGATCCGGTAGAGCCAGGCCCGGACCTGCGCGCCGTCGAAGCCGTCCCGCCCCCGCCACGCCCGCAGGTACGTCTCCTGGACGGCGTCCTCGGCGTCGTCGAAGGAGGCGAGCATCCGGTAGCAGTGCACGTGCAGTTCGCGCCGGTGGCGTTCGGTGAGCGTGGTGAAGTCGGGGTCGGTCGGCGCGGTGTGCAGGTCGGCCGTCACGCTGCCGCCGCCCCGACCCGGCCGACCTCCTGGACCAGCCACTCGTTGCCGTCCGGGTCGCGCAACGACAGGAACGAGCCGTAATCGCGGCGCTCCGGGTCCGGCCCGGGGGTCTGCACGCCGCCCGCCGCGAAGTGGAAGATGTCGCTGGGCTTCGCGCCCCGGTCCACCAGCTCCGCGCGTGCCGCGTCGATGTCCGGGACGACCAGGTGCAGGCCGCTCACCGAGCCGGCGGCGTCCGGCTTGCGCATCAGCGCGATCGAGCACGCCGAGCCGGGCGGGGTGAGCTGCACGACCCGGAAGTCCTCCCCGGCGGAGTGGTCCACGTCCAGGCGGAACCCGGTCTGGTCCAGGTAGAACGCCTTGGCCCGGTCCACGTCCGTGACGGGCACCACGACGAGTTCGAGCTTCCAGTCCATGATCGGCCTCCCTGGCCTCGGTGACGGTTGTCATGACGTACAACGTCGGTCCGGTCGGGGACTCATCGGTGTTCCGATGAGAATGTCACCTCGCCGCCCGTTGACGGGTCGTACCGGATGCAGCGACCGGACACGGGAGGGGACGATGTGGACCCACAGGAACAGATCAGACAGGTGTACGCCGCCTCGGCGGCGCGCCTGGTGGCCCAGGCGTACGCGATGACCGGCGACTACGCCGAGGCGCAGGACGTCGTGCAGGAGGCGTTCGTGCGGGCCCTGGCGAGACCGGGCCAGTTGCGCCAGGTGGACAACCCGGAGGCCTGGCTGCGGACGGTCGCGCTGAACGTCGCCCGGTCCCGGTTCCGACGCCGGTCGCTCCTGCACCGCATCGCCCGGTCCGGTCGGCTGCACCCCGCCGAGCAGAGCACACCGGGCCTGTCCCCGGACCATGTCGCCCTGGTGGCGGCCCTGCAGAAGCTGCCCCGGCCGGCCCGGGAGACCGTCGTGCTGCACCACCTGGCGGACCTGCCGGTGACCGAGGTGGCCGTCGCGATGGGCTGCTCGGTGGAGGCGGTCAAGACCCGCCTGGTCCGGGCCCGCCGCGCCCTCGCCGGGCACCTCGCCGAGACCGAGCCGGGCGGCCCGGTCCACACCCTCGTCGAGCGGGAGGCCCGCCATGCCTGAGCTGGACTTCGCCGGACTCAACACCGCGGCCCAGGCGGCGTTCAAGCCGCACTTCGAGCAGGTGCGGGCGCGGGCCCGACGCCGGCGGCGGACCCGGATCGCGGCGGCGGCGGTCGTCGCGGCGGCGGTGGTGGCCACCGGGTCGGGGATCGCGGTCGCGGCCCGGCCGGCGGAGGAGCCGGCGCCGGCGCCGGCGCCGGCCTTCGGACCGGACCGCACCCCGGAGTTCATGCCCGGGCCGCAGGCGACGCCCACGCCCGGAGCGGGCCGCCAGGTGTTGACCGGCCGGCCGGCCGCCGGCGACCTGGACCACCTCTACCTGCGCTACCACGAGTGCCGGACCGGCTGCCCGGTCCGGTTCGCGGCGACCGACGACCGTGGCCGGACCTGGCGCACCGGTCGGCTGCCGGTGCCCGACGACGCGATGGTGGACCTGCGGGCGGTGGGCCCACGCACCCTGGCGGCCTGGTACGTCTCCCGGTCCACGCCGGACAGCCGGTCCGCGGCCTGGACCACCAGCACCGACGGTGGGGCGACCTGGCGTCAGGTGACCGTCCGGCGGGTGGCGGCGCTGCCGGCGGGCTGGCGGGTGCTGGCCCAGGTACCCGGGCCGGACCACGACCCGCTGCTCGCGGTCGACCCCGCCACCGGGGAGATCGCCCAGCTGACGAAGCGGTCCACGCTGCTGAACGCCGTGTACGCCGACGGCCTGCCGGCCTCGGCCGGTCTCTGGGTCAGCGGCTGGACCGGCTCGAGAGACGGCAAGGGCGGCCGGACGGTCTGGACCGGCAGCGCCGTCGAGGTGAGCCGGGACGGCGGCCGCACCTGGCAGCGGCACGAGTTCCCCGACCACCTCACCGCCACCGACGACGTCGGCGGGGCGGCGGTCGCCACGTACGACGGCCGCACCGTCTACGCGGTCGGCCGGGTGACCGGCAAGCTGGTGATCTGGCGCAGCACGGACGGCGGCGCCACCTGGCAGCGCGCCGCCGGCACCACCGACGTCGCCGACCAGACCATCCGGGCGGCCGTCCGCCCCGACGGGGTCCTGCTGATCCAGGCCGGCATCTCGGCAGCGGAGAAGCCGGTGATGCTCGCCAGCACCGATGGTGGCCGAACCGTTCGCCCCACCACCCTCGGACCGGGTGCGGACGCCCGGCCGGTGCCCGGCGGGTACGTGCAGACCGGCTGGCCGGACAGCAAGGGCACCTGGCTCTCCGCAGACGGTCTCACCTGGTCCTGGGTGGCCCCGCCGGAGTTGTGAGACCCTGGCCGCTCCCGGCGCCCGGTGGCGCCGGGAGCGGCCGCCGCGCCGTGCTCCGTCGGCCCCGGCCACGCCACGACAGGCCGTGATCCTGGGTCGGCCCCGGCCACGCCACGAGACGCCGCCGTCGTGGTCCGGGCCGGTCACGGCACAACCGGGCGTCGTCGCCTGCTCAGCCGACCGGGATCCGGAAGGCCGGCGCGGTGGCGCTGAGCGCCGCCGCTCGAGCCGGCGCCGACCAGACCTCGGCCAGCGCGGACTTCAGCTCCGCCAGCATCCGGGGCACGTCGGCCCCGGCCGAGGCGTGCATCGCCTCCACGACGATCAGCACCTCGCCGGTCGCGTCCCCGACCGCCGACCGGCCGCTCTGCCGGTGGGTCCAGCGCCGGGAGTGCGCCCGATCGGCCGAGTCCGCGAAGATCACCTCGCCCGGCTCCGGGCGCTCCTCCTCGCCGGCGAGGGTCAGGTAGCGCTCCTCGCCCGTGGCGTGCCGGACCGCCAGGTCGCCGGAGATCCGGGCGACGTCGAGCACCGCCACCGGCACGGCGTACGCGAGCGAGACGGCGTTGCCGAGGTCGACCAACGGGTGCAGCCGGGGCAGCGAAGCCTCTCGCCGGTAGCGGCGCAGCAGTGACTCGGCCGCGCAGCGGTAGCGGGTCGGCGGCAGCCCCATCGTGGCGAAGGCCCGCCGCCAGGCCCGGATCTCCGGGAAGCCGCTCTCCGGGCCGTCGGCCAGCCGGGCCCGCGCCGTCTCGGCGAACGGCGCCAGCCGCGCGTCGACGTCCACGTCGGGGGTGATCCCGGTGGCGTGCAGGACGCCGCAGACCAGCTCCGGGAAGGTCGACCAGATCTCGGGGGAGTGCCGGAAACGCAACGCGGGCTCCTATCGGGCGGTGAGGGCGAGGCCGAGGCCGAGGGCGAGAAAGCTGCCGGCGAAGCCGCGGCGCAGCAGCGCGGTGACCCGGGGCCGGGCCAGCACCCGGTGCCGCACCGTGCCGGCCAACAGCCCGTAGCCGGTGAAGACCAGCAGGGTGACCAGCATGAACACCGCTCCGTAGCCGAGCATCCGGGGCGCGGCGGCGGGCGCGTCCGGGGGCACGAACTGGGGCAGGAACGCCACGAAGAAGACGGTCACCTTGGGGTTGAGCAGGTTCACCAGCACGCCGTCGACGACGAGCCGGGCCGTCCGGACCGGGACCGACGCCCCGTCGATCGGCAACGGCCCTCGGTCGCGCAGCGTGGACCAGCCCATCCAGAGCAGGTACGCCACGCCCAGCCAGGTCACCACCCGGAACACCGGGGTGCTGGCGTGCAGCAGGGCGGCCAGGCCGGTGACCGCCGCGGCCACGTGCGGCACCAGGCTGAGCGTGCAGGCGAGCGCGGCGACGACGCCCACCCGGCGGCCGCCGGAAAGCCCGGCGGACAGGGTGTAGACCACCCCGGTGCCCGGGGTGGCGGCCACGACCAGCGTGGTCAGGAGGAAGGTGATGGTCACCCGTCCACCCTGCGGGCACAATGGTCCGGTGGACAGAGCCAAAGCGGCGGCTGGCGACCGGTCCATAACGGCCGGTTCCGACTTCCTCCAGCTCGACGTCGGCGAGGCGGCACCCGGCGGGCGTGCCGACTGGCTCGCCGGCCGGCTGCGGGCGGCGATCGCCGACGGGCGGGTCCCGGTGGGCGCGCGGCTGCCGGCCAGCCGGGTGCTCGCCGCCGACCTGGGCGTTTCCCGGGGCGTGGTGACCGAGGCGTACCAGCGGTTGACCGAGGACGGGCACGTCGTCGGGCGGGGCCGGGCCGGCACCGTCGTGGTGGCCACCCCGGCCGCGGTGGTCGACCGGTCACCCGCATCCCCGGCGTCGACCGAGGTCTTCGCCGACCGGCCGGGGACCGACGTGTTCGACGCGTTGCGTACCGCCCCGGCGGAGCTCGACCTGACGCCCGGCGTACCGGATCTGGCGGCCTTTCCCCGCGCGGCCTGGCTGCGCGCGGAACGGGCGGTGCTGCACCGGCTCAGGCCGGCGGCGTTCGGCTACGGCGACCCGACGGGGACGCCCGCGCTGCGCCTCGCGGTCGCCACCTGGCTGGCCCGCAGCCGGGGCATCACGGTCGATCCGGCGGAGGTGGTGATCGTCGCCGGGGTGTCCCAGGCGCTCGGGCTGCTCGCCCAGGTGCTGCACGATGACGGCATCCACACGGTCGCGGTCGAGGACCCCGGTTCCCTCGGGGTACGCCAGCACCTGCGCAACTGGCGGTTGGACACCCCGCCGGTGCCGGTCGACGCGCACGGCCTGCGGGTCGACGACCTCGCCGCCAGCGGCGCCCCGGCGGTGCTGCTCACCCCGGCGCACCAGTTCCCGACCGGGGTGGTGCTCGACGGGGAGCGGCGGCGCGCGCTGCTGCGCTGGGCGCAGCGGGGCGGTCTGGTCGTCGAGGACGACTACGACGCCGAACACCGCTACGACCGCCCGCCCGTGCCGGCCCTGCGGGGCATGCTGCCCGAGCGGGTCTGCTACACCGGCAGCGTCTCCAAGCTGCTCGCCCCGGCGCTGCGGACCGGCTGGGTGCTGGTGCCCCGCCGCTACCATGCCGCCCTGGTGGCGGCCAAGCGGATGGCCGACCTCGGCAACGCGGCGCTGCCCCAGCTGGTGCTGGCCGAGCTGATGGACACCGGAGAGCTGGAACGCCACCTGCGGCTGCTGCGCCGCCGGCACGTCCACCGGCGGGACGCGATGATCCGCGCGATCGGGCGGCACCTGCCCGGCGCGGTGGTGCACGGCGCCGCGGCCGGCCTGCACCTGCTGGTCACCCTCGACCCGGCGGTGTCCGACCTCGACCTCGCCGCCGCGGCGCTGCGCCGGGGCGTCAAGGTGCAGCCGCTGTCCTGGCACGGGCAGCGACCGCAGCCGCCCGGCCTGGTCCTCGGCTACGCGGCCAACGCCCCGGGCGACCTCGAGCGGGGCGTCGCCGCCCTCGGCGCGGCCCTCCGCGAGCTGCGCTGACCGGCCGGCGCACCGGTACCCCCGGGGCGCGACCTACGCGTCGGCGGCGACCGGCGCGCCGGCCGTCGAGTGCGTCGGCGCGTAGAGCGCGGCGAGCGCGGCGGCCGTGTCCGCGAGGCGGGCGCGCAGCTCGGCGGGGGCGAGCACCTCCACCTCGGCGCCGAGCCGGAGGAGATCGCCGTGGGCGTGGGTGAGCGACTCGATCGGCACCACCGCCCGCACCCAGCCGGCCCCGTCCGGCGGGCCGGCGCTGGCGTCGACCGCGGCGACCACCGCGTCGCTGCAGATCTCCCGCAACCGCTCCCGACCGGGCGGCGAGATGCGGATGCTCGCCTCGTCGCGGTGCAGCCGGGCCCGGAACTCCACCACGTGCGCCCGCCACCAGGCCGCCAGGTCGAAGTCGGCGGGCCGGTCGAAGGTCTCGTCCAGAATGGTCAGTTCGAGGATCTGGTTCACCCGGTAGGTAGCCGGCTCGGCGCGTTCCGGCCGGGCGGCCACCACGTACCAGCGGCCGCCCTTGAGTACCAGGCCGTACGGCTCCAGTGTGTGGGTCACCTCGCCCCGCCAGCTCCGGTACCGGACCCGGACCCGGTGCTGCCCCCAGACCGCGTCGGCGGTGGGGGCCAGGTGCGGCGAGGAGTCGCCGTCGGAGTACCAGCCCGGGGTGTCCAGGTGGAACCGCTGCTGGAGTTGGGCGGCCCGGTCGGCCAGCAGCGGCGGCAGTGCGGCCCGCAGCTTCAGCTGGACGGTGGCGACGACCGACTGGTAGCCCAACTCGGCGGCCGGCCCCGGCAGGCCGGCGAAGAGCAGCCGGTCCGCCTCCTCCGCGGTGAGCCCGGTCAGCCGGGTCCGCCAGCCGTCGAGCAGCCGGTAGCCGCCGGCGTGCCCCGCCTCGCCATACAGCGGGATCCCGGCGGCGTGCAGCGAGTCCACGTCCCGGTAGACGGTCCGGACAGAGACCTCCAGCCGCTGCGCCAGCTCGGCGGCGGTGAGCCGGCCGTGGGTCTGGAGCAGCAGCAGGATCGACAGGAGACGACTGGCCCGCATCCACTGACAGTAGCTGTCAGGGGAGTGGGGCTACCGTCCCGGCATGGCTTTTCGCGACAAGGAACTGACCGTGCCGGGGACCGTCGAGGTCGCCGGCCGGCACGTCAAGCGCTACCACATCGATCAGCCCGACCGCCGGCTCGAGCCGGCGGTGGTGGCCGCCGCGTACGAGTACCTGCCCCAGCTGCTGCCCGGGCCCGACGACGGCACCCCGCCGGCGAGCTGGGTGGTGCTGCACCGGGGTGCGGACAGCGGCGCCTACCTGCTGGCGTACAGCTGGTTCTGGGACAACGTGGTGGAGTGCCGGATCGTGGTCGCCGGCCAGCCCGCCCTGGACTGCCCGGACGGCGACCCGGCACACTTCGTGCCGATGCCCCGCCCCGGCGTGGGCTGCGTTTGGGAGTTGGGCGTGCTGGAACACGAGCGCGCCGCCTGGGTCCGCCACGTCCTCGCCCCCGACCGGCCCGACCTGGCCGGCTACCTGGGCGACACCCGCGTCGAGGGGCCGGTGGGCCGCTGATGGGCGACTTCGACTTCCTGGTCGGGACCTGGGACGTGACCAACCGGCGGCTGGTCGAGCGGCACGTCGGCAGCGACGAGTGGGACGAGTTTCCGGCGACCTCGGTGGCGCACCGGTTCTTCGACGGCGCCGGCAGCTTCGACGAGATGCGGTGCCCGACCCGGGGCTTCTCCGGCTCGACCGTGCGTACCCTCGACCCGGCCACCGGGCTCTGGTCGATCTACTGGATGAACAGCCGGCGGGGGATCCTGGAGCTGCCGCCCGTGGTCGGCCGGTTCGTCGACGGCGTGGGCACCTTCTACGCCGACGACACCGACGAGGGGCGGCCGGTGCGGTGCCGGTTCATCTGGTCCCGGATCACCCCGACCTCGTGCCGGTGGGAGCAGGCGTTCTCCACCGACGGCGAGCGCACCTGGGAGACGAACTGGGTGATGGACTTCGCGCGGACCGGCTGAGCCGGGTCAGGCCGGCGGCGGGGTCGTGGTGCGGTAGATCGCGGTCAGCCAGACGTCGAGCAGGACGTCGACCACGTCCCGCTCGGCCACGGCCGGGCCGTCACCGGCGAAGGTGGCGTACCAGACCCGCTCGTTCATCGAGTTCAGCGCGATGGCGAGGTCCCGGGCGGGCAGTCCGTCCGGGGCCGCGCCCCGCCGGCGTTCCCCCTCGATGGCGGTCTCGACCGCGTGCACCCAGCGGTCCAGCACGGCGGCCCAGAGCTGGCGCACCTCGGCGTTGGTGCCCCGCACCTCGGCGCAGGCCAGCACCACCGCGCGGTGGCCGCCGAAGGTGGCGTGGAAGCGCCCGATCAGTTCCCGCCAGCGCGCCCGGGGGTCCTCGGCGAGCCGGTCCAGCACGTCGCCCGCGGCGGCGTCCGCCTCCTCGATGACCCGGTCCAGCAGGGTGAGCAGCACCGCGTCCTTGGACCGGAAGTAGAAGTAGAACGTCGGCCGGGAGATGCCGGCACCCCGGGCCAGGTCGTCGATGGAGATCTCGCCGAAGGCGCGCTCGGCCAGCAGCCGTTCGGCGGTGCCGAGGATGGCCAGCTCCCGGTCGTCACCGGTGGAGCGGCCCGGTCGCCGCCCGCGGGTCGGCGGGGACCCGGTCGGCGTACGGGCGGTGGTCATGACGGTTGATGCTACACCCGCTCAACACCCTGTCGATCGGACTCGACAGGGTGTTGACTGGTGTCGACGGCGGTGGATAGTGTCCGGTCCACTGCCCCGCGAACGGGAGATGTCATGGCCTCCGACCACGTCGACGTCCTCATCGTCGGTGCCGGGCTGTCCGGCATCGGCGCCGCCGTGCACCTACGCCACAACTGTCCGAAGAAGAGCTACGCGGTGCTCGAGGCCCGTGGCGCGATCGGCGGCACCTGGGACCTGTTCCGCTACCCGGGCATCCGGTCCGACTCCGACATGTACACCCTCGGCTACTCCTTCAAGCCGTGGACCAACCCGAAGGCCATCGCCGACGGCGACGCCATCCGTGAGTACGTCCGGGACACCGCCCGCGAGCACGACGTGGAGCGGCACATCCGCTTCCACCACCGGGTGCTCCGTGCCGAGTGGGACAGCGCCACCGCCCGCTGGACCGTCCACGCGCACCGTGACGACACCGGCGAGGAGGTCGTGCTCACCTGCGCGTTCCTCTTCACCTGCTCGGGCTACTACCGGTACGACGAGGGCTACACCCCGGACTTCCCCGGCGTCGACCGGTACGCCGGTCAGCTCGTGCACCCGCAGCACTGGCCGGCGGACCTCGACCACTCCGGCAAGCGGGTGGTGGTGATCGGCAGCGGCGCCACCGCGGTCACCCTGGTGCCGGCGCTGGCCGAGCGGGCCGCGCACGTCACCATGCTCCAGCGCTCACCGACGTACGTCATCTCGCTGCCGTCGCGCGACGTGCTGGCCGACGCGCTGCGGCGCTGGCTGCCCGCGAAGGCCGCGTATCCGGTGGTGCGCTGGAAGAACGTGCTGCTGGGCGTGGCCAACTTCCAGCTCAGCCGGCGCGCCCCCGGTGTGATGAAGGGCCTCCTGCGCCGTGCGGCCAAGGGCAGGCTGCCCGTCGGCTACGACATCGACCGGCACTTCTCGCCCCGCTACAACCCCTGGGACCAGCGGCTCTGCGTGGTCCCCGACGGCAACCTGTTCGACTCCGTCAAGGCGGGCCGGGCGTCGGTGGTCACCGACACCATCGACACCTTCACCGAGCGGGGCATCCGGCTCACCTCCGGCGAGGAACTGCCGGCGGACATCGTGGTCACCGCCACCGGCCTCAACCTGCTCGCCCTCGGCGGCATGACCGTCGCCGTGGACGGCGCCGAGGTCGACTTGGCCGACACCGTCGCGTACAAGGGCATGATGCTCTCCGGAGTGCCGAACTTCGCCATGACGATCGGCTACACCAACGCCTCCTGGACCCTGAAGGCCGACCTGGTCGCCACCTACGTCTGCCGCCTGCTGCGCCACCTCGACGCCACCGGCCAGCAGATCGTCACCCCGGTCGCGCCGGCCACCGGCGAACTGGAGCCGATCATCGACCTGAAGGCCGGCTACGTGCTGCGCGCCGTCGACCAACTGCCGAAGCAGGGCCCGGCGGCGCCCTGGCGGCTGCACCAGAACTATCCCCGCGACGTGCTGCTGATGCGGCACGGCCGGCTCACCGACTCCGGCGTCCGCTTCTCCCGCGCCGCGCCGGCACCCGCCGAACCCGCCGTCGGGCAACCGCTCGCGGCACGGGACGCGGACGCGCCTGCCGACACCCCCGTCGCCTGACCGCCGCCCCATCGGCACGGATAGGAGCACATCGCATGCGTGACTTCGTCTTCCCCGGCGGCACCGCCGTGGTCACCGGGGCGGCCAGCGGCATCGGCGAGGCCCTGGCGCACGCCCTCGCCCGGCGCGGCACCGACCTGGTGCTGCTCGACCGGGACGCCGAACGGCTCGACGCGGTGGTCGCCGCAATCCGCGCGGCGCACCCCGACCGGCGGGTCGACACCCACCTGGTCGACCTGGCCGACGCCGACGCGACCGACCGGGTGGCCGCGGAGATCCGCCGGGCGCACCCGCGGATCCGGCTGCTGGTCAACAACGCCGGCGTCGCGCTGGGCGGCCGGTTCGACCAGGTCACCCTGGACGAGTTCCTCTGGGTCGTCGACATCAACTTCCGGGCCGTGGTCCGGCTGACCCACGCGCTGCTGCCCGCGCTCAAGGCCGAGCCGGGCGCGCACCTGGTCAACGTCTCCAGCCTCTTCGGCCTGATCGCGCCCGCCGGTCAGGCCGCCTACTCGGCCAGCAAGTTCGCCGTCCGCGGCTTCACCGAGGCGCTGCGGCACGAACTGGCCGACGACGGCGTGGGCGTCACCTCCGTGCACCCCGGCGGCATCCGGACCCGGATCGCGCAGAGCGCCCGCGTCGGCAGCGGCGTCTCGCCAGAGGAGTACGAGGAGGGCCGCCGACAGTTCGAGAAGCTGCTCTCCATCGAGCCGGCGAAGGCCGCCGAGGTGATCCTGCGCGGGGTGCAGCGCCGCCGCGGCCGGGTGCTGATCGGTTGGTCGGCGAAGCTGCCCGACCTGCTCGCCCGGATCGCCCCCGCCTCCTACCACCAGATCCTGGCGGCCGGGCTGAACCGGGGCGCCGGCGGGCCGGCCGCCCGGTCGGCCTCCCGGCTGGAACCCGCCCCGGCGCCCGCGCCCACCCCCGCCGACGCGGTGCCCGCGCCCCGGCCGGCGGTCGACCCGCTGACTCCGGAGACCACCCCAGGGCAGCCGGCGTGACCATTTCCCTGCCGCCCGCCGAGGAGTTCACCGTCGCCGGGCGGCGGGTACGCTGCCGGATCTCCGGCGCCGGCCCGGCCGTGGTGCTGCTGCACGGCATCGGGCGCACCCTGGACGACTTCACCGCCCAGCACGAGCTGCTCGCCGCCGACCACCGGGTGGTCAGCGTCGACCTGCCCGGCCACGGCGGCTCCGCGCCGCTGGCCGCCTCGCACACGCTGCCGGCGCTCGCCGCGGCCGTCGGGGAGTTCCTCGACGCGGCCGGCGTCGACCGCCCGGCGCACCTGGTCGGCAACTCCCTCGGCGGCGCGGTCGCGATGCGGCTGGCCGTCGAGGACCCGTCCCACGCGGCCACCCTGGCGCTGGTCAACAGCGCCGGATTCGGCCGGGAGGTCACCATCGCGCTGCGGCTGCTCGCGCTGCGCCCGCTCGGCCGGCTGCTGCTGCGCCCCCATCCGGCCATCGCCCGCCGGACCGAGCTGGCGATCTTCCGCGACCCGGCGTACGCCACCGAGGAGCGGATCGCGACCGCGCTCGCGGTGGCCCGGCAGCCGCACGCCGCCCGGGTGATGGTGGAACTGGTCCGCAGCCTGGGCACCTGGCGGGGCGTACGGCCGCAGTGGCGCGCGGAACTTCTCGACGCGGTGGCCCGGCTGGACCTGCCGACGCTGGTGGTCTGGGGCGATCGGGACCTCATCCTGCCCGCCACCCACCTGGCGGCCGCCCGGTCCCGGCTGCCCCGGGCGCGGACCCACCTGTTCCGCGACACCGGGCACATGCCGCAGATCGAGTGCGCCGAGGAGTTCCACACGCTGCTCCGCGACTTCTGGGCCGGCGCCCCCGCCCGGCCCTGACAGGTCACGCCGGCCGGCGCCGCCCGGCGGCGGCCGGCTGCGGGCCGGCCGGCGGGATGCCGCGTGTCAGCCGGGGACGTCGGTGGCCTGGCGGTGCCGCAGCACCAGGGTCACCGCCACCAGGACGAGGAGCAGGACGGCGAGCGCCGGCACGGGCGCCGGCAGCCAGGGTGTGACCAGCGCCAGCACGGACACGATCGGGAAGAGCACCAGCCCGAGGCCGCGCTTCCAGCGCAGGTGCAGCGCCCAGAGGGCGACCAGGTACACCGCGACGGGCACCGCCACGGTGTACCCGGCGGCCCGGCCGGAGACGTGGGCGGCGTGCAGGTCGTGGTCGACCGCGACGGCCAGCCCGGCGCCCACCGCGGCGATCGCCGCGAAGATCAGATAGTGGCCGTACCCCCAGAACAGCGCGCCGCGCAGGCTGGACGGCGGTAGCTGCCCAGGGCGATCGAAGTAGAGCCACCAGAGCGCGAAGACGATCACCATCCCGGCGGCGGCGAGCCCCCACAGCTCCGGGTTTCCGGCGTCCACCCCGCGCTGGATCGCCACCGAGATGGACAGGATCGCCTCGCCGAGCACGATCAGGGTGAACAACTGGTACCGCTCGGCGATGTGGTGCGGGTGCCAGCCGGTCTTGCCGTGCCGCTCGGCGACCACCGGCACCAGCACGTCGGCCAGCGCCAGCACCAGGAACGCCGGCATCCCCCAGCCGTCCGGCAGGGCGAGCCGCAGCAGCCAGCCGAGTTGGACGACGCCCACCCCCACCGCGTACGCGATCGCGGTGTCCCGACGGTCCGGGTCGGCGGCGGACGCGCGCAGCCAGTTGACGATCGTGCCGAGCCGCATCACCACGTACCCGTAGGTGATGGTGGTGAAGTCCGCGTCGGTGAACGCGCGTGGCACGCCGGCGGCGAGGATCAGCGCGCCGGCGATCTGCACCAGGGTGGTGACCCGGTAGACGTCGTCATCGGTGTCGTAGGCGGAGGCGAACCAGGTGAAGTTCATCCAGGCCCACCAGATCGCGAAGAAGACCGTCAGGTAGCTGACCAGCGCGTGCCCGAGGTGGTTCTCCGCCAGGTCGTGGTGCAGGCTGTTGGACGCCTGGGCCACCGCCACCACGAAGCAGAGGTCGAAGAAGAGTTCCAGCGGCGTGGCGGTCCGGTGCGGCTCGTCGGGCCGGCGGCCCCGCATGGGCCGGTACCAGGAGCGGAACCGCGTGGTGCTGGTGGTCACGGGACTGCTCCTCGCCGGGGCGGGCCGGTTGCGCCCACACGATAGCCGTACCGGCGCCCGCGACCGGCCCGGATCCGGTCAGCCGGCCGGCGCGGGCGCGGGCCTCGCGACGTCGGTCTCCGCGGCGGCCAGCGTGGCGAGGTCCGCCTCCACGGCCGCCGGCAGCGGCCGCCGCTGGCGCAGCACCCAGCCCAGTTCCCGCGCGGCGTCGGCCAGCCCGGCGCGCCCCGCCGGGTCGCGCCAGGTCTCGGCGACCACCGCGCGGACCACCCGGCCGGGCCGGCGCAGGGCGGCGGTGAGCACCCGGTTGCGCGCCTCGATCCGCCGCCGGGCGCGGGCGTCCCGGTCCGTCGCCGCCGGCAGGTGGTGGGCCACCAGCTCCGGGACGTACGCCAGGCGCCACCCGGCGGCGGCCAGGTCCATCGCCAGCAGCGCCTCCTCGCCGTACGTCCCGAGCCGCTCGGCGAAGCCGCCGACCTGCCGGTACGCCGCGCGGCGCAGCACCACCGCGCAGGCCAGGAAGCCCAGCACGGCGGGGCCGGGCGCGCCCGGGGCGGTGCCCAGCGGTGCCTGCGCCATGCCCGCGGAGATCGGGTCCGGCCGACCCTCCCGGCCGATCAGGACCTGCCCGGTGAGCAGCGCGGTACGGGGATGGGCGCCCAGCAGCTCCGCGGCCCGCTCCAGCGATCCGGGCGCCCAGTACGAGTCGTCGTCGGCGAACGCCACGAACGGGGTGTCGGCCAGCGCCACCCCGACGTTACGGGCCGCCCCGGCACCGGCGTTGCGGCCCAGCTCGACCACGCGGACGTGGGGGAACGCCCGCGCCACCGCGGCCGGTGTGCCGTCGTCCGAGCCGTTGTCCACCACGATCACCGGGGCGGCGTGCCGGGGGAGCAGGTCCAGGAGCTGGTCCCGCCGGTTTCGGGTGGCGACCACGGTCGTCAGGTCCGAAGTCATGACGGCCCAGATACCCTCCGGCGGCCTCAGCCACTCGACCGCGGCCGGCGCAATTCCGCCGTCGGCAGGTGCGGGACCGCCGCGGGTGGGAAGGTCACGGCATGCCCGAGGTCACCCTCCTGCTCGCCGGCGATGTGATGACCGGTCGCGGCGTCGACCAGATCCTGCCCCGGCCCGGGCCGCCCGAGCTGTGGGAGCAGGCCGTCACCGACGCCCGCCGGTACGTCGAGCTGGCCGAGTCCGTCGCCGGGCCGGTGCCCCGGCCGGCCCCGCCGGCGTGGCCGTGGGGCGAGGCGCTGCGCCTGCTCGACGAGCTGCGCCCGGACGTCCGGATCGTCAACCTGGAGACGGCGGTGACCGGGCGCGGCGAACCCGCCCCCGGCAAGGGCATCCACTACCGGATGCACCCGGCGAACCTGTCCTGCCTGACCGCCGCCCGCCTCGACGTCTGCGCGCTGGCCAACAACCACGTACTGGACTTCGGGCCGGAGGGACTCGCCGACACCCTGAATGCGTTGCGGGAGGCCGGAATCAGGCCGGCCGGCGCTGGCCGGGACGCCCCGGAGGCGTGGCGCCCCGCGCGGGTGCCGCTCGGCGGTGATCGCTCGTTGCTGGTGTGGTCGGTGGGCGTGCCGTCCAGCGGCATCCCGCCGCAGTGGGCGGCGACCGACCGGCGGCCCGGGGTGGCGTACCTGCCGGACGCCTCGGAGGCGACGGCCGCGGCGCTCGCCGAACGGATCGGCCGGGAGGCCGGGCCGGCCGACCTGGTGGTGGTCTCGGTGCACTGGGGGTCGAACTGGGGGTACCAGGTGCCGGACGAGCAGGTCCAGTTCGCGCACCGGCTCGTCGAGGCCGGCGCGCACCTGGTGCACGGGCACTCGTCGCACCACCCCCGCCCGGTCGAGCTGCACCGGGGCCGGCTCGTGCTGTACGGCTGCGGTGACCTGATCGACGACTACGAGGGGATCGGCGGGCAGGAGTCGTACCGGCCAGAGCTGCGCCTGCTGTATCTGGCCACGCTGGACGCCGAGACGGGAGACCTGCGCCGGTTGCGGCTGGTGCCGCTGCGGATGCGGCGGATGCGGTTGGCACCCGCGACACCCGCGGAGGGCCGCTGGCTGGCGGAGCTGCTGGACGGGCTCGGCGCGCCGTACCGGACCCGGTTCGGCCTCGGCGACGACGGCCTGCTCATGCTGCGGCGCGGCTGAGCCCGCCGGGAGCGGCGGGGGCGTGGCGTGGACCACCTTCGCCCGACCGGCCCGGGTCCGGCCGCCGACTGGGACGCATCATAGATACATGACGCACCCCACCGCCTCGCCGCGCGCCGCCTCGCCGTCCGCCGCGGAGCGGGCGTACCGGCACCTCAAGCGGGCGATCCTGGAGCAGGTCTACCCCGGTGGCCTGCTGGTCAGCGAGGGCGAGATCGCCGAGGCGGCCGGGGTCTCCCGGACCCCGGTCCGGGAGGCGCTGCTGCGGCTGGAGGCGGAGGGACTGGTCGCCCTCTACCCGAAGCGCGGCGCGCTGATCCGCCCGGTCTCGGCGCGCGAGATCGCCGACGTCATCGAGGCCCGCCGGCTGGTGGAGCTGCACGCCGCGGAGCGGGTGTGGCCGCGCCGCGCCGAGCTGAAGGCCGACCTCGCCCGCTGGCTCGCCGAGATGCGCCGAGCGCACGCCGCCGGCGACGTCACCGCGCTGATGGCCGCCGACCGGGCCTTCCACGCCACCGTCGTCGAGGCCGCCGGCAACGAGATCCTCGCCGAGCTCTACCACCGGCTGCGCGACCGGCAGCTACGGATGGGGGAGGCCACCTTCCGGCTCTCCCCCGGCTGGGCGGAGGTGGCCCTCACCGAGCACGCCGGCCAGCTCGCCGCTCTCGACGGCGACGACCCGGCCGCCTGGCTCGACGCCGTCGGCGCGCACATCGACAACGCCGCCACGGTGCTGCGGACCCTGCGGTGAGGGTCCCCGCCGCCCGCCGTAGCGCCGCCCTGGTCTACCCGGTGGCCGTCACCGCGTACGTGGCCGCGGTGTTCCACCGCAGCTCGCTCGGCGTCACCGGGGTGGACGCGGCCGACCGCTTCCACATCAACGCCGCCGCGCTGGCCACCTTCTCCGTCGCCCAGCTCGCCGTGTACGCCGCCATGCAGGTGCCCGTCGGGGTGCTGCTCGACCGTTTCGGCTCCCGCCGGCTGCTGCTGACCGGCGGGGCGCTGATGGTGGCCGGGCAGCTCTGCTTCGCCGTCGCCACCGACGTCCGGCTGGCCGTCGCCGCCCGGGTGCTGGTCGGCCTCGGCGACGCGATGACCTTCATCAGCGTGCTGCGGATCGTGGCGTTCTGGTTCCCGGGCCGGCGCAACCCCCTGCTGGTGCAGCTCACCGGCACCGTGGGGCAGCTCGGCGCGATCCTCGGCGCGGTACCCCTGGTGGCGCTGCTGCACCACGCCGGCTGGACCCCGGCCTTCCTCACCGCCGCCGCGCTCGGCGCGACCGTGCTGCTGCTGGTGCTCGTGGGGGTACGGGACACCCCGCACGCCGGGCAGACCGCCGCGGTCGCCCCGGACCTGGCCACCGTACGCCGGCAGCTCGCCGATGCCTGGGCCCAGCCGGGCACCCGGCTCGGGCTCTGGACGCACTTCGTCACCCAGTTCTCCGGCGCGGTCTTCGCGCTGCTGTGGGGCTATCCGTTCCTGGTGCAGGGGCAGGGGCTGTCGCCCACCTCGGCCGCCGCACTGCTCACCGTGATGACGCTCGCGACCCTGGTCTGCGGGCCGGTCATCGCGCACCTGTGCGCCCGCCACCCGTTCCGCCGCTCGGTCGTGGTCTTCGCCATCACGGCGGCCACCGCCGCCGTCTGGGCGGTGGTGCTCGCCTGGCCGGGCCGCGCGCCGCACTGGCTGCTGCTGACCCTGGTGCTGGTCCTCGCGGTCAACGGCCCCGGCTCGGTGATCGGCTTCGACTACGCGCGCACGTTCAATCCGGTGCACCGGATCGGCAGCGCCACGGGCATCGTCAACGTGGGCGGCTTCGTCGCCTCGATCGCCCTGATCCTGGCCGTCGGCGTGGTCCTCGACCTGGCCACCCCCGCCGGCCGGTCGACCCCGCCGCTGGACGCGTTCCGCTGGGCCTTCGCCGTGCAGTATCTGCTCTGGGGCCTCGGCGCGGCGCAGGTGCTGCGCTACCGCAACGCGGCGCGCCGCCGGCACGCCGCCGAGCGGGCGACCGCGCCGGTCCCGGCCGTCGCGGGCACCTGAACCGTCGGCGACCGGCCGGGTCAGCGGCGGAGGCGTCGGTGCGTGAGCGAGTCCAGCACCAGGGTCAGCCCCGCGCCGACCAGCCAGACGTCCTTGGCGATCGGGACGCCCGCCTGCGTCGGCTTCAGGCTGTGCGGCTCCCGCAGGCCCGGCGTCTTCAGGTAGAGCTGCATCAGCCCGGCGCCGAACGCGGTCAGCCCCAGCCCGACCAGGAACGTCGGGGCGAACGGGGCGACCAGCGCGGCACCCAGGGCGATCTCGCTGCGGGACAGCAGCTTGGCGAACCGGGCGGCGTCCAGCTGCCGGAGCTGCGGGACCGCCCCCACGGCCATGCCATGCATCGCCTCGGCCGCCTCGCCCTCCAGGCTGCG
Source organism: Micromonospora coerulea (assembly GCF_016598485.1). Taxonomy (GTDB): domain Bacteria; phylum Actinomycetota; class Actinomycetes; order Mycobacteriales; family Micromonosporaceae; genus Micromonospora; species Micromonospora coerulea. Next base: position 6,892 of record NZ_JAEMUW010000021.1, on the reverse strand, counting down.
CTTGCTCAGCCCGGAATTCAGGAAGAACGCGCCGATGCTGAGCCGTAGCGGCGCATGCGTCAGCTTCATGACCACCCCCGTCGGTGCCGGAGAACCGTGCCCCGGCCTACCCGCTACGGGCGGGGCTAACCCGCCGAACGGCGCTGGGCCGGCGGTGGCGCCCGGCGGTAGGTTCGCGGGGAGCGTGATCGCATTCGCAGGCAAGGGGGCACCGTGAGCGCGAGGAGTGAGCCGGGCCTGCGAGCCCCGCAGTCGCGAACGAAGGAGGCACCGTGAGCCAGGAAGTCCGGGGAGTCGTGTCGCGGAGCAAGGGCGCGCCGGTGGAGGTCACCACCATCGTGGTGCCCGACCCGGGGCCGGGCGAGGCGGTGGTCCGCGTCCAGTCCTGCGGGGTCTGCCACACCGACCTGCACTACCGGGAGGGCGGCATCAACGACGAGTACCCGTTCCTGCTGGGCCACGAGGCCGCCGGCATCGTCGAGCAGGTGGGGGAGGGGGTCACCGGGCTGGCCCCGGGCGACTTCGTGGTGCTCAACTGGCGGGCCGTCTGCGGGGTGTGCCGGGCCTGCCGCCGCGGCCGCCCCTGGTACTGCTTCAACACCCACAACGCCGCCCAGCGGATGACCCTCACCGACGGCACCGAACTGTCGCCCGCGTTGGGCATCGGCGCCTTCGCCGAGAAGACCCTGGTCCACGCCGGGCAGTGCACCAAGGTCGACCCGGCCGCCCGGCCGGCCGCCGTGGGCCTGCTCGGCTGCGGGGTGATGGCCGGCCTCGGCGCGGCGATGAACACCGGCGGGGTCACCCGGGGCGACTCGGTCGCCGTGATCGGCTGCGGCGGCGTCGGCGACGCGGCGGTGGCGGGGGCCGCGCTGGCCGGCGCCACCACGATCGTCGCCGTGGACACCGACTCCCGCAAGCTCGACTGGGCGCGGAAGTTCGGCGCCACGCACATCGTCAACGCCTCTGACGACGACCCGGTCGAGGCGATCCGCGCGGCCACCGGCGGCTTCGGCGCCGACGTGGTGATCGACGCGGTGGGCCGGCCAGAGACCTGGAAGCAGGCCTTCTACGCCCGCGACCTGGCCGGGACGGTGGTGCTGGTCGGCGTGCCCACCCCGCAGATGACCATCGACCTGCCGCTGCTGGACGTCTTCGGCCGCGGCGGCGCCCTGAAGTCCAGCTGGTACGGCGACTGCCTGCCCAGCCGCGACTTCCCGCTGCTCACCGAGCTCTACCTGCAGGGCCGCCTCGACCTGGACGCGTTCGTCACCGAGGAGATCGCCCTGGACCAGGTCGAGACGGCGTTCACCCGGATGCACCACGGTGACGTGCTGCGCTCGGTGGTGGTCTTCCCGTGACGGCCCGCGTCGACCACACCGTCACCTCCGGCACGTTCTCCCTCGACGGGCAGACCTTCGACGTGGACAACAACGTCTGGGTGGTCGGCGACGACGCCGAGTGCGTCGTCATCGACGCGCCGCACGACGTGGCCGCCGTCCGGCGGGTCGTCGGCGACCGCCGGGTGGTCGCCGTGCTGGCCACCCACGCCCACGACGACCACGTACGGGTGGCGCCTGAGCTGGCCCGGGCGACCGGCGCCCCGGTGCTGCTGCACCCGGCCGACCGGGTGCTGTGGGACCTGGTTCACCCCGACGCGCCGCCCGACGGCGAGCTGACCGACGGCGCGACCGTGGCGGTGGCCGGCACCGCCCTGCGGGTGCTGCACACCCCCGGGCACAGCCCCGGCGCGTGCAGCTTCCACGCGCCGGACCTCGGCGTGGTGTTCACCGGTGACACCCTCTTCGCCGGCGGGCCGGGCGCCACCCGGCGCTCCCACAGCGACTTCGGCACCATCGTCGAGTCGATCCGGGCCCGGCTGCTCACCCTGCCGCCGCAGACCGTCGTGCACACCGGCCACGGCGACAGCACCACCATCGGTGCCGAGGCGCCGCACCTGGACGAGTGGCTCGCCCGGGGGCACTAGGGCCTGTTGCGGAAGTGGATCAAGACCGTAGATGATTAGGCGCTGTGAAGCGCTGCGGCCTGGCTAACGGCCAGGGGATTTAGCTAGCCGTGCGTCCGTCGGCACCCTCCCGGAAGTCAGGTGACGTGGTGAGTCTGCGCGAGCTGGAGGAAGCCCTCCCAGCTTTGCTGGGCATCCGGTCGGCCGAGCACCGACTCATCGACTGGGAGTTCGTCCGGCGCGAGACAGGTGTCGTACTGCCCTCGGACTTCGTTGCCCTCGCGGAGGCCTACCCGCCGTTCACGGTGGACGACTTCCTGGGCCTGCACATCCCGTCGGCCGGAGAGGAGCAGTACTTCGTCCGTGGCGTGCAGGAGGGCCTGCGCAACCTGTCGGAGCTGCGTGACGCCGGGATGTCGCACGGTCACCCCCCATACCCCGAGCCTGGCCGGCTTCTCCCCTGGGGCGATTCCGCCGAAGGTGACACCTCTTACTGGCGCACAACAGGCGCGGAAGCCGAGTCGTGGACCGTGCTGATCGCCAGCCATAACGACGACTGGTGTGAGTACGACGGGAGCCTGACCTCCTATCTGGCGGCGAAGGCACGCGGAACGGCTCCCCCGGACGGTCTGCCGCCGGATTTCCCAAGCCGAATGCCGGTCGTCGAGGCTGGCTGACGTCCGTCGCACAGTCTGGCTTGGTCGCCAAGGTGGATCAAAGTTGTAGATGATCAAGTCCATGGTCGTGACAGCGGGCCAGCGGGAGATTGGCCTCATGCGGGCTCAGCGTTCGCCGTCGAGCACCGGTTTGACGTCCAGTACCGGCGTACCGTCCAGGGCCTCCAGGTCGGCCACCCGAACCCGCAGGCCGTCGACCTCGCGGACCCGGACCCGGTGCAACCCGATCGGGTTCGGCCGGTGCGGCGACCGGGTGCTGAACACACCGGTCTCCGGGCGGGACCGGTCCCCGCGGGGATGCACTGCCAGCACGTCCCGCCGGGCTCGGTCCAGCCAGGTCAGCACCAGCACGTCCGCCCCGGGACGCAGGTCGCGCAGCGCGGTGGCCATCCGCTCGTCGAAGACCAGCCAGGCCTCCGGCGCGCCCGCGTCGCCCTGCTTCGGCGCCCGCTCCGGATGGGTCAGCGGCGACTCCACCCGGCCCACCGGGCGCAGCGCGTACTCGTCGGTCACCTAGATACCTCCCGCAGCATGTGCAGCCGGACGGTGGTGCCGGCCGCGGTGGTGTGCACCCGCACCAGGTCGCAGAGGGCGTGCACGATGACCGGCCGCCAGCAGGCTGGCGGCCTCGGTGTAGAACAGTCCCTCGTGGACCAGCCCGCCCGCCGGCGGGCCGCTGCGCGCGCTCACGCGGTCCACTCCGCCGACTCGCTCTCCCGGACCAGGCCGAGCAGCCGGTTCAGCGCGGGGCGGCACCCCACCAACCGGAGGCCCGCGGTGGCGGCCCGATCGGCCCGGACCAGGGCGGTGGCGGCGCGTACGTCGGCGAAGCTCAGCCCGGACAGGTCGAGCACCGCCGGCCGACCGGCCACGCCCTGCCCGGTCAAGACCCCGAGCACGGCGGCGAACGCGTCCCGGTTGCTCTGATCCGCCTCGCCCACCAGCCGCAGCCCCGGCGGGTCGGCCGTCCGGTACGCCCGCAGCAGCGGGGTCCACTCCCGGTCGGCGTAGGGCCCGATGGTGGCCGGGTGCGCGGCGCCCACCGCGCGCAGCCGCTCCGGCGGGAACAGCCGCCGGTCGTACAGGCACATCCCGGCGACCCGGCGGTCCAGGAAGAACCGGTTCGCCTGCGCCTCGTAACGGGTCAGGTCGTCCAGCCCGGTGCCGGTGCGCGCGACCCAGGTCATGTCGCCGACCAGCCGGAGGCCGGGGTAGCCCTCGCGCTGGGCCCGGGCCACCTCGCCGGCGAGGGATTCGAGCATGGCCCCGATGGCCAACCGACCGCCCCGGAGATGGCGCACGTAGCTCTCCATCGCCGGCACGATGCGCAGCTGGCCGACGGCCACCGCCGTCTGGGTCGGCACGCCGGCGTCCTCGAGGTTCGCCCGGACCACCGCAGGGGCGAAGGTGTCGGTGAAGCAGATGACCTTGTGGCCGAGCCGGAGACCGGTGGCGGTGAAGCGAGTGACGGCGTCGCGCGCGTCGCGCTCGTCGTCATGTGCCCAGCAGACGTGGTCTCCCAGCTGGACCCGGTCGACCACAGCGGATGCCGTCACTGTCATCGCCTTCCGGTCTGCGCGTTGCTCACTCTACGCCGGCCCCGGTGCCGGCCCAACGGGCCGCGTCGAGCCGACTGCGTGGGTCGCCCCGCCTCCGCACCGGCTGGACCCGCCGGGACTAGCATCGGAGGGCGTGACCGACGATCCCACCGACCGGCCGCCGACCGTCCGCCAGTTGCGCCTCGTGGTGGAGGCCGAGGACTACGACGCCGCGGTCGCCTTCTTCCGCGACGCCCTCGGCCTGCCGGAGCAGGCCGCGTACTCCGGCGGGGACGGGGCGCGGGTGGTGATCCTCGACGCCGGCCGGGCCACCCTGGAGATCGCGAATCCGGCGCAGCGCCGGCTGATCGACGAGGTGGAGGTCGGCCGGCAGGTCGCCCCGCGGATCCGGGTCGCGTTCGAAGTGGACGACGGGCGGGCCGTCACGGACCGGCTGGTCGCGGCGGGTGCCCGCGAGGTGGCGCCACCGACGGTGACACCATGGCAGTCGCTCAACGCGCGGCTCGACGCGCCGGCGGGCCTGCACATCACCGTCTTCGAGGAGCTGCGCACGCTGGACGAGCGGGCCGCGCTCGACGGCTTCGGCACCGACCGGGACGGCTGACCGCCGGCGGCGAGCCGGCGTAATTGGGCTGCGCCGGGCGGTGGCGCTGCCGATACTTCGGCCGTGCCCGTCTCTCCCGACCAGTGCGCGCTCACGCCGCCGCAGGCCGCCGCCCTGCGGCACGTCCGGCAGGTCGCGCTGGCCGACCGGCCGGCGGCGCTCGCCGTCATCGCCCGGCACCTGGCCGGTTCCGGTGCCGCGTACCGGCCGGAGGAGGTGATCGCGGCGGTCGCCGCGCACGGCCGGCTGACGCTCAACTTCCACCCCGACCGACTGCTGCGCGACGGTCGTACGGTGGCCACCGCGTTGGACGAGGAGGGCGTCTACCGCAGCCAGTTCGAAACGGGTATCTCAAACGGTGGCCTGACCGCCTTTCCGGGCGGCGACCGGGACCGCTGGGAGCCACCTCGGGCCCAAGGACCTGGGCACCGTCGACGTCCTGGAGCCGGTGCTCGCGGCGCTGCTGGAGGCCACCGCGAGCACCGGGGTCAGCCTCGGGGTGGCGGGCATCGACACCGATACCCTGCTCCGCACCCTCGTGCGGCGGCGGGAACGCGATGCGGCCCGGCCCGGCGTCCCCGGGCGGGCGCTCGACGACTACGTCGAGGCCCAGATCCACGGCGAGCTGAGCCTGGCGAGGGACGTGGCGGCCCTGGTGGTGGACCCGTCGTTCCGGGACACCGAAGAGGGACGGACGCTGGCGGCCGTCGCCCGGCGGCACGGATTCCCGCTGCGGTGGCACGCCGGCTTCGGGCTGCCGGTGGACGGAATCGACCCGGAGTTCCGGGGGCGGCCATCCCACCGCTGGCCGCGCGGGTGCACGCCGAGTTCGCCCGGCCGGGGGAGCCGGTTCACGCCGCCCTGATCGGTCGGGCCGCCGCGTCGGTGGTCACGGATCCGGACCGCTGGGCCGACCGTGGCCCGACCGACGTCACGCTTCAGCACCTCAAGCAGCTCTGGCACGTCCTCGTCCGGTTCGGCGCGCCCACCCGCTGACCGGTCACCCACCGCCCGGCCACTTTCGGCCGGACTGGCGACGCTGATGCTCTCCTGGCCCAGGCGCATTCCGGGTGCGTCGGGTGCCCCGCAACGGGTGCCTCGGTGTCGTCCCGGACGCCGCTTCCGCCCGCTGTCCGAATACCTGCGTGACCTGGGCCGCAGCCCATCGCCACCCCGGCATTTCCGGAATGACCGACAACGGAAGCTGGTTGTGTCCCCCGTACGGCCGGCCCGCAAACCTGTACCGGCCGGTAATTCCCCCGAGGGGCGCTCACCCGGGAGCGCGTCGTAACGATCGAAAGGGCAACCATCGTGAAGCAAAACTTCACTCGATGGCTCCCCGCCATCGCGAAGACCCCGAACCGCAAGTCCGCGCTGACCGTCGCCGGCGTTGTCGCCCTGGGTGGCCTCGCATTCGGCCCGACGGCCATCGCCGCGCCCGTCACCAGCGGACCGCACTCCGGCGCCGTCGCCGCGATCGACCTGGCGACCGGCAAGAAGACCGCCGAATCCGGCCTGACCACCGGCAAGAAGACCGTCGAATCCGGCCTGACCACCGGCAGCGACAAGGTCCCCACCAAGGCCAACCGGCCCAGCCGGGAAGAGCTCATCCCGCACGGCCTTGAGGGCGCACAGTCGCGCATCCCGCTCGACGACGCGCAGATCGCCAACGCCAAGGCGATCATCAAGGCGGCCAAGGAGACCGGCGTGGGGGAGCGCGGGGCCGTCATCGGCATCGCCACCTCGCTGCAGGAGTCGAAGCTGTACAACCTCGGTCACCTCGGCGCGTACAACGACCACGACTCGCAGGGCCTGTTCCAGCAGCGCCCGTCGTCCGGTTGGGGCACGCCCGACCAGATCACCGACCCCGACTACGCCGCCAAGGCGTTCTTCGGCGCGCTGAAGAACGTCGGCGGGTGGCGGCAGCTGCCGCTGACCGCGGCGGCCCAGACGGTGCAGGTCTCCGCCTTCCCCTACGCGTACGCGCAGTGGGAGGAGCAGGCGGCGGACATCGTGCAGCAGCTCTGGTGAGGTTTCCGCACCGGCCGGTCCCTTTGGGATCGGCCGGTGCCGTCTTTGGTTGCGG
>NZ_JAEMUW010000020.1 GCF_016598485.1 Micromonospora coerulea | reverse complement strand
GGTCGCCCAGCACTGGAACAACTGACCCACATAAGCAATAAGCAACACGCTGCCGTTGGCCGGCACCCCGAGACAGGGGTGCCGGCCAGCGGCGTACGGCACGCCGAGATACGGCGGCGCTGGCCGCCGGGTATGAGGCGGACAGTGGCGGCAGTCACCGACAGCGCGGAACAACCGGGGGGCGGAGTAGGTTGAGTGAGGTGTCGGTGTGTCCAGTGTCCCCGGGCCTCACCTAAATTGCCTTCGCGGAATACCGTTCGGCTGGAGCCGCGTCGTGCCACTCGCCGAGAGGCGACCTGCACACCGACACCCTTTCCGCCCCCGGCTCCTGCCGGGGGCGGAATTCTTTATGCGCAACGATCCCTCGCCGGCTCGACCTGGCGGTCCGCCCGCCGTGCCGACCCGAGCCCGGGCGGTGCCCGAACCGGCCCCGGGCGGTGCCCGAACCGGGCCAGTCCGCCGCCGGGGTCGCACGCCCCCGTCGGCTGCCCTATGTTCAGAGGGTCAGCTTTCCGCCAGCGGGAGGGGGTGTTCCGGTTGGGTCTCAAGACCTTCATCGAGAGCTGGCCGGTCTACCGGCAGCTCACCGGCACCGACCCGCTCGGCCGGGGCGCCGCGGCGCAGTCCGCCCGCTCGGCCGGCCTGACCGCTCGCACCGAGACCGCCGACAGCATGGCCCGCTCGGTCTGCCCGTACTGCGCGGTGGGCTGCGGGCAGCGGGTCTTCGTGAAGGACGGCCAGGTCACCCAGATCGAGGGCGACCCGGACAGCCCGATCTCCCGCGGTCGGCTCTGCCCGAAGGGCGCGGCCAGCAAGTCGCTGGTGACCAGCCCATTGCGCCAGACTAAGGTGCGCTACCGCCGGCCGTACGGCACCGAGTGGGAGGACCTGGAGCTCGACGTCGCCCTCGACATGATCGCCGACCGGCTCCTCGCCGCCCGCGACGAGACCTGGGAGGACGTCGACGACGCCGGCCGGCCGCTGAACCGGACGCTGGGCATCTCCAGCCTCGGCGGGGCGACGCTGGACAACGAGGAGAACTACCTCATCAAGAAGCTGTTCACGGCGATGGGGGCACTCCAGATCGAGAACCAGGCCCGCATTTGACACTCCGCCACCGTCCCCGGTCTGGGGACCAGCTTCGGTCGCGGCGGCGCGACGGACTTCCAGCAGGACCTGGTCAACGCTGACGTCATCGTCATCCAGGGCTCCAACATGGCCGAGGCCCACCCGGTGGGCTTCCAGTGGGTGATGGAGGCCAAGAAGCGCGGCGCCAAGGTCTTCCACGTCGACCCGCGGTTCACCCGGACCAGCGCGCTCGCCGACACGTACCTGCCGATCCGGGCGGGCACCGACATCGCGCTGCTCGGCGGCGTGGTGCGGTACATCCTGGACAACGAGCTGGACTTCCGGGAGTACGTGCTGGCGTACACCAACGCGGCCACCATCGTCAGCGAGCGGTTCGCCGACACCGAGGACCTCGACGGGCTCTTCTCCGGCTACAACCCCGAGACCGGCTCGTACGACCAGACCAGCTGGCAGTACGAGGGGCACGGGAATCACACCCGGGCCACGGGAACGGGCAAGGAGCGGGAGAGCGCGGCCGGGCTGGAGCACGAGTCGCACGGCGCACCGGTGGCGGCGGAGACACATCGGGACGAGACCCTGCGGCACCCCCGCTGCGTCTACCAGATCCTCAAGCGGCACTTCGCCCGCTACACCCCGGAGATGGTCGAGCGGGTCTGCGGCATCCCCCAGGAGAAGTTCCTGGAACTCGCCCGGGCCTGGACGGAGAACTCCGGCCGGGAGCGGACCGGGGTGCTCGTCTACTCGGTGGGCTGGACCCAGCACAGCGTCGGCGTGCAGTACATCCGCACCGGCGCGATCATCCAGACCCTGCTGGGCAACATCGGGCGGCCGGGCGGTGGCATCCTGGCGCTGCGCGGGCACGCCAGCATCCAGGGCTCCACCGACATCCCGACGCTGTTCAACCTGCTGCCCGGCTACCTGCCGATGCCGCACCACGCCGAACACCCGACCTTCGCCAGGTGGGTGGACAGCATCCGCCACCCCGGCCAGAAGGGCTTCTGGGGCAACTCGCGGGCCTTCGCGGCCAGCCTGCTCAAGGCGTACTGGGGTGACGCGGCCACGCCCGAGAACGACTTCTGCTATGGCTACCTGCCCCGGATGACCGGCGACCACGGGACGTATCAGCAGGTACTGAACATGATCGACGGCCACGTGAAGGGCTACTTCCTGCTCGGCCAGAACCCGGCGGTCGGCTCGGCGCACGGCAAGGCCCAGCGCCTGGGCATGGCCAACCTCGACTGGCTGGTCGTCCGCGACCTGTTCATGATCGAGAGTGCCACGTTCTGGAAGAACAGCCCGGAGATCGCCACCGGCGAGATCGTGCCGGAGGAGTGCCGCACCGAGGTGTTCTTCCTGCCCGCCGCCTCGCACGTGGAGAAGGAGGGCACCTTCACCCAGACCCAGCGGCTGCTGCAGTGGCGGGAGAAAGCCCTCGACCCGCCGGGTGACTGCCGTTCCGAGCTGTGGTTCTTCTACCACCTCGGCCGCGTGTTGCGGGAGAAGCTGGCCGCCTCCACCAAGCCGCGGGACCGGGCGCTGCTCGACCTCGCCTGGGACTACCCGACCCACGGCGAGTACGCCGAGCCGAGCGCCGAGGCGGTGCTCAAGGAGATCAACGGGTACGAGGTGGCCACCGGGCGCCCGCTCGGCGGCTTCGCCGAGGCCAAGGACGACGGCTCGACGGCGATCGGCTGTTGGATCTACAGCGGCGTCTACGCCGACGGGGTCAACCAGGCCGCGCGCCGCAAGCCGGGGCACGAGCAGAGCTGGGTCGCCCCCGAATGGGGCTGGGCCTGGCCGGCCAACCGGCGCACCCTCTACAACCGCGCCTCCGCCGACCCGCAGGGCCGGCCGTGGAGCGAGCGGAAGAAGTACGTCTGGTGGGACGCGGAGAAGGGCGAGTGGACCGGCTACGACGTGCCGGACTTCGAGAAGACCAAGCCGCCGACGTACCGGCCGGCGGACGACGCCTCGGGGTCGGAGGCGCTCGCCGGGGACGACCCGTTCGTGATGCAGGGCGACGGCAAGGCCTGGCTTTACGCGCCGCGCGGGGTGCTCGACGGGCCGTTGCCGACGCACTACGAGCCGGCCGAGTCGCCGATGCGCAACCCGATGTACGGCCAGCAGGCCAACCCCACCCGCAAGGTGTACGACCACCCGGTGAACCGGATGAACCCCAGCCCGCCGGAGGAGCACAGCGGTGTCTTCCCATACGTCTTCACGGTCAGCCGGCTCACCGAGCACCACACCGCGGGCGCGATGAGCCGCACGGTACGGCCGCTCGCCGAGCTGCAGCCGGAGATGTTCGTGGAGGTGTCCCCGGAGCTGGCCGCCGAGGTGGGGCTGGAGCACCTCGGCTGGGCGCACCTGATCAGCGGCCGCGCGGTGATCGAGGCCAAGGTGTTGGTGACCGACCGGCTCACCCCGCTGCGGGTGGACGGCCGGGTGATCCACCAGCTCTGGCTGCCGTACCACTTCGGTTTCGAAGGCCTGGTCACCGGCGACTCGGCCAACGACCTGTTCGGCATCACCCTGGACCCGAACGTGCTGATCCAGGAGAGCAAGGTCGGCACCTGTGACATCCGGCCCGGCCGGCGACCCACCGGCCCGGCCCTGCTCGACCTGGTCGGTGACTACCAGCGGCGGGCCGGCATGACGCCGGACCGGAAGGTGCCGATCGTCACCACCAACGTGCTCGGCGGGGAGGACGCGGCCGGCAGCACCGACGAGCAGTCCCCCGAGGCGGCGGCGCAGGACGGAGACGGGGATGCCTGACGCGAACAGCCTCTACGGCCCGCTGGACCCGGCGCCCGACGCCGGCTGGGTCGACGCCGAACCCCGGATGGGCTTCTTCACCGACACCAGCGTCTGCATCGGCTGCAAGGCGTGCGAGGTGGCCTGCAAGGAGTGGAACGCCGTCCCGGCGTCCGGCTTCGACCTGCTCGGCATGTCGTACGACAACACCGGCGCGCTGACCGCCAACTCGTGGCGGCACGTGGCGTTCATCGAGCAGCCCCGCCCGGCGGGGCACCGCACCCCGCCGTTCGAGGGCAACCCGACCGGGGCGGCGGTGAGCCCGGCCAGCGCGGCGGTCGCCGCCGGCGTGGGCAACGACAGCGGCACCGATCCGGGGGTGCCACCGGGGCAGCCGCCGGCCGCCGCCCGGATGGCCGCCGGGCCGGAGTTCCTCGGCATGCCCGGCGCCCAGCCGCCCGGCCGGGGCAGCGGCGCCGAGTCGCGCACCGACTTCCGCTGGCTGATGATGTCGGACGTCTGCAAGCACTGCACTCATGCCGCCTGCCTGGACGTCTGCCCGACCGGATCGCTGTTCCGCACCGAGTTCGGCACGGTGGTGGTGCAGGAGGACATCTGCAACGGCTGCGGCTACTGCATTTCCGCCTGCCCGTACGGCGTCATCGACCAGCGCAAGGGCGACGGCCGGGCGTGGAAGTGCACGCTCTGCTACGACCGGCTCGGCGCCGGCATGACCCCGGCCTGCGCGCAGGCCTGCCCGACCGAGTCGATCCAGTACGGGCCGCTCGACGAGCTGCGCGAGCGGGCCGCCCAGCGGGTCGCCACGCTGCGCGAGCGGGGCGTGCCGGAGGCCCGGCTCTACGGCCACGACCCGACCGACGGCGTCGGCGGGGACGGCGCGTTCTTCCTGCTCCTCGACGAGCCGGAGGTCTACGGACTGCCGCCGGACCCGGTGGTCACCACCCGGGACCTGCCGAAGATGTACAAGCGGGCCGGCCTGGCCGCGCTGGCCATGGTGGCGGCGGCCGTCGCCGCGTTCGTCGGAGGTTCATCGTGAGTCCGGACCGCGCCCCGGTGGGCGCCAGGTTCCGCCGCTTCCGCGAGCGGCTCACGGCCGAGGGCCCCGAGCGCTTCGGCGGACCGGGCCAGCGGGCGGGCTACGGCGCGCCGCACCCGCCCGGCGACGTCGAGCCGGTCGACCGGCCGCGCCGGCGAGGCCGCAAGGACGGCGGCGGGGAGCAGCTCAACGTCCCACCCGCCGAGTTCACCTCCTACTACGGCCGGCCCATCCTCAAGGCGCCGGTGTGGAAGTGGGACATCGCCGCGTACCTCTTCACCGGGGGTCTGGCCGCCGGGTCGTCCATGCTGGCCGCGGGGGGGCAGCTCACCGGGCGGCCGGCGTTGCGCCGGGCCGGCCGAGTCGCCGCCCTGGCCGCGGTCAGCGCCAGCGCGTACTTCCTCGTCAACGACCTCGGCAAGCCGAGCCGCTTCCACCACATGTTGCGGGTGGCGAAGCTGACCTCGCCGATGTCGGTGGGCACCTGGATCCTCACCGCCTTCGGTCCGGCCGCCGGCCTCGCCGCGGTCGCCGAAGCCGCGCCCTGGCTGCCGGAACGCGGTGTGCTCGGGCTCGCCCGGCGGCTGCTGCCACCGGTCGGACAGACCGCCGGGCTGCTCGCCGCGACGACCGCGCCCGCGCTGGCCACGTACACCGGGGTCCTGCTCGCCGACACGGCCGTGCCGTCCTGGCACGAGGCGTACCCCGAGCTGCCGACCATCTTCGCGGGCAGCGCGCTGGCCAGCGGCGCCGGCGTCGGACTGATCGCCGCGCCGCCGGCGCAGGCCGGCCCGGCGCGGCGGCTCGCGGTGGCCGGCGCGGCCCTGGAGCTGTGGGGTTCGCACCGGGTGGAGAACCGGCTCGGCCTGCTCAGCGAGCCGTACGCGGTCGGCACCGCCGGCCGGTTGCTGCGCGCCGGGCGGGCGCTGACCGCCGCCGGGGTGGCTGGCGCGCTGGTCGGCCGGCGCAGCCGGGCGCTCTCCGCGCTCTCCGGCGGGGCGCTGCTCGCCGCCGCCGTCTGCACCCGGTTCGGCATCTTCCACGGCGGAGTCGCCTCCGCGAAGGATCCGAAGTACACCGTGGTGCCGCAGCGGGAGCGCGCACGGCAGCGCGACGGGCAGACACCAGACGACAGCGGGCCGGGTGCCGGCCCGAATCCGGGTTAGACACGCATCAGGCGCCAGGCCCATGAGCCGACACGGGGGTTCAGCTCATGGCCACAACAACCGCGGGTCGCCGGGGGACTGACAACCGACGCGGGGCCCGGCGGGGTCTCACCTGGTCGCCGAGGGTCTGTTCCAACACGGATATCGCCCGCGTGTGGAGGTGGGCTCGCCTCATCGTCGGCTGGCCTGCACCGGCTCGCTCCGGCCGCGCCCGGGTTTGATCCGACCCGGTTCGGGTAGGCCGCCGCACATTTCAGTGGGACACGTGCCCACAGCTGTCGCACTGCGGATACCCAATGATTCGCAGGAGGGGGAACATACCCATGTTGTCGGTGCTCGACCCCCGCCATACCGTCGCCCCTCCCGGATACAGTCGCTGGCTTATTCCGCCGGCGGCGCTGGCGGTGCATCTGTGCATCGGGCAGGTCTACGCGACCAGCGTCTACAAGAACTCCCTCATCGCGTATTTCGGGGCCAGCCAGACGGCTATCGGAGTCATCTTCAGCATCGCCATCGTCATGTTGGGGCTTTCCGCGGCGGTCGGCGGCACGTGGGCGGAGCGCAGCGGACCCCGCAAGACGATGTTCACCTCCGCGTGTTTCTGGGCAGCGGGTTTCCTGGTCGGGGCGCTCGGCATCGCCACCAAGCAGCTCTGGCTGCTTTACCTCGGCTACGGGGTGATCGGCGGCATCGGACTCGGCCTCGGCTACATCTCGCCGGTCTCCACCCTGATCAAGTGGTTCCCGGATCGGCCCGGCCTCGCGACCGGCATGGCCATCATGGGCTTCGGCGGCGGCGCGATGCTTGCCAGCCCGGTCTCCCGTCAGCTGCTTTCGCTCTATGATCCTGGCTTCCACCCCACCAACGCCGGTGCGGTGGCTTCGGGCAGCGCGCTGGTACGGCTTTTTCTCACACTCGGCGTCGGCTACTTCCTGATCATGATGCTCGGCGTGCTGAACGTGCGGGTTCCCCCACCCGGCTGGCGCCCGGCCGGGTTCGATCCCGCCTCGATCCGGGCCAAGCCACTGGTCACCACGGCGAGCGTGTCCGCGGCGAACGCGATCCGCACGCGCTCGTTCTGGCTGCTCTGGATCGTGCTGTTCACCAACGTGACCGCCGGCATCGGCATCCTGGAGCAGGCCGCCCCGATGATCCAGGACTTCTTCCGCGACAACGGCGTGTCGGCCGTCTCGATCGCGGCGGCGTCGGGTTTCGTGGGCGTGTTGTCGCTGTTCAACCTGGCCGGGCGGTTCGTGTGGTCGTCGACGTCCGACATCATCGGCCGCAAGCCGATCTACGTGGCCTACCTCGGCCTCGGCATGGTGCTCTACACCCTGCTCGCGCTGGTCGGACACACCGTCACGGTGGTGTTCGTGCTGCTGGCCGGCATCATCATCTCCTTCTACGGTGGCGGCTTCGCCACCATCCCCGCCTACCTGCGCGACCTGTTCGGCACTCACCAGGTGGGCGCCATTCACGGCCGGCTGCTCACCGCCTGGTCCGCCGCCGGCGTGGCCGGGCCGCTGATCGTCAACGGCGTCCTCGACGCCCAGGGCAAGCCGGGTACGTTCACCGCTTCGGCGTACCGGCCGGCGCTGTTCACCATGGTCGCCGTGCTGGCTGTCGGATTCATCGCCAACCTGCTGGTCCGCCCCGTCCCGGAACGTTTCCACGAACCGGACACTGGCGGAGCGGTTCCCGTAGCGCCCGCCGAACGGACCGACCCCGTCGCCCTGCGGCCGGAGAGCCGGCCCGCGGCCAAGGCCGTGGCCCCGCAGCAGGCCCGGCTCTGGATATCGTGGGCGCTGGTCACCGTGCTGCTCGGCTACGGCGTGGTACAGACCGTCATCACCGCCGCGAAGCTGTTCACCGAGTGATCGTCGCTTCCGTCACGCGACCCGTCCGCCGCCGATCACCGCCTGCCGACCAGCCCGGGCAAGCCGCGGCCGCCCTTCCAGACAGCGGGCCCTGAGCCGGGCCGGCGCGGTCACTCCCTTCGCCCGGCGGATGGAGATCATATGTGGTTGACTGCTGGGCGGAGGCGTTCAGGCGGCTGGTGCCCCTCCCGGTCTTCAAAACCGGTGTGGTCCGGAACCCGGGCCAGGCGGGTTCGATTCCCGTCCGTCTCCGCCAAGCAGCCTGGGAGATGACCCGATGCGTGACGGCACGGCCGACCCGCGGCGGCGCGTGCCGCGTACCGACGCGCTGCTCGCCGACCCCGGGCTGGCCGCCGCCGTCGGCTCGCTCGGCCGCGACCGGGTCAAGGCCGCGATCGTCCGCGCGCAGCAGCGCGCCCGCCGCGGCGAGATCACCCCCGAGCGGGTACGCGACGCCGCGCTGGCCCAGCTGCCGGCGCCCGCGCCCCGCGCGGTGCTGAACGCCACCGGCGTCGTGCTGCACACCAACCTCGGGCGGGCGCCGCTGTCGGCCGCCGCGGTCGAGGCGATGGTCGCCGCCGCCGGGCACACCGACGTGGAACTGGACCTGCGGACCGGCCGGCGGGCCCGGCGCGGCCGGGACGCCCTCGACGCGCTCGCCGCCGCGGTGCCGGACGCGGCGGCCGTGCACGTCGTCAACAACGGGGCCGCCGCGCTGGTGCTGGCCGCCACCGCGCTCGCCGCCGGCGCCGAGATCGTGGTCAGCCGGGGGGAACTGGTCGAGATCGGCGACGGGTTCCGCCTGCCCGACCTGCTGGAGAGCACCGGCGCCCGGCTGCGCGAGGTGGGCACCACCAACCGCACCACCCTCGCCGACTACGCCGCGGTGATCGGCCCGCGCACCGGCTTCGTACTCAAGGTGCACCCGTCGAACTTCCGGGTCACCGGCTTCACCTCGGCCGTGCCGGTGCGCGAGTTGGCCACCCTCGGGGTGCCGGTGGTCGCCGACATCGGTTCCGGGCTGCTGGCGCCCGACCCGCTGCTGCCCGCCGAGCCGGACGCCGCCAGCACCCTGCGCGACGGCGCCGCCCTGGTCACCGCCAGCGGCGACAAGCTGCTGGGCGGGCCGCAGGCCGGCCTGCTGCTCGGCGACGCCGACCTGGTCGGGCGGTTGCGTCGGCACCCCCTGGCCCGCGCGCTGCGGGTCGACAAGCTCACCCTCGCCGCGCTGGCCGCCACCCTGCACGGGCCGACCACCCCCACCCGGGTGGCCCTGCACGCCGACCCGGCCGCGCTGCGCGACCGCGCCGAGCGGCTGCGGGACGCCCTCGGCGGCGACGGCCGCAAGGCCGAGGTGGTGCCCTGCGCGTCCGTGGTGGGCGGCGGCGGCGCCCCCGGCGTCGAGCTGGACTCGTGGGCGCTGAGCCTGCCCGAGCGGTACGCCGAGCCACTGCGCACCGGCGAGCCGCCGGTGCTCGGCCGGGTGCTGCACGGCCGGCTCCTGCTCGACCTGCGCTGCGTGCCGGCCGAAGCGGATCCGGTGCTGCGGGCGGCGATCCTGCGGGCGGGCGGGTAGCCGTGTGGGTCGTCGCCACCGCCGGGCACGTCGACCACGGCAAGTCCACCCTGGTGCGGGCGCTCACCGGAATGGAGCCCGACCGGTGGGCCGAGGAACGCCGCCGGGGCATGACCATCGACCTCGGCTTCGCCTGGACCACCCTGCCCTCCGGCGGCACCATCGCCTTCGTCGACGTACCCGGGCACGAGCGCTTCGTGTCGAACATGCTCGCCGGGGTCGGTCCGGTGCCCGCCGCGATTGTGGTCGTCGCCGCCGACGAGGGTTGGATGCCGCAGTCCGCCGAACACCTCGCCGCCCTGGACGCGCTCGGGGTGTCGTACGGCCTGCTGGTGGTCACCCGTGCGGACCTCGCCGATCCGGGGCCCGCGCTGGCCCAGGCCCGCGCGGAGCTCGCCGCCACCTCCCTCGGCTCGGTCGAGGCCGTCGCGGTCAGCGGCGCAACCGGCGCCGGCCTGCCCGAGCTGCGGGCGGCCCTGGACCGGCTGGTGGCCCGGCTGCCCGACCCGGCGCGGGACGCCCCGGTCCGGCTCTGGGTGGACCGGTCCTTCACGATCCGGGGCAGCGGCACGGTGGTCACCGGCACCCTCGGCGACGGCCGGCTGGCCGTCGGCGACCAGCTCGAACTCGCCGACACCGGCGCACCGGTCCGGGTCCGCGGCCTGCACGCCCTCGGCGCCGCGCGGGAGCGGGTGGACGCGCTGGCCCGGGTGGCGGTGAACCTGCGCGGGGTGTCCCGGGACCGGATCGGCCGTGGTGCCGCCCTGCTCAGCCCCGGCCGCTTCCGGCTGACCGACCTGCTCGACGTGCGGCTCGCCGGCGATCCGGCCGCCGACCTGCCGGCCACCCTCACGCTGCACGTCGGCTCGGCCGGGGTGCCCGCCCGGGTGCGGCCGCTCGGTCCCGACACGGTGCGGCTGCGCCTGGCCCGCCCGTTGCCGCTGCTGATCGGCGACCGGGCGCTGCTGCGTGACCCGGGCCGGCACCACGTGGCCGGCGGGGTGACGGTGCTGGACGTCGCGCCGCCGCCGCTGCGCCGGCGGGGTGCCGCCGCCGCCCGGGCGGCCGTCCTGGCCGAGCTGGACGGCCGGCCCGACCTGGCCGGCGAGCTGCGTCGCCGGTCCCTGGCACGGGCCGGCGAGCTGACCCGGATGGGCGTGCCGGTGACCGTTGCGCCGGTCGCCGGGGACTGGCTGGCCGATCCGGAGCACTGGCGGCTCCTCGGCGTCCGGCTCACCGAGGAGGTCGCCCGGTACGCCCGGGAGCACCCGTTGGAGGCGGGCGCGCCGGTGGAGGTGCTGCGCCGGCGCCTCGCACTGCCGGACCGGGCCCTGGTGGAGGCGCTGCTCCGGCCGCCGCTGCGGCTGCGCGCCGGTCGGGTGACCGCCGCGGCGGTCGACGCGCTGCCGGCGCCGGTGGCCCGCGCCGTCGACCGGGTCCGGGCCGAGTACGGCGACCGTCCCTTCCAGGCCCCCGAGACGCACCGCCTCGCCGACCTGGGGCTGGGCCCCCGGGAGATCGGCGCCGCCGTGCGGGCCGGCGCCCTGCTCAAGCTGGCCGACAACGTGGTGCTGCTGCCCGGGGCGCTCGACGACGCGGTGCGGGTGCTCGCCCGGCTGCCGCAGCCGTTCACCCTCAGCGCCGCGCGGCAGGCGCTGGACACCACCCGGCGGGTGGCGGTGCCGCTGCTGGAGCTGCTGGACCGGCGGGGCGCGACCCGTCGGCTGCCCGACGACGCCCGTGAGGTGGTCGGCCCGCCGGGCTGACCGGCGGTGCGAAGCCGACTCGCCCGGCCGGCGTGGTCGCCTACGGTGACGCCATGGACCCTTCCGCGGTCTGGCGGGACCGGCAGCACCGGTGGCGGATCGAGGCGTACCGGGCCCCGGACCTGCGCTTCGCCATCTTCGCCACGAACGGCACCACCGAGTCGGCGCCGCTGTGGCTGTTCGGGATGGCCGCGCTGGCGCGCTGGTTGATGACCCACGCGATCAGCCTGGACGACCTGGAAAACGACTGACCGGGCTCCGGCGGGGCAGCGCTGCGGTTGAGTGGGGGCAGGCGGCGGGAGGGGGTGCGGATGACCGGCCAGTTGGCCCTGGTGATCGTCCTCGTGCTCATCAACGCCGCGCTGTCCGGTAGCGAGATGGCCCTGGTCACGCTCCGCGAGGGGCAGCTGCGGCGGTTGAGGCGTTCGGGGCGCAGCGGCGTCCGGCTCGCCCGCCTGGCCCGGGAGCCGAACCGCTACCTGGCCACCATCCAGCTCGGCATCACCCTGGCCGGCTTCCTCGCCTCGGCGGCTGCCGCGGTGTCGCTGGCCGAGCCGCTGTTCGGGCCGCTGGCCTTCCTCGGCCGGGCCGCCCGCCCGGTCGCGGTGCTGCTGGTGACGGTGGTGCTGACCTTCGTCACGCTCGTCGTGGGCGAGCTGGCGCCGAAGCGGCTGGCGATGCAGTGGGCGGAACGCTGGGCGCTGCTCAGCGCCGCCCCGTTGGACCTGCTCTCCCGGCTGTCCCGGCCGGCGGTGTGGCTGCTCAGCCGCAGCACCGACCTGGTGGTCCGGCTCGTCGGTGGGAACCCGCGGGCCAGCCGCGGGGAGGTGACCGAGGAGGAGTTGCGCGAGATGCTGGTCAGCCAGCGGGGCCTGTCCGCGCAGCAGCGGGAGATCCTCTCCGGGGCGTTCGACATCGCCGGTCGGACGCTGCGGGAGATCCTGGTCTCGCGCCGGGACGTGACGGTCGTGCCGGCGTCGGCGCCGGCCTCCGAGGCGATGCGGCGGCTTGCGGTGACCGGCCGGTCCCGGGCCCCGGTGGTCGGGCCGGGCGGCCTGGACGACGTGTGCGGCGTGGTGCACATCCGGGACCTGGTCGACGCCGGTGACGCGACCGCCGGCGACCGGGCCCGTGCGCCGTTGCTGCTGCCCGGGACGCTGCCGGTCGCCGACGCGATGCGTCAGTTCCGTCAGCGCCACGAGCAGATCGCCCTGGTGGTCGACGAGCACGGCGGGATCGACGGCCTGGTGACCATGGAGGACCTGCTGGAGGAGGTGGTCGGCGAGCTGTACGACGAGACCGACCGGGACGTGCGTGGTGTGGTCCGGGAGCCGGACGGCGCCCTGCTCCTGGCCGGCGACTTCCCGCTGCACGACCTGCCGGACGTCGGAGTGCGGCTGGGCTTCCCGCTGTCGCGGGAGTACACCACGATCGCCGGCCTGGTCCTGGCCCGGCTGGGCCAGGTGCCTACCGGACCGGGGGAGCGGGTGCAGCTGCCCGGGCTGAGCGTCGAGGTGGTCGAGGTGGCCGACCGGGCGGTACGCCGGGTGCGGCTGCGCGGTCCGGCCGCCGGTTGCCCGGCGGAGTGACCCGGACGAGGGACATTGTCCGCAAAAGGGGCAGGTGTGCGGTGGATCGGCCGTACCGTGCGGAACGTGAAGGACCGACGCACGCGGACGTTCATCGCCGTCCTCGCCGGGCTCGCGGTGATCTACTTCGGCGCCACCGGGCACCGCAGCAGCGGCGCGGAGGGCGGCGGGATCTCCGGTGGGGTGGTGCTGCTGGCTTTGGGCGCGGCGCTGCTGGCCTGGCACCTGACGAAGCCGGCCGGGCCGGCGAAGTGAGCGTTAGCGGGCCGCCCCGGTGCGGCTGACCTCGCCCGCCGACTCCTCGCCGAGCGCCACCCGCACCAGCGCCGAGGCGAGCCGCCCGAAGTCGGCGTCGCCGACCAGGCCGGCCAGCCCGTCCGGGTTCGCCGGCAGGCCGAGCTGCTTGGCCCCGGCGAGGGTCCGCCGGTCGGCGTACGGGCGGACGTCCGGCCACACCGTCTGCGCCTCGCGCAGGAAGATGTCCGCCCCGGTGGGGCCGATGCCGGGGAACTCGGTGAGCAGCCGGCGCAGGGCGGTCCGCTCACCGTCCGCCTCGCGGTGCATCCGGCGCAGGTCCCCGTGCCAGCGGTCCAGGCAGAGCCGGGCACCGGTGCCGAGCATGGTGGCCGTCCGCTCGTCGTACCGGCGGTAGTGGCCGCGGCCCAGCGCGTCGACCCGGTCCTGCCAACTCGCCGCCTCCATCGCCTGCGGGGTCCGGTAGCCGGCCTTGAAGAGCTCCCGCGCGGCCGCCAGGGCCACCCCGGCCCGGATCCGGGTGCTCAGCAACGTGGCGAGCACCAGCAGCTGGTAGAGCGGTCCCGGGCGGTCGGCCAGCCGGATCCCCGCCTCCTCGGCGTACGTCCGGCCCTGCCGGTCCAGCAGCGCCCGAGCCACGTTGCGATCGTTCCGCATCCCGGGGGTGTACCCGTCCCGGGCCGGCGCAGACACCGGGCGGCGCGGTGGAGCCGGAATGCGCCCGACGGCGGCGGGTAACCGGGAACGGTGCGCGGCCCCACGTCGCGCGCGACCGGAAGGAGAGACCCGTGGTCAATCCGCAGCAGGAGGAGTTCCGCCGCAACAACAAGGGCGCCACGAGCCAGGACAGCAAGGGTCCCCGCGCGA
Organism: Micromonospora coerulea; assembly: GCF_016598485.1. Taxonomy (GTDB): domain Bacteria; phylum Actinomycetota; class Actinomycetes; order Mycobacteriales; family Micromonosporaceae; genus Micromonospora; species Micromonospora coerulea. Next base: position 107,936 of record NZ_JAEMUW010000020.1, on the reverse strand, counting down.
CGGGCCATCCGCGCTATAGCGGCTCGTCGAACGGGGACACCGGGCGGCCGGTCCCGAAGGGACAGATCTCGCCGTACGGACCGGCCGCTGAGCCGGTGGCCGACGACGAGAGCGACGTTCGCCGCTAACCACACGGTCAGGATGGCGGTCGTAGCCGGTTCCAGGTGGCTACGGCCGCCATTCCGTACGCCAGATGCGGGATGACGTCGGCCAGCCAGTCCTGCGCCCGCCAGGTACGCGGGTCCGAGATCCGCAGCACCGTGATCGAACTGTCCGTGGCGGCCATGACGCCGCCACCGAGCAGCCCGGCGGCCAGCGGCAGCGGGATCCGGCGGCGGGCGGCGAGCAGGCCGAAAGCGACCCCGCCGGCGATGCCGGTGGCGTACCCGAGAACGGGCCCGAGGCCCGAGCGGCGGGTGGCCGCCCGGTCCTCGGGCCCGAGGTCGACGTGTGCCGCGCCGGCGAGCCGGCGCACGGTCTCCTCCGGGATGCTGCTCGCCGGGCGGGCCCGCACCGCGATGTCGAGGTAGCTGACCACGTTCAGGGCCGCGCTCCCTACCGCACCGGCGATGGCGCCGTCGACCAGGGGCGCGGCTCTCACTTCGGGTCGCCCGGTTCGCGCTCGCCCTTGGGCCCGAACGTCCGTTCCCCCCGAACGATGCCGCGTTGGCCCCGGTCGTCCTGCAGCATCCGGTTGGCCACCTGGTTGGCCTCCGCGTCCGCCGCCCGCCCGGACTGTTCGATCAGATCGCGCAGCCGCGCCCGTTGCTTGTCGTACGCGTTGCTGCCCGGCCGTGGTCCTGGCATCGCTGCCTCCTCGTGTCGGCGTGCCCGGGTCGTCTACCCGGCGGTGCCGGGGTCATTCGTGCCGGCGACGCTCAGGCGGGGGAGCGGACGACGGCGACCGGGCACCCGGCGTGGTGCATGACGCCCTGGCTGACCGACCCGAGCAGCAGCCCGCTCAGTTCACCCCGGCCCTGGCTGCCGACGACCAGCAGTTGGGCGTCGCGGGCGGCGTCGGTGAGCGCGGCGACCGGGCGGCCGTGGACCGCGGCGCGGGTGACGGGCACCTCCGGGTACCGCTCGGTGAGCCCGGTGAGGGACTCGGCGAGCACCCGGTCCTCCTCGCCGCGCAGCTGGTTCTCCTCGTACACCAGGGGTTGCATGTCGCCCGGGCCGCCGGAGACCGGGTGGGTGTAGGCGTGCACGGCGTGCAGCCGGGCACCCCGTAACGCCGCCTCCGCCACGGCGAACTCGACCGCGGCCCGGGACAGCACCGAGCCGTCCACCCCGACCACGACCGGTCCGGCCGCGCGGTCCTCGCCGCGGGCCACCAGCACCGGGCACTGCGCGTAGGACGCCACCTGGATCGCCACCGAGCCGATCACCAGGGAGGCGAAGCCGCCGAGGCCCCGGTCGCCGAGCACGATCATCGTGGCGGTGGGGGACTCGCCGACCAGCACGGCGGCGGCCTCGCCGTCGATGATCTCGCCGGAGACCCGCAGCCCGGGGGCGGCCGCCTCCGCCGCGGCCACCGCCTTGGCCACCAGCTCCTCCGCCTGCCGCCGCAGGCCGCCCGACGGTCCCTCGGCGAGCTGGGACGCCGGCACGCGCAGCAGCGGCCAGATGAAGCCGTGCACCACGCGCAGCGGGCGGTGCCGTCGGGCCGCCTCGGCCGCGGCGAGTCGGACGGCCCGCAGCGCCGGCTCGGAGCCGTCCACGCCCACCACCACCGCCGCGCCGTTCGCCGAGTTCACCGCTGCACCTCCTGGCCGCCGGACGCCCGCGGCCAGTATCGCGGCCGGTGGCGCTCCGCCGGGGCGATACCGCCGGAGCCGAGCCGTGGGTACGCTGTCGACCATCGCCCCAGCAAGGGAGACTCGTCGATGGCCGAGCCCGACCAGCCGAGCATCGCCCGCATGATCGACTTCTGGCTCGGTGGCGAGCACCACTACCCGGTCGACGTGGCCGCGGCCCGTGCCTTCGAGGAGGCGTACGCGCCCTGCGCGGTGATCTTCCGCGCGCTGCGCGCCTTCCTCGGCCGGGCGGTCCGGTCGATCGCCGACGCGGGGGTGGACAGCTTCCTGGTGTTCGGCGCCGGGGTGCCGACCCGGGGCAACGTGCACGAGGTGGCCCCGGAGGCGACCGTCCTCTACACCGACGTCGACCCGGTGACCATCCGGCTCGGCCAGCGCATCCTGGCCGGCAGCGACCGCGCGGGCTACGGGTTCGGCGATGCCACCGACATCGGCACGATCGACCCGGCCCAGTTGCACCGGTTCGTACCGGGGTGGGGGAGGAGGCCGGTCGGGGTGGTCTTCCTCGGGCTGGCCGCGTTCCTCGACGACGAGACGCTCGCGCGCACCCTGGGCGAGCTCTACGAGGCGGTCGCCCCGGGCAGCTTCCTGGCCGTCGACTTCGACGCGGAGGAACTGGCCGCGTACCCTCGGGCCCTGGCCATGATGGGGCCGATGTTCCGGCTGCGCCCGCCGTCGGCGTTCGGTCCGCTGCTCGGCCGCTGGGAGCCCGGCGCGGACGGCATCGTGCCGGTCGCCCGGTGGCGGCCGGACGGCGAGCCGGCCGACGTGCCGGACGCCTTCTTCGGCGCGGTGGCCACCAAGCCCGTCGCCTGACCGGCGCCGCCGCCAGCCGGATCGGACGCGGCCGGGCGCTGCCGTTGTGTGGTCGGTCGCCCGGGCGGAGCCGGGCGTCCGGGGTGTGCGCCGACCTCCGTATGATGCTTGCCCTGTAGCAATAATCGTCCCGGAGGATGCACATGCCGGATGCGGCCGGACAGGTGTCGCGTGCCCTGCGCCTGGCCCCGCCCGACCAGTTGGCGGAGGCCGCCGACCGGGCGATCCGCGCAGCGCTGGGGGCGTCGCGCACCGAGGTGTTCGTGGCCGACTACCGGTTCAGCGGGCTCTGGCCGGTGTTGGACCCGGAGCTGCCCGAGGCCGGTTTCCTCGCCTGCCAGGGCGTGGCCCAGCGCTGCTTCAGCAGCCAGCAGCCGGTGCTCGACGGCGGCGAGGACGGCCGGTGCCGGGTCTACCTGCCGCTGTCGGTCTGGGGCGAGCGGCTCGGGGTGCTGCTGGTCGAGCTGCCCGCCCACCCCGACGCGGCGTCGGTGCGGGTGGCCGGGGACATCGCGGGCGAACTGGCGGTGGCGTTGCGCGCCGCCGACCGGGAGACCGACCGCTACCGGCGCGTGCGGCGGCGGGAGCGGCTGAGCATGGCCGCGGAGATGCAGTGGGACCTGCTGCCGGGGCGCAGCGTCGCGCACGACGCGTTCCTGCTGGCCGGTCAGCTCGAACCGGCGTACACGGTTGGCGGCGACCACTTCGACTGGTCGGTCGACGGCGAGCGGCTCACCGTCACCGTGCTCAACGGCACCGGGAACGGACTGGCGGCCTCGCTGCTCACCGCGGTCACCGTGAACGCGATGCGCAACGCCCGCCGCTCCGGGGGCAGCCTGGTCGAGCAGGCCGAGCTGGCCTCGGACACGATCTTCTACCAGCACCGCGGCGACCGGCACGTGGCGACGCTCCTGCTGGAGCTGGACACCCGGCACGGCGTGGTCCGGGCGGTGGACGCCGGTTCGCCGCACGTGCTGCGGCTGCGCGGCGGGACGGTCACCCCGATCGCCCTGGAGCAGCAGCTGCCGCTGGGCATGTTCGCCGAGACCCGCTACGACGTGCAGGAGTTCATTCTCGAGCCGGGGGACCGGCTCTTCGTGGTCAGCGACGGCGTGTACGCCGCCGAGCCGGCGGGCCAGGAGCCGTACGGCGACCGGGCCATGGCGCGGTCGATGCGCTCCACTCGGCTGCAACCGGCGACGGAGGCAGTTGGTACGGTGATGCGCGAACTGCACGCGTACCACGTCGACGCGGACCTCCGGGACGACGCGGTCGTCGTCTGCCTTGACTGGCGCGGTTCCAGCCGGCCGGGCGACGGGCGTGAACGGTGACCGGAGCGGCGAGGCGAACACGAGCGGGACGATCGCAGGGGAGATCGGGTGGAGCGACCTCCGAATCTTGCCGCGGCCATCGATGCGGCTGCTGAGGCGCTCGTCGGCGTGCTCGACTCGGCGACGTCCCGGCACACCGTCGGCGTCTCGCCGACCCAGCTGCGGGTGCTCTCCCTGATCATGACGCACCCGGACACCAACGTGAACCGGCTGGCCGAGCTGCTGGACGTGGTGCCGTCGTCGGCGAGCCGGCTCTGCGACCGGCTGGAGGCGGTGGGGCTGGTGCGCCGGGCGGCGGATCCCCGCGACCGGCGGGAGGTGCGGCTGATCCCGACGGCGGCGGCGGAGACCCTGCTGCGGGAGCTGAAGGATCGCCGGCACCAGGCAGTCCAGACCGTCCTCGACCGGATGCCCAACCGGGTCCAGCACGAGCTCCTGCTGGCCCTGCTCGCCTTCAGCCAGGCCGCCACGGCGGCGGCGCCGCAGACCAGCACCGACTCGACCGCCCGCACGGCCTGACCTTCCCATCGCCGATGGACGAACCGTTTCACCTGCCCTTCACCGCTCAACTAGTGTCCTAGGATGCCCTACGGGTAGTGCGGGTCCGCACAAAAGCGAGAACCACGCAACAAGGGCACGCGGCACCCGAGCCGGCGCGAGGAAGCCCGATATAGTGGCAGCGCAACTGGCCGGCCCACGACCGACACGGTCGTGGGCCGCATCGGGGGAGGTCCCAGCCCGGGATCGCAGAGGGCGCCGGCGCTGACCGGCCGGCTACGCGCACGTTCCTCCGCCGGCGGCCGATCACCGTCGGCCGCCGGACCGTGCTGCGAAGGGAGGGGTTCGGTGTCGCGTCGGCCGGCTCGCACGGAGCATTCGACTTCCGGCGGTACGACGGCGGTCGTGGGGGACCGCGTCCTCACCCTGCCGAACCTGATCAGTCTTGTCCGGCTGGTCGGCGTACCGCTGTTCCTCTACCTCTTCCTGGTGGTCCGCGCGGACGTCGCGGCCGTCGTGGTGCTCGCGATAGGCGGCACCAGCGACTGGGTGGACGGCTGGATCGCCCGCCGCCTGGAGCAGGTCAGCCGGCTGGGGGAGCTGCTCGACCCGCTCGCCGACCGGCTCTACATCCTGGCCACCCTGCTGGCATTCACCGCGCGGGAGGTGGTGCCGTGGCAGTTCACCGGCGCATTGCTGGCCCGTGAGCTGCTGCTGCTCGGCTCGTTGGCGGTGCTGCGCCGCTACGGCTACGGCCCACCGCCGGTGCACTACGTGGGCAAGACGGCCACCTTCCTGCTGCTGGCCGCGTTCCCGATCCTGCTGCTCGCCGCGGCGGCACCCGGTGTGGCGACCGCCGCCGGCGCGATCGGTTGGGGGCTGGCCTGGTGGGGGCTGGTGCTCTACTGGGTGGCCGGCGCGATGTACGTGGTGCAGGCCGGCCGCCTGGTGCGGGCGATGCGGTCCGGGGGTGCGCCGGCATGAGCGCGGCTCCGCGCGAGGGCCGGGATCCGTCGGCCCGGGTGTACGCGCCGGACTTCCTGACCGACCTGTTCCGCAACCCCTTGGATCCCGGGTACGCGGACGCGGCGGCCCGCCGTCGGCAGGACCCGCCGTCCGCGCTGCGCCGCTGGGCGGCCCGCCCGGTGACGCTGGTGGTGGTGCTGGCGATCGGGGTGCTGTTCGCCGTCGCGTACCGGGAGACGGTCGCGGAGGAGCCCGGCCGGGCGAAGGCCCGCGCGGGTCTGATCGCGGAGATCAAGCAGCGGGAAGCCGAGACCGACCGGTTGACCGCCCGCGCGGACCAGTTGCGCGAGGAGGTGAGCCGGCAGCGGGACGCGGCGTTGAGCGGTTCGCAGGCGTCTCGGTTGCGGAACCTGGAGGCGGGCACCGGCCTGGGCCGGGTGCGCGGCGACGGGGTGGTGGTGCGGCTGGCCGACGCCGCGGCGGACAAGGACGCGGTGACGGGCGCGGACGCCGGTCCGTCCCGGGTGTTGTACTCCGACCTGCAGAAGGTGGCCAATGCGTTGTGGGCGGCGGGCGCGGAGGCGGTCGCGGTCAACGGGCAGCGGCTGACGGCGACGTCGACCATCCGGTCGGCGGGGGAGGCGATCCTCGTCGACTACCGGCCGGTGACGGGTCCGTACGAGGTGTCGGCGATCGGTCCGGGTGCGATGCGGGACCGGTTCGACGACAGCCGGGCGGCGAGTCTGATGCGGGAGGTGGCCCGGAGCACCGGGCTGTCGTTCGGGGTGCGGGAGGCCGAGGACCTCACCCTGCCGGCCGCTCCCCAGCCACGGCTACGCTACGCCGAGCCTTCGGTCAGTCCGAGCCCGTCGCCGTCGGGTTCGGGTGCCGTGGGCTCGTCCAGTCCCGGGCCGGCCGGCTCGGGGACCTCTCTCCGCCCCTCCGGAGGTGTCCGATGATCGCGGTGCTGGCGCTGATCGCCGGTGTGGTTCTCGGGATCTACCTGGATCCGACCGTGCCCGCCGCCCTTCAGCCGTACCTGCCGATCGCTGTGGTGGCCGCGCTCGACGCGGTGTTCGGTGGGGTCCGGGCGAAGCTCGACCGGATCTTCGACGACAAGCAGTTCGTGGTGTCGTTCATCTCGAACGTGCTGGTGGCGGGTTTGATCGTGTATCTGGGCGACCAGCTGGGGGTGGGCGGTCAGCTCTCCACCGGGGTGGTGGTCGTGCTCGGGGTGCGCATCTTCGGAAACGTGGCGGCGATCCGCCGGCACCTGTTCCGGGCGTAGGTTTGTGGCGATGACTGAAGAGCACAGGGAGACCGGGACCGGTTGGCCGGCGCCGGCGGAGCCGGGCCGGCCGGAGGGGCCGGCTGGTGAGCCGGATCCGCGGCCGGACGCGCCGGATTCCGACGAGCTGAGCCCGCTGGCACCGGACGAGCCGGTGGAGCGGGACAGGGACGCGCCGGAGCCCGCGGCGGATTCGGCGGCGGAGCCGGGTGCTGCCACGGTTGAGCCGGGCGAGGTGGCCGAGCCGGGTGCTGCCGCGGCTGAGCCGGGCGAGGTGGCCGATCTCGCGGGGCCGGCGCAGCCGGTGGCGGGCGGGGTGGGCCGGCGGCGGCTGACGTCGGCCGGGGCGATGATCGCGGTGCTGCTGGCGTTGCTGGGGTTCACCCTGGTGGTGCAGTTGAAGACGACGTCGACGGATCCGACGCTCGCGGCGACGCGGGAGGAGGACCTGGTGCGGATCTCGTCGGATCTGGATTCCCGGGAGCGGCGGCTGCGGCAGGACATCGAGGCGTTGGAGGAGAGCCAGCGGCAGCTGCGCTCGGGTGAGCAGGGTCGGCAGGCGGCGCTGGAGGAGGCGACGCGGCGGGCGGACGAGCTGGGCATCCTGGCGGGTACGTTGCCGGCGGTGGGTCCGGGTCTGTCGGTGCGGTTCGTGGGGGGCGAGAAGGCGACCTCGTCGACGCGGATCCTGGACGCGGTGGAGGAGCTGCGGGGCGCGGGCGCGGAGGCGATGCAGATCGCCGGGGCGGACGGCACGTCGGTGCGGATCATCGCGTCGACGTACTTCGTGGATGCCGACGGTGGTGGCCTGGTGGTGGACGGGCGGCGGTTGAGCGCTCCGTACACGATCTTGGTGATCGGTGAGCCGGCGACGATGCGAACGGCGTTGGGCATTCCCGGCGGGGTGGTCGCATCGGTTCGGGATGCCGGCGGTAACGTCTTCGTCGAGGATCGTCCGGCTGTGGATGTTTCGCAGCTGCACGCGCCGATCAAGCTGGAACACGCCCGCCCGGTTTCCTGACCGGGCGCGGCCGGCGCCGGTTCCCCCCGGTGCACCGATGGATGAAGGACGCAGCTGGTGATTCCTGAGGATCTGCGGTATACCGCCGAGCACGAGTGGGTGGCCGGTGGTGACGGCGGTGCCGTCCGGGTCGGCATCACGCACTTCGCGCAGGACGCCCTGGGTGACATCGTGTTCGTCCAGTTGCCGGACGAGGGTGCGGTGGTGGCGGCGGGTGAGCCGCTGGGTGAGATCGAGTCGACGAAGAGCGTGTCGGAGATCTACGCGCCGATCAGCGGCACGGTGGCGGCGCGCAACGAGGCGCTCGGCGACACCCCTGAGTTGATCAACACGGATCCGTACGGCGCGGGGTGGTTGTTGGAGATCGCCCCGGAGGATCCGGCGGCGCTCGAGGGTCTGTTGACCGCTGACGCGTACCGCGAGCTCACTGAGAGCTGAGTGTTGCCCGGGCGGGTGGGGGCGTCGTCTCCGCGCGTCCGGTTGCCCTGCATTTCGGCGCTGGCTAGGCTCGCCCAGTCGACCGAGAACCCAATAGTTGAGCGTTTGTGGAATGCGCCTTCCCGGGCACGGGGAGCCAGCCGCCGGGTGTCTGTTTGCCCGGCGGCCAGACCCGCCATTACCCGACGCCGACCGAACAGATCCGTGAGGTGGTCCCCATGACGCGCCCAGACGACGAGTTCCCCCCACTCGACGTCACTTCGACGCTCAATCTCGGTTCGCTCGACGAAGTGCTGGAGGGTCCGGACACCGATGTGGTGCCGAGCCGGATGTCCGGCTCGTTGCCGCCGGGGATGGCGCTGCTGGTGGTTCGCCGGGGTCCGAATGCGGGCGCCCGGTTCCTGTTGGACCACGATGTGACAACGAGTGGCCGGCACCCGGACAGTGACATCTTCCTGGACGACGTGACGGTGTCGCGGCGGCACGCGGAGTTCCACCGGGACGGCGGTACGTTCACCGTGCGGGACGTGGGCAGCCTGAACGGCACGTACGTGAACCGGGAGCGGGTCGAGGCGGCCACGTTGAGCAATGGTGACGAGGTGCAGATCGGCAAGTTCCGGGTGGTGTTCATCGCCGGTCCGCGCCCGGAGGAGGAGGCCGGCCGGGGGTGAACGAGCCTGCGGCTTCGACGCCGTCCGGGGCGCCCGGGTCCCGCCCGCTGATGAGCATCGGCGAGGTGCTGGCGCAGCTGCGGGTGGAGTTTCCGGACACGACGATGTCGAAGCTGCGGTTCCTCGAGGCCGAGGGTCTGGTGGAGCCGCAGCGGACGGCGGCGGGGTACCGGAAGTACAGCTGGGACGACGTGGCGCGGTTGCGGTTCGTGCTGACCGCGCAGCGGGACCAGTATCTGCCGTTGCGGGTGATCCGTGACCAGTTGGCGGAGTGGGACGCGTCGGGTGCGGCGTCGGGCCGGCAGCGGCCGACGTTGGTGGCGGTCGGTGCCGATGGTGAGGTGCCGGGTCGGGGTGAGCAGGAGCCTGTCGAGTCGGCGGAGGTGCGGCTGGGGCGGGCGGAGCTGGTTTCCCGGAGCGGGATCGACGAGTCGACGTTGGCGGAGTTGGAGCGGCTCGGTGTGCTGGTGTCCGATCCGGCGGGCTGGTTCGACGCGGACGGCTTGATCATCGCGAGTGCGGTGGCGGGGTTGGCGGCGTACGGGATCCAGCCGCGGCATCTGCGCGGGTACCGGACGGCGGCGGACCGGGAGGTCGGTCTGTTCGCGCAGTTGGTGGCGCCGTTGGCGCGGCAGAGTGATCCGGCGGCGCGGTCCCGGGCGGCGGAGACGGCGCGGGAGTTGGTGGCGTTGTCGCAGCAGTTGCACGCGGCCCTGGTGCGGGTGGGGTTGCGGTCGACGTTGGGTCGGTGACGGTGGGTCGGGCGTCGTGGGGGCGCCCGGCCCGGTCCGCCGGTGCGGTGGACGAGCGAAAGATCTGCCCCGGGAAGCGTGTCGTAGGCTTGCCGGGGTAACCCTTTCCGGCAAGGGGCGTGGTGCACGTAGCGCATGGGACTCCCGTGTCGCGGTCCGTGTACCGTGCAGGGAAGGGCGCGGTGCGGGCGTAGGTGACAACGACACGGAGGCGGCGGTGCGCGAGCTGAGCGTGGTCGGAGTTCGGGTGGAGCTGCCCAGCAACCAGCCGATCGTCCTGCTGCGGGAGGTCGAGGGGGACCGCTATCTGCCGATTTGGATCGGCGCGGTCGAGGCGACGGCGATCGCCTACGAGCAGCAGGGGGTCAAGCCGGCTCGGCCGCTGACGCATGATCTGCTGCGGGACGTGCTGGCGGCGTTGAAGGCGCCGTTGCGGGCGGTGGAGATCACCGAGTTGAAGGAGAACGTCTTCTACGCCGATCTGTTGATCGGGGACGGCGTGCGGGTGTCCGCGCGGCCGAGCGATTCCATCGCGCTGGCGTTGCGGGTCGGGGCTCCGATTCGTTGTGCGGAGCAGGTCCTCAGCGAGGCGGGGATCGTGATTCCCGACGAGCAGGAGGATGAGGTGGAGAAGTTCCGGGAGTTCCTGGACCAGGTGCGGCCGGAGGATTTCGCGGGCTGAGTTCCGGTTCCGGCGGGTGTGGTGCCGCTGGCCTGCCGTCACGGTGAGTGACGAGTTGGTGTCGTAGGTGATCTTCCGGGCGGCTGCGCGGCGTGTCGCGTCTGTTCCTCGGTGGTAACTCCTGAGGGCCGCTATAGGGTTGCGGTATCGAGGGGTGCGCGTCCCGGAAGCGACGTGTCACCGCACGGGCGGGGAGGTTGTCCGGATGCACGAGCCGCGAGATCCTGATCCGGGTACGGCGCAGCAGTCGGTCGCGGTGCCGCCCGAGCCGGGCGGTGACGGGGCGGTGGGCTACCGGGGCGTGACGGCGTGCCAGGCGGTGGGTATCAGCTACCGGCAGTTGGACTACTGGGCCCGGACGGGGCTGGTGGTGCCGAGCGTGCGGGACGCGTCGGGCTCGGGGACGTCCCGGTTGTACTCGTTCCGCGACCTGGTGGTGTTGAAGGTCGTGAAGAGGTTGTTGGACGCCGGGGTGTCTCTGCAGAACATCCGCAAGGCGATCGACGCGTTGCGGTCGCGCGGAGTGGAGGATCTGGCGGGGATCACGCTGATCTCGGACGGCACGACGGTGTACGAGTGCCGGTCGCCGGAGGAGGTTGTCGACCTGTTGCAGGGCGGCCAGGGCGTGTTCGGCATCGCGATCGGTGGGGCGTTCAAGGAGATTCAGGGTTCGTTGTCGCACCTGCCGGCGGAGCCGGCGGTGAGCGGTGGCGGGCAGGGGCCGGTGGGGGCCGCGCCGGAGGCGGCGGAGCCGGTGGGTGACGAGTTGGCGGCGCGTCGGGCGCGGCGGCGGGCGGGCTGACCCGTCGGCGGGCGGTGACACGCCCGAGGTGTTTTCGGATCGCGTCGTGGCGGAGGCCCGGCGCGATCTGTCGTTGGTGACTGGCGGTGTTCCCTTGTGGACGGCTGTGGTGGGCTCGCGTGGGTCCGGCCGGTGGGACCGCCGCGGGTGCGGGTGTCGCGGGTGGTCAGGGGGCGTGTTGGGGGCCACCGGGGGGCCGGGTCGCCGGGGGAGTGTCCCGTGCACGGCCACCCGGATCGGTGACGCGCGGTCGCGGTGTGGTGGCGACGGGTGGGGGCGCCGTCCGCGCCGTTCGTCACGCTGGGTGAGCGGATCCTGTCGGGAATCCGATAGGCGGGCCGTGACCGGGACGGCGTCGCGCGCTATGGTCCCTGACGGTCGCTGCTTCGCGTCGATGTGCCGACACGCGCGGCGGCGCGGAGCCGGCGGCCGTTGCCCCTCGCGGCGAGCCCGCGTGACCCTCCCACCCTGGAAGGACCGACCGTGACGGTTACCGAAGAAGTCACCCCTGTCTCCCACTACGAACGCATCGGCGGCGCGAGTTCGGTCAAGGCGGCCGTGGAGCTGTTCTACGACAAGGTCCTCGCCGACCCGGAGCTGGCCGGCTACTTCGCGACTGTGGACATGCCCGAGCAGCGGCGGCACCTGGCGCTGATGCTGACCGTGGTGCTCGGCGGGCCGAACGAGTACGCCGGCCGTGGACTGGCCGAGGCGCACCAGCCGTTGGGCATCCCGGCGGCGCACTACGCGAAGGTCGGTGAGCATCTGGTCGTGACGCTGACCGAGCTGGGCGTGCCGGCGGACATCATCGCCGACGTGCGGACCGTGCTGGGGCAGGTGCAGGACCAGGTGGTGTCCGCGGACGCCGGGGCGGGCGCCTGAGCGTGGATGCGGCACGGCTCAAGCAGAGCTGGGCCCTGGTCGCCGCGAACGGCGACCAGGTGCCGCTCTACTTCTACTCGACACTGTTCCTGGCCTATCCGGAGACCCGGCAGATGTTCCCGACCAACATGGCCGGGCAGCGGGACCGGTTGGTCACCGCGTTGGGGCACATCGTGTCCCACGTGGACGAGGTGGACCAACTGGTCGGTTTCCTGCAGGATCTCGGGGCCGACCACCGCAAGTTCGCGGTGCGGGCCGAGCACTATCCGGCGGTCGGCGAGGCGCTGCTGGCGACGTTGCGGCATTTCCTGGGTGAGGCGTGGACCGACGAACTGGCCCAGGACTGGGCGGCCGCGTACGGGCTGGTCTCGCAGGTGATGATGGACGCGGCGCAGGCGGCGGAGGCGGTGAACCCGCCGTGGTGGGTGGCGGAGATCCTCGCCCACGAGCGGCGGGCGTTCGACGTGGCGGTGCTGACGGTGCGGCCGCAGTACCTGCTGCCGTTCACGCCGGGCCAGTCGATCGGGGTGTCCCATCCGGCGGTGCGGTCGTGGCGGTACTACTCGCCGGCGAACGCGCCGCGCGCCGACGGCACGCTGGAGCTGCACGTGCGGGCCGCGCCGGGTGGGGCGGTGTCGTCGCGGCTGGTGTACGGCTGCGCGGTGGGTGACCAGATCCACCTGGCGGCGCCGGTGGGTGACCGGTTGACGCTGTGGTCGGCCGGGTCCAGCGACCTGCTGCTGTTGGCCGGTGGTACCGGCTGGGCGCCGGTGAAGGCGCTGGTGGAGCAGGTCGCGGCGGAGGGTTCCGGGCGGCGGGTGGCCCTGTACGTGGGGGCTCGTTCGCGCAGCGAGTTCTACGACACCGACGCGGTGGACAAGTTGGCGGCGTCGCACCCGTGGCTGTCGGTGACGTACGTGGTGGGTTCGGATGTGCGGCGGCCGGGGGAGTTCATGCAGGTGGCCGACCGGGCGTTGGCCGACGGTGACTGGCGCTCCCGGCACGTGTACGTGTGCGGCTCGGACGAGATGGTCGGCCATTCGGTCGCGGCGTTGACGAAGGCGGGTTACCACGCCGGTCAGCTGCACCACGAGGGCTTCGGTAAGCAGTGGTACGGGCCGGCGTGGCGGACCGTGACCGCCCCTGAGGATTCCGGAGGTGTCCGGTGAGCGCGACCCCGATCAGCAGGTACGACGGCACGCAGGTGTCCGGCGGTGTGCAGGTGCGGATGACCGCCGACCGGGTGCGCCGCTGGGAGTTCGGCTCGGCGTCGTTCGCCCGGCGCGGCTACGACCACACCGACGTGGACCGGTTCCGGGTGCAGGTGGCCGACGAGTTGGATCTGCTGTCGGCGCAGCTGGCGCATCTGCGGGCGGAGAACGAGCGGTTGACCGACCGGGTGGAGCTGCACCGGCACGGGGTGATTCCCAGCGCGGGTGCGGCGTCGGCGGTGCCGGCGGCGAAGGAGGTCAACCTGCTGTCGGCGGCGCAGCGCGAGGCCGAGCAGATCATCGCGCAGGCCCACGACTACGCCCGGCGGGTCGCCGAGTACGCCCGGTTGCAGTACGAGAGCTACCTGCGCGCCGCGGCGGAGGAGGCGAAGCAGGAGGCCGAGCGGGCGGTGGCGGAGTACCGCAGCAGCGCCGGCACGAACTTCGACGACTCGGTGGCGGCGCGGGAGGCGTTGCGGATCTTCGGCGAGATGATGATCTCGCACATGCAGGCGGCGGCCCGGCATCTCGACGACGGCAGTGAGCAGTTGGCCCGCACGATGGACCGGATCGCCCGGGAGACCTCGGGCGCGGCGCCGGTGGGCGGCGGGCAGCCGCAGAGGGCCCTGCCCCGGCACCAGCGCTGAGGGGCGGCCGGCCCGCCGTCCGCAACCGGCGGGCCGGTCCTTCCTCAGCAGCGCGGTGGGCGGCCGTCGCGGAGGAACCCGCCGGGGCGACGACGGTCACCGGCCACCGGTCGCCGACCCGGGCGCCGGCGAGGCAGCATGGACGGGTGACGGAGACGATGGACGCGTTGGCCGGCCTGGTCGCGGCGGGTGGTGTCGTGGTGTTGAGCGGGGCGGGGCTGTCCACCGAGTCCGGCATCCCGGACTACCGGGGGCCCAGCGGCGCGGCCCGCCGGCACAGCCCGATGACGTACCAGACGTTCACCGGCGACCCGGTGGCCCGGCGGCGGTACTGGGCGCGCAGCCACCTGGGGTGGCGGATGATCGCCCGGGCGGCACCCAACGACGGGCACCGGGCGGTGGCCCGGCTGCAGGACGCCGGGCTGGTCGACGGGGTGATCACCCAGAACGTCGACGGGCTGCACACCGCCGCGGGCAGCGCCGACGTGGTGGAGTTGCACGGCCGCCTCGACGAGGTGGTCTGCCTGGACTGCGGCAACCGCACCTCCCGGGAGGAGTTGGACCGGCGGCTGCGCGAGGCGAACCCGGAGTTCGCCGCCGCCGCCGGGGCGGTCAACCCAGACGGTGACGTGGAGCTCGACGACGCCCAGGTGGCCGGGTTCCGCATCGTGGACTGCACGTTCTGCGGCGCCGGGATGCTCAAGCCGGATGTGGTGTTCTTCGGCGAGACGGTGCCCGCGGACCGGGTGTCGCGCTGTTTCGCGATGGTGGGTGCGGCGCGGCTGCTGCTGGTGCTCGGCTCGTCGTTGACGGTGATGTCGGGACGGCGGTTCGTGCTGCGGGCGGCGAAGCTGGGCATCCCGGTGGTGATCGCCAACCAGGGGCCCACCCGCGGCGACGGGTACGCGGCGTTGACCGTGGACGCGTCGCTGGGGCGGCTGCTGCCCGGGCTGGCCGACCGGCTGGGCGCCGGGCCGGCCGGCGACACCGGTCGGGGTGCGGTGCCGGCGGGTGTGGCCCCGGCCACCCTCTGACCGGCACCCCGACCTGCCCATGATGCTGCCCCGGGGGTACGACATCTGCCGGTGACACCGGCGCTGGTAGCGTTGACCATGCCGGTACCACCCACGCGGGAGAGACCGCCCCAGCAGCATCGGGGCGGCGCCGAAGGGGCAGATTCCTCCCCGGAACCTCTCAGGCAAAAGGACCTCGTGGGCAGGCGCTGTGGAGCGCTTCGCGCGTGACTCAGGGGGAGGCCGACCTGTCGACCTCGCCCCCGCAAGGAGCGCAGCGAACATGACCGCTGAGCAGTTCGCCGACCGTCACATCGGCCCCGACCCGGACGACGAACGCCGCATGCTGGAGACCGTGGGCTACGGCTCGGTCGACGAGCTGATGGACGCGGCGATCCCCGAGGTGATCCGCTGGCACGGCACCCTCGACCTGCCGGCGCCGGCCAGCGAGCGGGAGGCGCTCGCCGAGCTGCGCGCCCTGGCCGCCCGCAACACCGTCGCGGTGTCGATGATCGGGCTGGGCTACCACGGCACCCACACCCCGGCGGTGATCCGCCGCAACGTGCTGGAGAGCCCCGCCTGGTACACCGCGTACACGCCGTACCAGCCGGAGATCAGCCAGGGCCGGCTGGAGGCGCTGCTGAACTTCCAGACCGTGGTCACCGACCTGACCGGGCTGGCCACCGCGAACGCCTCCATGCTCGACGAGGGCACCGCCGCGGCCGAGGCGATGACCCTGGCCCGCCGCGCGTCGAAGAGCAAGAGCCCGGTGTACGTCGTGGACGCCGACGCGCTGCCGCAGACCATCGCGGTGATCGCCAGCCGGGCCGAGCCGCTCGGCATCGACGTGCGGGTGCTCGACGTGACCCGCGAGGAGCTGCCGGCCGAGTTCTTCGGCCTGCACCTGCAGTACCCGGGTGCCTCCGGGGCGGTGCGTGACCACGCCGGGCTGGTCGAGGCGGCGCACGCGATCGGCGCGCTGGTCACCGTCGCGGCGGACCTGCTGGCGTTGACGCTGCTGCGCCCGCCGGGGGAGGTCGGCGCGGACATCGCCGCCGGCACCAGCCAGCGGTTCGGCGTACCGATGGGCTTCGGTGGGCCGCACGCCGGCTACCTGGCGGTGCGGGCGGGCCTGGAGCGGATGCTGCCCGGCCGGCTGGTCGGGGTGTCCCGCGACGCGGACGGCAACCCGGCGTACCGGCTGGCGTTGCAGACCCGCGAGCAGCACATCCGCCGGGAGAAGGCGACCAGCAACATCTGCACCGCGCAGGTGCTGCTCGCGGTGATGGCCGGCATGTACGCGGTCTACCACGGCCCGGACGGGCTGCGGTCGATCGCCCGGCGGACCCACGACATGGCGGCGCGGCTCGCGGCCGGGCTGCGCGCCGGTGGCGTCGAGGTCGCCGACGTCGCGTTCTTCGACACCGTCACCGCGACCGTGCCGGGCCGGGCGGCCGAGGTGGTCGCGGCCGCGGCCGAGCGGAACGTGAACCTGCGGCTGGTCGACGCCGACCGGGTGGGCATCTCCTGCGACGAGACCACCACCGCGGCGCACCTGCGGTCGGTGTGGGCGGCGTTCGGGGTGGCCGGGGTTGACGGCGACGTCGACGCCGCGCTGCCGGCGGCCCTGGCGCGGACCAGTGACTTCCTCACCCACCCGGTGTTCCGCAGCCACCACTCGGAGACGGCGATGCTGCGCTACCTGCGGCGGCTGTCGGACTTCGACTACGCGCTGGACCGGGGCATGATCCCGCTCGGGTCGTGCACCATGAAGCTCAACGCCACCACCGAGATGGAGGCGATCACCTGGCCGGAGTTCGCGCACCTGCACCCGTTCGCCCCGGACGCCCAGACCGCCGGGTACCGGGAGCTGATCGGCCAGCTGGAGGGGTGGCTGGCGGAGGTGACCGGCTACGACGCGGTCAGCGTGCAGCCCAACGCCGGGTCGCAGGGTGAGCTGGCCGGGCTGCTGGCCATCCGGTCCTACCACGCTTCCCGGGGTGCGGGGCACCGCGACGTGTGCCTGATCCCGTCGTCGGCGCACGGCACCAACGCGGCGTCGGCGGTGATGGCCGGCATGCGGGTCGTCGTGGTGGGCTGCGACGCCGACGGCAACGTGGACCTGGTCGACCTCGACGCGAAGATCGACAAGCACCGGGACGCCCTCGCCGCGATCATGGTGACGTACCCGTCCACGCACGGCGTGTACGAGACCGGCATCGCGCAGTTGTGCGCGAAGGTCCACGACGCCGGCGGCCAGGTGTACGTCGACGGGGCGAACCTCAACGCCCTGGTCGGGTTCGCCAAGCCCGGCCGGTTCGGCGCGGACGTGTCGCACCTGAACCTGCACAAGACGTTCTGCATCCCGCACGGCGGCGGCGGCCCGGGCGTCGGCCCGGTGGCGGTGCGCGCGCACCTGGCGCCGTTCCTGCCCGGTGACCCGTCCGCCGCGCACGTCGACGGCCGGCCGGCGATCTCCGCGGCGCGCTACGGCTCCGCGGGCATCCTGCCGATCCCATGGGCGTACCTGCGGATGATGGGCGCGCAGGGCCTGACCCGGGCCACCGGGGTGGCGGTGCTGGCGGCGAACTACGTGGCGGCCCGGCTGCGCAACCACTTCCCGGTGCTGTACGCCGGCAACAAGGGCCTGGTGGCGCACGAGTGCATCCTCGACCTGCGACCGCTGACCAAGGCGACCGGCGTCAGCGTCGACGACGTGGCCAAGCGGCTCATCGACTACGGCTTCCACGCCCCGACCATGTCGTTCCCGGTGGCCGGCACGCTGATGGTGGAGCCGACCGAGAGCGAGGACCTGGCCGAGCTGGACCGGTTCTGCGACGCGATGATCGCCATCCGGGCGGAGATCGACAAGGTCGGGTCGGGGGAGTGGCCGGCCGGGGACAACCCCCTCGCCAACGCGCCGCACACCGCGGCGATGGTGACCGGCGACGAGTGGCCGCACCCGTACCCGCGCTCGGTGGGCGCGTACCCGGGCACGGTGGACCGGATGGCGAAGTACTGGCCGCCGGTGCGGCGGATCGACGGCGCGTACGGCGACCGGAACCTGGTCTGCTCGTGCCCGTCGCCGGAGGCGTTCGAGAGCTGAGGGGGCTGCGCCGGGGCGGTCGTCGTGCCGCCCCGGCCGGTGCGCCGACCTGGGGAGGGTGGGCCCCCGTGCGGGGGACTAGCCTGGGCCGGCGGACACGTTCGGTTACCGAGCGTGGTCAGTTAGGCGACGAGGGCGTGCCGGGCGGGGCCGCGGTGCGGGGCGATGGTGCTGCCGTCGGGGAGCAGCTCACCGGTGTCCTCGAAGACGATGACACCGTTGCAGAGCAGGCTCCAGCCCTGCTCACGAAAGCAGGCGATGACCCGGGCGGCTTCCCGATCGGTCGCCTCGGCGGAGGGGCAGGTGGGTTGGTGCAGGCACATCGGGTTCTCCGGACTGTGGGGGCACTGTGTCATGGTTCACATGACCAGTGACGCACAGTACCAAGGGGAAGCGCGCGGTATCGAGCAGCCATCCGCCTTGTTCACCGGAAATCCACTGAACGGATGAGGAAGAATGGGCCAACCGGCGTGGAAACGCTCCCACCGGTGTTGATCCCCGGGGCGCCGGACGGCTGCCGGGACCGACTCGTCGAGCGGGCCCGGCTGCAGTGGCGCTGCGGTGACGGCGGCGACCCGGCGACGCTCGCGCAGGACTTCCTCACCGGCCACGGCATCGCCGTCACGGATCTGGGCCGCCCGGCCCGCCACGACCCGGACGGAGTCTGCGGCGCCGCCCTGTACCTCTCCGCCGCCGCCGGCGCGCTGCTGGCCGGTGGCGCGCCGGGCACGGCCACCCCGGTGCCGGCGCTGCCGGACCTGGTCGTCGTCGTCTACGACCACGCCGACGGCGCGGCGTCCGGCACCGCCCGCCTGCGGCACCCGCAGGCCGGCCTCCACCCGACGGCCGCCCCGGGCGGGGGCGGCCACCCGGCCGGCGCGCGCACACCCGCCGGGTTCCGCACGGCCGACCGCCGGCCCGGCGGGCCGGCCCCCGCGGCCGGCTGGTGGCGGGGCGAGTGGCGGGAGAGCTGGACACCGCGCCAGCACGCCGACGCCGTCGGGGCGGTCCGCGCGGCCATCGGTCGGGGCGACGTCTACCAGGTCAACCTGGTCGGCCACGCCGCCGCGCCGTACGCGGGCGACCCGCTGCCCGCCCTGGCCCGCCTCGGCGCGCTGCCCGGCGCCCGCTACGGCGGCACCCTGTCCGGCGCGGGCTGGGCGATCGGTTGCGCCTCACCGGAAACCCTGGTCGAGGTCGACGGCGGGCGGCTGGTGACCCGGCCGATCAAGGGCACCCGGTCCGCCACCCCGGCCGGCCGGCGGGAACTCCTCGCCTCCGCCAAGGAACGCGCCGAGCACGTGATGATCGTCGACCTGGAACGCAACGACCTGGCCCGGGTGGCCCGTACCGGGTCGGTGCGGGTCGACGAGCTGTTCGCCGTACGCCAGTGGTGCGACCTGTGGCAGGCGGAGTCGACGGTGTCGGCGGCGGTCGCCGACGGCCTCGGCCTGGCCGACCTGCTGCGGGCGGTCTGCCCGGGCGGATCGGTGACCGGCGCGCCGAAGCTCGCCGCGCTGGACCGGATCGCGGCCCTGGAGCCGGTCGGCCGGGGGGCGAGCATGGGCGCGTTGGGCTGGGTGGGGCCCGGCCGGATCGACCTGGGGCTGACCATCCGCACCGCCGCCGCGGACGCCGACCGGCTGCACGTGTGGGCCGGTGGCGGTATCACCTGGGGCAGCGACCCGGCGGCGGAGGTTGCCGAGGCGGCGGCGAAGGCCGCCCCGGTGCGCGCCCTGCTCGCCGCCGGCTGATCCCGCGCGCCCGGCCCGCGTGCCCTGCGCCGGGCCCGCCGCGCACGGCGGTCGTCGTGGGCGTCAGCGGGGGCGGAACTCGTCCAGCGCCGCCACCACCGTCTCGGTCATGCCATGCCCGGTGCCGTGCCCGCCGCTCTCCACGATCTGCAGCCGGGCGTCGGGCCAGGCCCGGGTGAGCTGCCAGGCGATGTCCGGCGGGCCGCTGACGTCGAGGCGGCCCTGCACCAGCACGCCCGGGATGCCGGCCAGCTTCCCGGCGTCGCGCAGCAGGGAGCCGTCCGGCATGAACCCGCCGTTGGCGAAGTAGTGGGTGACCAGCCGGGCGAACCCCATCCGGAACACCGGGTCGGCGAAGCGCGGGCTGGGTTGGTGGCCGCCGGCCAGGGACACGTGCACGTCCTCCCAGGCGCACCAGTCGCGCGCCGCGCGGTCGCGGACCTGCGGGTCCGGGTCGGCGAGCAGCCGGGCGTACGCGGCCGACAGGTCGCCGTCGCGGTCGGCCTCGGGCACCCCGTCGCGGAACCGGGCCCACTCGGCGGGAAAGATCCGGCCCATGTCGCGGGTCACCCACTCGATCTCCCGGCGGGTGTTGGCCACCACGCTGAACAGCGCCAGCGCGGTGACCCGGTCGGGGTGGTGCTGGGCGTAGGCGAGGGCGAGCGAGGAGCCCCAGGAGGCGCCGTGCAACAGCCAACGGTCGATGCCGAGGTGCCTGCGGAGCAGTTCCATGTCGGCGAGCAGGTGGGGCGTGGTGTTGACCGACAGGTCCACCGCGGGGTCGCTGGCGTGCGGGGTGCTGCGTCCGCAGCCGCGCTGGTCGAACAGCACGATCCGGTACGCGGCCGGGTCGAACAGCCGCCGCCAGCCCGCGGTGGCGCCGGAGCCGGGGCCGCCGTGCACCACGAGCGCGGGCCGGCCGGCCGGGTTCCCGCAGGTCTCCCAGTACACGCGCTGGCCGTCGCCGACGTCGAGCAGGCCGTGGTCGTACGGCTCGATCGGTGGGTACATCCCGGGTTTCCCTCCACGGACCAGATACAACAGCGCTGTTACATTAGCGGACGTGACCGGAATCCCCGACCGCGAGCCGCTGGGCACCCTGCTGCGCCACGTCCTCGAACTGCTCGACGGCGACGTCGCCGCCGGCTACGCCGAGCGGGGCCTGGCCGACTACCGGCCGCGGTTCTCACCGCTGGTGCGGGTGCTGGTCGCCGACGGGCCCCTGGCCATCCGCGACCTCGCCGCCCGGGTCGGGGTCACCCCCTCCGCGGCCAGTCAGAGCGTGGCCCAGATGAGCCGCGCCGGCCTGGTCACCCGCGCCCCCGGCACGGACGCCCGGCAACGCATCGTCACCCTGACCGACCGGGCGTACGCGCTGCTGCCGGTGATCGAGGCGGAGTGGGCGGCCACCACCACCGCGATGCGCGAGCTCGACGCCGAGCTGCCGGTGCCGCTGGCCGACGAGCTGTACGCGGTGCTGGCCGCGCTGCGCCGCCGGCCACTGCGGGACCGGATCGCCGACACCGGGCTGGCCCCGACTGGCCCGCCACCGGCCTGAGTACGACACGACGCCGAGCTGGCTGGTGCGCCACCGGTGTTCATCGCAGGGTGAGCGGGGTCTCGGATTCGACGCGGGTCAGCTTCTCCGGGTTGCGGACGTAGTAGAGGCCGGTGATGCGGGCGTCCTCGACCCGGATCGCCATGATGCCGTCGAGCTCGCCGTCCAGGCGTACGACGAGCGCCGGGTTCCCGTTGACCACGGTGGGGTCACTGGTGAGGGCGCCTTCGGCCTTGCCGAGGCCGCCGATGATGAAGCGGACCACCTTCTCGGCACC
Source organism: Micromonospora coerulea (assembly GCF_016598485.1). Taxonomy (GTDB): domain Bacteria; phylum Actinomycetota; class Actinomycetes; order Mycobacteriales; family Micromonosporaceae; genus Micromonospora; species Micromonospora coerulea. Next base: position 86,406 of record NZ_JAEMUW010000020.1, on the reverse strand, counting down.
GATGATCGGCCGCAGCGCGGCCTGCTTGACGCCGCCGCCGTCGCTCAGCAGGACGACCTGCGGGGCGAGCACGTCAAGCAGGCCCTGCAGCTGCCTGGTTTCGAGCGCGCGCTGGAACGCCGCCAGAGCCGCCCGGGCCTCGCTCGGGGAGACCACCTCGCGAGGGCGGCAGGCATCGACGTGCCGGCGGGCGCGGTGCGCGATCTGGCGGACGGCCGCGGGGCTCTTGCCGACGGCGGCCGCGATCTCGTCGTAGCTGACATCGAAGGCCTCGCGCAGCACGAAGACGGCGCGCTCGGTCGGCGACAGCCTCTCGAGGACGATCATCAGCGCCATCGACACACTCTCGGCGAGCTCGACGTCCTCGGCCACGTCGGGCGCGGTGAGCAGCGGCTCGGGCAGCCAGGGGCCGACATACGCCTCCTTGCGGCGCTTCATGGTGCGCAGCCGGTTGAGCGCCTGCCGGGTCGTGATACGGACCAGGTAGGCGCGCTGGTCGCGCACCTGCCCCACGTCGACCTTGACCCACCGCAGCCAGGTTTCCTGCAGGACGTCTTCGGCGTCGGCCGCCGATCCGAGCATCTCGTACGCGACGGTGAAGAGCAGGTTGCGGTGGGCGACGAACGTCTCGGTCGCCGAGTCGGTGGCGTGGTCGCTCATCTCTCGACCCCTCTCTTTCGCGGCCCCGGCCCCTGCTTGCCGAAGGCCCTCAAGCGTGCACGGCATGCAGCCCAGATCCGTTGATTGTCGACCCGATCGATCATGAATGGCTGGCTACGCTGCCGGTTCGGCGGTGGCCGGCGCCTGGCCGCGCTTGGCCTGCAGCAGCTGCTGGCGCTTGTCATCCTTGGACCAGGCCCAGCTGAGCGAACCGGGCTTGCGTGCCTCGTCAGCCAGCTGCTTGACAGTGCCCCAGCACACGAACTCCTTGAGCTTCGCGCCAGGGCGGCCGCCGAGATAGAGCCGCATCGCGGTGTCGTTCCTGTGGGCGAACTGGAAGATGCCGGCGCGACGACCCAGGCTGATGCACTGGCCGGCGAACCCCAGCTCGATGGGCGCGGGTTGCTCACCCGCGATCCGGCTGAGCACCGTGTCGGCGGCGTGCGCGCCCAGCGGACCCGCGGCCTGGCAGCTCATCCGGAACGGCAGGCCCGACGGCGCCGCCGAATCGCCGGCCGCGACGATGCGCGCGTCGTCCACGCTCGTCAACGTCTCGTCCGTGAGCAGGCGGCCCAGGGCGTCGGTGCTCAGCCCGCTGCGGCCGGCCAGGTCCGGCACGCCGAATCCGGCGGTCCAGATGGTCACCGTGCTCGGCAGCTCGCGGCCGCCACTGAGCTGCACGGCATCGCGGCTCACCGCCGTCACCGTCGCGCCGGGGCCGTCGAGCACGGTCACACCGAGTTTGGCCAGCCGCTTGGCAACCGAGCGTCGACCCCGCGGGTGCAGGTACGGGCCGAGCACCTCGCCGCAGACCAGGGTCACGGTGCGGCCCTCCTCCGCCAGCTCGGCGGCGGTCTCGATGCCGGTCGGACCGGCGCCGACAACCGTCACCGCGGCCGTGGCGGGCGCGGCGTCGACGACCGGCCGCAGCCGCTGCGCCTCCTCCAGGCTGGCGATCGGGTACGCGAACTCGGCCGCTCCGGGCACGCGCGGGTCGGCGCTGCCACTGCCCACCGCGTAGATCAGGTAGTCGTAGCCGACCGTGCCGCCCGTCGCCAGCGTCACGCTGCGCTCGGCAGCGTCGATCCGGGTTACCGTGTCGACGACCAGCCGAACGCGCTCGGCCAGGACTTCCCGGTAGTCGACGACCGCGTCGTGGGACCCGCCCACCAGTTGGTGCAGGCGGATCCGCTCGACGAAGGTCGGGCGCGGGTTGATCAGGGTCACTGTCACGTCGTCGCGCTGCGTCAGGCGATTGGCCGCCATGACGCCGGCGTATCCGCCGCCGACCACGACCACGTCGGTGTTGCCAGTCATGGTGTCTCCTTCGTTTTAAGGGGTTCGGCCTCAAGACACCGCGTGACCGGTCGTTGTGACAGCGCATGAGGCAGATCACTTCACAGGCGTGGGCGTGGCACGCGAGTCCTCAGGGTGGGAGCGTGGCGCCGTACCGTACGGCGTACGTACGGGCGTCGGTACAGTCGGCGGGTGACCACCGAGTACAGCGGCACCGGCGACCCCGCCCGCAGCCTCGCCCTGCTCTGGCGGACCCGGGAGAGGCCCAGCCGCCGGGGCGGTGACCTCAGCGTCGACCGGATCGTCCGGGCGGCCATCGAGGTCGCCGACGCCGAAGGCCTCACCGCGCTGTCCATGCGCCGCGTCGCCGAGCGGCTCGGCGTCGGCACGATGTCGCTCTACACCCACGTGCCCGGCAAGGGTGAGCTGCTCGACGTCATGCTCGACACCGTCTACGGCGAGACCGCCCGACCCGAGGACGTCCCCGGTGGCTGGCGCGGCCGCCTGGCGCAGATCGCCCGGGAGACCTGGGCGCTGTACCTGCGCCACCCGTGGCTGCTCCAGGTCGCCACCACCCGCCCACCCTTGGGCCCGAACCTCATCGCCCGGTACGAGTACGAGCTGCGCGCCGTCGACGGCATCGGCCTGACCGACGTGGAGATGGACTCCGTGATCACCCTCGTCGGCGGGTACGTCCACGGCGCGGTGCGCGGCGCGGTGGAGGCCGCCCAGGCGGCCCAGCGCACCGGCATGACCGAGCAGCAGTGGTGGCAGGCCCACGCCCCGTACCTGGAGAAGGCGATGGATCCGCACCGGTTCCCCCTCGCGGCGCGCGTCGGCACCGCCGCCGGGCAGGAGTACCAGGCCGCCGCCGACCCGGCCCGGGCTTTCGAGTTCGGCCTTCACCGCCTCCTCGACGGCATCGAGGTGCTGGTCCGCAGCCGGCAGGCCGGCGGCTGAGCGGCGGGTGCGCACACCGGTTGCCGTAACGGACGGATAGCCTTTCGGGCATGACTATGCGCCCGATCCGGATCATCGGCGACCCCGTGCTGCGCACCCCGTGCGAGCCGGTGACGAGCTTCGACGCCGACCTGCGCGCCCTGGTGGGCGACCTGATGGACACCCTGCTCGGCGCGCCCGGCCGGGCCGGCGTGGCGGCCCCCCAGATCGGGGTGAACGCGCAGGTCTTCGTCTACGACGCGGACGGCCACTGCGGTCACATGATCAACCCGACCCTGGAGCTGTCCGAGGAACTGCAGGACGACGACGAGGGCTGCCTGTCCATCCCCGGCCTGTACTTCCCGACCCCGCGGGCGCTGCACGCCACCGCGCACGGCTTCGACCAGCACGGCCAGCCGCTGAGCATCTCCGGCACCGGGTTCCTGGCCCGCGCCCTGCAGCACGAGACCGACCACCTGGTCGGCCGCCTCTACGTGGACACCCTGCGCGGAGACACCCGCCGCAAGGCGCTGCGGGAGATCCGCGCCGGCCGCTTCGACTCGCCCAGCCGGGGACGCTGACCCGCGCCACGACCCGGACGCGGTGCGGGGTGGCCGACAACGGCCACCCCGCACCCGGGAACGTCACCTCACCCGCGGCCGGTCACTTCGGCGGCGGCGCGACCAGGCAGGTCGCGGTCGAGGAGTTGCCGAAGTCGTCCACGCCCGTGATCACCGCGTCGCCGCGCAGCGTCACCTTGTAGTCGATGTCCCCGACGCCGTCCTTGACCCGGGACTGGGCGCCCGGCGCCTGCATCAGCTTGATCTTCGTGCCGGCCGGGAACGGTCCGAACTTCACCGACGGGTCGGCGGCGTCGGAGATGAACACGTCGACCGTCGTGTCCACCACGTCGGTGGAGGCGAGCTGGTAGTACCCGTCCGGGTTGTACGAGCCGGGAGTGTTGTCGCCGCTCGGGTTGTTCGTCGGTACGCACAGCGTGACCGGCGCGGTGGTGTCGACGACCCGCATCACCGCGGTGTCACTGCCGGTGTTGCCGGCCGCGTCGGTGGCGGTGCAGGTGACCGTGGTCGCGCCCAGCGGGAAGGTGCTGCCCGGCGGCGGCGCGCAGGTCGGCGTCAACGGCCCGTCGACGTTGTCCGTGGCGGAGGCCGGGTAGCTGATGACCGCGCCGGCCGGGCTGGTCGCCTCCACCGTCTGGTCGTCGACGACCACGGTCGGCGGGGTGACGTCGTTGACCGTCACGCTGATCTGCTCGACGAACGCCGGCCCGCCGGACAGGCCGTTGAGCAGGAACTCCACGGTGCAGTGCAGGGTGGTGCCCTGGGCGGCGTCACCGGCCACGGCGATGGTCTCGGTGAACGGCACGTCGGTGCCGCTCTGCTGGGTCCGCGACGCGGCGTCGAAGCTGACCGACAGCCCCGGGTCGCAGGTGGTCACCGTCGGGGCGACGGTCACGTCGAGGTCCCGCAGCCCGCTGAGGATCGCCGCGGTGACGGTGTCCGGTTCGCTGCCGACCACCTGCCCGTCGGTCGCGCCGGCGACCGTGGTGGCCTGACCATCGGCGTCCAGCCCACCGCCGCCTCCGCTGACGTTGACGGCCAGGACCCGCGCGTCGTCGGCCTGCAACGCCGCGGCGGCCTGGGCCAGGGTGTGCCCGGCGCTGGGGTCGTGGCTGGGGGCGTCGCCGACCAGCACCACGATCCGGCTGCTGCCGGAGCGGTACCCGATCGCCCCGTCGGAGACCTGGAACAGCCCGTTGACCCACGCCTCCGGCACGTCGCCGCCCCCGCCGGCGCTGAGCCCGTCGACGGCGGTCTGCAGCGCGCTGGCGTCGCCGGTCAGGTCCTGCCGCACCCGGAACAGCTCCGGCCCGTCGCCCTCGTCCCGGTAGGACGCGACCGCGAACTCGGCGCTGGGCTGCGCCGTGCGCACGTTGGTGATGACCTGCTGCAGGTTGGTGCGGACGTTGGCGATCGCCGGGCCCATGCTGCCGGTCGTGTCGACCAGCAGCACCACGTCGGGTTTCGGCGGGATCGGCGGCGTCGAGACAACCTTGTCGATCCCGATGCTGGCGCCGGGGTTCGCGGCCCGGTCCACGGTGGCCGGAGCGACCCCGGGCGTGGCCCACGCCGGTGCCGCCACCGCGGTCACCATCGCGGTCACCGCGGCGACGGTCACCGCCCTGCCTCTTCGCCCCCGCAATGTTGCTGTGAAACCCATCGTGACTCCTTCAGCTCCGCCGCGCCTGATGAGCGCGGCCTCTGCCAGGAGACGCTAGGGGCCCGGCGGGCCGCGGTCGGTCCGACATATGCCCAGTTCACGGTCGGGTTGTTGACCTGGCGTGGCGGCTGGACGACTCAGCGTGCAGGGCGCCTGCCGTCACCGGCGGTGGCGAAGGCCGCACTCGACGAAGTCGGCCACCCGGGTGAAGCCCAGCCGGTCGTAGAGCCGCAGCGCCGCCCGGTTGTCCGCGCGCACGTTGAGCGTGACGTGGTCGACGCTGTCGCGCAGCCGGGCGCAGAGCGCGGCCACGGCAGCCCCGGCCAGGCCGCGCCCCCGTGCCTTCGGGTCAGTGGTGACGTTGCCCAGGGCGGCCACCCGGAAGGCCGGCGACCAGACGTGCACACCGGCGACGGCGACCAGCTCACCGGCGGCGCGGATGCCGACGTACTGGCCGGTGTCCAGCATCCGCGGGTCGAACCAGTTGCCCGGGTACGCGGCGGCGTAGAGGTTGAGCAGCTCGGGCAGGTCGGCCGGGCCGAGTACCTCGCCGGCGGGGGCGACCCGGGCCAGCCGCGCCGGGTCGGTCAGCGCCATCCGGTGGTGCGGCGCGGCGTCGCTGACGTGGAACCACCGCGCCAGGGTCGCGTCCAGGCCGGGGGACAGGTGCGCCCACGACCGGGCCGGCAGCAGCGGCGCGACGTCGGTCAGCAGCGCCGCCAACTCCGCCACCCGCGGCGGGGCCGCGAACGCCAGCAGCGTCGGCAGCTGCACCCCGTGGTACAGCAACGCCACCTGCTCACCACGGCGAAACCACGAGGTGTACGGCCAGAAGAAGTCGTCCAGGTCGCCCAGCTGGTACGCGTGCAGCACCGGGTCCCGGCTCAGCAGGTCGGCCAGGACGGCCCGGTCGTGTTCGGCGCGTACCGGCATCCGACGATGATCACACAGCGCCGGTCAGCAGCCGGGGCGGCCTGCCGGTTCGACGGGCAGGTTCTCGTGGGCCCAGCGCGCCAGGGCGTCCAGGGCGGGCACCAGCGCCGCGCCCCGCTCGGTGAGCTGGTAGCTGACCCCCAGCGGGGGCCCCTCCCGCACGGTCCGGGAGACCAGCCCCACCCGGGCCAGTTCGCCGAGGCGGTCGGAGAGCACCGATTCGCTGATCCCCGGAAGTGCGCGGGTCAGCTCGGCGAAGCCGGCCGGTCCGTTGGCCAGGGTGCCCAGCAGCACGCCGTTCCACCGCTTGCCGAGGAACGCGAAGGCGCGGGCGATCCCCCCGTCGCACGCCCGCGCTGTGCCGCCGACTTCCGGCCTGGCCCTCATACCTCGAGGATACCGGCCGCGCCGACACGACACGGCACTACTAAAAAGCTAGCTGCTACTGTTGCAGTAGGACCCCAATCAGAGCGAGGATCCCTGATGACCGACCTGATCACCCTGCACCCCGAGGCGCGGGCGCAGCTGTTCACCGACGCCCGCACCGCCAACACGTTCACCGACGAACCCGTCAGCGACGAGCAACTGCGGGCCATCTTCGAACTCGCCAAGTACCCGCCCACCGCCGCGAACACCCAGCCGCTGCGGGTGCTCTACATCCGCGACGGTGAGCCCCGCGAACGGCTGCTCACCCACATGAACGAGGGCAACCGGGCCAAGACCGCGTCCGCACCGGTCGTCGCCGTGCTGGCCGCCGACACCGACTTCCACGAGTTCATCCCGCGGGTCTTCCCGATCCGCGCGCAGATGCGCGACGCCCTCGCGGGCGACGTGCAGGCCCGCGAGCGGATGGCCCGGTTCAACGCCACCCTGCAGATCGGCTACTGGCTGCTCGCCGTGCGGGCCGCCGGGCTGGCCGCCGGACCGATGGGCGGCTTCGACGCCGACGGCCTCGACAAGGAGTTCTTCGCCGACAACGGCTGGAGGTCCGTGCTCGTGGTCAACATCGGCAAGCCCGGCCCGGACGCCTGGTTCCCCCGGCTGCCCCGGCTCGACTACGACGACGTCGTCCGACACGCCTGAGCCGACGCCCGCCGCCGGCCGGTCAGGCGACCCACCGGCCGGTCAGCTGGCCAGCCACTGGTCGTAGCCCAGCTTCCCGACCAGGGCCAGCACCACCACCAGCAGCACCACCCGCACGAAACCGGCGCCGCGCCGCAACGCCATCCGCGCGCCCAGCGCGGCGCCGGCGACGTTGCACACCGCCATCGCCGCGCCCAGCAGCCACCACACGTGCCCCGTCCACGCGAACACCACCAGCGCGCCCAGGTTCGTGCCCGCGTTGACCACCTTCGCCATCGCCGAGCCGTGCACGAAGTCCGCACCCACCAGCGCGGTGAACGCCAGCACCAGGAACGTGCCCGTCCCCGGGCCGATCAGCCCGTCGTACAGGGCGATGCCCAGCCCCGCCACCGCCACCGCCGCGACGACCCGGGCGCGGGTCCGCCGCGCCGGCTGCGCCACCACCCCCAGCCGGGGGCGCGCCAGCACGAACACCGCCACCGACACCAGCACCGCCAGCACCACCGGGCGGTACGCACCCGCCGGCACCCAACCCGCCAGCGCCGCGCCCACCCCGGCGGTCAGCACCGCCAGGCCGGCCGACGGCCCCGCCACCGCCCAGTCCAGCTTCGTGCGCCGCGCGTACGTCACCGCCGCCGTCGAGGTACCGAAGATCGCCGCCAGCTTGTTCGTACCCAACGCCGTGGCCACCGGCACCCCCGGCGCGGCCAACAGCAACGCCGGCAGCAGCAACAACCCGCCCCCGCCGACCACCGCGTCCACCCAGCCCGCCATGGCGGCCGCGGTCAGCAGGGTGGTCAGCGACAAGGGATCCACGGGCGGCCATTCTTCCCACCCGCGACCAGCCGACGAGACCACCTGTGGCCAGGCTCACCACCCGGACAGGCGGCCGCCGCCGGGCCCGCCCCGCCGCCGGGCGTCAGCGACCCCGCCGCCGGCGCAACCACAACCCCACCGACGCCACCGCCACGAACACCAGCACCGAACAGACCAACGCCTTGAGCACCCGGCAACTGTGCCACGGCGACGTAGGGTGTGCAGGTGCGCCTGGCCACCTTCAACCTGCTGCACGGGCGATCCCTCACCGACGGACTCGTCGACCCCGACCGGCTCACCACCGCCGTCGCCGCCATCGACGCCGACGTCCTCGCCCTACAGGAGGTCGACCGCGACCAGTCCCGCAGCGGCAAGCTCGACCTCACCGCCATCGCCGCCCGCGCCCTGGGCGCCCCCGAACACCGCTTCGCCGCCGCCGTCGTCGGCACCCCCGGCGAACAGTTCCGCCCCCTGACCCACGACGACGACGGACACGGCGAACCCTGCTACGGCATCGGCCTGGTCAGCCGGTACCCCGTACGCTCCTGGCAGGTCACCCGGCTGCGACCCGCCCCCGTACGGTCCCCGATCTACGCCCCCGGGCCCGGCGGCGGCCTCGTCCTGCTGCGCGACGAACCCCGCGTCGTCCTCGCCGCCCTGCTGGACACCCCGCACGGCCCGCTCACCGTCGCCGCCACCCACCTGTCCTTCGTGCCCGGCTGGAACATGCTGCAACTGCGCCGGGTCGTCCGCGCCCTGCGCACCCTGCCCGCCCCGCGGATCCTCCTCGGCGACCTCAACCTCCCCGCCGGGCCCGCCGCCCTGCTGTCCCGCTGGCAACCCCTCGGCCGCCGCCCCACCTACCCCGCCGGGCAGCCCCGCGTGCAACTCGACCACGTCCTCGCCGACCGGCAGGGCCTCGACCGGCTCCCACCGGTCACCGCCGTCGACACCCCGCTGTCCGCCATCTCCGACCACCGGCCGCTCATCGTCGACCTCGGCTGACCGGCGCGCGGCGCCGGCGAGCCGGGGCGGCCCCGTCGCCGACCGGCCCACCGCCACCGCGACCGGCTCAGCCCAGCCCGGCCGCCCGCCGCGCCGCGACCACCGCGTTGCGGAACAGCATCGCCACCGTCGTCGGCCCCACCCCACCGACCCGCGGCGTGATCGCCCCCGCCACCTCGGCAACCGACTCGTCCACGTCCGGCAGCAGCCGCCGGCCCTCGTAGCGCACCCCGCCGCCGACCACCACCGCACCCGGACGCACATGCTCCGGCTGGATGATGCCCGGCACCCCCGCCGCGGCGATCAGGATCTCCGCCCGCCGCGTGTAGCGCGGCCAGTCCGCCACCCCGGTGTGCACCACCGTCACCGCCGCGTTCGCCGTCGGCCGCTTCTGCGCCAGCAGCATCGCCAACGGCCGACCCAGCGTGGCGCCCCGACCCAGGATCACCACCTCCCGGCCCGCCACCGGCACCCCGTGGAACGCCAGGAGCGCCTCGATGCCCGCCGGCGTGCACGGCAGCGGCCCCGGCAGACCCAACGCCAGCCGCCCCATGTTCACCGGGTGCAGCCCGTCGACATCCTTGTCCGGATCCAGCACCTGCAACGCCCGGTCGTAGTCCAGATGCCCCGGGATCGGATACTGCACCAGCACCCCGTGCACATCCTTGTCCGCGTTGAAATCCTCCAACACCCGATGCAGATCCGCCTGGGAGCTCGAGGCCGGCAGGTGCACGTGCGGCGAAGCGAACCCCAGTTCCGCCGCCTGCCGCTGCTTGATCCGGATGTACCCGGCGCTGGCGTCGTCGTCACCCACCAGCACCGTCGCCAACGCCGGCGTCACCCCCGCCGCGCGCAGCGCCACCACATCATCGGCGACCTCCGCCAGCACCCGCTCCGCCACCGGCCCACCCGGCAGCAACCGAGCCGTCGTACCCGAAGAAGACATGCCACACCTCGCCCCGCGGAGGCCCAGGCGGTCGACCCCCGCGACGAGCTCCCCGATGGTTACAGCCATCCCCGGTGCCGCCAGTCGCGTCAACGGTCAGCCTGCCACACCCCACCCGCCGACCGCACCCGCCACCACCCCGGCAACCCGCCCGCCGCCGCCGCAGCGTCGCCGACACCACCCCCAGATCCGCCCAGGTCAGCGCCGTGACCTCCAACAACACCCCACGGTGGCGGAACTTGCCCAGCTTGCCCGCCGGCTCGTCCCGCACCAGCAACACGTCCACCTCCGACGACGCCGGCAGCACCGCGTCGTCCGGCAACCCGACCGTCGAGCCGCTGAAGAACGCGCCCCGCACACCCGGCTCCCACCGCGCATGCTCCCGCACCCACTCCACCGCCACCGCACGCGCCCGGCCCACCCGCATCCGGCACATCGTGCCACCGCCCCCGGCCCTACGCCGTCACCCGCCGGTCAACTGAACCCGCATCCGGGCGGCCAGCGTGGTCCGAGACGCACCAGCCCCGGGCCGTACGCCGATACGCTGGACACCGGGACGGACGCCGGCGCCACCGGCCGGCACAGCACCAGGAGGACCGCGACATGCCGGACAGCGAACGCGAGGCCGAGCTGTTCGACGCCGAACGCCGCCTCCAGGCCGCCCAACGGGCCGGCGACGTCGCCACCCTCGACCAACTGCTCCACGACGACCTGATCGCCATCGGCCCCGACGGCGGCCGGCACACCAAGCAGGACGACCTCGCCGCCCACCACGACGGCACCTCCGTCATCGACGAACTGGCGCAGGAAGACCTGGAGCTGATCGTCGCCGGGTCCACCGGAGTCACCTTCCTCCTCGCCCGGGTGACGGGGACGTACGCCGGCGCCCCGTTCGCCGCCCGCCTGCGCTACACCCGCACCTGGACCTACGACGACGAGCAGGGCTGGCGGATCCTCGCCGCGCACATCAGCCCCGCCTGACGCCGACCACGCCGCCCGCCGGCACCACAGCCGCCAACCCCAGCCACCCCGCCAACGCCGCCAGCTCCGCCCGCACCGCCTGCGCCATCGCCGCCGTGAACGGCACATCCTCATGCACGGCGTCCACCTGCAGGACCGACGCCTTCCGGTCGGCCGACGCGTCCACCTTGCCGACCAACGCGCCGTGGTGCAGCACCTGCCCGCACTGCGCGTTCTCCGGGCACCGTGACCTGGTCGCGGCCGCCAACATCGCCACCCGCACCCCGGGTGGTGGACCCACCACCCCGACGGCCGTCGTGCTGCCGCAGGTGGTCACGCACCGTCGAGCCGGCCGGCACCTACCCGGTGCCGGGCGGTCCCGACGCCACCCCCGCCGCCCACCCCGGGCGGCGCGAGGATCAGTTGGCCCGCGCAGGCCCGCCCCACCAACCGGTGGGGAGTCGCTCGCCCCACGGCGAGGATCCACAACACCCACCGCAAACCCGGTGAACGTTAGTGGACACCGCACTAGCCCCGAGGCCCGACAGGCCGGCCACCCGCCAACCCGGCCAACGCGCGATTGGTCCGGTTGGACCGCACCGCCGCCCGCTGCTGACCCGCCGTCACCTCGATGTACGTCTGCGACGACGCCAACGACGCATGCCCCAGCAACCGCATGATCTCCGCCGCGCTCGCCCCGTCCTCCGCCAGCCGGGTGGCGAAGGTGTGCCGCAACGCGTGCAGCCGCGCCCCGCGCGGCACCCGGTCACCAACGCCCGCCCGCCGGTAACACGACTCCACCAGATACTGCAGACCACCCCGACGCAGCGGCTCACCGCGCCGGTCCACCAGCAGCGGCGAGTCCGGCCGCACGCTGCGCGCCCCGAACCGGCGCCGCCGGCTGTCCAGGTAGTCCGCCACCACCCGGTCCAGGTCCGCCTCGATCGGCACCACCCGGGGCCGCCCACCCTTGCCGGCCACGTCAACGCGCCGCTCACCGTCGCGACCCGACAGCGACGCCACCCGCAACGCCAGCAGCTCGGACAGGCGCAGCCCGGCGCACAGCGCGAGCGCCAGCACCGCCACGTCCCGCTCCGGCCACGGGTCGCGCTGCCGGCCGTCCTCGCGGGCCACCGCGGCGAGCAGTTCCTCCGGGGTGTTCTCGCCGCGCAGCGGCTTGGGCTGGGGGAGCGGGGCGCGGGGCCGTCCGACCGCCGGCATCGGATTTCCCGGTACGACCTCCTCGGCGACCAGGAAGGTGAAGAAGCTGTTCCAGGTGGACCAGGCCCGGTGCACCGAGGCGGCGGCGCGGGGGGCCGCGTACCGGGCGAACGCCGCCCGCATGACCCGGGGGGAGAGGGCGGTGATCATCAGCCGGTCGAGGGGGAGAGGAGGGGTCGAATCCTCACCGACCAGGGTGGCGATGCCCCGCAGGTCCCGGCGGTACGCCTCGAGGGTGTGCGGGGAGGGCTTGCGGGTGGCCCGGGCCGTCAGGAACTCCTCGATCAGCGCCTCTACCGATTCGTCCCGTTTGTCATGCATAAGGGATATTATGCATGATTTTCACGTCAGGACAACGGTGGGGAAGTGCAGTGGCATACGGTTCGCCCCGAGCAGCGGTCCACACGAGGGAGGAACCTGGTGGGTGACCAGGCGCGGCGGTACGTCCTGACCGGAGCGCCCGGGGCGGGCAAGACCACGATCCTGGAGCAGCTACGACTGCGCGGTCATCACGTCGTCGCCGAGGTCGCCACGGAGATGATCGCCCGCCGCCAGGCCGACGGCTGCGACGAGCCCTGGACGCGGGACGACTTCCTCGACCTGGTGGCGACGGAGCAGGGCCGGCGTCAGCGGGCGCAGCCACCGGCCAAGGTGCAGGTGTACGACCGGTCGCCGCTGTGCACCCTGGCCCTGGCCCGGTACCAAAAGCGGCCGGTGACGGCCGCGCTGGCCGAGGAGGTGAAGCGGGCCATCCGCGACGCGATCTACCAGCGGCAGGTCTTCCTCATCGGACCGCTGGGCTTCGTGACCCGCACGGCGACCCGCCGGATCAGCCTCGCCGAGGCACTGGTCTTCGCCCGTACGCATGAGCAGGTGTACCGCGAACACGGCTATGAACTCGTCGTCGTGCCACCCGGCCCGGTCGGCGACCGGGTGGCACTTGTCGAGTCGCACCTGCGGTGACCGCCCCATGGGAGGGGGCCCCGATCCGCTTACTTGACATAATGTACATTATCGAATGTTATTTGACGGGCACCACCAGTCGGCTCATTCGCCGACGATCTGCGGAGCGGCTGTCGTTTCTCATTCATCCTGAGCCATTCTCAACAACTTGAGCCATCTCTCGAGTCTTCTCACTGACGTGAGCCACGGTGGGCACCGCGTGGGATCCTGTCCCCTACGCTGCGTGACGAACATGGGCTACTCAGCCTTCGCTTCCGCTGATCGACGCTCATGGCTGGAGGGACAGATGTCCCCCTGCCGCCCGCCCGCAAGGGCAACATCACCGTCCGGGCCGGCAAGAACCGCAAATACCGGGAGATCACCGTCCACACCGGCCCGCACGAACACTGTCCCCCGCGCTGCCGGGCCGGCCTCGACGTCGGCCCGGCAGCGCGGGGACAGTGCCCTGGAACAACATGGTGGAGTCGTGTGGACCACCGGTGGGATCATGGACGTCGAGCCGATGTGTAGAGGACGGACATGCCCGACGAGCCGATGGACGATGGCCCTCAAGACGAGGACGAGCAGGCCAGCAGCGACGAGACGCTGCCCGACCGGACTGTCCCGTTACGCGGCGGCGCTGGCCTCTACCAGCAGGTCCAGCGCGCGCAGCTCTTTCTCAACAGCCCGGGTGTTCGGGCGGCGTTGGCGCAGGCTGACGCGGTGCAGCGTTCTGGTGCACTCGCCCGCGCCGCCGCGATCACTTCCCGCGTGACGGCAAGCGGATTCGCCCTACAGAACTTCTCGACCCTCGCCTCGGCCACTACCGAGTGGGGGAAGGCAACCAACAGCCTCCGCCAGCTGGTCAGCGCCCTCTCCGTCCCGCGACTCACCGCTTGGGCGGAGGCCGTCCGCCTTCTCCGCTATCCGCCGAACTGGCCCGACGGCATCTTCATCCGGGAAGTCAAGGAGCTTGCCGACGACGAAGGCATTCCGCTGTGCTGGGTGCCGCGGGCCGAGGTGATCGACGCGCTGCGGAAGGCCGAGCCGGGCCGCCGGCGGGCCATCCTCCTGGAGCGTCGTGCTGAGGTGCTGGACGATTGCGACCAGGCGCTGAGCGAGGTGACCGCCCCCGAGTTGAGCAAGTATGCCAGCGCTGCTCGGAAGGTTGTGGCCGCTATGCGGGACGGCCACGACGAGCCGGCGCAGGCGTTCGCGATGAACGTGGTGGATTCGACCCTGCGCGGGACGCTGTTCGCGAGCGTGCCGCAGAACCGCTTCTACAAGCCGATGGTGATGCAGATTGAGGAGTCCCGCGACTGCCTCATGCAAGACTTCCGCCAGTCGGTAACGCTGTGGCCGCTGCTGCGGGTGTTCGACACCTTCCACCCCGGCAAGGGTGACCCGGTTCCGTCCAGGGCGAACCGGCACGCCACCGCCCACACCGTGGCCGACGTCCAGTACACGCCAGTGAACGCGCTGATCGCGACGATGCTCGCGACTTCCGTCGTTCGGGAGGTGCAGGAGTCGTTGACCATGCAGGAGTCCGACGAGCTGTCTGCTGCCGCCGAACAGGCCACATCCAGCGACCAGGCAGGGACGCTGGCACCATAGGATTTATGGAGTCGGTCCCCGCGTACGCCGCCCCCGCGGGAACTTGCGGGAGGCGGCGTTCGCACTCAGCGACTGCCTCGCGGGCGACGTCCAGGCCGACAACCCGGACGCTCTAACCGAGGTACTACTGGATGACGGCCGACGACATGGCCGGTATCTCAACGACCGCGCTGGTCGCCGGCTGGTCCCGAACATCGAGCTGGCCCCGGACTCGGGCAACGAGGCGACCATGGCGCCCCGCGAGCTGGACCTGAACTGCAACTACGGCGTCGAAACCGGGTATCGGCGGCCGCCGCACGACCCACGGGGCCCGGTGGTGGTGGATCTGGGCAGCTCCATCAAGAAGAAGGAGACGGTCAGGTTGGTCTGGACCCACCTCGGCGCCGGCGACGGGCTTCCGTGCCGAATCTGTGAAAGGGCGCGTTCACCCGTGACGAGCACGGACGGGTGTGCCACAAGGTGTGCGCGGAGGAGGAAGCGACGGAGCGGCAGACCGGTGAGGGCGGCTGAGTCATACGGCGGCCGATCGGCGGAGGCAGAGCTCCCCAGGGGGCCACTACCCACGGTCGCTTGTCCGTGTCGCCTGGCTTACTGCCGCGGGTACTGCTGGGGCGGGTACTGGTGCGGTGGCTGCGGCGGGACTGCGGTCACCGTGGTCGTCGAACGGCTCTTGGACTGCGCGAACCACCAGTGGACGATCCACACCGCCCAAAGGACGCCGCAGGTGAAGATGCCACCGACCGCGTAGAGCACGTGCATCCAGCCGGGGATCCCTCCAGACGCCACGGTGGTCTGCCGGAAGCCCATCGGCGGCGGGTACCCCTGGGGCGGGTACTGACCATGTGCCGCCTGCGGCGGCGGATACTGCGGGCCGCCCTGGGGTGGCGGCGGGTACGCGCCGGGCTGCGGCGGCACAGGCGGCTGCTGGCGCTGGGTCGGGTCGTCCGGGTACATCGGGACAGCGTATGGCCACGCTGCGTTGTAGGCGGTCCCGCAAGACGTCGGGCGTCCAGAATCGAGCCGAGTGGTGGGCCCGCGGACGGCCGATCTGGCCATCGCCGTTGGTCCGGACAGGCCTCGGCGGGACGGCCCCGCAGTGGCCTGCTGAAGCTGTTGCTGCAGGTCACGCGCGCCCACTCCGATCAGCTCAGGCAGAACCTGGGCGTCGTGAACAGCACGTAGACGCGGGTGAAGCCGTACGGCCAGCGGGCGACCGCGCCAGCGGCACGGGCGTGAGTGGTCGTCTTGGTCGTCTCTCTTCAGAGGCCGACGCCGGTGAGGGCGTTGGAGGTCACTCGGTCAACGTCTTCCATGTAGCCGGCGAGAGTG
Source organism: Micromonospora coerulea (assembly GCF_016598485.1). GTDB lineage: Bacteria > Actinomycetota > Actinomycetes > Mycobacteriales > Micromonosporaceae > Micromonospora > Micromonospora coerulea. The sequence continues at coordinate 70,421 of NZ_JAEMUW010000020.1, read as the reverse complement.
GGAGATCCGTCCTTCCACCCGCCGTGGCGGCCAATCCGGATTTGGTCGTGACCGGCGCGGCGTGCCTCCGTGGCGAAGCCCCGGCGCAGAGAGTGGCCGCTGAACGTCGACGCGGCGTCGAGACCAGCTGCGAGGGCGGTCCGCTGGATGATGATGGCGACGGCCTGCCCGGTGATGCGCCCGTCGGCCGAGCCGCGTCCGTGCGGGGCGCGGCCGAGCTCGCCGTGCTTGTCGATCCGCCGGTAGAGGGCTCCGCCGGCGACTCCGCGCTGCCCGAGGGCGGCCAGCCATGCTCGGGTGGTCCGGACCGGGCAGGTCTGCTCATTGGTGCCGTACGGCACGTGAACCTTGCGGCCGGTGGCGTCCTTGTCGGTCTTTGACCGGCGGATGGTCACCTCGAGGCCGTGCTCGTTGAAGTCCAGGTCCTCGATGTCAAGAGCGGCGATCTCGGATCGGCGCGCGCCGAGGGCGAACCCGAGAACGAGGACGGACCGGTTGCGCAGGCCGGCCAGCCTGTCCAAGTCCAAGGTGTCCACCATGAGGCGAAGGTTGGAGACGAGGAGCGGCTTGGCCTTGCGTACCTTCCGGCCGTCGTCCGCGCTGTCCCGCCGATAGGTACGCAACACGGCCCGGGCCGCGTCGGTGGCAAGCCGTCCGGCGCCGGCGGAGCGGTGGGCGACCGCGACGGCCGCCAAGGCACGGTCGATGGTGCTGGGGGCCTTGCCTTCCTCGGCGAGGTGGTTGACGTACTCGGCAGCCATCGTGTGCAGCTGGCCGTACCGCTCGAGGAGGGCCGCGAACGCCGCGGCGTTGAGGGCGTCGTTGATCGGGCCCCGGTCGGTCGGGGTGAGGTCGGCGGGGATCATCTTCTCGGCGCCAGCCCAGACGAGCATCCGGCGGAGGTCGCCTCGGTACGCGCGGAGGGTGGAGTCAGCCTTGGCGCGGCGGAGCCGGTCGAGCGCGGACTCCGACAGGACGAACTGGCGGGGGTTTGCGAGGCCGTTCGGGTTGCTCCCCCGGATCTCAATCTCATTCACGAGAAGGAACGTTATCGTGAATGAAGCCGTCACGAGCTGCGCCACGCGGTGACCGCACCTAAAACCGACTCTCGGTCGTCGGACGGTGCGAGGATTCGCGCTGGCGGCACTGGCCGACCCTCCGCATACCCTGCCGGTCGCACCTGGTTGATCTTTTCCTACGCGCCCGGCGGATCAAGAACACCAGTGGCGCACGCGGACCCGGCACCACACGGGCCGACTTCAACCTGATCGTGGACTGCCGGCCCAGCCCATACCAGGTCGCCCTGCGCATCAAGAACGCGACCGACGAGGCGCGCCAGTACCGGCTGGTAAAGCAGCGCGGCGAGGAGCTGACCGGCACAGCGCTGCCTGGCAACACCTACATCACTGAGGACTGGGTGAAGCCGACCGACCGATGGGTACTCGAGATCGTGGGATATGAATACGTCCGCGTTGTCAACGAGCCAGCGCTCTGCAACGCGCCATCGCCCACGCCAACCGTCTCTAGCGCGCCTTCCTCAACGCCCACGCCGTCGACCGCCCCCACGACCACGGTGGCGCCCTCGCCCGCCCCGACGCAGACGGTGGCGCCGCCTGCCGACCCGACCGGCCCCGCTCCGACGCTGGCTCCGGTTTCCAGCGTCTCCGGTCTGGACTCTGGAAGCGGAGTGCTCGCCGGTGGGTTGGCCGGCCTGTTGGTCGGCTCGGCGTTGGGCATCGTCGCCGCCTTCCGGCTCCGCCGCAGGACGGAGTAAAGGCTCATCTGAGTGCTCGGGGGGGTCCTGCGGGATGCCCCCCGAGTCATAGCGCGACTGTCAGCACTACGCCGCATACTCGATATCGTCCCCCGTGGACCGCGACGCGCCCTCTCGCGAGTCGGATTCACCGCCGCTTTGACGACGCCTCTACCCTGCGGCCATGACCAACGATGCGCGCCCGGCCGGCGACAGTCGCGCGATCCGAAGCCAGAGCTCGACCGCTGCCAACCGCGGCGAACTCATCCACTTCTCCGGGTGGGCGGAGGTGGTCGTCGTCTTCATCGGGGTGGCCATCACGAACGGCCTGATCGGCAACCTGGCGACCGACGCGCTCAAGGCGACGTTCGGTCGGCTCCGGCGCCGCGAGGTGCCCCCCGACCCGAGGGCACCCGACCCCGACATCGTGTTCCTCGCCCGGACAGTGTTGAACGCGCGGTGCGCGCAGCTCGGCATCGAAGAGTTGGCTGGCGATGACGTCGACGCCTTCTGCATGCCGACGTCCGACGGCCTGGAGGTCCTGTTCCGCGGCCGCGGCCGCCGTCGTTGGGCCACGGCCTCCGTGCAGCTCTCGGTCGACGAGCAGCGGGCGGACGTCAGGGCTGAGGTTCGCCTGCCGGAGACACTGGTCAGCCGGAGCCGTGAGGTGGACGACGACGCGGAGGCTGTGGGGGTGCTCGGGGCCGCCGAGGGGTGGGAGCCTCTACCGCCCGAGTAGCTCGGGCCTCTGCAGGATCCGCATCGCGTACCGGATCTCGTCGAGCCGCGGCCCGCCGAGCCGTCGATACCTCGAATACGACGAGGCCCGGGCGGCCGGCGGCGGGGAGGGCCTTGCTGGCCTCTCCCCCGCCAGCCGGGCCGGTCATGATCGTCTCGGCCGGATTCGGTCCACGCGATCCTCGAGCCGATACCGCAGGCGCAGCCACCACACCGGCCGCGTCGGGTCGATCCAGCGGTACGGACCATCGTTGTCCCGGCGGATCCACTGGAGACCATTGGCGTCGGTGAAGTGGATGACGGTCTCGATGCTGGCGGCCGGGTCGAGGTCGTCTGTCCATGGCAGCGTCGGCTTCAACGGCTGGGTCGTGGTTACCGACTGGCTGGGGCCGAGGATTGGAAAGTACTCGCCGGGTGCCTCCTCGGCGCGAGAGTGGTGTCCTACCCCAACCCAAAGGTTCAGAATCGGAGCGGCGCTGTAGTTAGTGATCGTCGTCTCGGCCGCGGTCGCCGTCATGGCGGTCATGCTGATGCCCGGCTTGGCTGCCTTCGTGATCGTGACGACCGTGCGGGCCTGCCCAGCTTCGGCGTCGCGACGGTCCCGGTTGCGAGAGCGCACCTCGCGAAGAAGGCCGAAGCCGGTAATGACCAGGGCAATCCCCGCGATCCAGTTCTGTGCCTCCGCAGCGTTCACGACGGCAGGCTAGTCGTCGGGCGCCAGCGGACGGTATTCGTCATCGCGGACTTCGCCCCTGGCGGTGGTCCTGTCCCCCACGATGACCTGGGGGGGGCGAAGATGAGAGGCGTCCACAGCCGACGCGGGCGGTGAGCCCGGCCCGGCACCGGGCCGGGGCAGTGGACGGCCCGGTGCTGCGTCGGCCGGTCGCACCGATGCTCGCCGCGCCGGTCGACCAGGTACCGGAAGGCCCGAACCTGATCCACGAGCCAAAGTTCGACGGGTGGCGCGGGATCGTCTTCCGCGAGCGCGACGGCGTCTACGTCCAGTCGAGGGCCGGCCGGAACCTCACCACCTACTTCCCCGACATCACTTGCGCCCTCCGGACCGCGATGCCGGCTGGTGTGGTGCTCGACGGTGAGTTGATCGTGTGGGAGCGCGGGCGGACGAACTTCGCGCAGCTGCAGCGGCGGGTCACCGCCGGCCGCGACCTCCTCCGTCTCGCGCAGGAGTGCCCGGCCCACTACGTGGTGTTCGATCTCCTCGCGGACGCCGGCGGCGAGGTGATCCTCAACCTGCCGCTGTCCGAGCGGCTACGAGGTGACGTGCTCTACGCCCTATCGCCATGCCCTGCAGCCTCGAAACCCCACACGACCAGTCGACGAGCCATCTCAGCGCCGATCGCAACACCGGTTGCAGTACTAATACGAACAGGTGACTCCGCAGTGGCTGGCCCGACGGTGCGGGCTCCAGCGTTGATTCTTTCAGGTGATTCGCAGGCACGCGAGACGCGATTGGCTAGGGCCGGATCAGCCGTGGCCTGTGCCGCAGTACCAACGGAGGCATCGTGAGTTCAGCGATCGAGCATCGGATAGAGACAGCCAAGGGTCATCTGTGTGTCGACGAATACCGCGGTGCGGGTCCCGCGATCCTGATGACGCACGGGTATCCCGACGACTCCCGGATCTACCGGCGGCTGCTGCCGGAGCTTGCCGGGCGGCACGTGGTCACCTTCGACTTCCTCGGGTACGGCCGGTCGGGGCGCGAGGCCACATGGCCACTCGGTCCGGGCCAGCGCGAGTCCGAACTCGCCGCGGTCATCGACGGCCTCGGCCTCGACCGGCCCGTTCTGGTCGGGCACGACTCCGGCGGTCCGGTCGTCACGAACTACACGTTGAGCAATCCTGAGCGGGTCGGTCGGCTCGTGCTTCTGAACACCTACTTCGGCCAGTCGCCCACGCTCGCCTTTCCCGAGTTCATCCGCCTGCTCGCAGATCCGGCTTTCACGCCGCTGGCCGATGCGGTCGTCGCCGACCCGAAGATCCTGGGCTGGATGCTCAATTTCACCGATCGGCGGTTGAATCCCGGGCCGGCCGACCCTGACGGAGTGGGAGCGACGGCGATCCTGCCGCAGTTCTACGGCGGCGCGGGGCAGCCGGACTCGATCGCGTCCGTCCGGGCCTGGACCGCCGAACTGTTCACCGATATCGGCTTGCAGGAGGCGCGCATCGCGGCGGGCGACCTGGCCAAGCTGGATGTTCCGGTTGTCGTGGCCTTCGGCGCACATGATCCTTTCTTCAACCCCGGCGTCGCTACGCATCTCCAGTCCCTGTTCGAACGGGCGGAGCGGCACACGTTCCAGGATGCGGCGCACTGGCCGCAATGGGATCAGCCGGCCGACGTCGCCGCCGTACTCACCAGCGTCTGACACTGGAAAGGTTCGAGATGCCCACTCGTATCAGCCCGTACCTGAGCTTCAACGGCGATGCCCGCGAGGCGATGACGTTCTATCAGTCGGTCTTCGGGGGTGATTTGGAGATCGCGACGTTCGCGGACATGCGGTCGGCGGAGGATGCCTCACAGAACGACCTGGTCGCCCACTCGATGCTCAAGGGGGCGACCGGAACAGTGCTGTTCGCCGCGGACACGACCACGCCTCCGGAGGGCGCTGCCGCAGGCGCCTTCTCGGTCGCCTTGGGCGGGGACGACGAGGCAGAGGTCACCGGCTACTGGGAGCGGCTCTCCGCAGGCGGCACCGTGACGACGCCGTTCGCCAGGTCGCCATGGGGTGCGCTCTTCGGCCGATGCGTCGACAAGTACGGCATTGCCTGGCTGGTGAACATGATGCCGGCCGGACCCGCCTGACCGTGACTCAGGCGGGGCAGTCGCCGAGTTCGTGGGCGAGGGAGAACTCCCCTGACCGGATGGGCCTGCCGCACGCCTGGCAGAGCACCTCGGCGACGAACACCTGGCCGCAGACGTCGTGGATGAAATCGACCGGCGGCACGTCGTCCTCGCGGTAGGTGTCGCCCCATCGTTTGAGCACGAGGATGACCTGCCCGAGGTCCTTGCCCTTCTGGGTGAGCTCGTACCCCGCGGTCGCGCCGTCCTGCGCCGATCGGGGACGCAGGATCCCGGATTCGGTGAGCTGGCGTAGCCGCGAGGAAAGGATGTCTCTCGGCGCCCCGACGGCTCTGAGGATCTCGGTGTACCGCGAGGCACCAAACGCCAGCGCTCGCACGATGTGCAGCGACCACCGGTCGTCGACCGCGTCGAGGGCGACGGACAGCGCATCCCGAGGCGGTTTGATTTTCAAACCAGACGCGGTAGCCTTCTTTTGGTTGGACATTCAAACCACTCTAGTCGAGGAAGTACTCATGTCGTCACCCGATCCAAGCCCTACCAGGCCCCGAACCACCGAGCACGCGGCCTGGCTGGCCCTGGTCATCACCGGATTGATCATTGGCAGCGCGTTCATCGCTGTCTACGTCGGGCTCCAGCGGGATCCCACTCCACGACACTTGCCCATCGCGGTGGTCGGATCCCAGCTCGCGACCGCGGCTCAGTCCGGCCTGGGAGATTCCGTCGAGGTAACCGAGGTCGCGAGCCTCCAGGACGGCGCCGCCATGGCGCGTGACGGGGACGCCATCGGCGTTCTCGGCGCCACCTCGCCGACGACACTACGTTTCGAGTACGCCGGGGCCAGCGGCTTCAGTGAGAGCGGCGCCGCCCGGCAGCTCGTCTCCGGCCTGGCCGCCCACGCCGGACTCACCGTGCAGGAAACCGACATCGTGCCCCTGGCGGACTACGACAGCCGTGGCCTGTCGGCCTTCTACGTCGTCTTCGGCGTCACCCTCTCCTCGTTCGTACTCGCGCAGGGCCTCACCGGTGCCGTCGCGAAGGTGCGCCTTCGTCACCGGTTGTACGCTATGGCCGGGTTTGCGGTCGCGATCGGTCTCGGTGCGGCCGTCATCGCCGGTCCCATCTACGGCTCGCTGACGGCCCCGCTCCCGCTGCTGGCACTCTCACTTACTCTCCTGTCGGCCGCCAGTGCCTTCAGCACCAAAGCCTTGGGTGCGTGGCTCGGACCGGCCGGCATCGGCCTGGCCGTCCTGGTCCTCACCACCGTCGGCAACGCGACCAGCGGGGCGACCATCGGATACGACCTGCTTCCCCGGTGGGCGCAGGCGGTCTCCGCGATCCTCCCGCCCGGCGCGGCCGTGCGAGCAGTGAACGAATACGGCTACTTCGACGGCTCCCACGCCGCATGGTCCCTGGTCGTTCTCGCCATCTGGTTCCTCGCCGGGCTCGGCCTGGTGCTGCTCCGGCAGCGACTGACCGACCGGCGGCCCGCCACGGGCACCTCGATCCGAAGCTCGTCCGGCCCGAACTGACAACCCAGGAGGCATGATGACCGTCATCGAGGACTTGACCCGGCGCAACGCCGACTTCGCCGCCCATCGGTTTATTCCCGGGCTGCGAATCAATCCCTCGCGCCGCACGATGATCATCGGGTGCGTCGACCCGAGGGTGGATCCCGGCGTCGTCCTGGGGATGGAGCTCGGGGAGGCGGCGATCATACGCAACGTCGGCGGCCGGGTCACACCCGCGGTCTTCAAGACCATGGCGATGCTCGGCCGGGTCGGCAAGGCTAACGGCGGCGGCCCGGGCAGCGACTGGAACCTCGTCGTACTGCACCACACCGACTGCGGCATGACCGACCTCGCGGCCTTTCCCGACCTGCTCGCCGAGTACTTCGAGATCCCCGCCGACCTGCTGCCGGACAAAGAGGTCAGCGATCCGCACGCCTCGGTCAAGGTCGATACGGCCCTGCTCGCGGCCCCGGGATCGCCGGCACACGGGTGGCAGGTCTCCGGCCTCGTCTACGACGTCGAAACCGGGCTCGTCAAGGTCGTCGCCACCGATGTGTGACAGCGGCGACGACCATGGGCCCGTCGCCGCAGCGGGTCCACGGCCGGCCGACGGGCCGGCCGTGGACCCGATCCCGCTCGCACCGGTCGACGAGGTCAGCATCACCACGCTGGTCGACAACGTCTACGACGCGTTGCTCGAGAGCGACGACCGGGCCGTCCGCGCTCCATTCAAGGCCGGCGTCGCGAGCGCGCCCCAGTTCGAGACGGGGTCGACGACCGTCGGGCTACGTGCCGAACACGGCTTCGCCGCGCTCGTCACCGTCCGGCGATCGAACAGCACGACGACGTTGCTGTTCGACACGGGCTTGTCGCCCGACGCGATGGTCGTCAACGCCGAACGCCTCGGCGTCGACCTCACTCGGATCCAGGCCGTCGTCCTCAGCCACGGCCACTTCGACCACGCCGGCGGCCTCGCGGGCCTGGCCGCCAGACGCGGCACCCGGGCACTGCCGATGGTGCTCCACCCACGGGTCTGGGCCCGCCGGCAGCTCGCCCTGCCCGGCGCCCCCGCCCAGGAGCTGCCCACGCTGAGCAAGCGCTCCCTGGCCGGCGAAGGATTCGAGGTGATCGAACGGCGCGAGCCGTCGCTGCTCGTCGACGGCAGCGTCCTGATCACCGGCGAGGTCGACCGCACCACCGACTTCGAGCACGGCATGCCGCCCGCCCACCAGGCGTGGAACGGCTCCGCCTGGGAGCCCGACCCGCTGGTCGTCGATGACCAGGCGCTCGTGGTCAACCTGCGGGCCCGGGGCCTGGTCGTCCTCACCGGGTGCGGCCACGCCGGGGCCGTCAACATCGTCCGCCACGCCCAGCGCCTTACCGGCACGCCGCGTCTGCACGCCCTCGTCGGTGGGCTCCACCTCGGCGGCAGGGCCTTCGAGCCGATCATCGGGCGTACGGTCGAGGCGCTCCGCGAGGCGGGCCCTCGTCTTCTCGTCCCTGGGCACTGCACCGGCTGGCGGGCCCAGCTGGCGCTGGCCGCGGCACTGCCCAACGCGTGGGTCCCGAGCAGCAGCGGCTCGACCTACCGGCTCACCGCATGAGCGCGCACGTCGGCGAGTCAAGGCCGCGATGGCGGCCGGCGCCGCTCGGCGCCGGCCGGCCGATCTCAGCTCTTGATGAAGTCGAGGAGCTCCTGGTTGAAATCCTGCTCGAAACGGCCCACCAGGCCGTGCGGGGCACCTGGGTGAACGTGCAGGGTGGCGTTAGGCAGCAGCTTGATCGAGCGCTCCGACGAGGCCTGGATCGGCACGATCTGGTCGTCGTCGCCGTGCGAGAGCAACACCGGCACGTCGATGCCGCGCAGGTCCCTGGTCATGTCGGTCTCGGAGAACGCGGCGATGCAGTCGTACGCGGCTTTGAGCCCGACTGTCATGCTGATCAGCCAGAACGCGTCGCGTACACCCTGCGAGACCTCCGCGCCGGGCCGGTTGTTGCCGTAGAACGGCTCGGCTAGACCGCGGTAGAACTCCGAGCGATCGCCGAGCCCGGCCCGCAGCTGGTCGAAGACCGCCATCGGAGCGCCGCCCGGGTCCTCGGCCGTGCCCAGCAGGTGCGGGACGACCGCGCCGCGCAGCACCACCTTGGCGACGCGGGAGGTGCCGTGCCGGCCGAGGTAGCGGGCGACCTCGCCGCCGCCGGTTGAGTGTCCGACCAGCACGACGTTGTGCAGGTCGAGGGTGTCGATGAGCGCGGCGAGGTCGTCGGCGTACGTGTCCATGTCGTTGCCGGCCCACGTCTGACTGGAGCGGCCGTGCCCGCGACGGTCGTGCGCGATACCCCGGTAGCCGTGGTCGGCCACGACCTGGAGCTGGTTGTCCCAGATATCGGCGTTCAACGGCCAGCCGTGGCTGAAGACCACCGGTTGCCCGCCGCCCCAGTCCTTGTAGAAAATCTCGGCGCCGTCGGCGGTGGTAATGGTCGGCATGTCGGTTTCCTCCCGTAGCGGTGTGCCGTTTCAGCAAACCGCGACGGGCGCGCGGGCGGATCACCTGACCGGATCAGGGCGTGCCTGCGGCCGGGCCGGAAGACCGCGTCGGAGGCTAATCCATCCAGATGAGCAGGACCTGCCTGAGCAGCTCGTGACGGAAGTGCAGACGTTCCCCGTCGTCGGCGAGGAACCCTTCGCGTACGAGCCGGGCGAGCGCGTGACGGTCCGGTGGCGCGCCGAGCGAGTCGACGGTGGACGAGGGCCCGAGCGCCGCGGCCGTGCTGAGCAGCTTCATGGCGGCCGGCGGCAGCGCGCTCAGCATGTGTCGCACCGCTTCGGTCAGCCGTCCCTGCGCCAGCGCGACAGCGAGCAGAGGATTTCCACCCGCCCCGGCCACGGAGAGCGGCAACGGGCCGAGGGGGATCGCGTGCACCGCGACGTCGTCCGCGAGCGCGTCAATGGGCAGCCGGCTGGAGAGCAGCCAGGCGATGGGCGAGCTGACGAGCTGAGCGGGCAGGACGCGAAGGGCGTACCGGGTGACCGCGTCGGCCCACTGGAGGTCTTCGACGCAGATGAGGATCGGGGTCACGGTGGCCCGTGCCCGCAACTGGTCGGTGAGCCGGTCGACGAGCCAGATCGGCAGAGCGGCGTGTGCCGCGAGCGCGCCGAAGTCGGCCTGTGACAGCACCGGCGCCGGCCCCGAGCGTAGAGCGGTGAGCAGGGGCGCGAGCGGCGCGATGTTGCCGGATTCCTGGGCTGCCTCGTGCCCGGTGGCGAAGCCGTCGCCGGCCGCCCACTGCCGGAGCTCCGTGATGAGCGCGGTCTTGCCAATGCCCGCCTCACCCGTGACCGCGATGACCGCGCCGGTCCCTGTGGCTCGAGTCCGGCGCAGAATTGCCCGAGCGGCGCCGAGTTCCTCGCCACGTCCGAAAAAGTTGGGCACCTCGTTACGTCCTGGAAACATGCTCCCAGCAGATCAGGGCCCGCTTTGCCGGGAATCACCTCAACGGATCAGCCGGTGGCGCGACCGCGGCGATCGCTGGCCGGTGGCCGCCTCCACGGCTTCATCCGTTCGCGTCGTGAGCTGGAGTAATGTGCAGCCATGAAGCGCTCGTCCGTCGGCCATCTGCCCTGCTCGATCGCCCGGTCCCTCGACGTCGTCGGCGAATGGTGGACGCCGGTGATCCTGCGCGAGATCTTCCACGGCCATCGCCGCTTCGAGCGGATCCTCGACCGGACCGGGATCAGCCGCAGCATCCTGACCGAGCGGCTCGGTGTGTTGATCGACGGTGAGGTGGTTCGTCAGGAGCGGTATCAGGACCGCCCGGCCCGCTTCGAGTATCACCTCACCGAGCGCGGCCAGGAGCTGCTGCCGGTGCTGGTGGCGCTGATGCAGTGGGGCGACAAGTGGATGCCCGGCGAGCCGGAGCAGGTCGCCGTACACGGCGCGGCGCAGCACGCGGTGCGCGCGGTCCTGACCTGCGTGGAGTGTGGTGAGGTCGAGCCCACGGACGGCCGCTTCACGGAGTCGGTCTCGTAACAAGACTGATAAGGTCAGCGCGTGGCGGGGATCGAGCTTGAGGGGCGGGGCGCCGAGCTGTCCCGGGCCATTGCGGCGCTGCGGGCAGCGGCGCACACCGGGCAGGGCACGATCATTTTGGTCACCGGCGAGGCCGGGATCGGTAAGACGGCGATGCTGCAGGCGATCGCCGAGCAGGCCACCCGGCAGGGATTCGCGGCGGGGTTCGGCAAGGCCGAGGAGATGGACCAGATCGCGCCAGGCGCTCCGCTATTGGTGGCGCTCCGCTCCGGCTCCCGTCCCCTGCTCGACAGTGACGGATTCAACGGGCTCGCGGATCTGTACGGCCAACATCTGTGGCTGGTCGACCGCATCGCGACTCTGCTGGAGGAACTGGCGACACGAGGTCCGGTGCTGATCGCGATCGACGACGCACAGTGGGTGGACCGGCTGAGCCGCTTCGCGCTGCGCATCCTGCCCGGGCGGCTCGCCGGTTCCCCGGTGGTATGGCTGCTGACCAGCCGCGAGGCACACGGGCCCGCGATCGATGAGCTGACCTCTTCCGCCGTGGACGGCGTCCACGTGCACCGGCTGGAGCTCGGTCCGCTGGCACCGGGTGACATCGAGAGGATGGCCGTCGCGCGCCTCGGTGAGCTGCCCACCGGTCGGGCGTACGAGCTGCTACGCGGCGTGGGGGGCAACCCCTTCCTGACCGTGCAACTGCTCGACGGGCTAGCTCAGGAGCAGGCACACGGCCGGATGGAAGGCAGCGTGCCCACCGGGCTGATCATCAGCACCCGGCGCCGGATGGCCGCGCTGCCGGCCGACGTGAGCGAGCTCGTGCAGCTCGCTGCGGTCCTCGGCCGGCCGCTGCCGGTCGAGGATGCCCCGCGACTGGCCACCCAGCGGCTCCGCGCCGGCTGGCTCGATCAGGTCGTCGCCACCGGGCTGATGGCCGAGTCCGAGACGCGCGTCACGTTCCGGCACGACCTGGTTCGCGAGTCGGTCTACGCCGACCTGCTGCCCTCACACCGGCGATCGCTGCACCGACGCTGCTGGCATTACCTGCTGACGTCCGGCCACGGACCCATCGCCGCGGCGCCGCATGTACAGGCCAGCGCCGAGCGAGGAGACCACGAGGCTGTCGAGGTGCTGCGACAGGCCGCTGCCCAGAGCTCCCCGGAGACCGCAGGAGACCTGCTTCAAAAGGCCCTACGCCTGCTCGACCCGGCCGATCGGGGACGGTGCGAGGTCGGACTCGAGGCCGTGGAAGCCCTGGTGCGCGCTCAACGTCCGGCCGAGGCGATCTTCACCGCCGACCATGTGCTGGCCGAGACGCCCAACGTCGACGGCAAGGCCCGGATCCAGCTGGAGATCGCCCGCGCGCTGTGGCCCATGGGACGGCTCGCCGACATGGTCCGGCGCATCCGGGAAACCCTCGCGCTGCCCAATGTCTCCGTCAATCTGCGAGCCCGGCTGACCGCGGCCGAGGCGCTGACCATGACCCGCGCCGAGCCGGCATCGGTCGCGCTGGCCGCCGCCCGGGCCGCCCTGACGGAGGCGGTGCGGCTCGACGACCGTCCCGCCGAGGAACTCGCCACCGAGGTACTCGGCGAGGTCGCCCGCAACGAGGGCCGGCACGCGGAGGCGCTCACCCATTTCCGCCACCTGCGCGAGCTGGCTGGCACCCGCTACCTAGGCGAGGAGATCACCGCCCTGCAACTGCTGGACCGCTACGACGAGGCTGAGAAACTGCTCGCCGCCGCCCGGCTCAGCGACACCCTGCCGCCGTCCGTGCTGTTCGCTCAGATGTGGCAGGACTTCAACCTGAGCCGCTTCGACGACGCCGAGGCCGATGCGCTGACTCTGGTGCGCCTCGGTGACGAGTTGGGCAACCACACGTACGCGATCGAAGGCTGGATGATCCTGAGCTCCATTTCGCTCAGCCGCGGCGACCTGGACAAGGCGTACGAGTACCTGGCTCGCGCCGAGCGACACAGCCAGGCCGGCGACGACGTCGAGATGCCGGGCCTGGTGCTGATGCGCGGCTGGCTTGCCTCGGCCCGCGGTGACGTCGCTGAGAGCGTACGCATCCTGAAGCCGCACCTGATGTCCGCGCGAGAGTCCCGCAGCTATTGGCCCTGGTGGCCGGGGTGGATGCGGGTCTTCACGCAAATCGGCCGGGCGGCCGGGGACGCGGAGTTTGTCGCCGAGGCGGTGGCGCTGGCTGCCATCGGCGCCGAGCGCAATCCGGGCGTGCGCAGCTTCGCGGGGCTGGCGCTGCAGGTGCGCGGCGTCATCGACGGCGATCTGGCAATGCTCGCCGAGGCCGTCGAGATCCTGCGCGCGGGACCGCGGCCGATGCTGCTGGCCAGCGCGCTGGTCGACCACGGCTTCGCTCTGCTGGACGTCGGCCAGCACCGGGAGGCCGTTGGCCAGCTCGGCGAAGCGTGGCACTTCTTCGACAAGGCCGGCAACAAGCCGGCCCTGAGTGCGCTGCAACGAGGACTGCAGGCGGCGGGCAGCCGCCGCAAGCCCGGGGCGGCGACCCGAGCCCGGCCGGTCAGCGGCTGGGGCGCGCTGACCGACAGCGAGCTGCGGGTGGCCCGGCTGATCGGCGCGGGCCGCACCAACAGGGAGGCCGGCGCTCAGCTGGACCTTTCGCCCAACACCGTAGCGACCCACCTGCGAGCCGTCTTCGCCAAGCTCGGCGTCCGCTCCCGGGTGCAGCTGGCCAACGCCATGCACACCCTGAACGATTCTTCCGATGTGTCTCACGACACGGCCGCCGGACCGCTGCCCGAACTGGGCCGCTAGAAGCACTCCGAGCTGCGGGAACACGGTTCCACTGACCTGTTCGGGTGAGGCTCCCGCCCGGTATGCGGCGACGGGCGCCCGGACAGGTGATCTGTTTCGAGGGTCCGGTCCCCGGCTGAGGCTGGTGTTCTGCGAAGACACGCGGCGCCGAGCACGGCGCCCACTCGTGATAAGGAACACGATGAAACTCTCCCTACGCAAGGCCGCCCTCGGCTTGGCCCTGACCGGTGGTGTCGCCGCGCTGATCCCCGGTGTAGCGGCCGCGTCGACCACCCATGGTCCCAAGCCGACCGTGGTGCTGGTGCACGGCGCATGGGCCGACGGCTCGACGTGGAGCAGCGTCACCGAGCGCCTCCAGCGCGACGGCTACACCGTCACCGTGGTAGCCAACCCTCTGCGCGGCGTCGCCAGCGACTCGAAATACTTGGGTGACTTCCTCGCCACGATCGACGGCCCGGTGGTTCTGGCCGCGCACTCGTACGGCGGCTTCCTCATCAGCAACGCGGCACGCGGCAACACCAACGTCAAGGCGCTGGTCTACGTCGACGCGTACGTCCCGGCCGAAGGCGACTCCCTGCTGAGCCTCACCGAGCTGAATCCGGGCAGCCAGGTCGGCCCGGCCATCAGGACCGTGTCGCCGACGGACGGGTCGGGCTCGTACACCGACACGTACATCCAACCGGACCTATTCCCGGAAATCTTCGCCAACGACGAGCCCAAGAAGAAGGGTGCCATGCTGGCCGCCGGGCAACGCCCGCTGAACGCCTCCGCGCTGGGCGAACCGTCCGGCCCGCCGGCCTGGACCTCGATCCCCACCTGGGACGTAGTCGGCACAGTCGACAACGTCATCCCGGCGGCGACCCAGCGATACATGGCGAAGCGGGCCAACGCGCACACCACCGAGATCAAGGCCGCGCACCTGTCCATGGTCTCGGAGCCCGAGAAGGTGGAGCGTGTAATCGTCGAGGCAGCGCGCAAGACCTCCTGATCGACCTCTCAGAAGGGGCCGGGGACCAACCCGGCCCCTTCGCCATGTCAGGTGATGCTGGCTCAGCAAAGTTATCGGGGGTTGAGGTGTCCTCGGGTTCGTCAGGTGGTGGCGCAGCGGGTGCGTAGTCGCTGGTTTACGAGGTTGCGGACGCCGTAGGCTGTCGCGGGCGACCGTCTTGATCCTCGGTTGGTGCCCTCGGAGCCGGCGTTGGTGATTCCGGTGTGTATGAATGCGACGATCTGGGGCCACCAGGTCTGCACGGTGGTGGCCAGACGCTCGAGTTCGGGCAGGTCAGCGTTCGCGCAGCGGCGGTAGAAGCGGTAGAGCAGCGCGGTGACGCGTTCACGGTCCGGGTCGGTGCGAGCGCGTGTCCTGCGATCGCCCCGGCCGCCTCGCCGCCGCCGGCGTCCCTGAGGAGACCGGGCGGAGCACTTGCTGGCGACCGGCCTGCAACTGCCGGTCGGGGCGTTCATCGTCGTCTGCGACGTCGGCGCGGGCGCGGAGGTGCCGGTGCTTCGCCGCGACCCTGCCGGGTTTGAGGTCCTCTCGACCCTCGCTGACCCTGCCGCCGGCGGCACCGCCGTCGACCGAGCCTTGATGAAGTGACACGCGATTCGCGATTCGCTATTTTGAAGCGGTGGACCTGGATCGGGTTCGGCGGTTTTCGTCTGGCTTGTTTGGGCATCGGTACCGACTCGAGTTGCTTGCCGCGCTGGTTGCGGCTGGCGAGGGTGGAGTGTGTGTTACCGACCTAGCGATGTCGCACCGTGTGCCGGGCAGCGTGTTCTACCCGCCGCTGCGCTCGTTGGTGGAGTTGGGTCTCGCCCGGCGTATGCCCCCGCGCTCGGACCGGCGGGTGTTCTATACGATCACCGGCGCCCGAGCTTGGGCCCCGCTTCGGCACGTGGTGGACATGCTTCAGGTGGAGGACAGCGACGAGGGGGCGGTGGCATGAGTGTTGCGGTAAACCTGGAACGGTTCGCCGGCGCCATGCCGCAGGCCCCACCGGGTGGGGTCACCGTCGCCCGGGTCAACGTGTTCGATAGCCGAGCCTGGATTGCGTACCGGCGGGACGAGGATCAGGGCCGACTGCGCCACCGCCATGGCATTGAGCCGATTCTCGGGCTCGACGTCCTCGACACGTTGATGGATCTGCCGCTGGGTCTTCCCGTGCCTGTGGACGCGTTGTCTGCGGCCGACCGTGGTCGGCTGCGTCGGCTTCCCGCGGGCGCCGTGCTCTGGTCAGCAGCGACGGTGACGCGTCGGGTTGCCCCACCTGTGACACCCACCTTGGCGATGGTGCGCAGCGCCGATTGGATGGGCGGCTTACGGGCCGCGTCCCGGTTCGCGGTGTACTGCCCGCGCATGGTGATCGTTGCGGCTTTGCCGCCTGACTCGGCGGCGGCGCTGTCGCAGGCGTCGTTCTACGGCATCGGCGTCGCTGTTCACCGGGACGGACGGCCTGAGGTGGTGTTAGCGCCAGAGTCGGTGGCCGACCGTCAGCCGACGCCGGCCTGGTGGTGGTTCACAGAGGTTGTGCATCGAGCTGCTGGGCTGTCAGGGTCCTGATCGCGGACTGGTCACCGGTCGCCGCCTGGTGCCGTGGTGCGCTCACCCACCGGCCAGGCTGGCAGCGTCGCCCACTGCATGAGGGGCTTTTGTGCCGGCAGCGGGTCGATCAACTGCAGTCTCGTGGCGATCATCGCGTGTTCTGCGACGGAGCTTGTGCAGACGTTTTTCCAGTACGCGCCGCGGTCTCGCATGGTGGGTTGGTCGAGCAGGTCGCCGGCCATCCGGGACCACACGGCCACGGCGTGTGCCATCGCCTCGTTCTGGTGCTCCCGGCGCAGGAAACGGGTCAGCCGCTGCCCGTTACAGATTGGGCAGTCGCAGCGGGGCCCGCGGCCTGTTGCCGCACGCCGGCCTGAAGGTGCAGGTCAGCGCGTTGTGTCCTGGTGGAAACCGCGAAATCCCCTAGTGACACGCCTGCCTGTGGATAACTTCGCTGAGCTGCGGACCTTTGTCTTGGTTCCTAGTCGGTGTACGGTCGTGCCTCGTGTACGTGAAGGCGTCGACACGTAAGACCCGTGATGGGCAGACGATCCGCTACCTGCAGCTGGCCCACAACGAGTGGGATCCGGTGGCGAAGGCGTCCAAGACGCGGGTGCTGTACTCGTTCGGCCGCGAGGACCAACTCGACGTCGCCGGGGTCCGCCGCCTGGTCGATGCGCTGTCACGGCTGCTGGACCCGGCCGAAGCCCTGGCCGCGGCCGCACCGGCGGGGTTGTCGTTCGTCGAGTCACGGCCGCTGGGCGGGGCGTGGCTGCTCGACGGCCTGTGGCGGTGGCTGCGCATCGACAAGATCCTGCAGCCGCTGGTGGGTTCCGCCCGCCGCGAGGTCGACGTGGAACGGGTGCTGTTCGCGCTGGTCGCGAACCGGGCCCTGGCGCCGTCGTCGAAGCTGGCCGCGTCCGAGTGGGTCTGCCAGGACGTGCACCTGCCCGGCCTGCCGCACGTCACCGACGATGCCTGCTACCGGGCGATGGACCAGCTCATCGAGGTCGAGCCCGCCTTGACCCGGGCCGTCTACGATCAGATCGCCGACCTGCTCAACCTGGAAGTCGACCTGCTGTTTTTCGACACGACCAGCACCTACTTCGAACTCGACGAGGCCGACGAGCCGCTGTGGCGCGACGACAAGGGCACCGTTGTCGATGCCGACGATCCGACAGCGGTCAAGCAGGCCGGGTTTCGCACTCACGGCAAGAGCAAAGACTCCCGCGACGACCTACCCCAGGTCGTGGTCGGCATGGCCGTCACCCGCACCGGCATCCCGGTGCGGGTGTGGTGCTGGCCGGGCAACACCAGCGATTCGGCGCTGATCCGCCAGGTCAAGACCGACATGCGGGAGTGGAGCCTCGCCCGCATCGTCTGGGTCGCCGACCGCGGCTTCGCCTCCGCGGAGAACAGAAGGTTCCTGCAGCTGGGCGCGGGCGGCTACATCCTCGGTGAGAAGCTGCGCGCCGGCACCGCCGAGGCCGAGGCCGCCCTGGCCCGGCAGGGCCGCTACGCCACCGTCGCCGACAACCTGCAGGTCAAGGAAGTCAACATCGGCGCCGATGACCGGTTCGTGATCTGCTTCAACCCCGAAGCCGCCGAGCGTGACACCGCCGTGCGTGAACGGCTGATCGCCCAGCTCACCGCCAAGATCGACGGTTCGGACACGCTGAGCGCCACGAAACGCGCCGAGCTACGCGGGGTGATCTCCACCAAGCCCGGCCTCAACCGCTACCTGCGCGTCACCCCCGGCGGCCTGCCGCGCATCGATCAAGCGGCGGTCAAGGCCGAACAGCGGCTGGACGGCAAGTACCTGCTGCGCTGCTCCGACCCGAAACTGTCCGCCGAGGACATCGCGCTGGGCTACAAGCAACTCCTCGAGGTCGAACGCGGCTGGCGCGACATGAAGACCACCCTGGACCTGCGGCCGGTGTTCCACCGCCGCGAGGACCGCATCCGCGCCCACATCCTGCTCTGCTGGCTCGCGCTGCTACTCATCCGCGTCGCCGAGACCACCACCGGCCACACCTGGACCAAGATCCGCGCAGACGTCGAGCGGCTGCACGTCGGCGTGTTCACCGGCGCCGCCGGCACCTTCTGCCAGCGCACCGAGCTGTCCCAGCCCCAGAAGGCCCTGTTCGCCAAGCTGAAGATCACCGAACCTCCCCGCGTCATCCACGCGACACCCGCACCCGCCTGACCAGCACGAACACCACGGCCTAGTGACACGCCTTGTCACCGGGCCAACCCGTGTTTGCCCAGCTCAAGCACTGCAGGTCAAGGACAGGATGGATGGCTC
This sequence comes from Micromonospora coerulea, assembly GCF_016598485.1. Taxonomy (GTDB): domain Bacteria; phylum Actinomycetota; class Actinomycetes; order Mycobacteriales; family Micromonosporaceae; genus Micromonospora; species Micromonospora coerulea. Next base: position 51,927 of record NZ_JAEMUW010000020.1, on the reverse strand, counting down.
AGGATGAATGAGAAGTGACAGCCTCCTCCTCGAGAAGAGCCGGCCGGCACTCACCACAGCCGGCCAGGAAAGCGTTTGGTGACCTCCTGGAGGTACCAGCCATTGCCGTCCGGGTCGTTGAACGAGGCGAACGAGAAATAACTCGCTCGGTCCGGAGCCAGCCCAGGGACCCGTCCCTGAGCGTTCGCATGCGGCATTCCACCGCCGGCGTCGTGGAACACCTCGCTCACCTCGACGCCGCGGCCAACCAGCTCGGCCCGGGCCGCCTCGATGTCGTTCACCACCAGGCACAGGCCCTGGAAGGAGCCGGGCGCGGCCGAGGTGAGGCTGCGGCCCAACATGATCGAGCACTCCGACCTGGGCGGTGTCAGCTGCGCCACCCGGGCATCCCCCTCGCCGATGTCGATGTCCTCCCGCCAACCCAGCGCCTTGTAGAAGTTCTTGGCCCGTTCCACGTCGGCGACCGGCAGCACGATGAACTCAAGCTTCATGTCCACGACTTCGGCTCCTCTCCCTGCGACGGCATGCGAATTCCTTCGGTTCGTGCGCCCCTGGCTCTCCCCCTGCGCTCATCCTCGACCAACCGTCGCCCAAAGAACGCGAAAAAGTACAAACCGCGCAAGTTTCTTGGATGTGATAGCGCCGATGGAGCCTGCGGCTCGGCGAACAACCTGGCAGCGATCAGGGATGCTCCACGTCCGAACCGTTGATCAGGGCGGCCTTCCCCGCGAGGCGTCCAGTCATGAGCGTGCTCCTTCCGTCCGTTCCGTACCGGCCGGCACGGGGTGTCGCGGCTGGCCCGCGGCGTCGCGCCGTCGGGCGGCCTCGGTGAGCCGGCCGGCGGCATTGATCAGCCCGATGTGCGAGAAGGCCTGCGGGAAGTTGCCGAGCTGCTCCCCGGTGAGCGGGTCGATCTGCTCGGCGAAGAGCCCCAGGTCGTTGACCCGGGCGGCGAGCCGCCTGAACATGTGGTGGGCCCGGTCCACCTCACCGGCCAGCGCCAGGCAGCTGACCAGCCAGAACGAGCAGATGACGAAGCCGGCCGGGTCGCCGTCCCAGCGGCGCAGCAGCCCTTCGTGGGACAGTTCGCGCTCGATCACGCGCACTGTGGAGCGCATCCGCGGGTCGTCGGCCGGCAGGAAGCCGACCAGCGGCATGAGCAGCACCGAGGCATCCAGGTTGTCGGATCCGAAGGCCCCGGTGTACGCGCCGAGCCGCTCGTGCCAGCCCCGGGACAGTACGGCCTCGCGGATCTCGTCCCGGGCGGCGGCCCAGCGGGCCACGTCGGTCTGGTCGCCGAGCCGCGGGCCGAAGCGGACGGCCCGGTCCAGCGCCGTCCAGCACTGCACCTTGGACGAGACGTAGTGCCGTTCGGCGTCGCGGGCCTCCCACATGCCGGAGTCCGGCCGCTGCCAGTTGCGCACGGCCTGGTCGGCGAGGTCCCGCAGCAGTTGGCGCACGTCGGGCATCATCGGGTCGAGGTAGTGGCGCATCAGCCAGGCCGCGTCGAGGATCTCGCCGAGCACGTCGGACTGCCGCTGCCTCCAGGCGTCGTTGCCGACGAAGACCGGCCGGCTGTCGGCGTACCCGGAGAGGTGGTCGAGGGGGTGCTCGGTGAGGTCCCGCTCCCCCTGCACCCCGTACATGATGGGCACCGGTTCGTCACCGATGCGCCCCATGGCCCGAGCCACCCAGGTGAACTGCCGGTTGGCCTCGTCGGGGCAGGCGGCCCGCCAGAGGGCCTGGAGGGTGAGGCTGAAGTCGCGCACCCAGACGTAGCGGTAGTCGTAGTTGCGGTTCCCACCCGGTTCCTCGGGCAGCGAGGTGGTGGCCGCCGCGACGATCGCGCTGCTGGGTCGGTAGGTCATTCCCTGGAGGATGAGGGCGCTGTGCCGCACCTCGTCGCGGAACAGGCCGCGGTACTGGTCCGCGTGCAGGTCGGCCCAGGAGCGCCAGCCGGCGACGGCGTCGGCCACCACCCGGTCGGCGTCGGGCAACGCGGGCGGGTCGGCATCGTAGGTCGGCGCGTGGCCGAGGGTGAAGCGGTAGGTTTGGCCGGCCCGGACGGTGAAGGTCGCGGTGGCGTCACCGTGCCCGCACTCCAGCGGGACGTCGGCGCGCAGGCTCAGCTGGCAGCCGCCGGCGGTCGCGTGGACGACGCCGTCGTGCCCCGTCAGGTAGGCGGTGACCCGCCCGTACTCGAATCGTGGCCGGTAGTTCACGCGCACCGGCACCTCGCCGGAGAGCCCCTGGACCACGCGGCCCAGCACCTGTGGTGAGCGCAGGCCGATGTCGTGGCCTCGTGCGCCGGGCTCCAGCGCGAGGGCGTCGGTCACCGCCACGCTGCCCTGCCGGGTGGTGAAGGTGGTACGCAGCACGAGCGTGTGGTCCAGGTAGGACCGTTCGGAGGTGAAGTGGTCCTCCGGCTGGATCGACCAGTGCCCGGCGTCGTCGTCGAGCAACCGCCCGAAGACGGAGGGCCCGTCGAAGCGTAGTGGGCACCACCAGTTTACCGATCCGGCCCGGTCCACCAGGACCGCGGTGCGACCGTCCGCGAGGAAACCGTGGTCACCGATCGGTCCGCTGTCCACGCGGGTGTCTACCCGGCCGGACGGGGTGGCATTCCGCAGCCGGCTCCTGGCTCTCGGCCGCGCCGCCGGTAATGCTCGTCCTGTGGCTGCCTGGCGGTGACCCAGCGTTGTCTGGCTTGCGGTGTCTCCTTCGGTGACGGCGCCACGCCTCCGCCACGATCAGAGCACGAACAGCGCGATGGCCCACGATAGTGAGAAGCCCCAGCCTTCGGCTCTTTTCGCTGTCGTGGGCCATCTCAGGTCAGACCCGTCCAGGTGGGCCAGGATGGATGGGACGGGACAGTCAGGTGCCGACGTAGGCCGCGAGGTGTTCACCGGTGAGGGTGGAGCGGGCGGCGACGAGGTCGGCGGGTGTGCCCTCGAAGACGATTCGGCCGCCGTCGTGGCCGGCGCCGGGGCCGAGGTCGATGATCCAGTCGGCGTGCGCCATGACCGCCTGGTGGTGCTCGATGACGATGACCGATTTGCCGGCGTCGACGAGCCGGTCGAGCAGGCCGAGCAGCTGCTCGACGTCGGCGAGGTGGAGGCCGGTGGTCGGCTCGTCGAGGACGTAGATGCCGCCCTTCTCCCCCAGGTGGGTGGCGAGCTTGAGCCGCTGCCGCTCGCCGCCGGAGAGGGTGGTGAGCGGCTGGCCCAGGCTGAGGTAGCCCAGCCCGACGTCCGCCAGGCGGGTGAGGATCTTGTGAGCCGCCGGCGTCTTCGCGTCGCCGTCGCCGAAGAACTCCTCGGCCTCGGTGACGGACATCGCGAGCACCTCGCTGATGTCCTTGCCGCCGAAGGTGTACTCGAGCACCGCGGCCTGGAAGCGCTTCCCTTCGCACTCCTCGCAGGTGGTGGCGACACCGGCCATCATCGCGAGGTCGGTGTAGATGACGCCGGCGCCGTTGCAGGTGGGACAGGCGCCCTCGGAGTTGGCGCTGAACAGCGCCGGCTTCACGCCGTTGGCCTTCGCGAACGCCTTGCGGATGGGGTCGAGCAGTCCGGTGTACGTCGCCGGGTTGCTGCGCCGTGAGCCCCTGATCGCTGCCTGGTCGACGGAGACCACTTGGTCCCGGCCCGACACCGAGCCGTGGATCAGCGAGCTCTTTCCCGACCCGGCCACGCCGGTCACCACGACGAGCACGCCGAGCGGGATGTCGACGTCGACGTCGCGCAGGTTGTGGGTACTGGCGCGGCGTACCTCGAGCGCTCCTGACGGGGTGCGCACCGACGGCTTCAGGGAGGCCCGGTCGTCGAGGTGCCGCCCGGTGAGCGTGCCGCTGCCCCGGAGCCCGTCGACGGTGCCCTCGAACACCACCTCGCCGCCGGCGGTGCCGGCACCGGGGCCGAGGTCGACGACGTGGTCGGCGATCGCGATCGCCTCCGGCTTGTGCTCCACGACCAGCACGGTGTTGCCCTTGTCGCGCAGTTGCAGCAGCAGGTCGTTCATCCGCTGGATGTCGTGCGGGTGCAGCCCGATCGTCGGCTCGTCGAACACGTAGGTGACGTCGGTGAGAGACGACCCGAGGTGGCTGATCATCTTGGTGCGCTGTGCCTCTCCCCCGGACAGGGTGCCCGTCGGGCGGTCGAGTGAGAGGTACCCCAACCCGATTTCCGCGAACGAGTCGAGGAGGTGTTGCAGCCCGGTGAGCAGCGGGGCCACCGACGGCTCGTCGAGTCCCCGGACCCAGTCGGCCAGGTCGCTGATCTGCATCGCGCAGACGTCGGCGATGCTCTTGCCCTTGATCTTCGACGACCGGGCCTCCGGGCTGAGTCGGGTGCCGTCGCACTCGGGACAGGTCGTGAACGTCACCGCCCGCTGCACGAAGGCGCGGAGGTGGGGCTGCAGCGCCTCGACGTCCTTGGCCAGCATCGACTTCTGGATCTTCGGAATCAGCCCCTCGTACGTCAGGTTGATCCCATCGACCTTGATCTTGGTCGGCTCCTTGTAGAGCAGGTCGTGCAGTTCCCTCTTGGTGTACTTGCCGATCGGCTTGTCGGGGTCGAAGAAGCCGCAGCCGCGGAAGATGCGGCCGTACCAGCCGTCCATGCTGTAGCCGGGGATCGCGAGCGCGCCCTCGTTGAGCGACAAGCTGTCGTCGTACAGCGCGGACAGGTCGAAGTCGGTGACCGAGCCCATGCCCTCGCAGCGCGGACACATGCCGCCGAGACGCGTGAACGTCGCCTTCTCGGTCTTCGTCTTGCCGGCGCCGCGCTCGACGGTGATGGCACCGCTCGCGCGGACGGAGGGAACGTTGAACGAGTACGCGTTCGGCGAGCCGATGTGGGGCTGTCCGAGCCGGCTGAAGAGGATGCGCAGCATGGCGTTGGCGTCGGTGGCGGTGCCGACGGTGGAACGGGGGTTCGAGCCCATCCGCTCCTGGTCGACGATGATCGCCGTGGTCAGCCCTTCCAGCAGGTCGACTTCCGGCCGCGCCAGTGTCGGCATGAAGCCCTGCACGAAGGCGCTGTAGGTTTCGTTGATCAGCCGCTGCGACTCCGCGGCGATCGTGCCGAACACCAGCGAGCTCTTGCCCGAGCCGGAGACGCCGGTGAACACCGTCAGCCGGCGTTTGGGCAGTTCGACGGTGACGTCCTTGAGGTTGTTCACCCGTGCGCCGCGCACCCGGATCAGATCGTGCCTGTCGGCAGCGGGGAGCGCGGGCGGCTGCGTGTCCGTCCGCGTGGCCATGCTCATCGTGTCTCCATCTGTGAGGCGGGGCCGCCCTCGCGGTCTCCGTCGGCGTCGCCTGGCTGTCTCGCTACGGGTCAGGAGCAGGGCGAGTCGGAAGCCACCTGGACCAGCCAGGTGCCGTCACGCATGAGCGTGCGGCCGGCGATCTCGTTGGCCTCGCGCCACACCTGCACCCGCACGGGCCGCAGCACCAGGAAAACGTATCCCGGGCTGGGGCGCGGATCCCAGTCGGCCTGCGCGGCGTAGGCCGCACCCAGCGCATCGTCGGCGGCGACGTCGACCGCCTTCTCAAGGACGGCGTCGATCATCACTACGTCGCGGGTCGGTCCGACGGCGAGGCGGGCCTCGCCGGACGCGGTCAGGTTGCGGGCGGTGACCGAGGACCCCTCGATCGCGATCACCACCCGCTCGTCCACCCAGGCCAGCGACACGGGCACAAGGTACGGCGCGCCTGCGGCCGACGCGGTGGCGACCCAGACGTCGATCGCCGGGGTCGCCAGCATCGCCAGCGTGTCGGCCTTGCGGGTCTCGCGGTCGCGGACCTTGGCGTTCACCACGGCTCAGCGCAGCTCGTTGATGCGGATCAGGTTGCCCGTGGGATCGCGGAAGGCGCAGTCGCGAACGCCGTACGGCTGCTCGGTCGGCTCCTGGACGACGTCGGCGCCGCTGGCCTGCAGCCGGTGGAAGACGCCGTCGAGGTCCTTGGTGGCCAGGGTGATGGCGGTGTAGCTGCCCTTGGCGATCAGCTCGAGGATGGTGCGGCGCTCGTCGTCGGTGATGCCGGGGTCGGCGGCCGGCGGGTGCAGGACGATGGACGTGCCCGGCTGATTGGGGGGACCGACCGTGATCCACCGCATCCCGTCGTATCCGACATCGTTGCGGATCTCGAAGCCGAGGGTGTCGCGATAGAAGGTCAGGGCGGCGTCCGGGTCGGTGTGCGGGAGGAAGGCGTAGTGAATGGTGATGTCCATGGCGGTCAGGCTAGTTGCGGCTTCCTGACCTGCGCTTCTCGATTCCTGATCGGTCTGGTGACCTGTTTCGCCAGGCACGGCGGCATCTCCGCCGTCGCGGGAGCTGTCCGGGCCCGATAGGTGCTCGGCGGCACACCGACCAGCTCGGTGAAGCGGGTGCTGAAGGTGCCCAGCGACGCGCAGCCGACCGCGAAACAGACGTCGGTGACGCTGAGGTCGCCACGACGCAGCAGCGCCATGGCGCGCTCGATGCGCCGGGTCATCAGATAGGCGTACGGCGACTCACCGTAGGCGAGCCGGAACTGGCGGCTGAGGTGCCCGGCCGACATGTTCACGCCGCGGGCGAGCGCCTCGACGTCCAGCGGCCGCGCGTACTCCCGGTCGATCCGGTCGCGGACGCGGCGCAGCCGCGCGAGGTCGCGCAGGTGCTGGGCCGCGGCGGGACTGCTGGTCACCTGCCTGATCGTGCCACGTCGCACCGGAGGTTGCCCAGCGCCGCCGGCGGGCACCGGTCCGGTCGGACGGATCCACCAATCCTTGTCGTGGTGGTCCCGGTTCAGGGGGTGGCCGGTGTGGGTGCGCCCGGCCGGTGGGCGGGTTGGAACAGTTCGATGAGGTTGCCGGCGGGGTCGGTGAGCAGGATCTGGCGTCCGCCGGGGCCGGTGACCACGTCGCTGCGGAACGACACTCCCGTGCTGCGGAGTCGGTTGATCTCGGCATCCAGGTCGTCGACGACCAGATGGATGCGGTTACGCCCGGCGGTGGTGGCGTCGTCGGGGGTGGCGCGGGCGCCGGAGCTGGCTGGCCCGGACAGCAGCAGCCGCAGCGGGCCGCGCACCACATCGGCGAAGGCGGGCGCGGCGCTGGTGCTCAGGGTGAAGCCGAGATGGTTGGTGTAGAAGTCGACGGCCGTCTGGACGTCGTCAACGAGGTAGCGGACACTGGCGTACTTCTCGGGTGCTGTCACGGTGGAATCTCCTTCAAGGACGGCTGGCCGTGAGAACGGGCAGCAGGTGCCTGATGCGGGTGTCGATGTCGGCCGCGGTGTGCTGGAAGGCGCGGTAGTCGGCCTCGCCGGCCGCGGCGGGGTCGGGGACGCTCCAGTGCATTCGCCGGGGATGGTCCGGGAAGTCGGGGCAGGCCTCGCGGGCCTTGTCGCACAAGCTGATCACGTAGTCGAACCGTCGGCCGGTCACCGTGTCCACGTGCCGGGGGTGCTGGTCGGTGATGTCGATGCCGAACTCGTCGCGCAGCACCCGTACGGCGTGGGGATGAAGGTGAGGCTTGGGCCGGTTGCCGGCACTGGCCACGTCGACCTGGCCGCCGGTGTGGTGGCGTAGCAGCGCCGCGCCGATTGGTGAGCGGGCGCTGTTGCCGGTGCACACGAACAGCACGCCGACGCGGGGCGAGCGTCGCGGGTCCACCGGGTGTTCGCGCAGTGCGGGCTCCCGGCGCAGCGCCGGGTGCAGTGCGGCGCCGGCATCGGCCAGCGCAGCGGCGCAGTGCTCCAGATCCAGGTGGTAGTAGCTGTCGCGGCCGTCGAAGCTGCTGCGCGTGGCGGTGACCAGTCCGCCGTCACGCAGCAGCCGCAGATGGTAGGAGACCAGGCTCTGCGGCTCCCCCACCAGCGTCACCAGTTCCCGGACCCGGTAGTCGCTGTCGGCGAGTGCGGTCAGCAGCCGCCACCGCAGCGGATGGGCGGCCAAGCGCACGAACGCCGGGGGAACCTGAGTCGTTGACGCCACGATCAGCAGGATATATCAAATGGGTTTGATGGAATAGTGGTGCGGCGTCCATTGGGTGCCGGGGTCACGCACGCCAAGGTTGATGGTTTCCTCGACCTGAGCGTGCGTGACGGGGCCGAGACCGCAACTCGCCGGCCCAGGGCGTACCCCGCAGCGGCTCGTGCGGTTACCCGCGGGTTGCCGGTTGGCGGCCGAGGAAGGCGATGAGGCGGTCGTTCGGGGTCGCGCCGGCCGGGACGGACACGGGCGGGCCGAACCGCGGAGCGCGCGTGTCGTCGCTGATCAGGGACCGGGACAGGGCGAGGAGTTCGCCGGCGTGGCCGGCCCGGATCTGGCGGTCCACGCCGCAGGTGGTGCTGATGTCCCAGCCGTGTGCCGCGAACTCGATCGCGGCGCCGTGCGCGGCGCTGGTCGCCCATCGGACGTGCTCGGCGGCCGCCGGGCCGAGCGTGTCGCGCTGCACCGCCGATTTCAGCGCGTCGCGCAGGTGGTGGGTCCGGTCGCGCGCGACGGCCACGGCGTCGGCGTCCGGTCGTGGTGTCGCGGTGAGGGTCATGGTGCCGGTGGTGATGACGTTGGCGAGGGCGTCGGCGGAGCCGGCGAGGTGCAGCAGCAACGTCCGCAGGTCCCAGCCGGGGCAGGGCGTCGGCAGGTCGAGGTCGGCGGCGGTGATGCCGGCCATGGCGTCGAGCGCGTAGCTGGCGGACTGGTCGAACAGTGCGACGCCGTCGGCGAGGCGGGTGGTGGTGGATCCCGTCATGACTGTTCCTTCGGGTAGCGGTGGCGTGCGCGGTTGAGGGCTGGGGACGACCCGCACCGTTGGCCGGGTCAGCTTCGAGATGAGGCCGCGCCCCACTGGCTGGCGGTCGACTGGGGCATCTCCCAGGGTGCGTGCGGGAGGACCTCGCCGGTCTCGAGCAGCGACTTGAGGTTCGCGAGGACGGCGGGCCAGCCCTGTGAGATGCCGTTGAGCATCGCCGGGTCGGTGAGGTTCTCGTGGGTGACGGTGAGGCGGACGATGTCGTGGTGCGGTTCGACGAGGAACGTGACGACCGACGGTCCGTCCGCTGCTTCTTCACCGGGAGCCTCGAAGGTGATGACGAGGCGGGTCGGGGGCTCGGTGTGGAGCACTCGTCCGACGACGTCGGGGCCTGATCCGTCGAGGCGTTGGTGTTCCCAGGTCGAGTCGGGCTGCCAGTCGGAGACGTTGGCGTGTCCCCAGTAGCGCGCGGTCAGGTCGGCGTCGGTCAGGGCCTGCCACACCTGTTCGGCGCTGGCGCGGATGTAGGTGACGTAGACGTAGCTCGGGGCGGACGCGGTCGTGTTGATCATGGCTTGCTCCTCTGCCTGGTTCTTGATGGCACTGATCGCGTGCAGGCGGGGCTTGTCGAACCCGGAGATCCAGCGCTGCTCGATCTCGTGGATCGGCGCCGGGTTGAGGTAGTGGAGGCGTTCCCGGCCGCGCCGCACGACGGTGACGAGGTTGGCCTGCTGGAGGAGGTCGAGGTGCTGGGTGGCCGACTGGCGCGCCATCTCGAGGTGTTCGCAGAGTTGTCGCAGGGTCTGGCCGTTCTGTTGCCGTAGCCGGTCGAGCAGGAGTCGCCGGGTGGGGTCGGCCAGTGCCTTGAAGACGGCGTCCATCCCGCTGGCGTCTGCGCTCACCCGACGATTATGCAGGTAGCTACCTGCATAAGTCAACGAGATGCCGCGACGCCGATTTGCGGTGGCGGAATGTCTTGCCCGTCCCGCTTCGGGTGCCGGGAGTGGGCGTCGGTGCACCGAGGGTGATTGCGCCCGTCCACTGTGGTGGGCATCATCGATCTCACGGCGTCAGTGGGGAGGACGCGTGGGCACACGGATCGCGGGGTTCCTCCGTCGGCGTCTGCGCTGGCGTGGCCGCCGGTTGGCCGGGTTCCTGGGCCTGCTGGCATTGTCGGCGGCGCTGCTGACCTGGGGCCGCGGGGTGACCGGGTACAACCAGGAGCTGCTGCTCAACATCGGCGCGAGCATCGTGATCGTGGCGTTCTCGTACGCGATCGTGGATCCGTTGTTCGAGGAGTTGCGCCGGTCACGGGTGGAGGAGCATCCGCGCTTCGACGACGAGGAGTTCAGCGCGCACGTGGCGGGCGCCGCCTCGCTGGTCTCGATCATGGACACGGGCAGTCACCTGCTCGAGGGCTCCGGACGGGACCGGTTCCTGCGGGCCCTGCGCACCGCGCTGGGCAACGGCGTGCTGGTGCGGGTGCTGCTGCTGGATCCGGACTCGGCGGCGGCGTCGCAGCGGGCCGAGGAGATCCGACCGGTGAACGTCCGCGAGGTGATCGTGGACAACCTGCGCCGGCTCAACGAGTTCGCCGAGTCCCTCGACGCCGAGACCCGGGGGCGGTTCCAGGTGCGGATCTACGACGCGTCGCCGACGGCGCACATGTTCCGGTGGGACGACAAGGCGTTGATCTCCTTCTTCCCCATCGGGGTGCGGGCGTCGGCGGCACCGCACCTGGAGGTCTTCATGGGCAGCCCGCTCGGCGAGTTCGTGGAGAGCCGCTTCGACGAGCTGTGACGGCATCCGAGCACCCGGCGGTTGGCCGAGTACGTCTGCCTGCCGATGGCGTTGCGGTACGACGGTGTGGTGCTGCGGTCCTGCGAGGTGCACTACGTGGCGTTGGTCGACGGGTGGTGCATCGACGGCTCGCCGATCGTCGACCAGTTGACCGATCACGGCACGGGGCCGCTGGAGGTGCAGTTGTCCCGGCCGTTGGCCGTGGACGGCTGGGCGGGTACCCGGTTCCGGTTGGCGCGGGTCGACGGGGACGCGCAGCGGGCGCGGGTGTTCGCGTTGTTCGACGCGAAGTACGGGCCCCGCCGCCTGGCCGGTCCGGGCCGGGCGCGGCTGGCGTTGCGGCTGATCCCCTGGCGGGACGTCGGCGGGGACGGTACGGCGCTGGCGGGTTCCGGCGAGGTGAGCCCGGGGGCTTCCGTGGCGTGACGGCGCCGCCGGGTTGACCGCTCGGCTCAGGAATTCGACCGCCGGGCGCGGGAGGGGTTTCGGCGCGGCCTGCGGCAGGGGCATGAATCGGGAACGGTTCTCGCCATCTTCCGGAGAGGAAGCAGCATGCTTTCCGCACTCGATCGTCGGCACACCGTCGCGCCGCCCGGGTACAGCCGTTGGCTGATTCCGCCGGCGGCGCTCGCGATTCATCTCTGCATCGGGCAGGTCTACGCGACCAGCGTGTACAAGAACTCCCTCATCGCGCACTTCGACACCAGCCAGACGGCGATCGGGGTGATCTTCAGTATCGCCATCGTGATGCTGGGGTTGTCCGCGGCGGTGGCGGGAACCTGGGTCGAGGCGAACGGGCCGCGTAAGGCGATGTTCGTCTCGGCGTGCTTCTGGGCGGCCGGCTTCGCGGTGGGCGCGCTGGGCATCGCGACGCGGCAGTTGTGGCTGCTGTACCTGGGGTACGGGCTGCTCGGCGGCATCGGTCTGGGGATCGGGTACATCTCCCCCGTCTCCACGTTGATCAAGTGGTTCCCGGACCGGCCGGGGCTGGCCACCGGGTTGGCGATCATGGGGTTCGGTGGTGGGGCCATGGTGGCCTCTCCCCTGTCCCGGCAGCTGCTGTCGTTCTACGACCCGGGCTACGACCCGTCCAACGCCGGTTCGACCGCGTCGGGCGGCGCGCTGGTGTGGTTGTTCGTGACGTTGGGCGTCGGCTACTTCCTGATCATGATGTTCGGGGTGTTCAACGTGCGGGTGCCGGCGGCGGACTGGCGGCCGGCCGGCTTCGACCCGGCCCGGGTGGCGGCGAAGCCGCTGGTGACCACGGCGAACGTGTCGGCGGCGAACGCGGTCAAGACGCGGTCGTTCTGGCTGCTGTGGGTGGTGCTGTTCTGCAACGTGACCGCCGGGATCGGGATCCTGGAGCAGGCCAGCCCGATGATCCAGGACTTCTTCCGCGACAACGGCACGTCGGCGGTGTCGGTGGCGGCGGCGGGCGGCTTCGTGGGGCTGCTGTCGCTGTTCAACATGGCCGGCCGGTTCGTCTGGTCGTCGACCTCGGACGTGATCGGCCGCAAGCCCATCTACCTGGTCTATCTCGGCGTCGGCATGGTGCTGTACGCGCTGCTGGCGCTGGTCGGGCAGACGGCCACGGCGCTGTTCGTGCTGCTGGCGTGCGTGATCCTGTCGTTCTACGGCGGCGGGTTCGCCACCGTGCCGGCGTACCTGCGGGACCTGTTCGGCACGTTCCAGGTGGGGGCGATCCACGGCCGGCTGTTGACGGCGTGGTCGGCGGCGGGGATCGCCGGCCCGCTGATCGTCAACGGCTTTCTGGACGCCCAGGGCAAGCCCGGCACGTTGACGGCGGCGGCGTACCGGCCGGCGCTGTTCACGATGATCGGGTTGCTGGCGGTGGGGTTCCTCGCGAACCTGCTAATCCGGCCGGTGCCCGAGCGGTTCCAGGAGCCGCCGGCGGACGGTGGCGGGGATGAGGGTACGGAGCCGGTGACGGCGGAGAGGAGCGGCACGCGATGAACGAGGCAGGCCCCCGCGGGCAGCAGGCCCGGTTGTGGATCTCGTGGTTGGTGGTGTCGGTGCTGCTGGGTTACGGGGTGGTGCAGACGCTGATCACCGCCGCGAAGTTGTTCACCCACTAGCAATGGACGGAGACGGCCCGGGGCGAGGCGCCCCGGGCCGTCGTCGTCACAGGCCGCCGGCGACCCGCAGCACCGCGCCGGTGGTGTAGGAGGCGTCGGGGCCCAGCAGGAAGGCGATCGTGCCGGCGACCTCATCCGGTTCGCCGGCGCGGCCCAGCGGGATGCGACCGGCGGCGCTGTCGGGGCGGTCGGGTACGCCGGACAGGGCGTGGATGTCGGTGCGGACGATGCCGGGGGCGACGGCGTTGACCCGGATGCCGCGCGGGGCGAGTTCCTTGGCCAGGCCCACGGTGAGGGTGTCGGTGGCCGCCTTGACCGCGGCGTAGTGGATGTACTCGCCGGGGCTGCCCAGGGTGGCCGCGGCGGAGGAGACGTTGACGATGGCGCCGCCGCGGGTCATCCGGCGGGCGGCTTCCTGGGCGCACAGGACGTACCCGATGAGGTTGACGTCGACGACCTGGCGCAGGTCGTCGAGGCACAACTCGGTGAACGGGCCGATCGGGCTGGTGACGCCGGCGTTGTTGACCAGGCCGGTGAGCTCGCCCAGGTCGGCCGCGGCGTCGAAGAGCCGCCGTACCTGATCGGGGTCGGTCGTGTCGGCCGCAACGGCGAGGCCGCGGGCGCCGGCGGCGTGGACGTCGTCGAGCACCGCCCGGGCGGCGGCGTGGTCACGGCGGTAGCCGATGGCGATGTGGTGACCGGCCGCGGCGAGGCGGCGGGCGGTGGCGGCGCCGATGCCGCGTCCGCCGCCGGTGACGATGGTGACGCAAGTCAATGGACCGCTCCCCTGCCGTGGTGGTGCCGGTGACGTTACCGTGGCCGGCACGGCCGGCGGTGGAGAGGACGATCACACGTGACACGCGCACTGGTGCTCGGTGGTGGCGGGGTGACCGGGGTGGCCTGGGAGTTGGGGCTGCTGGCCGGGTTGGCGGCTCGGGGGGTGGAGCTGGCCGGGGCGGACCTGGTGGTGGGCACGTCGGCGGGGTCGGTGGTGGGTGCGCAGGTGTGCTCCGGGGTGCCGGTGGAGCAGTTGTACGCGGCGCAGCTGCGACCGGCGACCGGTGAGGTGGCGGCCCGGTTCGGGATGGGCGCGGTGGCGCGGCTGTTGTGGGCCGGGGGGCGGACCCGCGACGAGGTGCGGTCGCGGGCGCTGATCGGGGCGATGGCCCTGGCCGCGCGGACGCCGTCGGAGGCGTCGCGGCGGGCGGTGATCGAGGGGCGGCTGCCGTCGTCGCGGTGGCCGACGCGGCGGCTGCTGGTCACGGCGGTGGACGCCGCCTCGGGCGAGTTCGTGGCGTTCGACGCCGCCAGCGGGGTGTCCCTGGTGGACGCGGTGGGAGCCAGTTGCGCGGTGCCGGGGGTGTGGCCGCCGGTGACGATCGGCGACCGCCGGTACGTCGACGGTGGGGTGCGCTCGGCGGTGAACGCGGACCTGGCCGCCGGCGCGGAGGCGGTGGTGGTGCTGGCCCCGGTGTCGTCGGCGTTCGGGCCGATGCCGCGGCTGTCGGCCCAGCTGGCGGCGTTGCGCCGGGGTGCGCGGGTGGCGGTGGTGGCGCCGGACGCGGCGGCGCGGCGGGCGATCGGGCGCAACGTGCTCGATCCGGCGCGGCGGGCCGGTGCGGCGCGGGCCGGTCGGGCGCAGGCGGCCGCGGTGGCCGACGAGGTGGCGGCGGTGTGGGGATGATCGCCTAGGCTCCGCGCGTCGGGTCGATCAGCGGAGGTGCGCGGTGGGTGTGGGTGTCGGGGATCTGGTGGACGATTTCGCGTTGCCGGACGAGACGGGGAGGGTCCGGCGGCTGTCGGAGCTGCTGGCGGCGGGGCCGGTGGTGCTGTTCTTCTATCCGGCGGCGATGACGCGCGGCTGCACGGCGGAGAGCTGCCACTTCCGCGATCTGGCGGCGGAGTTCGCGGCGGTGGGTGCCCAGCGGGTGGGGATCAGCCGCGATCCGGTCGAGAAGCAGGCGGAGTTCTCCCGGCGGCACGGGTTCGACTATCCGCTGCTGTCGGACGCCGACGGGGCGGTGGCGCAGGCGTTCGGGGTGCGGCGGCGGCTGCCGTTGGGGGCGTTGAGCATGCGGCGGATGACGTTCGTGATCGGCCAGGACCGGCGGGTGCTGGCGGTGGTGCACAGCGAGTTGAGCATGAACGAGCACGCCGACGCGGCGTTGCGCGCGTTGGGGGCCTGATCGTCGCGGTGTCGCAGCCGGCTGATATCAAGGCGGCAATCAAACAGGTGTACGGAAGAGGGCTGTGATGGCGGGCCAGGGTTTGTCCACTGACGAGGTGCAGGGCATCCGCGAGGCGTTGGCGGCCGGGCGGAAGCCGAAGGTGGTGTTCACCGCCGCGGCAGGCCAGGTGGCCGGTCAGCTCGGGCAGGTGGTGGAGCTGACCGATCCGGCGGTGTCCGAGGAGTTCGTGGTGGTGCGGTTCGGCCGCGACGAGCTGCCCTTCTCCCCCGCCGACGTGGCGGTCGCGCCGCGGGGCGCGGGGCGGAAGGTGGCGGAGCCGAAGCCGGAGCCGGCCGTCGAGGAGCCGGCGAGGCCGGCGGAGCCGGAGTTCGTGCTGGACACCCCGCGGGTGCCGGCGCCACGGGGAGAGGAGCCGAAGGTGGAGCAGCAGGTGGAGGCGAAGCCGGCGCGCCGGCCGGTGAAGGCGGCGAAGCCGAAGGGCCCGGCGGGTCTGACGGTGACGCTGGCGTACGCCGACGGCGAGTGGACGGTGGCGGCGCAGCAGGGCGCGAAGGCCCTCGCCAAGCCGTACGTGGTGAAGCCGGCGGAGGCGCTGCGGATGGTGGCGCTGGTCGACGTGCCGGGGGTGCAGGAGGCGGTGGAGCAGATCCTCGCCGCCGAGCGGGCCGAGGCGGAACAGCAGGCCGAGAAGCTGCGCGCGGAGCTGGCGGAGATCGAGGCCCGGCTGGCGGACCTGCGCGACGCCCGCTGACGGGTCTCCCGGGCGGCGGCTCGTCGCGGGCCGCCGCCCGGGCGTCAGCACCGGTCAGAAGTAGTCGTGCAGGTGGGCCGCTCCCCCGGCGGCGAGCAGGTCCAACGGGCCCGGGTCCGCGCCGGTGGCGGCGTGCAGCAGACCCGCCTCGGCGGCGGCGCGGGCGTCGGTGGCGCCGCAGTAGAGCAGGGCGAAGCCGCGCACGGTCAGCCGCAGGTCGGGGTCGGTGGTGACCCGGCTGAGCCGGGCGCCGCCGTCGGCGACGTCGAGGCGCCAGGCGCCGCTGTTCCACTCGGCGAGGTCGTCGTGGAGGGTGAACTCGACGCTGCCGCGCAGGTGGGCGGGCCAGCCGCGGTCGGCGACGGCGCGGGTCACGTCGACGGGGCGGTGCATCCACAGGTCCCGCTCGTGTTCCCGGCCGGCTTCCAGGGGCAGGTGGGCGCTGACGGCGTCGCCGGGCAGCGGGCAGATCCGCAGGGTGGGGGCGACGCTGTGCCAGCTGGCGAGGCTGCCGATCAGCGCGCGGGCGGCGTCGCCGGTGCTGGCGGCGATGTCCTCGACGGTGAGCACGGCGTCGTGGCCGTAGCCGCGGCCGCGGTTCCAGCCGGCGTAGCCGACCAGGTCACCGTCGTGTTCGACGAGGGTGAGGCCATCGTACGGGAGGCTGTCGGGCTGGGCGAACAGGTCACCGCGGCGGGTGAGCAGGCCGCGGCGGTGGCGGGCCACCCGTTCGTACAGGGCGGTCACGGCGGGCAGGTCGGCCGGTTGGCCGGCGCGCAGCCGCAGCTGCGGTGCGGGCCGGTGCCGGGGCAGCGTCGCGGTGGGCAGGGCGACGGTGCGCAGGACGCCGGCGACCTCCCAGCCGCAGGCCCGGTAGGGGGCGGTGAGGGTGGGGAACAGGGCGCTGACCGCCGCGCCGCGGTCGTGGGCGCCGCGCAGCAGTGCGGCGAGCAGGGCGCGGGCCACGCCCCGGTCGCGCGCCTCGGGGGCGACGGCGACCCCGCCGACATCGGCGGCGCGCACTGTCCGGTCGTGCCACCACTGCTCGTGGTGCAGGTCCACGGCCTTGCCGACGAGCCGGCCGCGCTCGTCGAACGCCCCGTAGCGGGTCAGGCCGGATGCGGGTGCGGTGGCGGGCGGCGGCGGCTGCGGGTCGGAGCCGAACGCGAGCCGGCCGAGCTGCCAGGCGGTCGGTGAGGTCGTCGGGGGTGAGTTCGCGGACGGTGACGGGCATCGGGCCACCCTAGCGACGGGGTTGCCGGCGGTGCGGCGATTTACCGGCCGCTGTGGTGGTCGAGCACGGCGGTGAGCAGCCTGTTCAGCTCGTCGCGTTCGCTCGGGGACAGCGGGGCGAGCAGGGTGTCCTGGACCCGGTCGAGGGTGTCCCCCATCCGGTGCAGCTCGCGGCGGCCGGCGGTGGTGAGGGTGATCACGTTGCGCCGCCGGTCGGCGGGGTCGGGTGAGCGGCGGACCAGGTTCTTGGCGGCGAGTTCGTTGAGGACGGCCACCACGTCGCTGCGGTCGACGCCGCAGCGACGGCCCAGGTCGGCCTGGCTGGCCGGGCCGAACTCGTCGAGGGCGGCGAGCAGCCGGTAGTGGTAGCCGCGGGCGTCGAGCGCGCCGAGCCCCTCGGCGACCAGGCGGGCGGCGTGCGCCGCGGTCTGGGTGAGCAGCCAGCTCGGGGTGGTCCGCAGCCGGGCGGGGGTCGCGGCGCCGGGGGTGGGCTCCATGGTGCAGACCATACCAGCAGTCGTTGGCTTCACCCACGATTTCTGATATGTTGGCCCTACCAACATTGGATCAGCCAACGAAGGAGCAACCATGCCCCGCACACCCGTCCTCACCGGCCAGGTCATCGGCCAGGCCCACTACGCCACCCGGGCGGTGCTCGAACGCGAGCTGGCCGCCATGGGGCTCACCTTCTTCCAGTCCCTCGCGCTCAACGCCGTCGCCGCCGAGGGCGGGGCCGTCGAGCACGCCCCGCTTGTCGACCGGATGACCGGCGCGCTCAAGGTCGACGAATCGGCGGTCCAGGCGACGATCGACGAGCTGAGCGCCGCCGGGCTGCTCCGCACGCTGCCGTCCGGAGGATCCGGTCTCGCGCTGACCGACGCCGGCCGGGCGCGCCAGCGGCAGGTCGCCGACGGGGTCGCCGGCATCGTCGCCCGGCTGTACGCGGACATCCCCGCCGCCGAGCTGGAGGTCGCCGGACGCGTCCTCACCCTGCTCAAGCAGCGGGCGGACGCCGAGCTGGCGACGGCCTGAACGCCGCGCGGGGCCGGTGCGACCCCCTCGCACCAGCCCCGCGTCCCGCGCCCGCAGGCTGATCAGTGCCGCGGAATGTGCACTACCCCGATCCGCTTGCGGAACACCCAGTACGTCCAACCCTGGTAGGCCAGCACGATCGGGGTGAAGACCACCGCCACCCAGGTCATGATCTTCAAGGTGTACGGGGTCGAGGCGGCGTTGGTCGCGGTGAGCGTCCCGGCGGCGTCCAGCGTCGACGGCAGCACGTTCGGGAACAGCGCCGCGAACAGGGTCGCCACGGCCAGGGCGATCGCCACCGCGGTGCCGGTGAACGCCCAGCCCTCCCGGCGTACCCGGGCGGCGGCGAGACCACCGAGCAGGGCGAGGGCGGCGCCGACCGCGAGCACGACGGCGGCGGCGCTGGAGCGGATGGTCAGCGTCCAGGTCAGGAACGCCACCGCGACCACGGCGGTACCGACGCCGAGCTTGACGGCCAGCGCGCCGGCCCGCTCGCGGATCTCGCCGGTGGTCTTCAGCGCGACGAACACCGCGCCGTGGGTGAGGAACAGCGCCAGCGTGGTCAGGCCGCCGAGCAGGGCGTACGGGTTGAGCAGGTCGACCAGGCCGCCGACGTACTCGTGGTCGCCGTCCAGCGGGACCCCGCGCAGGATGTTGGCGAACGCGACGCCCCACAGGATCGCCGGCAGCAGCGAGCCGAAGAAGATCGCCCGGTCCCAGCGGGCCTTCCACCACGCCTCGGGGCGCTTGTGCCGGTACTCGAAGGCCACCCCGCGGGCGATCAGCGCCAGCAGGATCAGCAGCAGCGGCAGGTAGAAGCCGGAGAAGAGGGTGGCGTACCACTCGGGGAAGGCGGCGAACATCGCGCCGCCGGCGGTGATCAGCCAGACCTCGTTGCCGTCCCATACCGGGCCGATGGTGTTGATCAGGACGCGGCGTTCCCGGTCGTCGCGGCCGAGCACGGGCAGCAGCATGCCGACGCCGAAGTCGAAGCCTTCGAGGATGAAGTAGCCGGTGAACAGCACGGCGACGAGGAGAAACCAGACGGTCGTCAGTTCCACGATGGGCTCCGGGATCAGTAGGCGAACGCCAGCGGGCGCTCGGCGTCGTCGGTGGCGTCGTCAGCGGGCTCCGGGGTGAGGTCGGGCACGCCGGCCCGGGCGTAGCGGACCAGCAGCTTGAACTCGACCACCGCGAGGCTGGCGTAGATCAGCGTGAAGGCGGTGAACGAGGTGAGCACCTCGGTCAGCGAGACGCTGCGCGACACCCCGTTGCGGGTGAGCATCTCGCCGAAGACGATCCACGGCTGACGGCCCATCTCGGTGAAGATCCAGCCGAACGAGTTGGCCAACAGCGGCAGCACCGGCATCACCAGGCCGGCGCGCAGCAGCCACCTGCTGGTCGGGGTGCGACCCTTGCGGTGGCTCCAGAGCACCAGCAGCGCGATCGCCGCGGCGGCCATCCCGAAGGCGATCATGAAGCGGAAGCTCCAGTAGGTGACCGGGATGATCGGGGTGTAGCTGCCCGCGCCGTACTGGCTGGCGTACTGGGCCTGCAGGTCGTTGATGCCGTGGACGGTGCCGTTGGGGTCGCCGGTGCCGAGGTACGACAGCAGGTACGGGATCTTGATGGCGAACAGCTCGCGGCTGCCGTCGAGGCTGCCGACGGTGAGCACGGAGAACGAGGCGGGGCTCTCGGTGGTGTAGAGGCCCTCGGCGGCGGCCATCTTCATCGGCTGCACGTCGGTCATGATCTTGCCCTGGATGTCGCCGGTGAACAGCACCGCGGCGGAGGCGACCAGGACCACCCACGAGCCGAACTTGGTGGCGAAGCGGTAGGCGCCGGTGTCGGCGGAGTCGCGGTTGCGGATCACGTGCCACAGGCCGACTGCCACGATCAGCGACCCGGCGACCAGGAACGAGCCGGCCAGGGTGTGCGGGAAGGTGATCAGGGCGACCTTGTTGGTCAGCACGGCCGGGAAGTCGGTCAGCTCCGCACGACCGGTGTCCGGGTTGATCCGGTAGCCGACCGGGTTCTGCATGAACGAGTTCGCGGCCAGGATGAAGTACGCGCTCAGGTTGGTGCCGATCGCCGCGGCCCAGATGCTGGCCAGATGCGCCCGCTTGGGCAGCCGGTCCCAACCGAAGATCCACAGGCCGATGAAGGTCGACTCCAGGAAGAACGCGACCAGCGCCTCGATCGCCAGTGGGGCGCCGAAGATGTCGCCGACGAAGCGCGAGTAGTCGCTCCAGTTCATGCCGAACTGGAACTCCTGCACGATGCCGGTGACCACACCCATCGCGAAGTTGATCAGGAACAGCTTGCCGTAGAACTTGGTCAGCTTGAGGTACCGCTCGTTGCCGGTGCGGTGCCACATGGTCTGCAGGATGGCCACCAGCACGGAGAGTCCGATGGTCAAGGGCACGAAGAGAAAGTGGTAGACGGTGGTGACACCGAACTGCCAGCGGGCGACGTCCAACGCGTCCACCTGAAACCCCCAGCTGTGCGTACTACGGGACGTAGTAAATACTACTGCGCGTCGTAGAAGGGCCGACAGGGCCGGGGGTCCCGATCCGGCCCGGGACCAATGACCCTGATCACCTCTGCCGCTCACCCGGGATCGGGTCCCCCGCTCACCCCGACGCGTGCGACCATCTCGCTCTGATGGACAACCCGACCCCGTGGCGACCGCCGCTGCTGTGGCGCGCCGCCCAACTGCTCGCCCGCGCCATCGTCGCCGCGCTCGGCCGATTTGAGGTCACCGGCGACGTGCCGGCCGAGCTGCGCCGCGGACCGTTGATCCTGGCCGCCAACCACATCAGCCCGTTCGACCCCGTGGTGCTGGCCGCCGCGTGCCGCGCCCGCGGCGTCGCCCCGCGGATCATGGCCACCGGTGGACTGTTCCGCACCGCCGTGCTCGGCCCGCTGATGCGCCGCGCCGGGCACATCCGCGTGGACCGGGGCACCGCCTCCGTGCACCAGGCGCTCGACATGGCCGCGTCGGCCGTCGCCGGTGGCTCGGTGATCCTGGTCTACCCCGAGGGGCGGATCGGGCTGGCCCCGGGCATGTGGCCCGAGCGCGGCAAGACCGGCGCCGCGCGGCTCGCGCTCGCCTGCGGCGCACCGGTGATCCCGGTCGCCCAGTGGGGCTCCCACGAGGTGCTGCCGTACCGGACCCCCCAGGGCATGCTGCGCGGCCTGGCCCGGGCACTGCGGCGCCGCCCGACCATCCGGGTGCACTTCGGGGCCCCGGTGACGCTGCGCGACCTGCCCCCCGGCACCCCGGGGGCGGCCCGCCGGGCCACCGACCGGATCATCGACGCGATCACCGACGACCTGGTCCCGTTGCGACCGGATGAACCCGACGAACCCCGCCACGTCGACCCGGGCCGCCCGGTCGACACCAGCCGCGTCCACCGCCGGCACCGGCCGGCCTGATTTGCCTTCGAGTGCGCTCGAAGGATGAGACTCTTCGGCCGGGACAGGGCGTCCCGGCGAGGAGGCAGCAGCGATGAACTCACCGACCGTGCTGATCACCGGCACGTCCACCGGCATCGGGCTGGAGATCGCCGTGGGCGCGGCCCGCGCCGGGTGGCGGGCCGTGGCCACCATGCGCGACGTGTCGCGCGCCGACGCGCTGCGCCGCACCGCCGACGCCGCCGGGGTCGCCGACCTCGTCGAGGTACGCCGGCTCGACGTCACCGACCCGGCCTCGGTGACCACCTGCGTCGCCGACGTGATCGCCGCCCACGGTCGCCTCGACGCGGTGGTCAACAACGCGGGCGCCGGGCACGTGGGCACCCTGGAGCAGGAGACCGTCGACGACGTACGGGCCGTCATGGAGGTCAACTTCTTCGGCGTCCTGCACGTCAGCCGGGCCGCCCTGCCGCACCTGCGGGACAGCGGCGGCCGGCTGGTCACCGTCACCAGCGTCGGCGGAGTGGTCGGGCAGCCGTTCAACGAGGCGTACTGCGCGGCGAAGTTCGCCGTCGAGGGCTTCATGGAGTCCCTTGCCCCGGTCGCCGCGACCGTCGGGGTGATCGTCACCGTGGTCGAGCCGGGCGCGGTGGCCAGCGAGTTCGTCGCCAACGTCGGCATCGACCGGGACGCCGCCGTCGGGCAGGCCGGGGCCTACGGGCCGGCGCTGCGGGCGTACCTGGAGCGCACGGCCGGCGCGTTCGCCGCGGCCCAGTCCTCGGCCGACGCGGCCGCGGCCGTGGTCGCGACCCTGACCGACCCGGAGCCGGCACCGCGGGTGCAGACCTCGCTCACGGCCCGGCAGTTCGTCGGCGCGAAGCTCGCCGACCTCGACGGACGCGCGGTCACCGCGCTCACCGCCGGCTGGGTGGCCTGATCAACGTCGCCGCGGCGCGGCCCCGGCCAGGCGGGCGTCGAGCGCGTCCAGGTCGGGGACGAACCACACGTGGTCGGCGCGGTTGGACTCGTGGACCAGCGCGCGCAGGGCCGCGCTGGCCGCGAGGTGCCGGGAGATGTCGCCGACGACGGCCAGGCGCAGCCGGTAGTTGACGAACTTCTGCATCACCTCGCCGGCGAAGCGGGTGCCCACGGCGAAGAAGCCCGGGTCCAGCCGGCCGGCGGGCACGGCGACCACCTCGGCGCCGAGGAAGGCCGCGCCGATCAGGTCCAGCGCGTCCGCCACGGTGGCCACCGGCGGGCCGGCCGGGTCGCAGAGCAGCACCGGCACGCCCATCCGCTCCTGCAGCGTGTCAGGCATCGTCGGCCGCCCCGGTGAGCAGGCCGTTGCCGCCGGCGAGCACGGCGTCGAGCAGGTGCAGCAGGTCGGCGGTGGCGGCGGCGCCACCGAGAATGACGATCTTCATACGCTGTCGCTCCTCGTCGTGCACGGTCTGGACGCGCAGCGGGTGCGCGGGGTCGTGGCTGGTGTTCGCCCCGGCCAGGACGAGGGTGCCCAGTCGGTCGGCCGCGGCCCGGTCGACGCCGTCGACCTGCACGATGCTGGACACCTCCACGCTCGGCCCGGCGGCGCGCGGGGGCGACGCGGGCCGCGGCCCGCCGGTCAGCGCGTCGAGGTCGGCGCGGGCGATGCGGTACTGCTTGCCGATCCGCACCGCCCGCAGCCGGCCGGACCGGATGTAGCCGCGCACGGTGCGCGGGTGCAGCCCCAACCGGTCGGCCACCTGCTCGACCGAGTACACATCATCACTCATCGCGCCCCATCCTAGGCGCGACAGGGACCTATAGGGAAGCTTGAAGCCGGCAACCTGCCGGAGTTCTCATCCTCCGGTCACCCGACGGACATCCGGGGCGGGCATACTGCCGGGCGTGCAACCCCGTTGCGGCTACCTCGACGCCCCCGCACCGCTGGCCTTCGCCCACCGCGGCGGCGCGGCCCACGGCGACGAGAACACCGCCGCCGCGTTCGCCCGCGCCATCGCGCTGGGCTACCGGTACGTCGAGACCGACGTGCACGCCACCGCCGACGGCGTCGCGGTGATCTTCCACGACGCCACCCTGCGCCGGGTCACCGGCGAGTCCGGCCGCATCGCCGACCTGCGCTGGGCCGACCTGGCCTCGGTCCGCGTCGGCGGCGCCGCCGTGGTCCCCCGCCTCGACGAGATCCTCGGCGCCTGGCCGGAGGTTCGCTTCAACATCGACGTCAAGGCCGACGGCGGGGTGGAACCCACCATCGCCACGGTCGCCCGGGCCGGCGCGGTCGACCGGGTGCTGCTGGCCTCCTTCAGCGACGCCCGACTGACCCGGCTGCGCGCCATGGCCGGGCCGAAGGTCGCCACCAGCCTCGGCATGCGCGGCGTGGCCCGGCTGCGGATGGCCTCCCTGCACGGACGGTCGCTGCGGCTACCGCCGTCGGTGGTCGCCGCCCAGGTCCCGGTCCGCTACGGGAGCATCCCCGTGGTCGACCGCCGGTTCCTCGCCTACTGCCACCGGATCGGCCTGCAGGTGCACGTCTGGACGATCGACGATCCTGCCGACATGCACGACTTACTTGATCTCGGCGTGGATGGCATCATGACCGATCACGTCGGCGTGCTGCGCGACGTCTACCGCAGCCGCGGCCACTGGGCCGCCTGAACACCTGGCGGAGGAACCGATGGCCGAGACGGTCAGCCCGACCCTGCACGAGCCCCCGTCGAGCACCCGCCGCGAGCGGCGGGGCTGGTACCTCTACGACTGGGCCAACTCGGCCTTCCAGACCACCGTCATCACGGTCTTCCTCGGCCCGTTCCTCACCACCGTCACCGAACTGGCCGCCGGCTGCGAGCTCGGCGCGGACAGCTGCGAGGGGTACGTGCACCCGCTCGGCATCCGGGTCGCCGCCGGCTCCTACTACCCGTACCTGATCTCGCTGTCGGTCTTCCTCACCGTATTCGTGCTGCCGGTGATGGGCGCGATCGCCGACCGGTCGATGCACAAGAAGCGGCTGCTGGCCACCGCCGCGTTCACCGGCGCCGCCGCCACCACCGCCTTCGCCTTCGTCACCGGCGAGCGCTACCTGCTCGGCGGGGCGCTGTTCCTGATCGCGAACATCTCCTTCGGCGCGGCCATGGTCGTCTACAACTCGTTCCTGCCACAGCTCGGCGGCCCCGACGAACGCGACGGCATCTCCAGCCGCGGCTGGGCCATCGGTTACCTCGGCGGCGGCCTGCTGCTCGCGCTGAACCTGGTCGCGGTGACGATGCTCAGCGAGGAGGGCAACCCGCAGCGCACCCTCGACCTGGCCCGCTGGTCGATCGTGTCCGCGGGCGTGTGGTGGGCGGCGTTCACCCTGGTGCCGCTGCGCTGGCTGCGCGAACACCCCGCCGCCGCCGCGGCGGCCCGGGTCGGCGGCGGCAACGTGCTCACCGACGGGTTCCGGCAGCTCGGCCACACCCTGCGGAACATCAAGGCGTACCCGCTGACGCTGTTCTTCCTGCTCGCCTTCCTGGTCTACAACGACGGCATCCAGACCGTCATCACTCTGGCCAGCCAGTACGGCACCAAGGAGCTGCGGCTGGGGCAGAGCACGCTGATCACGACGATCCTGCTGGTGCAGTTCCTCGCCTTCGGCGGTGCGCTGGCGCTCGGCGCGCTCGCCGGGCGCATCGGCGCGTGGAAGACCCTGCTGATCAGCCTGGTGCTCTGGACCGGTGTGATCATCGCCGCGTTCCGGCTGCCCGCCGAGGCGCCGCTGCCGTTCATGATCCTCGGCGGGGCGATCGGCCTGGTCCTCGGCGGCAGCCAGGCGCTGAGCCGGTCGCTGTTCAGCCAGCTCATCCCCGCCGGCAAGGAGGGCGAGTACTACGGCTTCTACGAGATCAGCGACAAGGGCACCAGCTGGCTCGGGCCGCTCGCCTTCGGCCTGGTGTTCCAGCTCACCGCCTCCTACCGGGTGGGCCTGGTCTCACTGCTGATCTTCTTCGTGGTCGGGTTCGCGCTGCTGGCCGCCGTGCCGATCCGGCGCGCCATCGTGGCCGCGGGCAACACCCCGCCCCGGGTGCTCTAGGCGCGGCCACGCACGGCCCGGATCGGGGCCGATCGATGGACTAGGCTGCCCCGACGTGACCGACCACGCCGCTGCCGCCCCGATCTGCCTGGCCCGGCCCCTCCCGGGACCGGACGACACCCGCGTCGGCGGCTGCGCCGCCGCCCGCGGCGTCGACGGGCGTCCGCTGCACGCCGCCGCCCTGAAGTTCTTCTGGGGCCCGATGGACTGCGGCAAGTCGACCATGGCCCTGCAGATGAACTACAACCACGCCCGGCAGGGCCGCCGCGGCCTGGTCACCACCCGCATCGACCGGTCGCTGGGCCCGCAGGTCACCACCCGCATCGGCCTGGCCCACTCCGCCATCGAGGTCACCGACGCCCTCGACCTGCGCGACCTGGTCCGCGACGCCTGGGCCGAGGGGGTACGCGTGGACTACCTGATCTGCGACGAGGCGTCCTTCTACGACCTGGATCACATCGAGCAGATGGCCGAGCTGGTCGACAACTACGACGTCGACGTGTACGCCTTCGGCCTGGCCACCGACTTCCGCTCCTGCCTGTTCCCGGCCGCACAGCGGCTGTTCGAACTCGCCGACGAGGTGGCCCGGATCCAGGTGGAGGTGCTCTGCTGGTGCGGCCGGGAGGGGCTGCTCAACGCCCGGGTCGTCGACGGACGGGTGGCCCGCGAGGGCGCGCAGGTCGTCATCGGCGACACCGTGGCCAGCGCCGACGTGCGCTACCAGGTGCTCTGCCGCCGCCACTACCGCTCGGGCGACCTCGGCCCGCGCGGCTGAGCCTCAGAACGGGTCCCCGCAGACCCGCCACCTGCCGTTCTCCTGGATCACGGGGAGTTTGCGCTCCTCGCTGGCCCCGCCGTCGCGGGTCACCCGCACGGTCACCGTGGCACGCGGGCGGCCGCGCAGGGTGGAGATCGCCACGTCGGTGATCTCGTAGCCGCTGACCTGCGGCGGGGTGCGCACCCAGCTGCCGAAGCCGACCGCGCTCCACCGGCCCCGCGCCTCCTTGCACAGCCTCTCGTACGCCTGGTCGGTGTCGCCGGCCGCCACCTCCCGGAAGAACCCGTCGGCGGTGTCCCGCACCGGTCCGTTGGCCTGCATCACCACCTGCACGTTCCACACGGCGAGGCCGGCCACGCCGATCAGGCAGAAGCCCACGCCGAGCCCGCCCAGCAGCAGGCCGGTGCGCATCGGCCGGCGCCGCCGGGCGGGTCTGCTCCATCCCTGCTCGCTGCCCATCAGCATCGACCGTAAGCGCCCGGTACGTCCCCGCGCAGCCACATTGCCCCTGTCGCGCTGGCGGCGGCATCGTCTACCGTCGGCGCACACCCTCCAAGGAGCGACGGATGAGCCGCTACGTGCAGCCGGTACCGACCCCCGACGACCCGTACAGCGGCGACCCGCTGCTGCGATCCTGGCTGGAGCGGCAGCTCGGCCCGGCCGGGCACGCCGCCGCCAAGGGCCGGCTGGCCGACCTGGCCGCCGACGTGGCCGGGCCGCTGCGCGCCGCGCACGCCGACGCCGAGGCGCACCCGCCCACCCTGGTCCGCTACGACCCGTGGGGTGCCCGCGTCGACCGGGTCGACACCTCCGCCGGCTGGCAGGCCCAGCGGGCCGCCGCCGCCCGGCACGCGGTGGTCGCGCTGCCCTACCTGGAGTCCGCGCGCGGCACCTGGGGGGCCGCCGCCCGCGTCGTCCAGCACGCCCTGCTGCACCTGTACGGCCCCGAGTCGGCCACCTTCTCCTGCCCGGTGGCGATGGCCGACGGCGCCGCCGCGCTGCTGAGCCTGCCGGAGGTCGACGCCGAGGTGCGGGACGCCTGGTTGCCGCGGCTGATCGCCACCGACCCGGACACCGCGATCGTCAGCGGCCAGTGGATGACCGAGTCGCAGGGCGGCTCCGACCTGTCCCGATCCAGCACCATCGGCCGGCCCGCCGCCGACGGCTCCTGGCGGCTGACCGGGGAGAAGTGGTTCTGCTCCGCTGCCGACGCGCCGATGGCGGTGGCGCTGGCGCGCCCGGAGGACGCCGGCCGGGGCAGCCGGGTGCTGGCGCCGTTCCTGGTGCCCCGCTACGCCGCCGACTCGCCCCTGGCCGGGGCCACCATCGCCCCCGACGCGCCCGCCCCCGGGGTCATCGTGCACCGGCTCAAGTACAAGCTCGGCACCCGGGCGCTGCCCACCGCCGAGATCGGGCTGCGCGACGCGTACGCGCTGCCGCTCGGCGACCCGGCCGTGCCGGGCCTGGTCCGGGCGATGACCCTGGTGGTGGTGACCCGGGTGCACAACGCCTCCGCCGCCGCCGCCGGCATGCGCCGCGGCCTGGCCTACGCCCGCGCGTACGCCGAGGCCCGGCAGGTCGCCGGCGGCCGGCTCGGCGAGTCCCCCCTGCACCGGGGCACCCTGGGCGCCTTGGCGGTCGACGCGGCCGGCGCGTTCGCGCTGGCCGGGCACGCCTTCGCCCTGCTGGGCCGGGTGGAGGTGGGCGCCGACCCGGAGGCCGCCGCCGAACTGCGCGTGGTGGCGCCGCTGGCCAAGCTCGCCACCGGCCGGCTCGCCGTCTCCTCCGCAAGCGAGTACGTGGAGGCCTTCGGTGGGGCCGGTTACATCGAGGACACCGGGGTGCCCCGGCTGCTGCGCGACGCCCAGGTGCTGCCCATCTGGGAGGGCACCACCAACGTGCTCGCCCTGGACGTGCTGCGCGCGGTCACCCGGGAGGACGCCGGCGGGCCGCTGCTGCGCCGGCTCGCCGCCGCCGTCGACCTGGCCCGCCCGATCTCCCCCGCCCTGGCCGACACCCTCGCCGCGGTCACCGACGAGTTGCGCGGCACCCTCGCCGAGGTGACCGTCGACCCGACCGCCGTCGAGGTGGTGGCGGGGGCGCGCGGGCTGGCGCTGCGGATGGCGTACGCCCTGACCACCGCGCTGCTGGTGGAGCACGCCGCGTGGGGCGACGAGCAGGCCGAGGCGGCCGCCCGGCTGTGGGCGCGGCGCTGGCTGCGGCACGAGGACATCGCGGCCGACGCCCACCGGCACCTGGAGCTGCTCGGCTGAAAACCCGCCGGCATACCTGCCACAAGATGTCAGGATCGGGGGCGAGACTGGCCGCATGACAGTGAACGCCGACCTCGCCATGGTCAACCTCGACAGCTCCGACCCGGTCGCCCACGCCGGGTTCTACCACCGGGTCCTGGGCTGGGAAGTCACCCACAGCCAGGCCGAGTACGCCATGATAAGCGCCGACGGGGTCTCGATCGGGTTCGGGCTGGTGCCCGGCTACACGCCGCCCGCCTGGCCCGACGAGACCGCCGGCAAGCGCTACCACCTCGACCTCTACGTCGACGACCTCGCCGCCGCGGAGAAGGAGTTCGTGGCGGCCGGTGCCGCGAAGCCGGAGTTCCAGCCCGGCGGCGAGCGCTGGGTGGTGCTGATCGACCCGATCGGCCAACCGTTCTGCATCTGCCCCCGCCCGCAGGGCTGAGGTGCACTCGCCGGGCGGCCGGGTGGCCGCCCGGCGAGCCGGTCAGCGGAAGGCGTCGACGGTATGCCGCGCCCACTCGGCGAAGGGGCGCGGCGGGCGGCCGAGAACGCGCGCGACGTCGGGGCTGACCCGCTGCTCGGCCGCCGTGGGCGTACCCAGGATGGCGAGGGTGGCCTCGACGACCGGCTCCGGCATGAACCGCAGCAGGGCCTGCTCGGCGGTCTGCTCGACGAAGCGCACCGGCTCGCCCAGCGCCTGCCCGATCGCCGCCGCCTGCCGCCGGGGCGAGACCGGCTCCGGCCCGGTCAGCTCGTACGTCCGGCCGGCGTGCCCGGGGGCGCGCAGCGCGACGGCCGCGACCTCGGCGATGTCGGCCGGGTCGACCGTCGGCAGCGCCACATCGCCGAAGGGGGCGGCCACCAGCCGCTGCTGCCGGACCGTGCCGGCCCACTGCAGGGTGTTGGAATGGAATCCGCCGGGACGCAGCACCGTCCAGTCCAGCCCGGACGCCGTGACGGCCTGCTCCAGTCCGGCGGGGTGCCGCCCGGTGGCGACCCCCTGCGAGGACAGGAAGACCACCCGCCGCACGCCGGCGTCCCGCGCCGCGTCGAGGATCCCGCCCGGGTCGGCACCGCCGGCCAGCAGGTCGCCGGTCAGCAGCAGGAACAACGCCTCCGCCCCGTCGAGCGCCGTCTTCAGGCCCGCCGGTTCGGCCAGGTCGGCCGCCATCGGCCGTACGCCCGGCGGCAGGTCCGCCGCGGACACCTGCCGCGACACCGCGGTCACCGGCTCTCCCGCCGCTGCCAGCGCCCGCACCAGCGGCCGCCCGACGTTCCCCGTCGCTCCCGTCACCACGATCATGACAATTCCTCCCGTTCGCTCTGGACGGAGAGGACGTTACCTTCCTGCGTATAGTAGGTACCTAGAGGAAAGTAATGGCGCAAGGGAGTGATTGTGAGCAGCACCACCGCCTGGACGTCCCGAGTGGACGTCGACCCCGAGCAGGCCTGCCCGATCGCCCCGGTGGTCGACATCGTGTTCAGCCGCTGGACCACGCCGATCCTCTGGGCGCTGCACGAGTACGGCCGGCAGCGCTTCGTCGAGCTGGAACGCCGCCTGGTCACCATCACCCCGAAGGTGCTCACCCAACGGCTGCGGCAACTGGAACGCGACGGCCTCGTCGTGCGCACCTACCACCCGGAGGTCCCACCCCGGGTGGAGTACGAGATCAGCGACCTGGGCCGCAGCCTCGCGCCGCTGTTCGCCACGCTCGCCGAGTGGTCCACCGCCAACCTGGGCAAGGTCGACGAAGCCCGGCTGGACTACGACGCCCGCGAGGGCAGCCGCACCCGCCGACGCTGACCGGCAGCCGGCGGCGGGGGCCAACACGGCGTCGGCCAGGCCGGGCTCGCGCAGCCCCGCGCCGCCGGTCAGCGCAGCGGGCCGCGGGCGACCGCCGCCCGCATGGCGACCGGGTCGCCGGCCTTGACGAACTCCAGCCACCAGGTCGCGCCGGCGGCGGCCAGCTCCGCCAGGTACGCCCGTTCGGCGCGTTCGTCGGGGCGCCGCCGCCGACCGCCGATCGCCACGTCGAACGGCTGACCGTCGGCGCGGGTGGCCGGCAGCGCGGCCACCAGGTCGTGCACCTCGTCCGCGGTGAGGTCGGACCAGCCGTCGGTGTCGGTCAGCTTGTACGGCACGATCCCGTCGGCGCGGGCGGCGCGACGCAGCACCGCCTTCGCCTGGATGCTGCCGCCCACCCAGACCGGCACCCTGGGCCGCTGCACCGGCGCCG
This sequence comes from Micromonospora coerulea, assembly GCF_016598485.1. Lineage (GTDB taxonomy): Bacteria > Actinomycetota > Actinomycetes > Mycobacteriales > Micromonosporaceae > Micromonospora > Micromonospora coerulea. Next base: position 21,329 of record NZ_JAEMUW010000020.1, on the reverse strand, counting down.
GGCGCAGCGCCACCCCGTCGGCCCGGTAGTGGACGCCCCGATGGACGACCCGGTCACCGCCGAGCAGCCCGACCAGCACGTCCAGTCCCTCGTCGAGCATCGCCGCCCGCGTCTTCAGGTCCGTCTGCTCGCCGAACGCGGCGAGACCCCGGTCCTTCGGGTCGCCGACGCCCACCGCGACGGTGGCCCGGCCGGCGGAGAGGTGGTCGAGGGTGAGCACCTCCCGGGCCAGCTTCGCCGGACGCCGGCGCGGCAACGAGGTCACCGTGGTGCCCAGCCGGACGTGACCGGTACGCGCGGCGATCGCGGTGAGCAGCAGCCAGGGGTCGTACGTGGGCGGATCGTCGCCGTCGTAGTAGACCAGGTAGTCCTCGAAGAACACCCCGTCCCAGCCGGCCCGCTCGGCCAGCTCCCCCAACTCGACGAGGAGGGACGCGGTCACCGACGGTCCACCGCAGGAGATCTCCAGTCCGTGTCGCATCATCGGACCGTATGACGGCCCTACGACCCTTCCGGGACGGATGTGCCGTCAGCGCGTGGGTGCGGAGCCTCAACCTCGCCGGCGGGCCCGGGCGGCCCAGAGGACGTACGCCGGGTCGCGGTCGAGGTTGTGCCGGTCCCGGTCGTACCGGCGGGTGGTGCGCGGGTCCGCGTGGCCCATCGCGTCCTGCACGTCCTCCAGCGGCACGCCTTCGGCGCGGGCGGTGGTGGCGAACGCGTGCCGCAGCGAGTGCGGTGACAGCTTCGCCCAGGCCGGGATGCCCGCCGACTGGGCCAGCCGGCGCACCAGCCGGAACACCGAGTGCCGGTCCAGCCGGGCACCGGTCGCGGTGACCAGCAGCGGGCCGGTCAGCTCCGGCACCGTCACCCCCTGCGCGGCGGCCCGCGCCGACAGGTAGGCGTCCACCGCGTAGGCGGTGCCGGGGGTCAGCGCGCGGCGGCGGACCTTGCCGCCCTTGCCGACGAACCGGACGCTGCGGTGTCCCCGCTCGGCCCCCAGGTCGGTCAGGTCCAGCGAGATCAGTTCACCGACGCGCAGCCCGAGGTCGGCCAGGAGGGCGATGGTGGCGCGGTTGCGGGCGGCGGTCGGGCCGGTGTCCGCCTCGGCGGCGGTGAGCAGGGCGTCGACCTCCTCCGGGGTGAGCCCGACGGTGGCGGAGTGGTCCCGGTCGATGCGCGGCCGGTCCGCCCCGGAGACCGGGTTGGCGTCGACCGCGCGCAGCTTGACCAGGAAGTCGTACCAGCTGGACAGGGCGGACAGCCGGCGCGCCACGGTGGCCGGGGTGAGGGGGCGGCCACTGCGGGCGCCGAGCGTGGACTCCAACTGGCGGCCGTAGTCGTTGACGTCGAGGAAGCTCGCCCGCAGCGGGTCGAGGCCCCGCCCGGCGCACCAGGCGAGCCAGCCGGCGATGTCCCGCCGGTACGCGTCGCGGGTGTGCTCCGACAGCCGCCGGTTGCGCAGCCACGCCTCGGTGAAGTCGGTCGGCCCGCCCCGCAGGGCGGGCCGGGCCGCCGCTCGCGGCAGGACGTCGGGACGCAGCATGTGAGAAAGGCTCTCAGCCATCGGGGCGAATGGCGACGAGGCGCGCCCGACGGGAATCGGGCAGTGGCCGCTGTCACGTCTCGTCCTCCGCCCCGGCGTCGAGGCCGACCGGGGGCGGCGTTACGGTCGGCCGGTGCGCGCCAGCCGGCTGGTCTCCCTGCTGCTGCTCCTGCAGACCCGGGGGCGGATGACCGCCCAGCAGCTCGCCGACGCCCTCGAGGTGTCGGTGCGGACCGTCTACCGCGACGTCGAGTCGCTGGGCGCCGCCGGGGTGCCGGTGTACGCCGACCGGGGACCGACCGGCGGGTACCAGCTGCTGGAGGGGTACCGCACCCGGCTGACCGGGATGACCGCCCCGGAGGCGGAGGCGCTGTTCCTGGCCGGCATGCCCGGCCCGGCGGCCGACCTCGGGCTGGGCCCGGTGCTCGCGGCGGCGGAGCTGAAGCTGCTCGCCGCGCTCCCCGACGAGCTGGCCGACCGGGGTGGCCGGGCGCGGCAGCGGTTCCACCTGGACGCGCCGGGCTGGTTCCGGAATACGGAGCCCACGCCGCACCTGACCGCACTGGCCCGCGCGGTGTGGGAGGACCGGCTGGTGGAGATCCGCTACCAGCGGTGGAAGACCCCCCGGGAGGTGACCCGGGTGCTCGCCCCGCTGGGCGTGGTGCTCAAGGCCGGCCGCTGGTATCTGGTGGCCCGCTCCGGCGAGCAGGTGCGCACCTACCGGGTCGGCGCGGTCCTCGACGTGGTGCTGCTGGACGAGTGGTTCGACCGGCCGGCCGACTTCGACCTGGCCGGGTTCTGGCGGGAGTGGACCGAGCGGTACGAGCGCGGCGTCTACCGCGGCGAGGCGCGGGTGCGGATGACGGTGGCCGCGCTGGAGTTCCTGCCGTACGTCTTCCCGCCGGCGATGAGCCGGGCGGCCCGGGCCGCCGCCGGTGAGCCCGACGAGCACGGCTGGCTGGAGACCGCCGTGCCGATCGAGTCGGTCAAGCACGCCCAGGTGGAGCTGCTGAAGCTCGGCGCCGAGGTGGAGGTGCTGGCCCCGGCCGAGCTGCGGGACCGGCTGGCCGCCACCGCCCACGCGCTGGCCGGCCTCTATCCGGCGCCGGGGGCCGAATCGGTGGGGGCGCCCGACGCGGGCGCCCCCACCGGTGCGGCCGTCAGGCGTTGATCTCCTTGCGCCCGTTGCCGTTGGCCGGGGCGGCAATGCTGATCCGCCGCGGCTTGGCCCGCTCGGCGATCGGGATGCGCAGGGTGAGCACGCCGTTGTCGTAGCCGGCCTCGAGCTTGTCGGTGTCGAGGGTGTCGCCGAGGAAGAGCTGCCGGGTGAAGGTGCCCATCGGTCGCTCGGCGGCGACCAGCTCGACGTTGTCCCCGGTGGGGCGGCGCCGCTCGGCGCGGACGGTCAGCACGTTGCGCTGGACGGTGCAGTCGATGCTGTCCGGGTCGACGCCGGGCAGGTCGAAGGCGGCGTAGAACCAGTCGCCGTCGCGGTAGGCGTCGAGGTGCATGACCGCCGGCCGGGCGGTGGTGCCGAAGAACTGCTCGGCGAGCCGGTCGATCTCACGGAACGGGTCGGTACGCATCAGCATGGTCGTGCCTCCTCGGTTCTCCTGGCCGAAGGTGTCAAGTTGAGCCGTGGTGACTCAAGTCCTCAGTTCTTTATGTAGCGCGCCGGCTCGCCGTCGTCAACCCGGGACGGCAGCAGCTTTTCGAACCAGTGCGCCGCGTACCGGCCGGCGTTGTAGGCCGGGATCTCGACGTAGCCGTGCCGGGCGTACAGGGCGCGGGCCTCGACCAGGTCGACGCGGGTGTCCGGCCGGATGCGGTCGGCCCCGGCGGCGCGGGCCGTCTCCTCGATCGCGGCCAGCAGGGCCGCGCCGCCGCCCCAGGCAGTCCTTCGACCAGGTGCCGCTCAGTCGGTGGGCCGCTCGGCGACCAGCATGACGCGGCGCAGCAGGTCCGACAGCAGCCGGCGCTCGTCGGGGTCGAGCGCCGTCAGCAGGCGGTGCTCCTCGCGCCCGATCACGTCCATCGCGCCGCGCCAGGCGGCCCGGCCGGCCTCGGTCAGCTCGACGTCCACCCGGCGCCGGTCCACCGTCGAGGGAACCCGGTGGACGAAACCCCGGCGCAGCAGGGCGTCGACCCGGGCGGTGATCGAGGCGGGAGCCATGTCGAGGTCGCCGGCGAGCGCCGAGGGTGCCGCCCGGCCCCGCCGGCCCGCCAGGGCGTGCAGGGTGTCGAACTCGTGCGCCTGGAGGTCGAGGTCCGCGAGCGTGCGGTCCTTGACCGCCCGCAGGTGCCGGGTGAGGAACGACATCCGGGTCACCGCGCCCTCGACGTCGGGGTCGAGGTCTGCCAGGACGGGCAGCCAGCGCTCGACGTGCCGGTCGGTGCGGTCGCGGTCGGTCACGGAAGCCACGATACGCCAACACCGAAATATTCATTGCAGAAATATTCGATGTCGAAGTAACGTGTCCGGGTGACCCACCCACTCCGCCTCCCCGCCTTCCGGCTGCTCTTCCTCGGCCGTACCGTCTCCGCCGTCGGTGACGCCGTCGTGCCCACCGCGCTGGCCCTTGCCGTGCTCCGCGCCACCGGCTCGACCGCGGCCCTCGCCGTGGTGCTCGCCTGCGCGATGCTGCCCAAGCTGCTCCTGCTCCCCCTCGGCGGAGTGGTCGCCGACCGCTTCAACGCCCGCCGGGTGGCCATCGCCACCGACCTGGTGCGCTGCGCCGCCCAACTGGTCGTCGGCGCCGAACTGCTCGGCGGCGCCCCGGCGCTGACCCACCTCGCGGCGGCCGCCGCCGTCGGCGGGGTCGCCTCGGCCTTCGCCATGCCCACCTCCTCGCCGCTGGTCGCCGGCACCGTCGACGCCGAGGGACGGCAGCGCGCCAACGCGCTGATGGGCGTCACCGGCAACGCCAGCCGGCTGCTCGGGCCGGCGCTGGCCGGGCTGCTGGTCTGGACCGTCGGCCCCGGCTGGGCGTTCGTCCTCGACGCGCTGTCGTTCGCGCTGAGCGCCGCGCTGCTGTCGGTCATCCGGGTCCGGCACGTCCCGGTGCCCCGCCGGTCGCTGCGCAGCGACCTGGCGCTCGGCTGGCGGGAGGTGCGCTCCCGCGACTGGTTCTGGAGCAGCCTGCTCGCGCACGGCGTGTGGAACGGCGCCGCCGCGGTGCTGCTCACCCTCGGACCGGTGATCGCCGTGCAGCGCCTGGGCGGGGAGGGCGTCTGGGTGCTGCTGCAGCAGGCCGGCGCGGTCGGCATGCTCGCCGGGTCGCTGCTCGCCGCGCGGGCCCGGCCACGCCGGCCGGTGCTGGTCGCCAACCTCGGCCTGGCCGCGTACGCGGCGCCGCTGCTCCTGCTCGCCGTCACCGCCCCCGCCGCCGCCGTCATCGCCGCCTACTGCCTCGCGCTGAGCGCGCTGGGGTTCCTCAACCCGGTCTGGGAGACCGTGGTGCAGGGCCAGTTCCCGCCGCAGGTGCTCGCCCGGGTCACCTCGTACGACTGGCTGATGTCCCTGGGCGCCATGCCGATCGGGTACGCCCTCGCGCCGGTGGCGGCGGATGCGTGGGGGCCGTCGGCGCCGCTCGCCGTCGCCGGCACGCTGGTCGCCCTCGCCTGCGCCGGCACCGCCGCCGTTCCCGCCGTACGCCGGCTGGGCTGGCCGGTCAGCGCGCCGGCGGCACCCGCCGAGCCGGTGCCCGCCGCGCGCTGACCGGGCCGCTCACAGTCGGTGGCCGGTGGTGGCGTCCACGTGGTCGGGGACCGGGTCGTGCCGGTCCCCGACGCTGGACGTGCCGGACGGCTCGAACATCAGGATCGACGCGCCGCCCGGCGCGGACGGCCGGTGCTCGACCCCGCGCGGCACCACGAACACCGCGCCGCGCGGCAGCACCACCTCCCGCTCGGCGCCCCCGTCGCGCAGCGCGATCCGCAGCTCCCCGTCGAGCACCAGGAAGAACTCGTCGGTGTCGTCGTGAGCGTGCCAGACGTGCTCGCCGGCCACCTTGGCCACCCGCACGTCGTAGTCGTTGACCCGGGTGACGATGCGCGGGCTCCACAACTGGTCGAAACGGGCCAGCGCGGCGGACAGGTCGATCGGCGCTTCGCTCATGCCACCATCCTGGTCGATGGCGCGCCACCGGGACAGGCCGGTGGGGGGCGGTCTAGAGGGGACGGTGCATCACGTGCAGCCCCACCCGGCCCAGGGTGGGGTGGGCGAACGCCTCCGGCACCGTGCCGATGACGGTGAACCCGAGCCGCCGGTACAGCTCCACCGCCGCCTCGTTGACCTCCACCACGGCGTTGAACTGCATCGCCGCGTACCCCTGCCGCCGGGCCCAGTCCAGGGCGTACTCGCACAGCGCCCGGCCGACGCCGCGTCCCCGGGCGGCGCTGGCCACCATGAAGCTCGCGGTGGCCACGTGCGAGCCGGGGCCGGGCCGGTTCGGCCCCATCTTGGCCGTGCCGAGGATCGTCCCGTCCGCCTCGGCCACCACCGTGTGCCCGGGTGCCCGTTCCACCCACACGTCGTGACAGAACTCCGACGTCCAGGACGGGTCGTACGGGAAGGTGTCCCCGGCGGTGATGACGTCCTCGACGATCGGCCAGACCTGGTCCCAGTCGGCCGCGGCGAACTCTCGGATGCGCATTGCCGGCACGCTATCGCCACGCTCCGGCCGGCGCGACCCGGAATCCGGGCGCGCCGAACCGTGACCGACCAGGGGGCCGACCGCACCGGCGAGGCGGCTGCGCTCGCCCGGGAGGTGCGGCTCACACCGGTGCGGTCCGCGCCGGGCGACGATTCATACTTGGCGCCATGCTCTGGGGCGTCAGCGGTCCACTCTTCCTCCTCGACTATCTGGCGGCGGTTGCCGGGACGCTCGCCCTCGCCCTGGCGATCAGGGCGCTGACCGGCTGGCGTACCCGGGGCGAGCCACCGAGCACCGTCGAGCTGGCGTACCTCACCGACCGGGCCGGGCTGGCCTGCCAGGTGGGCATGGCGGCGCTGCGCCGGGGCGGCGTGGTACGGCTGGGTGAGCTGTCGACCCTGTCGGTCGACGGGCCGCCGCCCGGCGGTTCTGCCCCGCTGGTCCGGGCGCTGCACGCCGCACTGCGCCGGCCGCAGACCTGGGCGGCGGTGCTCGCCGACCCGGCCGTGGGCCGGGCCCTGCGGCGGATGGTCGGCCGGCTGGTCCGCGACGGTTGGCTGCTCACCCCGCGGCAGCGGCGGCGGATGGTCGTCGGCACGCTGCCGCTGTTCGGCGTGGCCGCCGTCGGGGTGACCCGGCTGATCGACAGTGCGGTCGAGGGGCGTACCGCCGGGGGCCCGGCGTCCGTGGCCGGCCTGCTGCTGTGCTGCCTGGCCACGGCGCTGGCCGGCTGGTGGCTGTGCGAGGTCCCGGAGACCGGGACGGCCGCCCGCCGGCTGCTGCGCCGGCAGCGCCGCGCGCACGCCGAGTTGGCGCCGGAGCGCCGCCCGGCGTGGAGCGAGCGGAGCACGGACGAGCTGCTGAACGCGATGGCGCTGTTCGGGCCGCGCCCGCTGCTGGCGGTCGACCCCCGGTTCGCCGAGCTGGTCGGCGTCGACCTGGAGCGCACCCGGCCGGCGACCCCGGCCGGCGCCCGGCGCCGCTGACCAGCGCCGGCCGGCGGGTGTCGCCTAGAGTCGCCCCGTGCCCCTGCTCATGGGACCCGCGGTGCCGCCCGGATCACTGGCCGCGCTGCCCCAACCCCGGATCACCGCCGACGGGCTGCAACTGCGGCCCTGGCAGCCGGCCGACCGGGCCAGCGTGTTGGCCGGCTACGCCGACCCCGCCATCCGGCGCTGGCACTGCCGCTCGATGACCGACGGCGAGGCGGCGGAGTGGATCGCCGGCTGGCCGCACCGGTGGCGCGCTGAGACCGGCGCCGGCTGGGCGGTCACCGACGCCGGCCGGGTGGTCGGGCAGATCAGCCTGCGCCGGATCGTCCTGGCCGAGGGCCTGGCGGAGGTGTCGTACTGGGTGCTGCCGGCCGCACGCGGCCGGCGCGTCGCCCCCCGGGCGCTGAGCGGGCTCGCCGCCTGGTGCTTCCGGGCGCTGCGGCTGCACCGCGTCGAGCTGTGCCACTCGACGGTCAACGTCGCCTCCTGCCGGGTCGCGCAGCGCGCCGGCTTCGCCGCCGAGGGCACGAAACGCGGCGAGGGCCACCACGCCGACGGCTGGCACGACATGCACCTGCACGCCCGCCTCGACAGCGACGAGGCGGGCGGCCCGACCGGGCCGGCCGGGTGACCGGTCAGCCGGCGGGCAACTCCCGGCCGCGCTGCCGCACGCCCGGCCCGCCGTACGGGTAGTCCGCCACCGGTGGGGCGCTCGCCTCGTCCAGCAGCCGGGTCTCCTCGGCGGTGAGGCTCAGGTCGGCGGCGGTGAGGTTGTCGTCTAGCTGCTCGGTGGTGCGCGCCCCGAGGATCACCGAGGTCACCGCCGGCCGGTCGGCCAGCCAGGCCAGCGACACCGCCGACATCGACACGCCCCGCTGCTCCGCCACCCGACGCACCGCGTCGAGCACCCGCCAGGTGCGCTCCTGCGCGTTGCGCCCGGCGTACGCCTCGACCCCTCGCTCCGGGTCCTCGCCCAGCCGGGTGGCGCCGGTGGGCGGGCGGTCCCGCTGGTACTTGCCTGTCAGCCAGCCGCCGCCCAGCGGCGACCAGGGCAGGATGCCGATGCCCTCGTTCTCGCACACCGGCACGAGCTCGAACTCGATCTCCCGGACCAGCAGGTTGTACTGCGGTTGCAGGGTCACGATCGGGGTGAGGTGCAGGTGCTGGGTGAGCAGGGCGGCCTTCTGCAACTGCCAGCCGGTGAAGTTGCTGACCCCGGCATAGTGGATCTTGCCGGCCCGGACCGCGTCGTCGAAGAAGCGCAGCGTCTCCGGCAGCGGGGTCAGCGGATCCCAGGCGTGCGCCTGGTACAGGTCGACCGCCTCGACGCCGAGCCGGCGCAGGCTGGCGTCGAGCGCGCGGGTCAGGTGCACCCGGGACAGCCCGGCGTCGTTCGCTCCGGGGCCCATCGGGAACCGGCCCTTGGTGGCGATCACCACCCGGTCGCGCACGCCCGGGCGGTCGCGCAGCCAGCGACCGACGATCTCCTCCGACACGCCGGTGGAGTAGACGTCGGCGGTGTCGATGAAGGTGCCGCCGGCGTCGACGAACCGGTCGAGCTGGGCGAAGCTGCCCGCCTCGTCGGTTTCCGCGCCGAAGGTCATCGTGCCCAGACAGAGGTTCGACACCACCGTTCCGGTGCCGCCGAGGGTGCGGTAACGCATGACTTCCTTCCGGTCGTGAACGCCGACCCGCCGATCCTGCCACCGCCGCATCCGGCCCGCAGCGGGGGACGGGACGCTGCGGGGCCGGACCGGATGCGGCAGAGTGGCAGCCGGCGTCCGCGGACCGGCGCCGGACGAGGAGGGCAGTCGCGGTGGAACGCACGAGCGGGGTGGTGTTCCCCATGGTGGACGGCACGCGCAGCACGAGCGCGCTCGGCCGCGCGGTCGTCGCCGACGCCCTGCGCGCCGTCGACCCGGTCGGCGCACGCGCGGCCGAGCACGAGACCAACTGGCGGCACGGCTACCTCGGGCACTTCCGCCGGCTCGTCGAGGCCGGGCTGTTCTCCCGCGAGGCGGCGCTGACCATCGCCCGCGACGGCCTCGCCGCCCTGCACGCGCGGATGCGGGTCGTGCCCGAGGAGGGTCCGGAACTCCCCCTGGACGAGGTCTTCACCACCGCCGTCGGGCAACCGCTGGACACCGCCACCGTCGTCGGCACCGGCCCGGCCGAGCGGGAACTGTCCGTGCCGTACCGGGGGCAGCGGCTGCGCGGCGACGACCTGCGCCGCCGGCTCGACGCCTGGGTCGACGCCGGCGTGATCGAACCGTCCTGTGCCGAGGCGGTCCGCACGGTGCTGGCCAACCCCGACTGGCTCGACCTGCGCGACCAGCGCATCGTGGTGCTCGGCGCGGGCGCCGAGATGGGCCCGCTGCCGTCCGTGCTGCGCTGGGGCGGCGACGTGGTGGCGGTCGACCTGCCCCGCCCGGACATCTGGCGGCGGCTGCTGCGCACCACCCACCGGTACGCCGGGCGCCTGCACCTACCGGTGCCGCCCGGCACGGCCGACGACGACCCGGCGCTCGCCGCCGGGGCCGGCGCGGACCTGCTGCACCGCCTCCCGCAGGCCGCCGAATGGCTGCGCGGCCTGGACGGCCGGCTCGTGCTCGGCAACTACGTCTACGCCGACGGGGCGACCAACGTGCGGGTGGCGATGGCCGTGGACGCGCTCACCCGGCATCTCCAGCAGCACCGCGAGGACGTGGCGTTGGCGTTCCTCGCCACCCCCACGGACGTGTTCGCCGTCCCCGGGGACGCGGTCCGCCACGCCGAGCGGGGCTACGCGCAGCGTGGTCTCGCCCGCCGGTCGCTGCGGGTGCTCTCCGGCGGGCGGCTGCTGCACCGCAACTACCCGCCGGGCGCCGACCCGGGGATCAACGACAGCCTGGTGCCGCAGCAGGGCCCGAACTACGCCCTCGCCAAGCGACTGCAGCGGTGGCGCGCCACCGTGGCCCGCGACGCCGGCAGCACCGTGTCGTTCACGGTCGCCCCGCCGACGCGTACCCGGTCGGTGCTGCGCAACCGGGCCCTCGCGGCCGCGTACGCGGGCGCGCACCGGTTCGGCATCGAGGTGTTCGAGCCGGCCACCAGCAACACCCTGATGGCGGCGCTGCTCGTGCACGCCCTGCGTACCGGTGGCGGCCCGGCCCAGGAACACCCGTGGCAGGACGAGGCGTACCGCGCCGCGCACGGCGGGCTGTGGCGGGTGCCGTACGCCCCGCGCAGCGCCCTCGGGCTGGCCGTGCTGCTCGGCGTCGGCGCCCGCGGCTAGTCCGCTGCCGCCCAAGGCAAAGGTTCCGGCACCGCGGCGGCGTCGGTGGTGGCGCCGCCGCGGCTGACGGCCGCTACGCTGCGGGCGTGCTCTCCGCGGTCACCGGCCTGTCCCGGCACTTCACCGAGGACAGCCTGCGGGCCCACCTGCTCGCCCGCGCGGCACGCCGCGACGACGGCTGCCTGATCGTCCGGGGCTACGGATCCCGGCGCGATGTCCACCAGAAGGTCGCCGGGCGGGCGTGGGCGCACATCGCGGCCTTCGCGGTGTTCGTCGGCGGCTACGACCCCGACCTGGACGTCGACCAGAGCTGTGGTGTGTCGGACTGCATCGAGCCGACCCATCTGCGCCAGGTGAGCCGGGCGGAGAACTGCCGCGACCGACGCCGCGACCACCGGTGCCGCAACGGCCACGAGCGGGAGGTGGACGAGGCGACCGGGCGGTACCGCCGGGTGTGCCGGGTCTGCAACGCCGAGGCGCAGCGGCGGTGGCGGCAGCGACGGTCGGCCGAGGTGGCCGCGGCGCGGGCCGGGTACGGGCGCGGGGACGGCTGAGTGCGGGAGCAAAGAGCCCGGCGCCGCGTCGTTCATCCTTTTTCGCCACTCGACGCACGTCTGTCCGGTCTGATGCCCTTATCAGCGGTATTTCCGGATATTCGAATGGCGAAACATCCGTGGAAGTACCTGACTCCCAAACTAGGACATACGCTGACAAGCTCCTCATAGCCTCGACCGGTGGCCGTTGACATGTCTTTCGATGGGTTGCCCGGACACCCCCCGCACACCCTCCCCGCCGTCCTGTCTCGACCGGCCCAACCGGTGTTCGTCGATGCCACCGGCATCCGTCGCCGCCGGATCCGGCGCGCGGGGGTGCTGTTCGCAGTCGCCTCGCTGGGCTATCTGCCGATGGCGGCGGGCGCCCTGCTCCCCGGCCCCGCCGCGCCGACGCAGCCCGGTCCGCTCTCGGTCGGCGGCACCCAGGGGGACGGGACCGGGGGCCCGCCCGGCGCCGCACCGTCACCACTGGAGGATCCGTATCCGACCCGGGCTCCGGAGCCGGAGGACACCGTGGACCCGGCACCGGATCCGGCCGCCCCGGAAGCCGAGTTGCCGCAGGTGCGGACGGCCCGGCCGTCGCGGGCGCCGGCCGGTCCCCTGCCACGCCGCTCGCCCAGCCGGCCCCCGCTCAGCCGGCCGTCCCCCGAGCCACCGCCCCGGACCACCTCGCCGACTCAGCTGCCGGAGACCTCGACACCACCAGCCGCCGCGTCGCCGACCGGGTCCGCCCCCGCCGGACCCATCGTCGGCCCCGTACCCAGCATGCCTGACCTCGGCCCGGGGGCGACGGGATGATCGTGGCGAACCGCCACCGTCGCGCCGCCGACCCCGCCGACGACCGCCGTGCGGGCCGCCTCGGCCTGCGGGCCGGCCGGTTCGTGTGCGCGTCCCTGGTCATGGTCGTGGTGTGCGTCCTACTGGTGGAGGCGTACGCCAACGCGCGGTTCCGGCCCGACCACGTCCGTGAGGCCGAGGCCCAGGGCACCGTACCGAGCAGCATCCTCGACGGCGGGCCGGTGCTCGACGTCCGGGGCGACCAGGCCCGGTCGTACCGGCTGCCCGCGCGGACCATCGCCCTCACGTTCGACGACGGGCCGGACCCGACCTGGACCCCCCGGGTGCTCGACGTGCTGCGCCGGCACCGGGCCCGGGCCACCTTCTTCGTGATCGGTTCCGAGGTGGCCCGGCACCGTGACGTGGCCCGACGGACCGTCGCGGAGGGACACGAACTCGGCGTGCACACCTTCACCCACCCCGACGTCAGCGTGCTGCCGGGATGGCGGCAGCGGATGGAGTACGCGCAGACCCAGATGGCGATCGTGGACGCGGCCGGTGTCCGGACGAGCCTGCTGCGGTTCCCCTACTCGTCGGTGCCCGGCGCCGTCGACGACGCGAACTGGCCGGTGATCCGGCAGGCCGCCGGCCTCGGCTACCTGACCGTGGTGAACGACCTCGACGGTCGGGACTGGGCCCGGCCCGGGGTGGACGCCATCGTGCGCAGCATGACCCCGGCCGAGGGAGCGGGGGCCGTGGTCCTGCTGCACGACTCCGGTGGGGACCGGTCGCAGACCATCGCGGCGCTGGACCGGTTCATCCCCCTGATGCAGGCGCGCGGCTACACGTTCACCACGATCAGCGACGGGGTGAACCGGGCGCGGCCGGGCACGGCCGGCGTCGTCGGCAACGTCCCCGCGTCGACCGCCGACCGCTGGCAGGCGGCCCCCGTGGTCTGGGCGATCCGGCTGGCGGACCTGATCCTGCGCGGCCTCGCTCTGATCTTCGTGGTGGTCGGGGCCCTCGTGCTGGCCCGCACGCTGCTGCTGCTGGCGCTCGCCCACCGGCTCGCGCGGCGGCGGCGGGCGCACCGGTGGCCCTGGGGCGTGGTGAGCGCACCGGTGTCGGTGATCGTGCCCGCGTACAACGAACAGGCCGGCATCGTCGCCACGGTCCGCTCGTTGGTCGCCAACGACCACCGGGACATCGAGGTGATCGTGGTCGACGACGGCTCGACCGACGGCACCGCCGACCTGGTCGACTCCCTGGGCCTCGACGGCGTCCGGGTCATCCGCAAGCCCAACGGCGGCAAGGCGGCCGCCCTCAACACCGGGCTCCTGTACGCCTCGCACGACATCATCGTGACCGTCGACGCGGACACGGTCTTCGAACCGGACGCGATCCGGCGGCTGATCGAGCCGTTCACCGATCCGCGGATCGGCGCGGTGGCCGGCAACGTCAAGGTCGCCAACCGGCGGCGGCTGCTCGGCCAGTGGCAGCACATCGAGTACGTCATCGGCTTCAACCTGGACCGTCGGTTCTACGAGATGCTGGGCTGCATTCCCACGGTGCCCGGAGCGATCGGGGCCTTCCGCCGCCGCGCCCTGGTCAGCGCCGGCGGGATGAGCGGCGACACGCTGGCCGAGGACACCGACATCACGATGGCGATCCTGCGTGCCGGCTGGCGGGTGGTGTACCAGGACCGGGCCCGGTCCTGGACGGAGGCACCCGCGTCGGTCGGGGACCTGTGGCGGCAGCGCTACCGGTGGAGCTACGGCACCATGCAGGCGATGTGGAAGCACCGCCGCGCGGTGTTCGACCGGGGCGCCTCGGGCCGGTTCGGTCGGTTCGGCCTGCCCATGCTCGCCCTGTTCGGTGTGGCGCTGCCCCTGCTCGGTCCGGTGCTGGATCTGCTCGCCCTCTACGGCCTGTTCTTCCTGGACACGACGAAGACCGCCGTGGCGTGGGTCGCGATGCTGGCCATGCAGGTGGTGACCGCCGCGGTGGCCTTCCGGCTCGACCGGGAGCGGCTGCGCCCGCTGCTGACCCTGCCGTTGCAGCAGTTCGCCTACCGGCAGCTGATGTACCTGGTCCTGGCCCGGTCGGTGGTAACCGCGCTGACCGGCTCCGGGCTGGGCTGGCGCAAACTCAAGCGAGCCGGTGACGTGGCGGACGACGAGGCCGGCGCCGCGTCGCCGACGTCGGGTGGCGCCCCGGACGGGCGCGCGGGCCGGGACCGCTGGTTCGACACGCTGCGGGCGCTCGCGCTCGGCCGGGTCATCACCTACCACATGTTCGGCGCGGCCTGGCTGAGCTTGGCCTTCCCCGCCATGGGCGTGATGTTCGCGCTGGGCGGGTCGCTGATGGCCAGTTCGCTCGACCGGTCGCCGCAGCGTGCGGTCAGCAGCCGGCTCCGGCGCCTGCTACCGGGGCTGTGGGCCCTGGGCGTCGTGCTGCTGCCCCTGATGGTCTGGCACGGCTGGTCCAACCGGCCGGCCTGGCTGGCGCTGCTGACCTGGCTCGTCCCGGTGGTGCAGCCCCCGGGCAGCGAGTGGGCGGCGGACGTCACGGGCGTGCTGTGGTACCTGGTGACGTACCTGTGGTTCGTGCTGCTGTCCCCCGCGGCGCTGGCGCTGTACCGGCGCTGGCCGGTGTGGTCCCTGGCCGCCCCGCTGGCCGGCGTGATTCTGCTGCAGACCGCGGCACCGGAACTGAACGGGCCGGTGGGGTCGGTGCTGACCGACCTGGCCACGTTCGGCGCCTGCTGGCTGCTGGGCTTCGCGCACCGCGACGGTCAGCTGCGGCGGCTGACGCTGCCGTCCCTGTTGGCCCTGGCTTCCCTGTGCCTGGCGATCGCTCTCGGCTGGCTCGTCACCCACCCCGGGGCCGGGCTCGACCTCAACGACATCCCGGTGGCGCAGGCGTTCTGGTCTCTCGGGTTCGTGTTGCTGCTGCTGCGGGTGCGCCCGCCGATGACCTGGCTGGCCCGCATCCGGCCCCTCGACCGGCTGGTGGCGGCGCTGAACAGCCGCGCGCTGACCATCTATCTGTGGCACAACGCCGCGATCGTGGTCTGCTTCGCCGTCGCCGACCTGACGGGCGTGTGGCGGCTCGGTCAGCTGGGCGACCTGATGGTGGCCCTGGTGATCCTGGCCGGCCTGGTGCTGGCCCTCGGTTGGATCGAGGACCTCAGTGCCCGGCGTCCGGCCCGTCTCCTGCCCTGGTCCCACCAGCCGCGGCCGATCGGGCGGGAGCGGGCCCACCCGTCGCCGCGTCATGCCACCGTCGGAGCCCCGGCGGATGTGCGGCAGCAGGAGGTGACGGCGGTTCGCTGAGAATGCATTTCCGATCTTCCCATATAGGCCATAACTTGTTCAATCTGTCATATAATTGACTCACGATAGCGAACGCGCCCTGACTCGACGTACCAGGGGCGTCCGCCCGGACACCGCCCACGACGCGGGCACCGTCCGGTGAAAACAAGCCGCCGCCGCGGCCCGGTCGGACACCGACACGATCCGGCCGAGCCGCCGCCGGCTAAAGACGGTGATTGGGGTGATCACCGCGGCCGGCACGGGCCTCGCCCTCCTACGGGCCCGTGCCGGCCACCCCCGGCAAGGGACAGCGACCGTGACGTCACGGCGGTGCCGAGCGTCTTGGCGCCTGACCCCCTACCAGCTCAGGAAACGAGAGGACATGGTGATGTGGCACCCGCCAACACCGGCGGAGCAGGAACTGTGGAACGCCGTGGTTGCCGCGGTCCGCGCGGCCAATCAGACGGATCACGCCGGTTTCGAGGCGGCGGTCGGCCGCCTGTCGCGGCTGCCCCAACCCTGGGCTCACCAGGTCCTCAAGGACACCGCCGGGCTGCTGGTCGACGAGCTCGATCCCGACGGGCGCGACCCCGGGCCGCTGTTGGCGGCGCAACTCGACCAGCGCCCGGTCTGGCTGTCGAAGCTGGACAGGAAGTTCCTGCCGGGGAGTCGCCACGCGTCGCCGGGCGACCTGCCGGGCGAAGCCGAGAACATCCGGTGTCGCCTGCTCCTGATCGCTCGCCTGGCGGACGCGGCGCAGGTCGGCGTCGGAGCGTTCCTCGACGTGGCGCTGGCCAGCAACGGCAGCCGGACCGGCAGGCCGCCCGCCGGCTCGGTCCCGCACTGCCGCACCGGACGATGACGACGTCGCCGCAGCCGGTCAGGGTGGGACGGAGTGGCGCCTGGGTGGCGCGGCAGCAACGACTGTCCTCATGCCGGCCAGAATACCGACAACAGAGTAGTAACGGGGCCTAAACGGGACATAGCACGCGGGCCTCTCGTCGCTGGGTAGCCGGATGCGCTCGCCGCCCTGCCGTCGTCCTGGGCCCGACCCGTGCCGGCACGATGGTCACCGCCCGCCGGCGCGCATCTGGCCCTTCCACCGGACGCTGGCCAGCGCATGTCGCTGATTGCGGGAGGTCAGGGTCGTCCTGAAGGGCCCTGCGGTAAGGCAGGGAACTCGGGTTCGGCTCGGGCATGACCTGCTGGCGGCGACTGGCGGAGTGGCACGCCGCAGGCGTGTGGCAGCGTCTGCACGAGGTCCTGCTTGCCGAGTTGCACGCCGCGGGCAAGCTCGACTGGTCCAAGGCGGTGATCAACATCCCTCGCACCGCCCCTGGAGCCGCAGGCCATTCCATCTACACCAGACTGCATCCTTATGCACAAGAACTGTCATTATGGTGCACTACCCTTATGGACCGTTTGTCCGCTTCTTTTGCCGTATTGCTATTACCGGTAATCTGCTAATGAGCCAACGGTTCGACAAGGCGACGTGGCGCCCCCGCGGCGACTACCGGGTCGGTGTCGCTTCCCAACTGAGTTGGCGAGTTGGCCCGCCGCGGTGGAGAGAGGTTGGCGAGTTCTCAGTCGACCTTGGCGGGAGCGGCACGACGGCCTGGCGGCGGCCCGCGGGCATGGTGTTCACCGATCCGCCGCCGTTGATGGACGGCGCCGAGCGGTTGGGTGATCCGCTGGCCACCCTGCCGCAGCGCCTACCGAGATCCGGTCCGCATCGGGGCCGCCAGGATCAGACCGTCGACCGTGACCGGGACCAGCCGGGCCGCCACGCCGGATTCGCCCCGCAACCGCACGGGCCAGTCCGGAGTCGTGATCACGTGGCGGGGAAAGGACTGGACGGGATGATGCTCAGGCTTGTAACTTGCAGTTGCCCGTGACACCGCCCGAGGAGGTGAGACCCATGAACGCTGTATCGATGTGGGTGCTCCCCCTTCCTGTCACGGTCGGGCGATTGATGTAGGTGTCGCCGGGAGCGCCTCGCCAACAAGGCACTCCCGAAAGGCAACACCTGTGCACTCTCTGCAGTTCACCGCCGAGCCGTCGTCGACCGATACGGTCGAGCGCGACTCCACCGTGGGCGACGTCCCCGGACTCCCATCGCCGGCCTCCGGCACCGATCGCGCGCCCCTGATGTTCGACGTGATCATTGCCGGGTGCGGGCCGACTGGTGCGATGCTGGCCGCCGAACTGCGGCTGCACGATGTGCGGGTACTCGTCCTGGAGAAGGAAACCGAGCCCGTGTCGTTCGTCCGCATAGTCGGTCTGCATATTCGCAGTATCGAGCTGATGGCAATGCGCGGGCTGCTGGAGCGCATTCTCGAACGCGGAAGACAGCGTCCGGCCGGCGGCTTCTTCGCCGCCATCAACAAACCCGCGCCCGAGGGCCTGGATTCCGCGTACGCCTATCTGCTGGGCATCCCGCAGCCGGTCATCGTTCACCTGCTCGAAGAACATGCGATCGAACTGGGTGTGCAGGTCCGGCGCGGTTGTGCGGTGGCCGGTTTCGAGCAGGACGACGAGGGTGTGACCGTCGAGCTGGCCGACGGGGAACAGCTGCGTTCGCGCTATCTCGTCGGCTGTGACGGCGGGCGCAGTACAGTGCGCAAACTGCTCGGCGTCGGCTTCCCCGGCGAGCCCTCGCGGACCGAGACGCTGATGGGCGAGATGGAAGTGGGGGTGCCGCAGGAGGAGATCGCCGCCAAGGTGACCGAAATCGGTGAGACCAACAAGCGATTCTGGCTCCGGCCCGCAGGCGTTGGGGCATATAGCGTCGTAGTCCCCGCCCCGAGAGTCAGCGATCGTGCGGAACCGCCCACTCTCGAGGATTTCAAACAACAGTTGCGCACCATCGCCGGAACCGATTTCGGCGTGCACTCCCCGCGCTGGTTGTCTCGCTTCGGGGATGCCACCCGGCTAGCCGAACGTTATCGGGTCGGGCGGGTGCTGCTGGCCGGCGATGCGGCACACATCCATCCACCCATCGGCGGACAGGGCCTCAACCTGGGCGTTCAGGACGCATTCAACCTCGGCTGGAAACTGGCCGCACAGATCCGCGGCTGGGCGCCGGAAACCCTGCTGGACACCTACCAGGCCGAACGTCATCCGGTCGCCGAGGACGTGCTGGACAACACCCGCGCCCAGATGGAACTGTCGTCCGCCGAACCGGGCCCGCAGGCCGTGCGCAGGCTGCTCACCGAACTGATGGACTTCGACGAGGTGAACCGCTATCTGATCGAGAAGATCACCGCGATCGGCATCCGCTACGACTTCGGCGCAGGCCCCGACCTGCTCGGCCGCCGCCTGCGCGACATCAACGTGAAACAGGGTCACCTCTACGGTCTGCTGCATCGCGGCCGCGGCCTGCTGCTGGACCGCACCGAACGCCTGACCGTCGGCGGCTGGTCAGACCGGGTCGATTACCTCGCGGATCCCACTGCGGTACTGGATGTTCCGTGCGTCCTGCTACGCCCCGACGGCCACGTCGCCTGGATCGGCGACGATCAGCACGGCCTGGACGACCACCTCTCCCGCTGGTTCGGCAAGCCCGCCAACTGATGTCGCCTGAGCAGTGGTCATCCCGCATATAGGGGCCGCCGTAGTACGCGCCGAAAAACCAACGGATATGGCTGACCAGCGCTGATACTCGCTTGGCGGGGTCGACGCTGGTCGTACTGATGATCTCCGCTACGTTCATGCCGTTTGCCGGTCTGGCGTAGGGGTGTGCGATGGCGACGCGGCTGTTCTCCGATGATCAGTCGGAGCGGTTGCGGTCGTTTCCGGACATCGGCAAGGACGAGCGATCCGGTTCTTCACGCTGACCTCAGCGGACGCGGCGTTCGTCGACCCAGGGCGTGGACGCGGGCCGGCCGACCGGCTGGGCCTGGCCGTGCAGCTGTGCACGTTGCCGTGGCTGGGGTTCGTGCCGGACGAGGTATGTACGGCGCCATCAATAGCGGTGGCACGGCTGGCCGGCCGGTTGGGGATCGACCCGGGCGTTGCCGGTTACGGCGAGCGGCCGCAGACCCGCACGGATCATCTGCGACTGGTCACCGACTACCTCGGGTGGAAGACCGCCCCGGCCGGAGGAGTTCCTTACCGGCCGGGCGATGGAGCACGACGCGCCGACGACGCTGTTCAGCTTGGCGTGTGAGTACCTGATCGCGACGCGCACCGTCCGCCCGGGTGTGGTGACCTTGATGCAGATGGTGGTGTCCCCGGCCGTCATGAAGTCCAGGCACGCGGCCAGCTCAGGCCGGTCGCTGTCGCGCCCGGACTTCTTCTCCGCGAAGATGCGCCGGCAGCCAGCGGCCTTAAGCGCGTCGATCTGACGCTCCAGCTTCTGCCCGCCGGTGGAGACCCGGGCGTAGCCGATCCGGATGTGGGTCAACACCGCCGGCTCGGCGGCGAGCAGCTCCGATGGTTCCACAGCAGGGGTCATCCCGCGATGCTCTCAGGAAGCGGCGTCATCGACGTTTTTGCACACACCGGTTTGAAGGAGTTTTTGAAGGGCTTCCGGCACTCTTTGATCTTGATGAAGGGATCTTCAAGAAACGTTCGTTATCTGAAGATCATTAGTCATGCCCCAGTTCCCGCTCAGCCCGGGTCAATCGTGTCCTTTGGTCGCTGAGGGTGCGTTTCTGCGGATGGACGGTCTCACCGCGGGCGAGCATGGCGACGAACTGGGCGATGCGGCTGGCGCGGGTCTCGCGACGTTTGGCGCTGGTGACCCGGTACAGGACGGAGTAGCGGTTCTGAGAGGTGAGGATGTCGAACATCGCCTTCGCCCGGGGTTCCGCAGCAAGCGCGGCGGCCAGATCATCGGGTACGTCGGCGCTTGCCTGCCCCGCGTAGGCCGCCTCCCAGCGACCGTCGGCCTTGGCGCGGTCGACCTCGGCCATGCCGGACGGATGCATCCTGCCCTCCGTGATCAGCCGGGTGACGATGGCAACGTTGCGAGCCGACCATGGACTGCGTGTCCGGCGGCGGGTGAAGCGTTGGCGATAGGTGATCTCGTCACGGCGTTGTACCTGGCCATCGATCCAGCCGTGGGCCAGGGCTTCGTCAAGCGCCTGATCATAGGTGAGGCTGGTGGGTTGGGTCGTACCCCGCTTGGCGAGCACCAACCACACCCCGATCGGGCTGTCGTGGTGCTCGCTGAGCCACTCCCGCCACGCGTCGGCGTCAACGACGGTCAGTTCCTGTTGTTCACCGCTCAAGGGTCGAATCCTCCGTCCGGCGCGGGTAGGACACGCGGCCGATCCGCCGCCGGTCGACGCGTGGTCACGCGGCACCGCCGAGCCCGACCCCGCCGAGCGGGACAAGGTCGACGCGGTGCGGTTTTTCGGTGAGCATGGCCAACACATCGGCGATGCCCACGGGGGCCGTGGCGGTGCGGGCAGCGTCGAGCGCGCTGCGGGCTGAGGCCTCGTCCGCCCACACCTCCACGATATGGATGGTGTCCGGATCCACACGATCCTGGCTGATCAGATACACCTCGCAGCCGGGGAAGTCGCGTAGACCCGCCGCGACGCTGAGCATGGCGGCGGCCAGTTCATCCCCTCGCCCGGGCTGGGCCTTCATGGTCATCAATCGGCCTGTCCTGGATCCGGCACTCATCGCCCACTCCTCGGCATGATCAGATGCTGGTGGAGATGCAGAATGGGTGACCGGCGGGGTCGATCAGCACGCGCCACCGGTCCGGCTGAGGCTGGGTCAGCGGCTCGGTCGCGCCAAGCGCGAGCAACTCGGCCTGCGCCGTGTCCAGATCATCAACGCCAAGATCGAGGTGGGCTTGCTTCGGCACCTCAGCCTGCGGCCAGGTGGGCCGCTGGTATCCCTCGACCCGGACGAAGGCGATGACCGGTTGGCCCGCGTGGCCGAGGGCGACGAAGTCATCGCTGGAAAAGAGTACGGGCAGGTCTAGTGCGGTGTCCACTAACGTTCACCGGGTGTGCGGTGGGTGTTGTGGATCCTCGCCGTGGGGGCGAGCGACTCCCCACTGGTTGGTGGGGCGGGCCTCCGCGGGCCAACTGATCCTCGCGCCGGCCGGGGTGGGCGGCGGGGGTCACGTCGGGACCGGCCGGCACCGGGTAGGTGTCGGCCGGCTCGACGGTGCATGACCACCTCCGGCAGCACAGCGGCTGTCGGGGTGGTGGATCCGCCGCCCGGAGTACGGGTGGCGATGCTGGCCGCCGCAACGAGA